>JBBSEV010000001.1:0-167326 GCA_038239385.1 Chitinophagales bacterium
AAAACCGATGAATAAACCTGCCACTACCAATAACACCGGGTAAGCGATCCGCAGTTTGTTTGCCAGCATCTCTATCAGCACAATGGCTGCGATGAGCGCCAGCATGAATGGTAATTGTTCATACATTTTTTAGATAAATATAATTGAGCCATGGGAAACAATCATTTTTCATTTTTTATTATATACGTCTTCGCAGGGTTTTCATTTCATGGTTTTGAGAGCAGCATGAACCGCGCTGGCGCAGGGACATTAAATATTTAGAATGCCCACCTTTACATTTTTCAGCGTCTCCACAAGCATCGGGGTTTCCGATGGGTAGTTTTAAAGTTTAAAATTTAAATCGGAAAGCCCCGCTGAGAAACCAGATATCGGCGCTCTTTTTTGTTGCTCTGGATATTCTTAATTTTAAAGAGCAAGACCAAGGATAGCTAATATCGTTACGTTTGTGCAGGAGGAACGAGTGATAGTCCAGAGATTTTGAATTAGTTTTTAAAAATATTTCAGAACGCTTCACAATTAAAATTTCATGTTTCAGTAACTATCTCAGTACATCCTGAACCATATTCCTGAAATTGTTATTTTATAAGCATTCTTTACTCCACAGGCCTTTGAACATTTGGCTGCAATTATTGGCTTTTCATGTACACATATATACTAACCTAAATTTAAAATGCAAATGAAACACGTGGCAATTTCAGCTCTTTTTATATTTAGCATCCACCAATCATCCGGACAAAAAGCAACCTTTAAAGTTCAATTTTCTGAACCGCTGGCTGTTTTCCAGTTTGTCATTGACATTTCAAATAACTCCGGGCCTAATGCGAATAAAACCGGGTTTCTGAAATCAGCATATAATACAAAGGCTTATCAGGGGTTACTTGCAAAATTTGAAAACATTAATTACTTCTACTGGTATGAATATACGCAGTACCCTTACGGTAATAAAATTGGAGGAAATACCTATTTTTTATTGGGCAAAAGTTTAATTGAAAGCAATTCTATTCAGCAATTCTCATCTAAAGCATTAGGCATTATTCCGAATTCTGATTTGTTGGAACTTACTACAGTCTTATCTCAGTTTGTACCAGTTTTTAGGGCCCTTGTTTACAATCCCAACGAGATAATCATAAAGAAGCAGATTAAATTAATTGATACCAAAATTAAAGAGACAGACATTAGTCTGTTTGTGAACGAGGTGGTGAAATTTCATAATTCGAGCTGGGATATGTCAAGGCCGTTTATACTTAATGTTTGTCCATCATTGCCCGGCAATGATATAAGTGCATTTGCGTTTTTTAACTATGCCTACATCAGGCTACCGGTTAATCAAAAAGACATTTCGCTTTTTCTTTCTTTTATGTTTCACGAATCATTTCATATTATTTATGATGAACAATCCCTGGAATTTAAAAAAGAATTTGATAAATGGTTTAAAGAAAACCCCTCCAAGTATAGCATGTATGCCGAATTACTTTTTAATGAGGCCATCACTACTGCCTTATCAAGCGGATATTTATATACCAAACTAAGGGGGTCACAGATGCCGCCTGATAAATGGTATTATAACAAATACATTGGTTCCATGGCGCATGAAATATATCCTTTAACGGAAGAATATATAAACAGTAACAAACAAATAGATAAAACGTTTGTGGATACGTACATTAAATTATACGAAGAGAAATTTCCTGAATGGATATATGACATGCATAATTTAATGGGCGAAAGATTTATTATTTGCGAAAACTCTTCTTATTCTGACTCTATTCGCAGAACCTTTCCTGAAAGAAGCATACGAGAACACCGGGAAGAAATTAGTTTATATACTCTCGAAGAAATTAAAAAAAACCCTGTAACCAAATTAATAGTGGTTTCAAAAAATAATAGGGAAAAGCTGGAAATGATAAAGAATAGTTTTGCAGAATTAAAAGATTGGACACCGGAAAGTAATTCAGATTTTATCCATTCAATATTTTTACCAGATAAAACTTATCTGATCATAATAAATAACGTTTCAAAGCCTTTTGGAGAAATGTTGAAGGAAATAAAACTGAAGTAGTGCGATGACGTCTCAGTGGGGTGTTCATCTCATGGTTTTGAGAGCAGCATGAAACCCCGCTGAGACGAAAATTTATTCTGCCAAATATGGCGGATAGATTTTTTATGCAATTGCCTATCATATTTTGTGCTCCGGTTATTTAATCATTCTAAAACTTTTATACCGAAATAATCATGATTTCGGTTTATTCACTCACTTCTCAAACTCTTAACCGGATTTGCCATTGCAGCTTTTACTGATTGAAAACTTATTGTTACTAATGCTATTGTAATAGCAAGCAAGCCTGCAAAGAGAAATATCCACCAGCTAATATTGATGCGATAAGCAAAATCCTGCAGCCAGTTATGCATAATGAACCACGCAAGCGGTGATGCTATTACAAAAGCAATAAGCACAAGCTTTATAAAATCTTTTGATAACAGTAGTACTATATTAGATATTGACGCACCTAAAACTTTCCTCACTCCTATTTCTTTTGTACGCTGTGCAGTCGCAAATAACGATAAGCCAAGCAAACCCAGGCAGGCTATAAAAATGGCGAAGCCTGCAAAGATTGAAAATACTTTTCCAAAAAGCTGGTCATCGCTGTATTGCTCATTAAATTTTTCATTAAGAAAATAATAATCGAATACATTGCCCGGGAAGAATGCGTCATATTTTTTCCTGATTGAAGCTATAGTTTTGGATAGATCTCTTGTAGCTACTTTTATTGAAATAGGATTATAGGTACTGTATGTAGGTACAAGAAAAGTTGGTTCCAAAGGGTAGCGCAATGATTTTTGGTGGAAGTCATTGATAACTCCCACAACATCCCAATTGTTACCAAACAGCGTAACAGATTTCCCTAAAGCCGCATCATCAGAGGGCAAACCAAGTAGCTTAACAGCAGATTCATTAACGATGATGTTATGTAGCTTATGGAAGTCAGGATTATAGTCAGATGATAAAAAACTTCTTCCTGCTTTTATTTTTATACCATATAATTCTATAAACCCTTCCCCGGCGCCCATGTGTCTCACTGTATAGTGATTGCTGGAACTATCCGTTGTAAGATGAACATCAAATCCCCTGCTGAGTTCATTGCCGGGAACTTTGTTAGATGCTGATGCACCTAAAATATTTGATACATTTTTTAACTCCGCGGTAAAGCTATTTTCTCTTTTTATAAATGTTGAATCGTAGCTGGTAAGCAGAGGTGGCTTAATAATAAGCATTTGAGAAATATCCATGCCCAGGTTTTGTTCGTTCACAAATTTTATTTGTTTATACACTACGAACGAACCAATAATCAATGTAACCGTTACAGCAAACTGCCCGATAACCAAAGCCTTCCGAAGCAAAATTCCTTTACCGGATGTTGTATATTTTCCTTTTAAAACAAGAATAGGTTTAAAGGATGATAAAACAAATGCAGGATAAAATCCTGAGACTAAAATTCCTGCTGCAATAAGCGTTAATAAAGCAGCAGTTACATTATAACCATTCAATCCTTCGCGGAATAAATATGATAGTGATAACTGGTGTTGGATAAGACTGTTAAAACTTTTTTGCATAAGCGTTACTATTAATAATGCAATGAGTAACGCAACGACATTCAGCATGAAAGATTCTGTAAGAAACTGCCTGATGAGTTGTGATCTTGTAGCACCGGAAACTTTTCTTACACCTACTTCTTTAGCTCTCTCTAAAGATTTTGCAGTAGCAAGATTTATATAATTCACCCAGGCAATAATTATTATTAATGCTGCAATTATCAGCAATCCCCATACTACAGTTGAACTCCCCACATTACCAATTTCATATTCAAAATCAGAATAGAGATGTGCTTTTGAAAGCGGCTGCAAATAAAACTTTTCATCACTGCCCGAAACTTTATTGCCCTGGAAATGTCTTTGACTGAATGCTGCAAATTTTACCTGGACTGCTTTATAATCTGTTCCATGTTTCAATTGAATATAATGCCAAAAATCGGAATCTGTAAAATCATAATCAGCCTGTTTGTATGGACTGGGACCTGAAAGTATTGTAGTATAGGAAGCAAGTATATCAAAAGACAAGTGAGAATTTTCAGGAACATCTTTGCAAACAGCAGTTACTTTATAAGGCAGGGAATCAGTTCCCATGGTAATTGCCTTCCCAATAATTGCTGTAAAATTATTACCGGTTACATTAAATATTTTTCTTGCAGAAGTTTCAGAAAGAATCGCTGAATAAGGCTCTTGCAACGCAGTTTTTTTATCACCCGCGATCATTGGGTAGGAGAACATTGTAATAAATGAATTATCCACTGCTATTACCTCTTCCTCACCTATACGTTTATTGTTATAAGAGATTATTGATTTGCCAAAAGGCATAACACGGGCATGTTGTATAACCTCAGGAAAATCATCCTGCATAGCTTTACCAATGGCAGAATAGGTAATAGTGCCGTGTTGTATCAATTTTCCATTTTGATAACGGTCATTAACAACGCGATAAATATCAGCTGCATTTTTATTAAACTGATCATAGCTCAATTGAAAGCTCACGTACTGCAATATCAACAAACATGCGGCCATACCAATTGAAAGTCCGGCAATATTTATAAGAGAAAATGTTTTATTCTTCTTCAAATTGCGCCATGCGGTTTTAAAATAATTTTTGAACATGTAATTGTTTTTAGTTTGCTTTTAGAAAGCTGTTTATTCTGTTCGTAAACTTTTAATTGGATTTGCTATTGCAGCTTTTATGGCCTGGAAGCTTACTGTAATTAATGCAATGAGTAATGATGCAATGCCTGCGATAAGGAATAGCCACCAGCTTATATCAGTCTTGTATGCAAAATCCTGGAGCCACTTGTGCATAAAATACCATGCAACAGGTGAGGCGATTATGAACGCAATGGAAATAAGTATAATGAATTCTTTTGAAAATAAATAAATAACGCTTTGCACACTTGCGCCAAGCACTTTTCTTATACCAACTTCTTTTATGCGTTGCACAGCCATGAAAGATGCAAGACCATATAAGCCAAGACAGCTTAAGAAAATGGCGATACCCGCAAATATTTCATACAACTGTGAAAGCTGTTTTTCCTGGCGGTAAAATGCTGCAATGCGATCATCCAAAAACTGGTATTCGAATACATTATCGGGATAGGCAGATGTCCATAATTTTTCTATGAACCCAAGAGTAGCGGGCATGTTTTGCTGTCCCACCTTTATGTTAATGGTCCTGTATGTTTGCTGGTTATTGCCAAGAATAACAGGTGAGATTTCTTCCTGCAGTGATTGAGAGTGAAAATCTTTTATAACACCTACTATCGGCGCTTTCATTTGTCCATCCCAAAAATTAATTTCTTTATTAATGGCTTGCTGCGGATCAGTAATACCCACCTTTTTTAATAATTCTTCATTAACTACTAATTCGTTTACTGTATCTCCTTTTATATAATTTCTTCCCGCAATTAATGGTATTTTGTACATAGTGATATAATCTGCATCGGCCCATTTAAGGTTAGCGGCAAAGTCAGTATTCTTTGGAGAGTGATCGAATTTAAAATCTGAATACCAGTTACCCTGGTTACTTGGCGGGCTAAAGCTGAAGCTTACATTTTTAATTTCAGGACGCTGAAGCAGCGCGGTCCTCAGGTAATCAATTTTACTTCTTCCCAAACTATCGCCGGGAATAGGAACATTCAGCACAGCTTCTTTATCATAGCCAGGTGAAGTATTTTGAAAATAATTCATTTGCTTAACAACTATAAGCGTTCCAATAATCAATGCCTGTGCAATAATAAATTGAGCAACTACCAATCCTCTTCGCAATGAAATACCTTTTGTACTGCCCGAAGTAAGCTTACTTTTTAATGCAGTAACGGGATTAAATTTTGAAAGAACAATTGCCGGATAAAAACCTGCAAGAATAATGACCA
This sequence comes from Chitinophagales bacterium, assembly GCA_038239385.1. Classification (GTDB taxonomy): domain Bacteria; phylum Bacteroidota; class Bacteroidia; order Chitinophagales; family Chitinophagaceae; genus Ginsengibacter. The sequence continues at coordinate 5,973 of JBBSEV010000001.1, forward strand.
CTATAGCAACGGCCAAAATGAAAATAATGATCTGCGGGTTTGTGAAAATATTAATTGACAGGGGAAGGTCTAACACAGTTTTGATAAAAGGCAGCGTAACTGTAACCAACAGTACACCAATAATCACTGCCGATGAAACGATCAGAACGGTCTCGGCTAGGAACTGAATCCGGAGCTGGCTTTTATTACTTCCAAGCACTTTGCGAATACTTACTTCTTTAGCCCTGTTTACAGATTGAGCAGTAGAAAGATTAATAAAATTTACACAGGCTATCAGCAATATGAAAAGTGCTATTAGCTTTAATGTGCTTATGAGACTGGTTGATATTGTTCTTCCGAGAAAGTTGCCTGCATCCGCATCGTAATGCACCTGCTTTAATGATTGTAATGTAAAGCCGGTTTGGGCAACTCTTTCAGCAGGTATATATTTTTTTACAATAGCAGGGAAAAATTTATTAAAATTATCCGGAGATAAATTTTGCGGTAACAATACATAACATACATGATTACTGCTCACTGTTACCCAATCGTCTGATTGAGTTAGAGGCTTTTCGGCAGGCACTATTGCTTTAATTTGAAAATCAGTATTAGGAGGAATACTCTCAAGAATACCTGAAACCTTCAACAACTTTTTGTTGTTACGCTTTATTGTTTTACCGATTGCATCTTTCCAAGAGCCAAAATATTTTTCAGCTAATTCTTTAGTAAGTATAATAGAGTTTGGATCACGAAATGCATTATCAGCATTTCCGTACAACCACTTAAAATCAAAGATTTTGAAAAGTCTGCATCTGTAAAAAATACTCCATCCTGCTCTTTAAATTTTTTAACAGCCTGCTGGTTGCTATTATCCATTATGGAGAGCTGCGTATTATTATCACTAACTATTTCAGTTACCTTTTCCAGCTGAGGAAAATCCTGCTTTAATGCGGCAGGCAATGGCGAAGGAACACCAGAGCTGTGGCTGATCCCGGAAGGATCTTTAAATTCAGTGAGCACACGGTATATCCTTTCTTTTTTACTATGAAAATTATCGAAGCTTGTTTCAAACTCTACTACCAAAAAAATGAATAAACAAACTGCAATACCCACTCCAAGCCCCAGCACATTAATAATGGTGAAGCTTTTGTTTCTTGCAAAGCTGCGACATGCGATTTTAAAATAATTTTTTAGCATGAGAGAAGTTTTATGTTATAAGTCAAAAGTCAAAACATCCATAATTCATAATTAAACTTATTCTGTTCGTAAACTTTTAATGGGATTTGCTATTGCTGCTTTTATTGCCTGGAAGCTTACTGTAATAAATGCTACAAATAGTGACAAGAAACTTATCACAGCAAACACCTCCCACCTTATATTAATCCTGTATGCATAAGACTCCAGCCACTTGTTCATAAGATACCACGTAAGAGGAATGGCAATTATTAATGCTACAACAACAAGCTTTAAAAAGTTCTTTGATAGTAATGCGGCAATTGATGAAACTGAAGCCCCCAGTACTTTGCGTATCCCTATTTCTTTGGTTCGGTTAATGGCGGTTAGTGAGGCAAGACCAAATAAACCAAGACATGCAAGGAAAATTGAAACCGATCCTGCCCAGCCAACTATCTTACTCCATCTTTCTTCCATCTTATAAAAGCGATCAAAATTTTCATCAAGAAAACTATATTGAAAAGGCAACCCGGCAGCTGCGCTTTTCCATGATGAATTTATTGTAGCTAACGCTTTTTGCGGGTCACCTTGTTTTACACGCACAAAAAATTTGCGGGCATTTAAGGTTGAAGGCTCATAAAACATTTGCGAACGAACATGCTCATCAAGTTTACCGAAATTAAAATTTTGTGTAACACCTATAATTATTCTTGGCTTGTCAGGCCCTTCAAAATTCTTTTCAGATAATTGTTGTCCTATTGCATTATTTATAGTGAATCCAAAGTCTCTTAATAATGCTTCATTTACAATTATAGAGTTAACAGTATCTATGGAAAGTGAAGGATCAAAATCTCTTCCCGCAATTATTTTTACTCCCATTACTTTCAAATAATCTGGATCAACCGGGTACTCAATTACGCCTTTTGTCTCTCCTTTGTAATCAAACGCAGTGCCCATCAGGCCTGTGCCTTCACCCAATCCCATTTCTGAGGCTGTAATACCTGCGATGCCGGTAGACGATTGTAATTTTTGTTTAAAGAGCGGGTATAGTTTTGCAGCATCGGTTCCTTCTGCATCAACAACTACTACATTCTCTTTATTAAAGCCCAGGTTTTGGGAACGCATATATTTAACCTGCTGCAAAATGACAACGGTAGAAATAATAAATACAATTGACAAGACAAATTGAAGCGTAACCAGCGACTTAGTAAACAAGTTTGAGCCGCCTAAGCGCAGTTTACTTTTTAAAACGTTTATAGGTTTAAAGCCAGATAATATCAAGGCCGGATAAAAACCAGCCACCAAGCCCGTTGTTAAAACTAATGCAAGCAAAAGCCAGATCAGTTGAGGAAATTGTGAAAAGGAGAAGGAAATTTCAACTCCCGATAATTCTTTAAAAAGAGGTAATAATAAATTGGCTATAAACAGCGCAAATATTCCCGATAAAAAACTTAGAATTATAGACTCGGTAAGAAACTGCCCAATCAACTGCCTTCTTTTTCCGCCCATTACTTTTCTTACACCAACTTCTTTTGATCTTCCTGCTGAACGACCAATAGCAAGCGTTGTAAAATTGATGCACGCAATTATTAATATACCTGAAGCAATTGCAATAAGTATCCAAATATACTTAGCATCAATAGTATTAGCTATCCCCCCAATTTTTGCATTGGTATGAATATTCATCAATGGCTGCAACTGAAATGTTACAGGTAGTGGGCCTTTGCCTTTCCATAAGCCATCCTTTTTTAATTCAGCTTCTTGGCCCGGATAATATTTTTTCCTAAATTGGGCGAGTCGTTGAGGTTCGTTTGTTAGTTTGCTTTCTTTACGCAATTGCACATATGTTTCGCTGCCTATTTGCATATGCCAGTTGCCAACACTTTCTTTCCCCATATTGCTTGCCAATAAATATTGATAACTGCCCAGTATATTAAATTGAAGAGAAGAGTTGAGAGGAATATCTTCCGTAACAGCGCCAACAATAAATGGCTCGAATGCTTCTTCAGTTTTAATATTTATTATTTCACCAACAACATTCGTTTTACCAAATAATTGCAACGCTTTTTGTTTGGTTAAAACAATTTTACGCTGATCATTTAGTGCATCTGCATTTCCATGAATTATTTTAAAAGAGAATATAGAAAATATTTGTGGGTCTGCGAATGATACTTTACTGCGAATGGTTTTATCATTAACCTTTACCAGTTTATCATCAAACCCGGTTTGAATACGAACAAAATTTTCTACATCAGTAAAGTCCTGTTTCATTGCGGGGCCGAGCGGGGTTCCCCCAAAAGCTTCTCCCCCTGGCTCTCTGCCCGGAATACCCTGGTACCATTCAACCGCCCTGTAGATATTTGACGCATTTTTGTGAAACTTGTCGAAGCTTAGCTGGTTAACTGCAAACAAGAGAAATAAAATAAAACAGGCAAGGCCGATAGATAACCCTGCAATATTTATAGATGCAAGTACTTTCTGTTGCAGAAGATTGCGGAAGGCGAGTTTGAAATAATTTTTTATCATAAATAATTTTTATTCAGTTCGTAAACTTTTTACAGGGTTTGCTATCGCTGCTTTTATTGCCTGGAAGCTAATAGTTATTAAAGCAATCAGTATGGCTGAAATACCAGCCGCTAAAAATATCCACCAACTTATATCAATACTGTATTTATAGCCCTGCAGCCAGTTGTGCATAGCCCACCAGGCAATGGGAAATGCTACGAGACATGCAATACAAACCAGTTGCAGAAAGTCTTTTGATAATAAACCCGTGATGCCTGAAACGCTTGCACCAAGCACTTTGCGAATACCTATTTCCTTTGTGCGGCGTTCTGCAGTATAAGCAGCCAAACCAAACAATCCCAGGCATGAAATAATAATTGCCAGTGCCGCAAACAATCTTGACAATTTACTTATGAGCATTTCAATAAAAAACATTTGCGCAAACTGGTCGTCAACGAACTGAAAAGTAAATGGGTAGGCAGGGTTATTTTTCTGTATAATATTTTGTATTTGTGCCAGCGACTTTTCAATACCAGCCTGTGGTTTTAAACGCACATACATTCGTTTTGCGTTTTCAGGTTTGCAATAAAAGAACATTACAGGATCCGGCTTGCCATACATATCGCCATACACATAATCATTTACAACACCAACCACACGGGCCTGTACGCCGCTGGTGTCACCTTCGAAATGTAACGTTTTTCCTAATGCACTTTCTTTGCCCATTAACTTTTCCAATGTTTGAGTAATAACCATGTTTATGGTTTTATTCACCATTGCACTATCTGTTACTGTAATATCCCTTCCTTCCAAAATTTTAATGCCTGAGGTATTGAAAAAACCAGGAGATACATTACGCGGAGAAATTAATATCTGTGCTGTTGAGGTTTTTCCATCCCAAGTTAATCCACCTGTATTATTGCCTCCATATAAAGTGGTATAATCGGATAGGGCAACACTTTCAACCATATCCGTATTTAAAAGCTGTTGTTTTATTGGCGTATAATTTTTTGCCATATCGCCGGTCATTCCTATATCCAGTAAATTATTTTTATTCAACCCAAGATTCCTGTTTTTTACATGTTGTATTTGCTGGTAAATAATAATGGTGCTTATTATAAGAATAATTGAAATGCTGAATTGTAACACCACTAATCCTTTGCGTATAATAGCAGCGCTGCTGTCTTTCAGCTTTAAACCTTTTAATACAAATATTGGCTTAAATGATGATAAATACAATGAAGGATAGCTGCCGGCAATAAAACCGCAAATTAAAGTTATCAGCAACAATGCTGTTATGTGAAGTGGATTACCTAAACCTAATGATAGATTTTTTTGAACAAGTGTATTGAATACAGGTAAAGTGAGCCACATAATTATTACAGCAAATATTGCTGAAAGCAAAGCCATAAATAATGCCTCGCTGATAAATTGAAAAATGAGATCCCGTTTACCTGCGCCCAATACTTTTTTTACGCCAACTTCTCTTGCACGTTTTTCACTGCGTGCGGTAGCAAGGTTCATAAAGTTGATGCACGCAATTAATAAAATGATCCATGCAATAATTGAAAATAAATGCACATATTGTATATTTCCGCCACCTGTTTGTTTTCCGTTATCAAATTCATTGCGCAGGTGCCAGTCATTCATGCTGAATAAAAACGGCCGCGCTATAGAAGTGGGCTCCCTTTGCTGAATAAAATTATACAACAGCTTATTTACAGTTGCCGCATTTACGCCAGCCTTTAACTCAACATAGGTGCTTAAACAATTATTACCCCATTGATGTGCATAATCGCTTGCATCGAACCATACCTGGAAAGGCGACAGCCATTCAAATTGCACAGAAGAATTTTCAGGAATGTTTTTTAATACGCCTGTTATTACATAATCCTGTTTGTTGTCCACACGCACTGTTTTCCCTATCACGTCTTTATCGGTGTCAAAAAATTTCCGGGCTGTTTTTTCTGTAATAACCATTGAATGCAGTTGCTTAAAAGCGCTTGCAGCATTGCCTTGTACAAAAGGAAAACTAAACATGCTGAAGACAGATGCCTCTGCGTAATGTCCACTGGCATACATGGTTTTATCACCAATGGTAACAAGCTTTGATGCGTTGTCTTCATTCATGCGACATGTATTGGCGATACCCGGAATTTCAGATTGTATGGCCGGTGCCAACACGCCGGGCGTAGAACCAAACGTAGCGGTGTATGTGTCATACTTCTGGTTCTCTCTTACAAAATATAACTGATCTTTTTTCGTATTGGATTGATCGAAGTTCAATTCATCTTCCACCCATAAAAAAATCAAACCGGCACAGGAGATACCAATTGCCAAACCAAAAATATTAAGGAAGCTATAACCTTTATTTTTCCAAAGCCTGCGGAATGTCGTTTTGAAAAAGTTATGTATCATATAAATAGTTTAGAATTTTTTGGCGACCGGGCATAACTTACCTACAACCAATATGCTGTCTCCAAAATATTGCCACGAACTTATGTTTTGATTCTTAGCAGTTTATAATGGTTGCCTGGCGGCGGAGTGTTCGGTTTTGATACGGTTGGCGTTCGGTTTTGAGGGGAAGATTTATTTTACAGAGGTCAAGTAATATTTTGATTTATCTAAGAAAAGCGGGCACCTCCGGCAGTCAATAGAATCAGGCTTTATTGCGTAGCTATCCTGTATTTGTTTTTATTATTTTATATATGTGTTCTGTAGAAAATCCCGGAGACGTTGAGGACAAATAAATCTTGGCACTCTCTACACCAAGAGTCGTCTGCGATAAACTCGGCTGAAACTCAAGGGCTGAAGGAACCTTCGTTATTCATTATCTAATTTTTGAGGTTCCATTTTTTGATATTGTCAGCGTTTATTTCATTAGTACCGCCTTTGGGATTAGGTTCCCCCTTGCCGGTATTTATAAGGTTCTTCAGGCTTTTTTGAATAAATCCTGTCCACGCATCGTTGCATATGCTGTAGCATTCATATTCAGGCACCAGACCCTCGTGTGTGAATTCTACTTTTGTTTGCGGCCCTTTAGTAGAAATATCAAAAATCAATTTCGTGTTCACCCATTCAGTTTTGTCTTTCGTGAAATTAAATTCATTGGCTATCACCTGGTACACCAATTTTTTACCGGGAATCATTTCAATAAGTTTCATTTTACTCAGATGAACATCTTTGTAATGATAGAAAAAAGTTTCGCCAAGCTTGTCTGTTTCTCCTTCAATATCCTCGCTCCACCAGGCTCTGAAATTTTTAATGGCATCGAATGCTTCCATTGGTGTTTTGTCAACCAGAATGGTTGAGGTGAAATTTTGATTATCCATGTTATTTGATTTTTGTTGTGAAACACTAAAGCTTATAAATAATAGAGCCGCAGTTATTGATAGTAAAATTGTTTTCTTCATTTTTTTTGATTTGTAAAGCGAATTAATTTTTCTATACCTCAACTGTATCAAACAAATAAATTTGAACATCATCGTTGTTGGGCGCTAAAATTTTTCTATCTGCTGCACATGCTTGTCCTTGTGGAGAGGCGAATGCAGTCTTAATTGCTTCCAGGCTTTCAAAGTGTAAAGTGCCAATGCAATAAACATCAGAATGTCCTGTTGTTGAAATACTCGGGCTTCTTCCAACATCATACTTTATTATTCCGGGAAGTTTTTTTGCCAGCGGAATATGTACTTCAAAATAGTGTTTATCAAAAGCGTCGATGTCTTTTGGCGTTTTGTAAATTGCAATCATTCGTGCCATCTTATTGTTTATTTTTTATAAATTTTTATTTACTGATTTTTAAAAAGATTGCCACAAAGTTTTCTAAAGCCACTTTTCAACTACAAACTCTCAGCCCGAAAACTTTTCGCAAAGACGTCTCTGGTGTGTTAGTCATTTGCCGGTTCTTCCTGTTGCCTTCTTAGCGACTATCCCCAGGCCATGGTTCGTGTCTCACGAAACATTCTATCTCTGCATCCAGCACATTCTACTAAATACTTCCTGCTGAGGTTCCATATAATTTTAAGTTTTGTGTTTAAAGATTTCTAATTAATTATACCAGGTGTTTCAATGCGATAATTTTGCCAGTGTGATATCCTTCATGATACAGCAAAAATTCCAGCGCATCTTCTATCGTTAGCACTTCGATGCCGTAATACTTTTCTATGTTTTCTGACTTTTTATAATTGCCAAAATTTTGGCTTTCATAATCAGCTTGCATACCCTCGATGGTACTGATGGATAATTCTTTAATGACATCAACGTCTTCCTTACTAATAGAATTCCCGGGTGTGGAGCCTGGCAGAAAAGGGGTGATATATTGCTCGTCAATAGTTAGCGGCAATTCTGCTCTTTTGTAAAAAATTAGTTGAGAGGCCGACACCAAATGTGCTAAATTCCAAATGATATTGTTATTAAATCCACCAGGAATTGCATTTAATTGTTCAGTTGTCAAACTACTTATTTCTTTCAATAAAAAGTGCCTGAGCTTTTCTAATTTCTGTATTTGTTTATTTATCACTTATGGATGTCTTTTAAAATAATGGTGCAAATGAATTTTCACTTTTAACTGCTACCGCAACTTTTTCCAGATGACTATAAGTTGCCCTGTATAAAAACACAGCCATGCTTATTCTTTTTATACCGTTTTCTGTTAGTGCATCAACAGAAACCGCTGGCATACTAACTACATTTACCGGCAATGACACAGATGAAGTGATCTCTTTTATAATCGCAACATCTGAAACCCCTGTAACAAACAATCCATCTGCTCCGGCAGCATGGTATAGGTTTGCCCTTCTGATAGTAGTTTCCAAAGGCGATGGCAATTTTTGTAAAAAGGCATCTGTACGTGCATTGATAAAAAGGGGTTGATTTGTTTTTGTCAAATAATTTTTGATGCTTTCCAGTTTGCGTAGATAGATTTCCTCTCCCTGTGCATCTTCCATGTTGATGCCTGATACACCAATGTCTATGAGCTTTTGAATATTATCGTTTAATACATTCAGATCATCGCTGTAACCCCTTTCCATATCTACTGACAATGGAATATTGACACACGATTTTATTCTTTGCACAATGTATAGCAACTCGCTAAATGGAATTTTTTCGCCATCAGGATAACCTAACGAATCTGCAATGGCTCCGCTTGATGTGCCTATTGCTTCAAAGCCGGCTTTTTCTATAAGTTGGGCGCTTTTTACATTCCATGCATTAGCAAGCATCAAAGGTTTTTGCTGATGATGCAACTGTTTAAATTTTTCATAATTACTCATACCTGTTTTTTTATGTAGTGTAGTGATTGATATATTTTTTGATTCAATTGTTTAAAATGGTGGTGTAAAAGTATTGTCTAATGATATAAAATTCAGGTGGTAAAATAGACAATCTGATGGGTTGATTTGGACATCCTTGTTTTATATCTTTGCCAAAAAAAATCAATGAAGCATATCACCATATTATATCCTGAAGAGCAATGCGCCCTGAGTACCGTCGCCTGTATAGTAGGCACAGTTGAAGTATTTACAAAAGCCAACAACTATTGGAAAAAGCAAGGCAATAAACAACGGCATCAAATAGTGGTAGCCGGCACATCGGGCAAAGAAGAATATGTAAAGGGTTTGGTGGCAATAAAAACGGATACTCACATCTCAGCAATTAATAAGACCAACCTGATCATCATACCATCTGCACTACCAATAAAAAATACAAGTGGTAACCAGGTCATGCTCGATTGGATTATACAACAATACAAGGCAGGAGCTGAGATAGCCAGTATGTGTTCGGGTGCTTTTATTTTAGCGGCTACGGGCATTTTGGATGGAAGAAGTTGTTCTACGCATTGGTCGCTAGGCAATACTTTTAGAGAGATGTATCCGAAAGTGAATTTACAGGCGGATAAATTAATTACCGATGAAAACGGCATCTATACTAACGGCGGAGCATACTCTTTTTTAAACCTGGTAATTTATCTTGTAGAAAAATATTACGACAGGCAAACAGCCATTTATTGTTCCAAAGTGTTGCAGATTGAATTAGACCGAAACAGTCAATCAGCCTTCAGCATTTTTACCGGTCAGAAACAGCATGGAGATGAAATGGTGCAGCAAGCCCAGAAATTTATTGAGAGCAATATTGAAGAAAAAATATCTGTAGAAGAGATGTCTTCCAAATTTTCAGTTGGCCGCAGGAACTTTGACCGTAGATTTATAAAAGCCACCGGCAACACGCCTGTTGAATATATGCAACGGGTAAAAATTGAATCTGCGAAAAAAGCGTTTGAAGGCAGTCGCAAAACCATCAATGAAGTAATGTATGAAGTGGGCTATTCAGATGTGAAAGCATTTCGTGAAGTGTTTAGAAAAATTACGGGCATGTCGCCACTGGAATACAGGAGTAGGTATAATAAGGAAGCTGTGTTGGTGTAAGGTTAATTACGAACAAAATTTTTTTATGTAATGAACAAAGAACCGCTAATAACTTTTATTCAGCATAATATTCCAAACATTCCCGTGTCCGCACAATCGTTAGAAATGATTGCGGAACAATTTGATGAAAGAGAATTTGCAAAAGGCGATTATCTTTTAAAAGAAGGGAAAGTGAGCGGTTATTTTTATTTGGCAGAAGGATTTTTAAGGGCTTTTACTTTTGATATGGAAGGTAATGATGTCACCACTTATTTTTATTCTTCCGGCAGAGTTGTTTTTGATGCATCGTCTTTTTTCCTTCGCATTCCATCTACTGAAAATATACAAGCGGTCACCAACTGCAAAGGATATTATACAACGTTTGATAAATTAAATTCCCTCTTTCATTCCGTGCCTGAATTCAGGGAATTCGGTAGGCAAATGATCGTAACGGAATTTGTTGCTTACAAGCAGCGAACCCTTGCTATGATTAACACCAGCGCCGAAGATCGTTACCAAAATTTAATGAAAACCGGTAAAGAGATCTTTCAATATGCACAGCTAAAGCATATCGCCTCTTACCTCGGCATCAGCGAAAGATCATTAAGCCGGATAAGAAATGAATTCGCAAAAAAATAATTGCTTTCTTTGATTTCACGCCATTTGGCGTATGCTCGAAATTTACACTTCTCTAATTTTGTGTTTCAATTTTAGAGCAATGAATAATGAAATAACTTTTAAAAATGATAAAGCAAATGTTATCATTTTTCCTCCACTACTTTTTATTTGTGCAATAGCGATAAGTGTAACAATTGGATATATTTTCCCGTTGCCTTATTGCCTTTTTACATGGCATTTACTATCGCAATTGTTTTATTAATAATTGCAATTGTGCTATTGAGGCGTGCAGTGAAAGCACTTGCAATTCATAAAACAACCGTCAATCCATCGGGTACTACGACCATGATTGTAACAAACGGAATTTATAAATACACCCGCAACCCGATCTATATTTCCTTCACCCTGATTTTCATTTCTGTTTTGATTATGACAAATTCGTGGTGGGGATTTTTATTGCTTATACCCTTATTATTCATCGTGCAAAAAGGCATTGTTGAAAGGGAGGAAAAATACCTTATTCAAAAATTCGGAGAGGAATACAAGGCTTATAAAAACACAGTGAAACGCTGGCTGTGAAAGGATTGGTTTAATCATCGAAATTTAATCATCATTAAAAAAATACAAAATGGAAAAGAAAATATTAATCACCCTGGCCACAGGAAAAACCGGCTATGCAACTGCTGTGCAATTATTAAAGGAAAAATATTTCGTAAGAATTTATGTGCGTTCAAAAAATCAGAAAGCATTGGAATTAGAAAATCTTGGCGCAGAAATAGCGATAGGCGAATTCAATAATTATCATCAATTAACGGCGGCAATGGAAGGCATCACAAATGTTTACTATTGTTATCCTTATAAACCCGGAATGCCGGAAGACGTATCGCTGTTTATTGCTGCTGCGAAAGAAGCAAAAATTAACGCCGTCGTTTTTATGGGGCAACGGATTGCAGAATTTGGTGATACAGGAAGTGCGTTGACGAATGACATAAGAAAGTGTTATCAACTATTAGAAAAATCTGGATTGAATGTAGTTTATTTTGCGCCGGGCTATTTTGCAGATAATGCTTTTGTGATAACAGAATATGTGTTGCAATTGGGTATTATGCCTAATCCTTTTGGTGATGGAAAAAACCCGTGGATCTCTATTGCAGACATGGGCAGGTGCCTTGTTGCGCTGTTAAAAAATCCGCAACCTTATTATGGTCAAAAACTTTTTCCAACAGGATCAAAATCCATTTCATCCAAAGAAATGGCTGCCATATTTTCAAAGGTCAGTGGGAAGAAAGTTTTAAAAATAAACATACCTGCGTGGTTGTTTTTAAAAGCCGGAATAATGTCTGGTAAAGAGTTTGGCTTTGATGCCTTTGCTATTGCGCAGGCAACTTTTTATAATAAGCAAATGCGAATGAACAGGTTTGACATACAACCTACAGATGTTGTAAAAAAATTGACAGGCAGCGAGCCGGAAGATTTTGAAACCATCACCAAAGATTACTTCAATCATTCAAAATATAAACAACACAACTTCTCCAACCGACTTTCAACATTTATAAAATTTAATCGTATGCCATTTACAAAAGTGCCTGGTAAAAAAGAATTGGCAGCGTTGAACAGGTAATGGGATAACATTTCCGATGAAAGGTTAGTGAGTGAGTGATTTTATTAACTGAGGTTCCATCGGGCAAAGTCATTAGTTAAGGAAGTTCGACCGCGACGCGGTCGCATGTTTATAGAGCAAAATATACTAACTATGAAAGAGTCGAATATGATTACCGTTTAACTTGGTGACATTACCATCGAGGTTTTATGGCATTAACTATCCAATAAAAAAAGTTGCATCAAACCCCGATGTATAAAAACTTTAAATTATATAAATCTCAACCTGCAAACTCTTATAGTGTTTTGGCTTAAAAATGCTTAATAATTTCTTCTTCGTAAAATGATGCACCGCCCGGAGTCTGTCATCAATTCTTAACCTTCATTAACCTTAAAGCAAGATTAGTTAACCCGCTTTGTACAGCAAGGAATATACTTTCGTAATCATAAAAAATGGTTATGAGAAAAACAGGCATCCTGCTGCTATTAATTATTTCTTCCGCAATGGCGATCGCTCAAAAGAATGGCGTTGTAAAAGGAACACTTTTTGATACGCTCGCCAAACAGCCTGTTGCTAATGCCACGCTTACCCTGATGCGGCAGGAAGACTCAGCGTTGATAAGCTTTACCATGAGCAGCAATAGCGGTTATTTTGAAATAAAAAATGTACCAAATGGTGAATACCGTTTACTGGTTACGCATGTAAATTATCATAACTCAGTTCAACATGTTACAATAGACGATACAAACAAAACCAAAGACCTTTCAAAGATTGTTATGAATGACAGAACAATGGTGTTGAGTGAAGTAGTGATACAATCTGAAGCTCCTCCTGTTACGCTCTTAGGCGATACTGTTCAATACAATGCCGGATCTTTCAAAACGCAGCTTAATGCAAATGTGGAAGATCTGCTAAAAAAATTGCCGGGAATACAAGTGAATAAAGATGGCACTGTAAAAGCGCAAGGTGAAAAGGTTCAAAAAGTATTAGTAGATGGGAAAGAATTTTTTGGTAACGATCCCAAAGTGGCAACTAAAAACCTGCCTGCTGATGCAATTGATAAAGTACAGGTGTATGATAAACTTAGCGACCAGGCGCAGTTAACAGGCTTTGATGATGGCAATAGTGAAAAGACCATTAATCTTAAATTAAAAAGTGACAAGAAGAAAGGTTTGTTCGGAAAAATAAATGCGGGTGCCGGGGATAACGGCCGTTACCAGGGACGCTTCAATGTCAACTCTTTCAAAGGCGTCCGGCAAATGTCAGTGATTGGAATGGCCAACAATACAAATGCTGAAGGCTTTTCCTTTATGGATATACTGAATTTTACAGGTGCCGCCAGCCAGTTAAAAAAAGGAGGTGACATTAATATACAGATTAATGATAATGATGCGACAGCAGGTTTATTAGGTGTGGCGAATAGTGGCATTAATACTACATGGGCCAGCGGCTTTAATTACAATAATATCATTGGCACTAAAACAGATTTGCAAAGTAATTACCTTTTTACACGATACAATCCTGTAAGACAAACAGCTTTGCAGCGCCAATACTTTCTTCCCGATTCATCTTATACTTATAACCAGAATTCTTATACCAACAATTTAAATAATAGTCATCGCCTCAACCTGAACGCCGATTATCAAATTGATTCTTTTACTGATATTAAAATATCACCATCACTTAGTTACCAGAAAACAAATAATACCAGCCGCTCCGATTTTAATACACTTTCAGAAGGTGGTAATAAAAGTAATGATGGCTTTAGCAATAACTTATCGAACAGTGAAGGATATAATTTCAGCAATGCAATATTGTTCAGGAAAAAATTCAGGAAGAGAGCAAGAACGTTATCTTTTAATCTTCAAACCAATTTGAATAACAGCACAAGTTACGGTTCGTTACAATCCATTACCAATTATTATGACGCTTTATCAACTCCATTCCAAACGGATTCATTAGATCAAAAAAATAAAATGGGAAATGATCTGAAGAGTTATAACATGCGTGTCGTATATACGGAACCGTTATCTAAACATTCATTGCTGGAATTTAGCGCAGGTAACAGCAACAGTAAAAGTACTTCAGAAAAAACCACCTATGATCTTAACGCCCTGAACGGGAAGTATGATCACTTGAATAAAAGCCTTACCAATAATTTTGAAAACAGGTACAACTATACTAATGCGGGTATCCGTTTGCGTAAGCAAACTCATAAATATAATTATGCTGTTGGCTTCAGCCTGCAACAGGCTAACCTGCAGGGTAAGGTAACCGGTGGAGTAAAAGATACATTGATCAACACCCGCTTCAATAATATTTTACCTATGGCGAGGTTTGAATATTTCTTTTCAAAATTTAAAAATATAACTGTTAATTATAGCACCAGCAGCAACCAGCCATCCGTATCACAAATGCAGCCTGTAGCTGATGTAAGCGATCCGCTTCACATAATACAGGGTAATGTAAACCTGAAACAGGAATACATTCATACGCTGCACTTGAATATGGCATTCATCAATCCGTTTAAGAATCATAACTTTTTTGTTTTTGCCAATATGCAGCAAACACAAAATAAAATTGTGGATTATACAACCCTATTACCTTTCGGTAAAGACAGCACTACTTACACGAATGTAAACGGCGTGTATAACATCAATGGCACCGTTAGCTGGGGCTTCCCGGTACGATTCCTGGAAGGTGATATGGAACTTAGCTCCAACATCTCCAGCAGCCGCAACAAACAATTTACCAATGCCTTATTGAATACCATCAACACTACATCATTAGGGCCAAATTGGCGCCTGGATATGAACCCAACTGATAAAATAAATGTGTCCCTTAATGCCGGAGTTAATTTTTACCGTGCAAATTATTCAGTGCAGTCAGCCGCAAATACTAACTATACAACACAACAATATGGCACAGACTTTAGCTGGCAATTACCTAAAAGTTTTTATATAGCTACCGATTTTAATTATTATATCAGCAATCAATATGCTGATGGATATAATGCGAACATTCCTTTATGGAACGCAGGCATCAGCAAGCAGTTTTTAAAATTTAAGAGGGGAGAAATCAAATTCTCTGTAAATGATATTCTCAATCAAAATACCGGCGTCAGCCGAAGCACTACTCAGAATTATATCGAAGACAAACGCATCAATGGCCTTCGCCGTTTCTTCCTGCTGGGTTTTACTTACAGTTTAAGTAAAACCGGATTAAACAGTGCTAATAAAGGTGGTGGTATGCGCATCATAATGAAATGATGTAATAAAATTAAAGTGTTCGTAATATCAGATCATTGCTATTTTACTTTTTAGATGCTATCTCTCTGGGTTTTTAATTTCCACTTTTTATTTAATAATTATTTTTGACCCTGCCCATCCGTCAGGTTTTCAGGCTTGAAAAAGTGCACCCCTTTGGTTAATGCATTTAAGTTAAGGATAAGGTAATAAGGTGATAAAAAAAGGTTTGGTTTCTACTAAGGTTTCAAGCCGAATGTAACCTTAATAGAAAAATTTAAAGTAATAATAAGCCACCTTATTATTATTTATTAGTTATATCTATTTTACACTGCACTTGCTTAACTTATGATATTGACAAAGCGATAAGATTATCAAAGAAATTGGCCAACAGGTGATAGCTCCCATGGAGAATATTGTTCTTTATCCCGAACTCATTTTAAATTACAGCATCTTATTACAGATCATAACGGTATGGATTACACGAAAAAAGCCACGCATCGCATGGCTTTAAATTTATTTTAAAACTTGCTTAATTCTGCACCCTTATAGTTCTATTACCACCCGGATGGTTTTCCTGCATCTCGTCCATCATCTTATTGGTTTCTGCCCTGAATTCGTCTGGTGTCACTTTCTTTCCTTTAACAGGTTCCTTTATGTCATCCAGTTTTACCTTGTCACTTATTTCAGTGGCTTTATAAACCGTTCTTCCATCACCCATATCCAGCATTAGAATAAGGCCCGGCAATTGACCGGCTACTTCAGGTCCTGCAGGCACGGGTATATCTGTCGTAAACCAGGCGACTAATTTAGCAGTATCATCCACTTCCTTGCGTTCCATTTTGCCATTATCCATACTCATCGTCATTCTTTTTACGGGACGTTCTGCAATTGCTTTTTGACAAACATGTCCAAGCAAAGTTTGCGTTTCACCAGTTAGTTTCCAGTCCAGTTTTTTAATGCTATCCGTAACAATAAATTTTTTTTCAAACATGTCACGTTGATCAACTTTTTTTGCCAGGTCAAAATTGCAATAGCTTACATCATCCTGTCCGCCTCCGATCATTCTAATATGTACTCCATTTCCGTTGCCACCCAATTCATCGTTTTCCATTTCTTCGTCAGCCTTTTTCCATAGGCTTTTGTTATTGCCAAAGTTCAATTCAAATTTATCAGTCCGGCTTTGAGGTATTGTCTTTTCGCCTTGTTGATCATCTACTATGTGCATTTGCATTTGCATGGTTCGCACATAGGTTACCGTGCCTGATGTTTGTTGAGCCCGTACATTGTTTAGTAATAAAATCGTACAGGCCGCAATAAATAATTTCTTCATGATTTTTATTTTTAGCCAAAGCTAAAAAAGCAAAGTATGGTAGTAAGTTAACTCACCTTTCTTTAAGGTTAATAAAGGTTAATACGATTGCCTTTGGCGGAAATGAATAATTAAATTTGTTCATCAATGAAACGTCGAGCCATTATACCTGATCCTGTTTTAATGCTGCTCTCAATACTATTGGTTGTGGGGTTCCAGGTCTATTGGTTAAAAAATAACTACGACCGTGAAAAAAGAAGTTTGCAGATAAAGACCAATATTGATTTCCAGGAAACAGTGAGACACCTGCAGGCTGTAAAGCTAAAAATTGACGATCTTTCCGATATTGACTCCACGCACAAAACCCGCATGCGGATTATGGTTGACCACGATGTCACAACCTCTGAAGACATGAAGATAAGTTCCGGGGATATACCGCCTGAAGAAATTATCACAATGGTAAATGCCATACGTGATAAAACAAAAAATGATTCGGAGCTGAAAAAATTGACAACTGTTATTTCAACGGGGAATGGGAAAATGCTCTACCATTCTGATTCTTTTATAACGAAAGATGATTCATTAATCGGGAAAAAGAATAAGTTCTTTAAATTTTTATATGGAGTTGATTCATTGCAGGATTCCATAAAAGTTTCTGAAATAAACCAATTACTTACCGAGCGGCTAAAGCAGGATAAAACAGTAGTTCCTTTTTTCATCACAAAAATTGACTCTGTTGCCAAAGGGGAATGGGGACCTGATCTTTCAAGTGTTACAATTGGCTTTGCGCATCCTAAAACCTATCATCTTGAATTGGGAAATACATTTTCTTATTTAATAAAAAGAATTGCAACACCCATTTTATTTTCCATTTTTCTTGTCGGCCTCACCATTCTTTCTTTTATGTTGCTGTATCGTAATCTTATGCGGCAGCGCAGGCTGGCAGCGATTAAGAATGAATTCATCAGTAATATAACGCATGAGTTAAAAACACCCATTGCAACAGTGGGAGTTGCTATCGAGGCTTTAAGAAATTTTGATGCAGCACATGATCCGCAGAAAACAAAAGAATACCTTGATATTTCAGCATCGGAGTTGCAGCGCCTGGGCTTGCTCGTTGATAAGGTATTAAAGATCTCTATGTTTGAGAATAAAACGGTTGAGTTAAAAAAAGAAATGGTTGATATGCGGCAGTTGGTGAATGAGGTAATGCAGATAATGAAACCGCAATTTGAACAGCAACATGCTGAAGTAAATGTAGCAACTTCCGGAGATAATTTTACAATAGAAGCTGACAGGCTACACATGACGAGTGTATTGTATAACCTGTTGGATAATGCATTAAAATATAGTTCTGAAAATCCTTTAATTGCCATACAACTTTCTTCACCGCTGCAAAATATTCTTGAATTAAAAGTTAGTGATAACGGGCATGGGATTGATAAAGAATACAAGGCGAAAGTATTTGATAAATTTTTTAGGGTACCCGACGGTGACAGGCATAATATTAAAGGTTATGGACTCGGGTTAAGTTATGTAAAAGAAATAATAGCGAGCCACATGGGATATATTGTAGTGGAAAGTGAACGGGGTAAAGGCAGTACGTTTATCATCACGCTGCCCATGAAAGAAGTTCCTGTAGTGGATTTTGGCGATAGCAGGAAAATAATAAAAAAAGCAATCAAACCAGGTAAATGAATACTACCAAAGTTTTCTATGTAGAAGATGAATTGTTCCTTGCCAAGATCGTGAAAGAAAGCCTGGAAAGCCGTGGCTTTGAAGTAACGATGGAGAGCGACGGCGCCAAAGTTTTATCTTCTTTTAAAAAATCATCACCGGATATTTGTGTGCTGGATATTATGCTGCCCAATAAAGATGGATTTGCTATTGCAAATGAAATACGCGGAGTGAATAAAAATATTCCAATCATTTTTTTAACGGCAAAAACGCAGACAGAAGATGTTGTAAAAGGTTTTACTATTGGGGGTAATGATTTTATCCGCAAACCTTTCAGCATGGAAGAGCTGATTGTACGCATCAATAACTTATTACGACTTAAAACAGATCAGCCCCAAAAGATAACAACTGATAATGTAAAGCTGGGCAAATATATTTTTCATCTCAACCGCCAGCTACTGAATGATGGTAAAGAAGACCGGAAGCTATCATACAGGGAAACAGAGTTACTAAAAATGCTGTACGAAAACAGGAATAAAATAATTGACCGCAAAGAAATATTGAATATGCTTTGGAATAATGATTCTTTTTTTAATTCACGCACGCTTGATGTGTACATTACCAAATTGCGCAGTTATTTAAAAGATGATCCTTCTTTGGAAATAATTACCATTAAAGGTGTGGGCTACCGGTTTTTGGTACCATTACAATAGTCCTGTCAGTAAGCGTTAATTTATCTTTTTTATAAAAATATTTTATATCCTTCCGGGTGATATTTCAATCCTTTCTCCTGATCGCAACACCATATAATTTATAGCGGAATCATCCGCTAATACTTATGTGCAGAAGTACATTGAAAATAAACATCGCAATGCTTATATTTTATGGCCATCCTGCTAAATTAAGGAAGAACGATAAGTATAATTTTAACTCTCCGCAAGCATCGGGGTTTCATTTTCGAATGCTTACTTTTAACTCGTGAATATTTTATGAAAATGAAAACTCCGCTGGGACGTTATTTTTTTATGAAAAGAAAAATTTTATTTCTCTTATTTTTAATTCCACTCCTAAGCTTCGTTTTAGATCCAATAGTATACAGAAGAAGCCATGATAAAATAGAAAAATTCCTGGTATTACCACCGGTTTCGCGTATAACTATAATAGGAAAAGGAAGCAAACACAAAGTTGACAGCGGTCTGTCGGTTAAAGCTTTTTATACAGCTTCAAAGCAGTTACAAAAGATATTTCCTGATTCTGTTGATCATAAATATTTTTCCCCAGATTCAGTGCAGCAAGAAGCAATTAATAATTTTGTTATTAAGCTTAACAACAAACTAAATACAAGCAATCAGGTACGTGATTACAAAATACCCGATTCAATAATTCATATATTTAGCACAGCAAATGCTGATTTCGTTTTTTGTACATCCAATATGGGCTTCTTAAGAACCAAGCAAAATTTATCGAATAGTTACGAGGCTGCTGCAGTGACTAGTTTTATTTTCGGCGTCGGAGGTCGTCCCATTGCATTAACAGCAGGGATAAGCTGCTTTATCCTTGATCTGCAGAAAAAAAATATTATTTATTTCGAAAGGGAGATATGGAAGGACAAGGACCCAACTGATCCGGAGGTGATTAACTTACAATTTACCAAGATTATTCACCACTGCTTTCTGTAATACACACACTCTTGTTCACGTCCCATCGGGTTTTCACCGCATTAACTATCCAATAAAAAAGATTTGCGCAAAACCCCAATGTATAAGAGACTTTAAATTATAATAACCTCAACCTACAAGCTTTTATAATGAATTGGCTAAAATTATTTTTTTCTAGCAGCTTACTCGCCGAGTCCCCAAAAGGGAGACTCGGCTTGGACAGTGGGCATCGGGGTTTCATTTTCGATTGCTTACTTTTAACTCGTGAATATTTTAGGAAAATGAAAATCCCGCTGGGACACAATGATGTGTGGTCATTTTAATTAGTACCTTCTCTTTAATTTCTTAAGATGGATAATCCTTAAAGATCTCAGAAATTTCTATGGATTAATTACAAAAATGAATCTTAGCTGCATGATTAAAATTATTTGTTTTTACACGCTCTTCCTTTCTACCATTTCTTTTAATTCTAATAGCCAAAACCTACAGGTTCTAAATGTTGGGCTGCTTAGACGGATAGTGAACATCAAATATGATGGTTATACCCAAACAGGTTTTTTTTATCATACAAGTGACGGTAAAAATTTACTGATAACAGCTAAGCACCTTTTCAAAAAAAGCTATCTCAAAAAAGTCAGAGGAAAAACTGGAACGACATGGATGAAATTTGATTCATTGTCGGTTTTAAATGGTCAAAAAATTACATTTTCCATTAGTGATACCATTGGCTGGAAGGAATATTCTGGCAAAGTATATTTTCACGAAAATTCGAAAATAGATATAGCTGTTATTTGGCACAATATTCCAGTTGAAACTAGCAGTAATTTGAATCTCGGATTTGCAAATATTTTACTCGGTCAAGAATGTTTTTTTGCCGGGTTTCCGCTTGGTCTTAAGATAAATAACACGGTTGCCCTTGATGGCTGGAGCTTTCCTTTAATTAAGAAAGGGGTTATATCAGCAATTTTGCCAGATCCCTCGGGGTTTGATGTCATCTATGTAGATGGAAATAATACATTTGGTTTATCAGGTGCTCCTCTAATTTATTTCGACAACTATCAAAAAATCTTTAAGGTTGCAGGAGTTATAAGTGGGTATTTACCGCAAGTCAAGATTGACTATGATAGCTCAGGGAAATCGCATGAGGTGGAGGAAAATTCTGGGATATTCATAGCGCATTCGATATTATCAGCACAAGAAATCATTAATCAAATACATTAAACATTTTTCCCCGTCGCATTTCGTCCCCAGCTATGCGTAGTAAACAATAAATAAAAAAGTACTGTTGTCCGTATGTCTGTGACTACGGACATTTTATAAACTGTAGCATATAAGCATAGCCGTTATATAAAATAGGGAAACACAATCAAATGAAAATCCTCTGAAACATCTTCAATTTTTATCTCTACTTAGCCTGACGCATTTGAGTGGACAATACTTGCTCATAATCACACCTACTCATTAAAATATATCTTCGTAAATATTTTATCATCTATCATAATCAGTAATTAAAACCAAAAATGAAGCAAATACTTTTAGTTCTTATCACCGGCTTTTCGAGCCTCTTTTCTTTTGCGCAGCAGGTAGATAAAATAATAAATGCCGCGGAAGTGGAACGTGTAGAAAAGATACTTTCTGCAGATGATATGCAGGGCCGTAAAACGTTTACACCTGGTATCGAGAAAGCAGCAGATTTTATTGGGACGGAATTTAAAAAAAGCAACTTACAATTCTTTGGCAACGGCACATCTTATTTTCAGGAGTTTATTATGACCAAAGCGAAGCCTGTTGAAGTGAGTGGTATGCTGGGGAATGATTCATTGACAATTAATAATGTTGCTGCCAATACAACCCTGGAAGAAATAAATATTAATTCTTTAAAGGATTATGATGTGGTAGTGGTGAAAAAAGATGATGATTTTTCCAAAATGGTTTTCCCCATTTTCGATACCGAAAAAAATGTGATCGTGCTGGTAGATACTGCTCATACCAAACGCTTCAGGGGAATGCAAAGATTTACCGGCAATGCAAAATTCTCTTCTGCCGTTTCCCAAATATTTATTTTAAGCACGAACCTCAATCCTGCTTCCATCAACCTGCATATTAAAAATGAGTTAACAGCGCAGCATTTAAAAAATGTCGTAGGAATAATTCCGGGGAAAACCAAAAAAGACGAGTTCGTGGTATTCTCAGGCCACTACGACCACCTCGGTATTGGCAAGCCCGACAAGAACAATGATAGCATCTATAACGGCGCCAATGATGATGCTGCAGGCACCACTGCTGTAATAATGCTGGCAAAATATTTCAGTGAATTACATAATAATGAACGTACACTTGTTTTTGTCGCCTTTACCGCCGAAGAAATCGGAGGCTTCGGCAGCCGCTACTTTAGCAAACAAATGAATGCGGATAAAGTGATGGCGATGTTCAACATTGAAATGATAGGCACCGAAAGCAAATGGGGAAACAACAGTGCCTACATTACCGGTTATGAAAAAAGTGATATGGGCAAAATATTACAGGCTAACCTTGCCAATTCCAAATTTCATTTTGAGCCTGACCCTTATCCCAAACAAAAATTATTTTACCGCAGCGATAATGCAACACTTGCCGCGTTGGGTGTACCTGCACATACCATCTCTACCTCTAAAATGGACGAGGCGCCAAACGATGAACCTAATTACCACAAGCAAAGTGACGAGATAGGAACGCTCGACATGAATAACATGGCAGAGATCATAAAGGCCATTGCACTAAGCAGTGAAAGTATTGTAAGCGGAAAAGATACACCTGCAAGGGTGGCGAAGGATATAGAATAACTGGTACAAGGAATGAATCTTTTTACCTCAGCGACCTTTTCCAATTTTTAATTTTAAACCTAAAAAACTCCCACAGGAAACTCCGATGCTTTTAGAGACGCTGAAAATGCAACGTCTGGCTTTCTAAATATTTAATATCCCTGCGCCATCGGGGTTTCATGCTACCCTCAAAAACGATGAAATGAAAACCCCGCTGAGAATAATAGTGAGTGTGCTCTGTTTTTAATAAGATTTCGCCATGCGGTTTTGAAATAATTCTTTATCATAATTAAATTTTATTCCGTTCTCAAACTCTTTACAGGATTTGCTATGGCAGCTTTGCCAGCTCTTAAACAAATAATCAGCAATGCAGCTATTATCATTATAACGCCGCTTATTAAAAATATCCACCAGCTTAATTCTGTATGATAAGCGAAGTTTTGCAGCCAGCTATGTGTTTGCCACCACGCAATGGGAATAGCAATTATAAATGCAATGGTCAACAGTTTTAAAAAATCAACTGATAGCAATGTGATGATTTGTTTTACCGAAGCGCCAAGAATTTTTCGAACACCGATTTCTTTAATACGGCTATTCGTCATAAAAATTACAAGGCCTAATAAGCCAAGGCAACTAATTAAAATAGCAATGCCTGCAGACCATGTTAGCAGTGTTGAAAGTTGCTGATCTTCTTTATAAAAATCAGCAACAGTTTTATCTAAAAAAGTATACTCAAAATCTATATCAGGATAAATATTCTTCCATGCAGCCTGCATTTTTTTTATAGCACTGTTCCATGTTGCCGGATTAGGTTGCATTGCAACATGCATTACATATCCAAACTTTGGCGCTGCATAATATATTAATGGATGAATAGCGGTTCTTACGGAGGCAAGATTAAAATCCTGCATGACACCAACAATGGGTAAATCAGCATCATTATAATGTATAAAATGGCCAACTGCTTCAGAAGGTTGCTTAAAACCAAGCTGCTTTGCTAATGTTTCGTTCACCAATAATTCATTAGCAGAATCAGAAGCCATAATGTTTCTTCCCGCAATTAATTTTATATTATAAACACTTAGAAAAGCAGTATCACCACTTCTCGCATCAGCATCCATTTTTAAATTTTTCCCTTTTTCTTTAAAATCTATACCTGTACTCATTTGCCCGCTAAAAGCAGGTGATTGATTTCCTAAACTCACTTCCTGTATTCCAGGTATTTTACTTATTTCATCTTTTAAAATAAATTTCTTGTTGTTGAGATGATAAAAATCAAAAGGGACATAAAAATTAATGATAGCATCTTTACGAAAGCCCATGTCTTTTTGTACAGAATAATGTATTTGTTTATCAACTACCATCATCCCGATAATAAAAACCTGCGCAATTACAAACTGGAAAACGATTAATGTTTTGCGAAGCAATGCGCTGCGTGAAGTGCCAGAGCCGTTTACTACGCTGTTCTTTAAAACCAATACCGGATTAAATTTAGTAAGAATAAAAGCAGGATATAAACCTGCTACAATGCTTACAACAAATATTAATGCAACAAGAAAAACCCATACCAATGGCTGGCTGAATAAATAATTAAACTGCAAACCATCAGGTATAAACCCCGTAAATGCTTTTAATAATAATGGTGTTATAACGATAGAAATAATTGCAGTAAATAATGTAAGCAGAAATGTTTCTGATAAAAACTGCCATACTAACTGGCTTTTTTTACTGCCTAATGTTTTTCGTATACCAATTTCTTTTGCCCTTTCTGCTGCATGCGCTGTGGATAGATTAATAAAATTAATGGCTCCGAGTAATAATAAAAATATGGCGAGTAATATTAAATAAGTTATGGTTGATTTATTTACGCTTCCGCCATAATCAGGATTGGTATGCACATCGCTTAACGGCTGAAGAAAATGAAGCGTTTTTGCATCATCAGGGCTCGGTGTACGTTCTTTAAAAATAGCTGCGAGCTGTTTGTTTATTTGCGCAGGCAAAACACCAGGCAAAAGTTTTACTATTATTTGCGTATTAGAATTTGTGTTACCCCATTCATCCCAATTATAATATTGTTTAAGAGGACTGCCCGATAAAGTATTTAATGAAATGAATGCCTTATTTTCAAAATCGGTGTTTGCTTGTAAATCTTTTACAACGCCAGTGATTGTTGTAATAACCGTATCACTAAATGCCACTGTTTTACCAATCAATTTATCTGCCGGTATGTTAGGAAAATATTCTTTAGCACGGCTTTCGCTCAATACAAGGCAGTAAGGATTTTGTAAAGATGATTTTGAATTTCCAGAAATCCATTCATGAGGAAAAATGCTGAAATAATTACTATCTGCAAAAGCAATATAATCCTGGCTTTTAAAAATCTTCCTTGGTTTATTATTGCCTTGCGATGTAGAAACTTTTGCATTCCAATCATAATATTGAAAAAGAGGTGCGACATTTTCAATACCGGTAACAGTATGCTGAACAATCTTATGCAAAGGAGATGGCACACCCTGGCTTTTCCATCCATCTCCATTGGTTACTACACGATAAATTCTTTCCTTGGTTGGTTCATATTTATCAAAGCTGAAATCATATTCAACCATCATAAAAATTATAAGCGCAGCGCTTATGCCAATAGAAAGCCCCAGCACATTAATAAACGTAGTGAGTTTATTCTTTCTAAAATTTCTTAGTGCTGTTTTGAAATAATTTTTAAACATTGTTATATTAATAAGTTTTAGGTATAAGCTATTGACCATTCACCATTCACTTTTTTTATTCCGTTCTCAAACTCTTCACAGGGTTTGCTATTGCTGCTTTAATTGCCTGGAAGCTTACCGTTAATAATGCAATAGCAATTGACACGATACCTCCGGCAAGAAATAACCACCAACTGATGTGGATGCGATAAACATAATCCTGCAACCATTGGTGCATGAAATACCATGCAAGGGGTGTAGCAACTGCAAAGGCAATTGCAATGAGTATGATAAATTCTTTTGAAAACAAATAAACGATATTGCCTGCGGTAGCACCAAGTACTTTACGAATGCCAACTTCTTTTATGCGCTGCACTGCCATAAATGAGGCTAAACCATACAACCCAAGACAGCTAAGGAATATAGCGATTGCTGCAAAAATTTTATATAACTGCGCTAACTGATTTTCCTGTTCGTAAAAACCCGCAACTTTATCATCAAGAAACCTGTATTCATAAACAAAATCGGGAAATGTTTGCTCCCATATTTGTTTAACAGATTGCAACGTAGAAGAAATGGTTGTCGTTGAAAGTTTTATTCCTGCCTGGCTGTACATGGTGTTGTTTGTGGTAATAAGCAATGGTGCAACATCATTGCGAAAAGACCTGTCATTAAAATCTTTCAATACACCAACAACCGGGCATTTTATTTTATCACCCCATATACTTATTTCTTTGTTCAATATATCTTCCGGCTTTTTAAATCCCAAACTTTTTACAAGCGATTCATTCACTAAAAATTCCTGGGTGAATTTAGAAGGTTCCAAATTTTTTCCGGCTACGAGTTGTAATTTATAAGCCGGCACATATTCGTTATCGGCAAATTTTGTAATTGCTTTAAAATCTTCTTCTTTTGTTGCATGGTCAAATTTGAATGTGCTCAATATATTATCAGCATCTTCCACCGGGGTGTTGGAACTAAAGCTTACTGCCTGCACGCCGTTTACGCTCAATAATTGTTGCCTTAAATAATCCGCCTTACTAAACCAAACACTATCTACACGGAAAGGAACATTTACAATGGCATCTTTATCGAAGCCTAACGGTTGATTCATAAAATAATCCATTTGCTTTACAATGATGAATGTTCCAATGATGAGTGCCTGTGCAATGATGAATTGAAATACAACCAACCCTCTTCTTAATGAAATGCCCTTAGCCGTATTGACTGTTAGTTTACTTTTTAAAGCAGTAACCGGATTGAAACGTGATAAAACAATAGAAGGATAAAACCCGGCAAGTGCGGTTACAACAATTGTTATAGTCAGAAGAAATAAAATAGCTGCAGGATTTTTGAGTATGTTGAATGAAAGTGAAAGCTCTAAAAGTTGATTTATATAAGGCAATGCAAGAAGTGTAATAATTGCTGCAAGCATCACAGCAACTGCAACTATCAAAAATGTTTCAATGATGAATTGCAGTTGCAATTGAGATTTATTACTGCCCAAAACTTTTCTTACGCCAACCTCTTTTGCACGATTAACAGCCTGTGCAGTGGAGAGGTTGATAAAGTTTACGCAGGCAATTAACAGGATGAATGCTGCAATCAGCCACAATACATTGAGCAGTTGATGACTGATTGCTTTGTTGCTGTAATTACCTGTTTGTGTATCATAATGCACCGCGCTTAATGTTTGTATAGTATGACTATCCTTGTCATCAGGCGATTCAACTTTTCTTGAATATGCGCTTAGCTGTTGATTAATATTATCAGCAGAAACATTCGGCGGCAGTAAAACATAGCAACCAAAACCTGAATTTGTTCTGTCCTCCCAATCGGTGTTTGTTGCCATCAAACTTCCGGTAGAACCTGTTCCATAAGCCACAACAAGTTTTAGCTGAAAATCTGTATTTGCAGGTATGGTAGCAAGAATACCTGACACTTTTAATTCATCAGCGCCATGCTCGAATATATAGCCGCCTAATTCCAGTTTAATGGTTTTACCTATTGCTGTTTTCCAGTCACCAAAATATTTTTCTGCAATCTCTTTTGTAAGCAATACATTGTTCGGTTCTTTTAATGAGGAATACGAACCTGCGAGCATCGGGAAATCAAACATTTTAAAGAATGAGGGCTCTGTAAAAAATACACCTTTGTCTTCTTTAAATTGCTTTAGCGTTGTTCCGTTATCGTCCAGTATTAGTAACTTATCATCATGGCTTGCAAAAATCGGCGCTACCTGTTCTATTTGAGGAAAAGCCGTTTTCAATCCTGTGGGCAATGGAAAGGGAACATCTTTCCCATAAGTAATATTTGCTGCATCAACATTATGATATTCGGTTAACACACGATAGGTGCGATCTTTCTTTGAGTGAAAATTATCGAAGCTTGTTTGATATTGTATAATGATAAAGATTATCATGCAAACGGCAATACCAACAGCCAGGCCGGCGATGTTAATAATGCTGTAAATTTTATTTCTTACCAAACTTCTGAATGCAGTTTTGAAATAGTTTTTGAGCATAAATTAATTTTGCGTTTAAGGCTGAACGTTATATAAATGTTTTGTATAAATCACTCGCTTCTCAAACTATTTACAGGATTAGCTATTGCTGCTTTTATTGCAGTATAACCAACCGTTAGCCACGCAATAAATAACGAACACAAAATGGTAGTTATGAAAAACCACACCCCTATTGGAATGCGATAAGTGTATTGTTGCAGCCATTGACGCATGAAATACCAGGCAATGGGAGATGCAATTAAAAATGCAATTGTAATAAGAATAGTAAATTCTTTTGATAACATAATTACAATATCACGAACCGGTGCGCCCAATACTTTGCGTATGCCAATTTCTTTTTTGCGTTGTACAGACATAAAAGAAATTAACCCATACAAACCAAGGCAGGAAATAAAAATTGCAATGCCTGAAAATATTTTATACAATACAGATAGCTGCGCTTCCTGTTTATAATAATCAGCAATTGACTCATCCAAAAAACTATATTCAAAAACAAAGTCAGGAAAATATTTACTCCATATTTTTTGCATGGAAGTAATAACAGTTTTTGACTGGCGCATATCTATTTTAATATTCGCTGTTCCATATAAATTCTTTATGGTGGTTAATACAACAGGGCCAATGGCATCCCGCAAAGAATTAATATGAAAGTCTTTTATTACGCCAACTATAGGGCAGGTTTGTCCATTTACATTAATAAGTTTCCCGAGTGCGCTTTGAGTATTTCTAATTCCTAAGTTTTTTATTACTGTTTCATTCACTACAAATTCACGAATAGTATCAGAAGGAAAATATATTCTGCCTGCAACAAGCGGTAAATTATATAATCTGAAATAGCTGGTATCAGCGGGTTCCATACAAACAACCATGTCAGGGCTTGCGCTTTTAAGATTACTAATCATACGCAAATCCGTGTAAAAGCTGCCACCTCCGGAAGGTGCAGTTGCACTAAAACTTACCGTTTTAATACCCGGGATTTTATGTAATTCATTTAGTAAAAAACCGGTTTTTGTTTCGCTAAGACTATCACCGGGGAAACCTGCATTAATTACGGCATCTTTATTAAAACCCATGTCGGCATTTCTAAAATAGTTAATTTGAGATGCAACTACCAACGTGCCGATAATAAGTGCCTGTGCAATTACAAACTGAAGAACAACCAGTGCTCTTCTGAAAGAAATACCTTTTATATTATTTGTGCCGGAAACACCTTTTAAAACATTCACAGGTTTAAACCCAGATAGCACCAACGAGGGATAAAAGCCTGAGAGAAATGTAACCAGTAACAAAGCACCGGTTAGGAACAAAATAAAATTTGCATTGAGTAAAAGAGAAATTGATAAATGAATTTCAAGGAGATTATTTACAAAAGGCAAACAAAAGAAAACAACAATAACAGAACCTGCTAACGCAAGAAAAGTTGTAATACCTGTTTCACCTAAAAACTGGAATATTAATTGCGAACGACTGCCGCCTAATACTTTTCTTACACCAACCTCACGTGAACGGTTTATAGCTTGTGCCGTTGTAAGATTAATGAAATTTACACAGGCAATAATCAACAAAAACAAGCCGATTAAACTAAGTGCAAGAATCAGGTCTTTACTGAATGTGCGGCCATTAAAATTTCCATAACGTTCATCGTAATGAATTTCTTTTAATGGCTGAAGTGCAAGATCATAACCGGGATTAACCGGCTTAATACGTTTATCAACAAACGCAGCTAACATTTTATTTACCTGGGTAAGTGATGTCCCATTATTAAGCTGAACAAAGCAGTAATTTCCATCTGATATATTTGCCCAGTTATTTCCATCTCCATTCTTAATAAGCGTTGCATAAGATACAACAACACTTAACGGAAAATCTGTGTTAGATGGTGGATTGTTTAAGATGCCGGTAACCTTAAAATCAAAGCCAAATAAATTAATTGTTTTACCCATTGCATCTTTCCAATCACCGAAATATTTTGAAGCAATATCTTTTGTAAGCAATGCAGTATTAGGCTCGGAGATAGCATTGTTTGAATTACCTTCTGCCAAACTAAAATCAAATATTTTGAAAAATTGCGGCTCGGCTACAAAAACATTGGCTTCTTTAAATTTTTTAAGAACAGAGCCATCTGTACCTTTTACATCTACCTGCATATTATTATTTCCGAAAATAGCTGCCGCATTTTTTAACTGGGGAAGTTCATTGCGAAGCGCAGGTGTAACCGGAAAAGGAACACCCGTTCTGTATTCCCTGTTTACCAGGTTTTTGCCGATGCGAACAACACGATAAATGTTATTCTTGCTGGTATGAAAATCATCAAAGCTTTGTTCATATCGAATAACAAGAAATATCAGCAAGAACGCCGCGAACCCCACGACCAGCCCTGCAATATTTATAAAAGAATTACTCTTATGCCTTGATAAATTTCTGAATGCGGTTTTGAAATAATTTTTAAACATATTTGAACCGGGATTATATGATTAAATAATTTTGTTGATTTCATTTTTTTGAATCATGATAATCCTTAAATCCGGTTAATCATGGTTCAGATGTTCTTCACTCCGTTCTCAAACTCTTCACCGGGTTGGCGATCGCAACTTTCCACACCTGGATTGCAATTGCAAAAAATGAAATCAACAATAGTATGCCAACGCCAATAATATAACTGAGTGATTGATTCACTGTATATGCAAACTGCTGCATTAAAAAGTTGTCGAGAAAAACAGTTAGAGGAATTGCAAGCAAAGCCGTAATAAGTAATAACTGTAAAAAACTTTTTGATAATAATGCATAGAGTTGCGGAAGCGATGCACCAAAAACTTTTCTTATGCTTACTTCTTTTAACTTTTGCTGCAGCGTAAAAAATACCAGCGCAATTAAACCAAGGAATGCAATGGTTACGCTCATTAATGCGACAATACTTATTAGTTTCACGATATCTTCATAAGGCGCATAGGTTTGTTTTAGTTCATCATCGAAGAAGCGGTATGAAAAGGAATGTTCTTTATCAAATGATTGCCATATTTTTTGAAAGCTTGCAATAGTTGCTGCAGTATTGTTTCCTGTAATTTTAATATTGAGCTGGGTAATATCAGAAAAATTGTACCGGAAAACCAACGGGAGAATTGCATAAGTAAATGGTTTGAAATGAAAGTCTTTTAAAACTCCGCCAACAGTTACTTTTTTATCATTATCAAGAATTACAGTTTTGCCAATTGCATCTGCGGCATTTCCTAAATGATAAAACCGCAGAAAAGATTCATTTACTATTATAAATAATTCGCGGTCTGCAGGCAAATCATTACTGAAATTTTTTCCGGCTATTAATTGAAGGCCAAGGTTGCTGATATAATCCTTGTCAATGGTATAATCCATTGCTGCAAATTTTTCATCGCCTTCATTTACTCTTACATCAATTCTTCTGTCACGGAAAGTGCCGAGGCTATGCGATATGCCTGAAACCTGCTGTACGTCTTTGTTTGATTGAAAAGCCCGTTTTACGGTTTCATAATTATTGCCCTCTAAGTCTATATTAAGAATATTGTCTTTTGTAAATCCATAATCAGCATTTAAAACATAATTCATCTGACGCATCAGGTTCACTAACGTAATTGAAAAAATAAGGGCGGCTGAGAACTGTGTTACCAGCAATACTTTACGCAGCGTGAGTTTTGGAGAAAACTTAGATAAGCCTGAGTCTTTTAATGTTTTCGAAGGTTTGAAAGATGATAAATATAAAGCCGGGAAAACACCAGATATTACTGCAACTATTAAACTGAAAAGGAAAAATAAAACATATAATGAGACTGACTCGTTGAGCGACATATCAAAGTCGTTAGCCAAAGAAAGATTTGAGAAAAATGGTTTTAAAAAGAAATGAAATATAAAAGTTGAAAGAACAAATGCAAAAAGAGTTGTAACAACTGACTCAATTAAAAACTGTATCACCAATTGGTACCGCATGGCGCCGATTGTTTTACGAATGCCAATTTCTTTTGCCTTACGAAGTGAAAGAGCTACTGATAAACTTCCATAATTAAAACAGGCAGAAATAATGATGACAATTGCAAACAGACCAAGCATCCATAAAAAAATTTCCGGTAATGCTTTGCCCATATTATTTGAAAGTTCGGGGCCGGGAACGATTTTGTTTAAAGGCTGCAGATAAAATTTATATGCTTTATCCCTCGATTCCAATGTAAGAGAAGCGTATTGCTTTTTAGAAATATCTGCCAAATCATTTTCCAGCTGTGTTGCGTTGCTTTTGTTTTTGAGCAGTACATAAACGTAGTTAGAATAATAGTTTTTCCAGTTATTTGTTACAGGCAGAGTCAAATTTTCTTTCTCAAGTAATGGAAGTGTAGGCCCGGAACATAAAAAATCAAATTGTAAATGTGTTTTACCAGGTGGCTCTTTCATAACACCGCTAATGGTAAAGTTTCCCACACCTTTTAATTCTAAAATTTTTCCAACAGGATTTTGATTATTGAAAATTTTTGCAGCAGTTCTTTCAGTGAGTATTACATTGAACGGATTTGATAATGCGACAGCTTTGTTTCCAAACAACAAATCAAAACCAAATACTTGAAAAAATTCCGGATCTGCAAAAAATCCTGCTGAGTTAAATACGTTATTACTGTCAGCTATTTCAGTATTTAAACTTGACAGTCGAACAACTTTCTTTGCATATGGAAATTTGTCTTTTATTGTTGTTGCCATTGGATAAACGGTAGATGCGTAATCTTCAGTTTCACCGTTCACTCTTAAAGCTTGTGTATTGATGCGGTAAATACGATCTGCATTTGCATGAAATTTATCGAAGCTGAATTGATCCTGAAGAATGGTAATTATTACAAAACAAAGTGAAATACCAAATGCAAGCCCAACAATATTTATGAGTGATAACCACTTTTGTTTTATAATGCTTGCAAAAGCCGCTTTGAAATAATGTTTAATCATCTTTTTGCAGTTTGATTATAATTGAATAGGGGTAGCCGGGTCTCCGGTGAAATCAGTTGCAGATAACTCAAAAATTTTCATAGTATCATTTTTATCTACTTCCAGTCTTATTAATTTCAATTTGCCTGTTTTTACTGACTTGATAATAATTGCAGATTTATAACCTTTTGTTTTCTTTTGAAGCAATGTAAAATCGCTAAAATTATTCTGAAGATTAGTGAGTACTGAAACATAGCTTTGAACAGGTGTATGCATCAGACATGGTTCGCAATAATTACCAACTACAAATTGCTGGGCTTTTATTTTGTCGTTGCTTTTAATTACATCAAGCAGTTGGGCAATAAACTTGTCTGCCTCTGCTTCATGCTGAAAATAATTGTAGCAAGTTTTGTAATATGCAAAAACTGTGTTAGTTGTTTGTAAAACACAAATGCTGAAAAAGCAAATTATTAATTTTTTCATTGTAATTGATTTATTCTGTTCTTAAACTATTCACCGGGTTTGCAATTGCTGCTTTGATTGTTTGAAACCCAACTGCTATACAGGTAACTACCAGTGCCGAAAAAATAGCCACCGCAAAAACCCACCAGCTTATTGGTGTACGGTATGCAAAATCCTGCAGCCATTTGTTCATGAGATACCACGCAACTGGTGCCGCAATTACGAATGCAATAATAATGAGGCGTAAAAAATCTTTTGATAAAATAAAGGAGATGTCTTTTACAGATGCACCTAGCACTTTGCGTATGCCGATTTCTTTTGTTTTTTGTTCTATCATAAAAGAGAGCATGCCAACCAGGCCAAGTATATTTATTGCAATAGAAAGAA
The DNA here is from genome assembly GCA_038239385.1 of Chitinophagales bacterium. GTDB lineage: Bacteria > Bacteroidota > Bacteroidia > Chitinophagales > Chitinophagaceae > Ginsengibacter. The sequence goes on from JBBSEV010000001.1 coordinate 39,952, forward strand.
AAGTAAACAGGTTGAATAATTCTTGCGCCCGCTTTTCCTCTTTATATAAACCGGCAACATGTTCATCAAGAAAATTTGCTTCAAACAATTGCTGGGGATATAACGATGTCCATGCTTTTTCAATAGCTGAAAGAGTGGATGCGCTATAGCCACTTGCGAATTTTATGCCTGCGTTGTAATAGAAAAAAGGGAACTCTATCATTAGCACAGGTGCAATAGGTTCATGCAAAGAGGCAACGTGATAATCCTTCATAACGCCAATAACAGGTGCTGAAATATCATTCAGCCCAAAGGTTACATACTTACCCAATGCCTCCTGCGGGGATGCAAAGCCAAGCGCTTTAACCGCTGTTTCATTCAGCACAAATACATACTCCTTTAATGAATCGGGAATTGAGCTGGCTATTTTGCTTTCATCAATTTCATCGAACCAGCGGCCTGCTGCCAACTGCAGCCCATAAGTTTTTAAATAATCCTTATCCGCCACTTTTACTTTCACATTCATCCGCTCACTTGCATATTTTTCTTTGCGGTTGAATTCGGTATTTACATTATTATCCGTAACAGGCGCTCCTAAAGAAAGGCTTATACTGCTGATACCTGGAATGGCCGACAATTGATTACGCAGGGTTTGCAGTTGCTCTGGTTTATTGGTTGGAAGATTAATATCTAATACTTTTTCTTTATTGAATCCCAAAGGTTTTGATTGTATAAAATTCATTTGCTTTGCCACCACTATGGCGCCAATTATTAAAACCTGGGCAGTTAAAAACTGGAAAATCACCAACCCACGCCTCAACATAACAGCCGATGTTTTTGGAGTTACAATTTTATTCTTTAAAGCAGTAATAGGATTGAATCCGGATAAAACAAATGCAGGGTATAAACCTGAAAGCAATGAAACAGTAATCCATAAGACTAGCAAGAAGAAGCCACTTTTAAGGTTAAGCCAGCTTAATGGAATATTTTTATCAAGGAAACTATTCAAGGCAGGAAGGAAGAAGCGAACTGAAACAACAGATGCAATAAAAACAAAAGCTGTAAGTAAAAAAGTCTCTGACAAAAACTGGTTTAGCAGGTGAGATCGGGTTGCGCCCAAAGTTTTTCTGACACCTACCTCCTTTGATTTTTTTATAGCAAGCGCTGTAGAGAGATTTGTATAATTAATACAGGCCGCCAATATAAGAAACAAGCCAATAATGCCGATTAAATTCAAATACTGGTAATTGATTGTATAGGAAGGATTGCTTTGGGCATACAATTGATTGTAGTGAATATCGGACAATGGCTGCAGCTTATACTCAGTAGTAAAACCAGCCTTGTCTTTTTCAGCATATTTAGCGGCGATAGATGCAAGAATGGTTTCTGTATGCCTTATTTTATTACTCCCCGATAAGCCAATATAAGTAAACCCATCCGAGTTTACACCCCATTCATCAAGCGGCAGTCCTCCAATAAATGCTGGTTTTAAGGATAGATATGAAACGAGTAAACTATAAGGCAAATGTGAGTTGGATGGCGCATCAGCCACTACTGCAGCAACTTCAAGGTCAACAAGGTTTGCCAGTTTTATCCGTTTACCTACGGCATTGTCTTTTCCAAAATAACGTTGTGCTGTTTTTTGAGTAAGTATGGCAAACCCGGGTTCTGCCAATGCTCTTCGTATGCTTCCTTCTATTACAGGTAAAGAAAAAAGTTTGGGAAAAACGGAGTCTGCAAAAATGATATTCTTTTCTTTAAATTTTTTTTCACCAAAAGAAATTACGTCATCTTTTTGAAAGTGAATTTGAGAAATTAGCTTTTCATCAGGCATAGCCGCACGCATTGCGGATGCAAGCGGGTATGGTGTTACAGGGCTGAATGTTTTACCTGTGGAAGAGGTCGAATGATTGGCCAACCGATAAATGCTGATCGTATTATCAGCAGATTTATCAAAGCTCGTTTCATGTAATATTATCAGCGCAATAAGTATACAAACTACCACGCTGATATAAAGACCTGTAAAATTAAGTATGAAAAAACCTTTGTTCTTTTTTATGTTCCGCCATGCAATTTTTAAATAATTTTTGAACATAAATTTTTATTTATTAGTCGCCTTCATAGCCTCTCCAAAATGTTGCCGCGAACTTATCTTTTGGTAATGAAGGATTTAGGAGCCGATTATATTAGCTGAGTGTACGGTTTTGATACGGTGGTGTCCGGTTTTGAGCGGAGGAGGTATTTGTTTAGTAAGAGTTACAAACTTCGTATAGGAATTTCAGCGTAAAGGCACCTGAAAGATATTTGCATTTAAAAAGAAAATGAATAGTAAATATTCTTAATGCTTAGTAATCTTAAAGTTGAATAACTTTAAATGGATAATAAAAAACAAACCCAGGAAACATAGCCAAAGATGATTTAGAATTAAAAAAATTGTTGACCTAAATTTTTAAGGTGACATAATTTATTGACAGTTTATTAATATGAGGGTACTAAAATTTAATAGACATTACTTTGTTTTGGCAGTACTGATATTTGGAATCGAAATCCTTATTGCCCAATTTGCACACGATCAAATCATTCGGCCTTACGTGGGAGACCTTTTAGTGGTAATATTGATCTATTGTTTTATAAAATCATTCCTTCACACGCCAGTTTTTGCAACGGCATTATTTGTGCTGGTATTTTCATATGCAGTTGAAACTTTACAGTACTTTCATATCGTAAACCGGCTCGGACTTGGGAGCTCTAAAATCGCACGGATAATTATGGGGAACTCTTTTGAATGGATTGATTTAATTGCATATACAGTTGGAATTTCTCTGGTAATTTATTTGGAAAAGAAAATTACCGATAGAAATTTAAAGAGAAGCTTCAAAACTAAGTGACCTAAAATAAAAGTGTGCACTTATAAAAGGAAAGCCATCAAGCACTAAGGCAGTCACCTATCAACCCGACCCCGACAAGTTGCAACAATCAGAAGGGATGATGTTGCAGATTAATATTTTTTGAAAGGAAAAAGATTGAAAGATTCTGAATGCAAAAGTTCTCATTTAACGGGACTTTGGATGGCATAGTAGAATAAAAATGCCCATTGTAAATGGGCATTAGGCGTGATTTCTCAACTCTTCCAGGTGTTTATTGGATTACCATTTTCTTACACCCATGTAAAAAGCCGGATAAATATTTTTGTGATTTCAAAAGAAATCGTTTCAGCTATCTCTATAAGTTACGCTTAATAATTTGCAAACTTATATATCATTTGAAGTAATATATAAATAGAGAAATTAACTAAGAATATAGGGACGTATAAGCGTTAGTGTATGCAAAACATTATATAAAACGAATGGACCTGGCCAGAAGATTTAGATTCATTAATAGCTGCTCCAAAGCATCATAAATTATTATATAAAAATGAAAGCGTCCGTATTATTGACGCATTCATTTCACCTGGTGATACCACAGAAATACATACTCACAAATGGCCTGCATCATTGTATATATTGAGTTGGTCAGATTTTGTGAGATACGATAAAGATTATAATGTTCTTCTCGACTCACGAAGCCATTCTATGGAATCACTTTCAGGAAAAGTAATTTGGTCTGAGCCTTTAACTCCCCATGCCTTAAAAAATATCGGTAACAAAGACTTGCATGTTATAGCTACTGAGATTAAAAAAAATAAGGAAGTTCATTACAACGCAGCATTCGCATTATGCGCTAACGGTAGATATGTTTAAGGGTAGTTCCATAATACTATTTATCTTCCTAATGAGTATGGTCACCCGACTTCTTGAATTATATTAATAGTTCTTAACCCCGGATAGCAAAAGGCTGAGGTGCAGCTTTTGTTTTCTGGCATCTTTGCTTTAGAAAATTTAAGAGTGACTTTATAAAAGATTGGTTAATCTTAAACGGCACAAGAAAGCTTAGCTGCAGGCTATGCGTCACTCTTGCGCCAAAACGAGGGCATTTACTCTTCGCCAAAACCGGCATTCATAAAAATAATATATGACTGTCATAGCCTACAAATGACTACTATGCCCATTTTCTTTATAAACTTCAATACCTGTAACTGAATTAAGAGCATTTTCGATGATAAATGAAATACCTCTTTTACGATAATGTAAAATTGTAACATCAGCGTACCTATCCTGATCATCAGGTTTATTAAACAATTGGAGAACTTCCTCGAGAGTGGACTTATTTAAAACAATCCCATTTATAGTCTTCGCTTTTGCGAGAGTATTAAAATAAATACTTTGTATTAAAGAGTTGTCTAAGTCTTGGCCTTTAGATTCAACGATAGAAGGAGAGATAATTGTTAATCCAAGTTTAATATATTCGTAATTGTAGATAACAAAAGCAGAATCTATCCCATCAATGATTTTTTCAGACAACGTATCATTTTTTCCAAGTAACGCAAATGCAGATGTAATTTTTGTCGTCCCGATATATAATTGATTTGTTCCTCTGCCAGGCTCAATGATGTATACTTTTTCGATACTCTTAGATAACGGCTTTGACGAACTACAACAAGCCAGTCCGAATGTGAGTATGATAATTAGTACCTTCATAATTACTGTGTAATAATACGCAACTTTGTCACAGCCGAGTCTCTCGCAGAGGACTCGACGAGCATAAAGGTATTGCTTTGAACCGATGATGGATATTGATTTGAGCAAGTCAAAATAATTATTGTTACTCTCCACGCGCTGGTCCTCTGCGAGACTCGGCTGGGACCAAGAAGCACACCATATTTAGTTTAAACGCTTTGTCACACCGATGATAACCCCAAAATTTCCATCAGTTTGTGTCCACTCTTTTTCTGGTAAATATGTTCGTGATACAAGTCCATCTAAATACAATGCATTTATGCAACCAAGATTTTTGAAATAATTTGCGAAGTCATAAAAGTTGATTTCCTTTTTTGACATTGCAAAGATGATTTTGTTGTCTGGCAAAATACCGACACCATTCCTTATATTCAAGTTTGTCGAACCTTCTTTAAATGCAGGATGAATTTGTCCATTAATAACCAGCATAGGTCCTGATTGAGTTGCATATTTTATTTGTCCGTTGTTCCTAAAGTTTGTCGTACTGCAAATTATTGGAATGTTATTGGTCGTTGTGTAGAATACGCCGTTGGGTTTTAAATAGAAATTTCCATTTTCGTTTGCTGTGTCCAAAGGGGTTACTTCTTTTTGATTTTCTATGAAAAGTCCTTGAGGTGAGTTGTCTTGCTTGTACATTCCTCCATTCATTGCAAATAACAGCCTTTGATGTTTGTTGTTAAGCCATGATTTTAAATTCAGAATACTTTTGAAATTTTCCTGTTTGTCATCCTTCCAATAAATTTTAATGTCTTGTTTTTTTGTGTCAACTACGTAACTAATAAATCGGACGTCTGTGAATTTTTCTTTTTGAGCAAATACAAATGTTCCTGCAATTGCAAGAATAAAAATTGCTATCAATATGAAAATTATGTTTCTATTCACGGACTGTCATAAATGGTTGCTGCTAACAATTAATTTGTCATACTCAATCAGTGGGTTCCCACAATTCAACTTTGTTTCCTTCTGCGTCAAGGATATGTACAAATTTACCGTAGTCAACGGTTTCGATATTGTCTACAATGGTTACACCGTTCTTTTTTAATTCCTCAACAAGAGCTTCCAGGTTTTCAACCCTGTAATTTATCATAAAGTCGTTTGTTGAAGGTTCGAAGTATTTGGTGGTTTCAGGAAACGGTTGCCATTGTGTTTGTCCTTTCTTTGTGCTGTCTGCCCCTTCATGCCACTCAAAAGTTGCTCCCCCATATGGGTTTGTATCTAACCCAAGATTATTTTTATACCATTCTGTCATTTTTTTAGGGTCTTTGCATTTAAAAAAAATGCCGCCAATACCTGTTACTTTTTTCATTGTTGTTGTTTTATTTTGTTTTGTAATTATTGTCTTAAATGCGAAACCTGAAAGAAAAGATGCTGTAATAACTAAAACTATTAATGATGTCTTTTTCATTTTGTGTGAATATTTGTAGTTTATAATGTTGTTCGTTACGCTTGCCGTTAACGAGCGGCTTGATCTGCTGAAAGAGTTAATAGTTAATAATTCAACCGTTTTATTTAAGCCTTAATTATTAACTACTTATTATCCCTGTATCATCTGTATCAAATTACCACAGGTATCTTCAAATACAGCAACAATTACCGGCCCCATAGCTTTGGGTTTTGATTTGAAACAACACCCAGTTTTTCCAATCTTTCATATTCCTGCTGAATATCATCGGTACCAAATACAGCAGCAGGGATACCCGCATCAAACAATTGTTTCCGATAGATCTTTGCCGGTTCAAAACCCATTGGTTCCAATAATAACTCCACACCATTCCCATTACCGGGAGCAACAACCGTGAGCCATTTGTGTTCGCCCATGGGTATGTCTTTCTTTTTAATAAAGCCCAATATTTCTGTATAAAATTTTAAAGCTTTGTACTGGTTGTCGATCGTGACACTCGTTAAAATAATATTCATATTGGTGACTGTTTATACGGTTTCTGTTTGTGTTTTGACATTCTTCCTTTTTAAAATAAGCGCAGCAATCACCGTTATAATCAACCCGACAGGAAGTATTTCCACATAGGTCATTATGATGACAAAAAATTCGTTTTTCGACCATTCCGTCATTTTTGTCATCTCTGCTGTTTTCTCAGCGATCGTGGTGGCATTTGCTCCGCTGGCTTTTAGCTGCCCGAGTATGCGGATAGCATATTTATGATAGAAATCAGGCATAAAAAAATGGAAATTGATCAGCCAGCTAATTACGTAAAAAGTGGATGCGATCAACGTGATGAAGAGACCCACTTTGAAGGCTTTCCCGAAACTGACGACTCCGCTATTGTATTTATCACGGAAGTTTTTAATACCAACAAAGATCAGGGAAAACGCAAGGATCATACTGGCATAGCCATAGACCATCCCGTTTTTGAAATCGCCGGAAGCGCAAAAGACGGCGGTAGAGATCACACCCATAGCGCTAACAATCAGCCCGGCGATACCTCCGCAAACAAGAACAATTTTTTTCATTTGATTAAATTTTGGTTTGATGAATGATCCGTAAAAATCAAACTTGATTTTGTTTTTACGCTCATACTTTCGGGTGATTTTTTACATGACCACCTGTTTTTCATACCAAAGAGTGATGTTTTATGCGATGATGCCTATCCGTTTTCCCTTTTCAACAGCCTGTGTCCTTCGGTGCACATCCATTTTCTCGAATATTTTTGAAGAATGTGTTTTGATTGTATTGAGTGAAACAAATAACTTCTTTGCGATCTCCTGGTTGCTCAACCCTTCTGCCATCAGTTGCAGTACCTCCAGTTCCCGTTTACTTATACCAAGTTCGTTCAATACATCTTCATTTATTGTAAAAGGAATATTGGGATCAGCATACAGGTATTTTTCAACCACCACCTTTTCCACTTTGGGTTTGATGAGTTTAATAGCAAGCCAGATACCCAGCGAAGTAAAAATGACTGCGATAGCGCCAACATATATTTCAAAGGAATGATCAAAAATCACAAAACGAAGTTCGAGCCAGTTGAGCAGGAAAAAAAGAACGCCCAGCAGCGCTCCGTATAAAAGATTGGTCTTGTTTTTTGCTAGTAGTTTACTGAGCATCAGCAAGCTTAACATTTTTGGTTTAATAAAATATAAATATACGATCGATTTTTCCCCTCTGCGCAATCTCTCCTGCCAGCATTTGCCTTAGCCCGGGACATTTCGTAATCATGCCAGAGCAGTGAGATCAACATCCTGTAATTTCCGGATAGCGAAAGACTAAAGTGCAGCTTTTTTTTCTGGCGCATTGTGCTTTAGAAAATTTAAGAGTGACTTTATAAAGATTGGTTACTCTTAAACGGCACAAGAAAGCTTAGCTTCAAGCCATGCATCACTCTTGCTCCAAAACATGGGAATGGAGTATGCTTTTTTTACCCTGTTTCTATTCTTTATTTTACTTTATTGAAACCCAAATGTTTGATTTCACTTATCTGTACAATAGGCTGAATATTAGTATAATTTTTAAAATCATTGATGACTGCATCTCTATTTTCTGCTATGGCTTTATTATATTCAGCAACATCCTTTATGTAAAAATAACCAACAGCCAAATAAGGCACTTTATCATTTGGCGTTCTGCCAGCTATACCCTTATCGATTTCATAAAATTTTAAATTTTTGCCTAAAAATCCAGCCACCATAGGCATATGTTTATTTTCATAATATTCCATGTCAAAAGTTTTTCCTTCTCCGTTTGGATATAGTATTGCCACCTTAAACATTTCATTTCCCGGGCTGGATGAGTGTATCAGTTGACTGGTTTTGCAACTTAATAAGCCTATAAGCGCAAAGATTAGTGAGAAGAATTTAATTTTCATTGTCATTTTTTTGTTTTAAATAATTATTGTTATATCAGTCTCCCGGCACCAGGCGGTTTCAAATTTCTAATGCAATGCTCGTTATCAAATGTAGTTTTGTTTTAGTAATCAAAGGGAAACAGATTAACTCATTTTGTCTAAAATTATTTCGCTAAATACTTCCAACGGCGTTCTGTAATCAAGTGTTCTTCTTGTTCTTTCATTTAACTCGTCCTGTACAAATTGCAAACGCTCTTTGGTGATCACAGTAAGATCCCCGCTGTTGGCCTAACGAAACTTCTTATATACTTGGACCAAAGTGAGAGATATTAAGTTGTTTTCCCGCTACATTGATTCGCCAGTAGTCCAGATGTTTCCTTTTTTATCTTCGAACCCCACTATTCCTTAAACACGTTGTTGTCCCCTGGCTTTATATTTATTTCGTTAACATCAAATTTTTTAAATTAATACTTCCACAATCAATTTCTTTTTCGCTAATTAATGGTAGTCCTGCCGTGCTGGCGTATAGTGAAATTCTATAAAAAAGATTTTGCCCCTTTAGACTAAGTCCTGTTCGCAATATGCCACCAGGTGCTCCTTCAGTCCTCAGGCTAAGTATTACAACATAAAAACCACTCGATTCTTTTGGGTTAATAGTTCTTTTTAAAGATGACGGCTTATGAATACTATTATCTAAAAAAGATTTTAAACCTGTCAGACCATAGTCATACAATGGTTCTTTGTCAATTGTCATTGTATCGGGTGGAACCAATACTTTATAGTATTTACAGGGTAACCACGGAACCTCATATGAATCTACAGGAAAGTCAATCTTCAATTCAAGGTGATTATCTGTTTCATTGATTATTCCAGTCCAAAATATAGCATAACCATATACATCGCCATTAGGGTCAGTGTATTTTTGTCCACCCTTTGGTAAGCCGTTTTGTATGATTAGGCTCTTACCGTTAGAATCAGTATACTCGTGAATATTACGTTCATTAAATCCGGTGGAAGTAACTATGTCATTGATTTCGGATTTGATATTTTCTTTTGGAAAGTCTGTTTTGTTTTGTCCTCCACAGGAAGTGCAAAAAACAGACATCAGGAACAAAGCATATACATGAATGTATTTCATAATTTATTTACTCAGCAACCGCCTTTGCGAGGGACACGTTTAAAAATTACTTTACTATCTCGTTCTACATAGTCGCCCCATACTATTGGATATGAATACTTGGGCGCGTGCGAAACGCTATGGCTTCTTATAATTATTTTGTCGTTAATTTTCAGGCTATGCAATTGCTCAAGTTGAGACTTTTCCGGCTCAAATTTTACAATATAATCGTCACCATTAATCCTGGCCATTACTCCGAAACCTAATCTTGAGCCTGGCGGAAGACAAAGAGAGGTTACAACAGCCTCCATATTGGTATAATCTTTAATGTGCTTCCTTATTTTATCTTCAGCGGCAAACACTTTTTTACCTGCCGGAGACGCTTCCCACTTTTTGTACATTATACCTTCAGGGGTCGCCTCCCATTGTTTCAAATAGGCTTCCCTTTCAGCAGCAGAGATTGGCTTTGGGGTGGAATTTTTAGAAGTTTCATTTTTGATTTCGCGATTAGCAAATACTAACCCACTTACTACAACCAGCGGTAAAATCAGCGCATAAATAACTTTTTTCATATTTTTTGTAGGTTTTAATTAACATAGAACTATCTACTGATAAATTAGATCCGTTTAAGGCATTTCTTTTATTTTTCATATTCTATCAAAATTGATCCGGCGAATCTAATTTGATATTTTTCGCTTGAGAAATTTGGATTGTAAATAAAAATGTAACCTTTGTAAATAAATCGTAAATAGTATGTCTGATAGCCGAAATCTCCTCTCCGGGAAACGAAAGCACCTGGGCGGATTACTACTATTCTTGTTTATCTCTATAATCTGCGTGGCTTTCAGTATGACCGGCAATGATGACTTCGATTTTGCCAGAAGAGAAGTTTTGCTTCGCCGAATCGGACATGAAATACTCCTTCAGTCGGGCGACAGTACATCGCGGGTACTTCCAGTAAAAAAGATCGCCGAAAATGAATACCAAATTAGTTTTGAGAATGCTTTTACTTTTCAACCCGACTTTCTGGTAAAAACTACTCAGCGTTTGTTAGCCAAAGACCCGCTCGCAAATGATTACGTTGTTAACGTATTGAACTGTGCCAATGCCAGTGTAGCCTATGGATATGCTATATCAAAAAATAAGAAAGATGATATTGTAACCTGTATAGGAAGAAGGCAACCCATAGGATGTTACATGATTAATATTAAATTTAAACCAACGGGTATAGCTACCGCAAAGAATGGATATTTTTTGGGTACTATGTTATCGTTGGCATTTATTGGATTTATTTTTTTAAGATCTGTTAAACCGCGGAAGGCCTTACCTGGCAGTCGGCATACTGATGTGTTTACTTTAGGGTCAATGTCGTTCGACGTGGAGACTCGTAAGCTCATGATAAATGGAAAGACCATAGACTTAACCAGAACTGAAACCCGTGTACTACGCATTTTCGCGTTGTCTCCTAATGAGGCTATAGAGCGAAGCAGGCTACAAAAAGAGATATGGGAAGATGAAGGTGTTATAGTAGGCCGCAGCCTGGATATGTTCATATCAAAACTTAGAAAAAAACTGGAATTTGATCCGAATGTAAAAATTAATGTTATACGCGGAAAAGGATATAAGCTTGAAATTAGCGCTTAAGAAAATCTTCCCGCTCCGAACTGATGTTACTAGCATTCAATTTGGCATTTGTAAAACTTTATAGGGAGCTACTAATGTGGTATCATTAAAAGAATTATACTTCATTGCTCTCAAAGTGTACTTAGTTTCGGAGCAGCTTCTCCGCAAAATCTCCTGAAAGGGAACCGAAGCTAAATTTATAATTAAAAGTTGATTGTTAGCACTACTGCCTAACAGAATTCCCTCGGCCGAATATGAAGCTGGGATATGCACTGCTGATGATTGTTATTCCGCCAAGCCCCAATTGTACAAAACCTTTTGTTAGCGGTTCGGGCTTTTGTCTACAAGTTTTTGAATTAGGTATTGTCAAATGAATTCGTCAAGGTGAAAATATTAAGGTATGGGTTTGCTTTGTCAGTTTCTTTTGATTTTTTAAAATCAAATTTCTCTAAAAGTTTTGTTGAATTCGTATTGTCATTATGAGTAAATGCTTCTATTTTTTGAATTCGAATTGTCTTAAAAGCATAGTCAATAACTTTTTCTGCAGCTTCTTTCATTATTCCCTGTCCTTGAAAATCCGTCAAAAGTTCGTAGCCGATTTCACACTTGTTATTCTCGTTTGAAAAGTCAAAAAGGCAAATTGTCCCAACAAAGGTTTTGCTATTTGTAAAGGTTATTACCCAATAAATTGAATCATTTTTTTTAATGTTCTCCGATATATTATTGATAAAATTTTTTGCGTCTTCAATTGTTTCGCTTACCTGTCTGTCAAGATATTTGTTTATTTCTGTGTCAGAACGCAAAATAAAAATACCTTGTCCATCATCAATTGATATTTGTCGCAGAGTTAGCCTTTCTGTTATCAAAACTGGGAAAGGTGTAAAATTTTTATTTAGCATTTTGTCATTCTTAGTTCGTCAATTTTTTAGGGTGTTGCAGTGGCGGTCTCAAATTGCTAATGCAACGTTTGTTATAAAATGTAGTTTTTTTGTTTTTAGTAATCAAAGAAAAACAGATTAACTCATTTTGTATAAAATCATTTCGTTAAATACTTCCATGGGCGTTCTGTAATTAAGTGTCCTTCCTGGCCTTTAATTTAATTCATACTGTACAAATTGTAGTCGTTCTATGAATGCGATCAAAACGAATGCTGCCTGCAAAGCGCTTTATGAACGACTGAGAGCAAAAGGAAAAACAGAAAAACAAGAACTTATAGCAGTGTGAAATAAACTTTTAAAACAGGTTTGCAGTTGTGAAAAACGGCACGATGTATCAACCAAATTATTGTTCTGCAAGATCATAAAAAATATCAAATTTTATTTGATTTTTACACCGTTTATATTAGCGGTTCGTTGTTTTTGTCTGTTAAATATTATTGTTTTCTGTTGTCCCATTCTCGTTTTAGCATTGCGTATTGAAATTCACTTCCCCATTTTCCTTTAAAGAATATATTTTCAATAAAGTGTCCTTCTTGTTTAAATCCTGTGCTTTTTAGTAAGTTAATTGAAGCAATGTTTTCAGCGTCCACTATTTCAACAACTCGGTGTATTTCTTTTGTGTCAAACAAAAAAGTCAAAATTCTAAGTAGAACTTCTTTAGCATAACCCTTTTTTTGTTCAAGGTGTGAAATAGTAATTCCAATTTCTGCAATTCTTGTTTCGTACTGGTCAAGTTTAATTGCACAGTCACCAACAAGCTGTCTTGTTACACAGTTTTCAATCCCATACTGTACCCATTCTCCAGCTTTGCCAAAATGCTTTGTCGAGTTGTCTTTAATAAATTCTTCGGCTTGTTCAATTGTCATAACATCAAAACCTTGATATTTTGTAACTTTTGGATTTGAACGATAAATATGGAAGTCAGATAGGTCAGATAATTCGAGATGTCGAATATTAAGTCATGTCGTTTGTATGTTTAGTATTTCCACTGTTTATATTTCTGTTGATTATAATTTGTTGGTTTGTCGCTTGGCGGTTTCAAATTTCTAATGCAACGCTTGTTATCAAGTGTAGTTTTTTTTGTTTTTAGTAATCAAAGGGAAACGGATTAACCCATTTTGTCTAAAATCATTTCGTTAAATACTTCAATGGGCGTTTTGTAATCAAGTGTCCTTCCTGGCCTTTAATTTAATTCATCCTGTACAAATTGTGGTCGCTCTATGAATGCGATCAAAACGAACGCTGCCTGCAAAGCGCTTTATGAACGACTGAGAACAAAAGGAAAAACAGGAAACAAGGACTTATAGCAGTGTGCAATAAACTTTTAAAACAGGTCTTTGCAGTTGTGGAAAACGGCACGATGTATCAACCAAATTATTGTTCTGTAAGACCATAAAAAATATCAAATTTTATAATTTTTTACACAATTCATGTTAGCTGCAGTGCTACTCTACCACAAAAATGTGACGGTTGATATCAGCAGAAATTGCCCACGATAGATGATTATTTTTCAAGAATGTTTTTCAACGTTGACAAACTTGTATCCATGTCCTTAGTAATATGTTTTTCTACCATTAATAGCATGATGTTGAAAGGGAATTTTATTTTGCTTGAATTACTAAATGTCACTTTTGTTTGATTGCCGGATACCGATTCTGTGCCTATGTTTGTATGGCCAATTGCTGTAAATGGTCTTACAAAACGAATTTCGGTTTCGATAGTTTTTCCTTCTACAATTTTTTTAATTTCCTTTTCGCCTTCTCCCACTTTTTTATTTCCGTTCCATGCGATAATAAATCCAACCGTTCCGTCAGTTCCTTTAAATTCTTCTTTCTTGCTAGGGTCAGCAGTTGCCCTCTCGTTGAAGTTGTCCCAGTTTTTGAATTGTTTTATATAATCAAAAACTTTTTGCAGGGGTGCATTGATGATAATTTCACGTTGGATATAGTATTCTTTCTTTACAAAAAGTGCAATGATTAAGAGCAAGGCAATGATGCCTACTATTACAAGTAAAATTGTGATTAAGATATTCATTTTGATTTTTTTATTTTTTGCCAGTTTTATTATTCTCGTATGCTCAGAGCTTTCAAGTTAGTACTTTCCCCATTGCATTACAGGTAACGTTTTGCATTGCCAAAGATTAGGGAATTCAAGGCTGGTCCTGCCCGCAACTAAAGCTAAATTCAAAATATAAAGTACAAGTTACAGACAAAAGCCAAATTGAAACCTTCTAGCCCGAACCACAGCTGACAGAATTATGACCCGTCCTGAAAAAAGTTGACCGATACCATTGTTTTAATAAAAAGGTAATAAAATTCTTCCCCCCTTGTTGGTGTTTTTCACCAATAAGTTTTTCGCACAATTTGTTGGTCACCACCAACAAAGGCAAGGGACCTCTGAATATGTAACAATCAATCTTTTTTCATAAAGTAAGTAGATATTCCAAAAGCAATAATAAAGATACCTGCAAGAAGTATTACGTAATCTGTCTTCTCAAACTTTACTAACTTATAGATAAAATTACCAATAGAAACCAGGCCAGCTATAATTGCCAGGGTCAACGTAAGTTTGTTCTTTTTCAATTTTTTTATTCTTTGAAGTAGTGTCTTTATTTACTGTCAATGTAAACATCGTCAAAAATTTCTTCCAAAAGTATAAATAGCTAAGCCCAATTAAATTTAGCAATGTTTGAATTTCGTAAATGATTGGTTGGTTTGTGTTGTTTGGTAAACATTCCTGTGTTTACTTTTGTGTTTGTTGATATAAAAGAATAAAGGAGAAGTTTAAATATTTGACTTTAATAAACACAAATAATCATGAATACTTCAAAAAATCAAAACAGCATATTTCCAAAAGGTGAAAAGGCTTCACCTGATTATTTTACAGGAACCACATGGGTGAAAGTATTACTAACAGCTGATGATACTTTTAATACTCAGATTGGTAATGTAGTCTTTGAACCAGGTGCTAGAAACAATTGGCATACGCATCCGGGAGGGCAAATTTTAATTGCTACAGAAGGCACAGGCTACTACCAGGAAAAAGGTAAGCCTATACAATTATTTCAGAAGGAGAGGTAGTAAAAATTCTTCCTGGTGTAGCGCATTGGCATGGAGCTTCACCTGACAGCGGGTTTACGCACATTGCTGTAAATACAAATACCCAAAAAGGAATAGTTGACTGGTTAGAAAAAGTAACGGATGAAGAATATAATAGCTTTAAATAAATGTTTACTTCCCCACGGGACAACCTTTTATAAAAAATAAATAATGAAAACAAAATATATTGTAATGCTTTCAATGTTTGTTTTAGCATTTACATTTTATGCAACAGCTCAATGGCCGGGCAATTTTTATTCTTTTATTCTTAAAGATCCATCCGGAAAAACTATTACCCCTGAAAATACCGAATATAAAATAACACCTGTCGGCAAAAAAACGGATGTTGTTTTAGGAATAGAATTTTGTAATGATAGTAAAGTTTGGAGGTTTTCCGAGGGAGGAAATCATTACATGGGCTCTACGCAAGAATTGAAAATAGAAAATCATTCGTCAGAAATGATCATAGAATTTCCTTCCTCTATGTCGGGAGGGAAAGAACAATATTACAGGAATCTGTATGCCGGTATTATAAATTTTAAAAAGGGCATAACTAAAATAAAGCTTCCTCACACTGACGCACAATGGGATAATATAAAGGAAATCAAACTCTGCATTGATGGTATTAATTTCACCAGCTTTTACGATATAAGTGAATTTCAGCAAGAATAGAATTTTCAAATTTGTTGTAAATAACTTTGTTTCATACTCTTTAAAAATAAACACATGCGATTAATAGTTTTTATTTCCCTGCTAATTTTGGGCCTTGGTTGCACCAGTACAAAAAATGCTACCATGAAACCCAACAAATTGAATGGCACATGGGTACCAATTAAGCAAGAGATGGCGGGCGCAACGTTGCCAACGGCTGCCTTTAAAAACCAAAAGCTCATAATTAGTGACAGCACCTATACATTTATTGCCGAGAGTATTGACAAAGGCGTTGTAAAGTATAGAGATGATAAAATGGATATTTATGGCAAAGAGGGAGTTAATAAAGGAAAACATTTTACCGCGCTTTACAAGTATGAAACACTGACTAACGGCGAGTCCGAAGAGTTGACTATTTGCTATAACTTATCAGGCGACAACTACCCGGAAACATTTGAAACTAAAAATAAACCGAAATTTTTTCTTTCAGTATTCACAAAAGAGGGGATAAAATAATGTAACCAGAAACACTATTTATAAACTTTTTTCACAACATCAATAAACAGTAGAAACTCAAGTTTTAATTTCCAGGTTTATACACGATTACCGCAAAACTACCGGGAATAATATTTTTAGTCCCAGGCTCAAACTCAGGAGCGCTTAGGTAAAGTTTACCAGTGGCCCTATCAAATACTAATGTCTTTGCTCTTTGTTGTGTAGTGAGTGTTTGCACAACTGAATATTTATCAGCAGATTCCTGCTTTATGACTGTCGTAGTGCCGTCCCCGTTAGAGCAAAAAATTAACCCTGATGATATATCATAGGCTACAGCATCTACGCCTGCACCAATAGGTACAGTTGTAATTACTTTACCGGTATTAATATCTACCACACTCATTCCTTTGTTTTCGCGGCAGGCAGTAAACAATCGCTGATTAACTGCATCCAGTGCCATTCCTGTAGGGCCACCGCAGGGAGATAATGGATATGTATGTATTACATGCATAGTTTTCATATCAATAACTGCAAGGCTGCTCTTATCTTCAAGATTATTATATACCAATCCTTTTCCATCAGACACTGCAAATTCCGGAGCACCACCCAGGTCAATAGTTCCTGTTTGTGTTAAGCTTGTAATATCTACCACACAGGCATTGTTACTGTCACCACAAAAGGCAAGTACCTTTTTAGAAAAAGGATCATACATAACAGCATCCGGCTTGTCGCCACTTATTTTAATAGTCTTAATAATTTTGAATTTAGCAAGGTCAAAAACCACAACAGCATTGTCTTTGCCATCAGTGATGAAACCCTCGTTTACCTCATTCACCACCGCAATACCATGAACACCCTTCATTCCATCAATGCTTCCAATGGGCTGTTCGGTTTTCAAATCAATAACATTTACTGATGTACCGTGGGAAACAAATAAATGATGATTGATACTATCAATAGAGAGATAATCATAACCACTATTACCAGGTAAAGAAATCTTTTTTTCAAAAGAATAACCTGCAGAATTCTGAGCTTTAACGCATGCACTCAACAGAATTATAAATACAATAAGGAAATACTGGGAAATATATTTTTTCATTTTTTTTTACACAAATTATGCAAATAAACCCTTTCAAAGAATGTTTGGCATTAACAAATTATCAATACATTCTGTAGCAAATTTGGATTTGAAATTTATGTTACTAAATCATTAAGCAATCATTATTTCTACATCAATTTACTGCTAACAAAATGTTATCATGAAAATGATTAATCATAACTACTCACATTTGCACCTTAAGATTTTATTGCATGAAAGTAGTCTGGTACTTATTAACCTCAATTATGATCTTTTGCTGTTCAACAGTGATTGCCCAGGTTAATGTAAAGGGAACAATATTCGACAAAGCCACGCGGCAAAAATTAATCGGAGCAACTGTTTCATTAAAAGATAGTAAAGCTTTAGTAACAAAAAGCGTAACAGATGAAGACGGTGAGTTTAGGTTTAATAATGTTTTACCCGGAAAGTATTTTCTTGAAATAAGTTCAATAGGGTTTAAAAATTATTCTCAAAATTTAGATGTAGAAGATAAGACTGAACTCAGAATTTTCCTCATTGAGAATGCACAGTTATTAAGCAATGTTCATGTCTTTACAAACATCAATGCTGAAGAAGAATCCTCCTCAAGGATTTCAGAAAAAAATGCAAATAATATTATCAACGTTATATCCGCAAGGGCAATGGAAAGATCGCCGGATATTAATGCAGCAAATGTATTACAGAGAACAAGTGGAATTACTTTGCAAAAAAACAGCGGAGCAGATGAAGCTTATGCAATAATAAGAGGCCTTGAGCCAAGATATAATAATACACTTATCAATGGCGTAAAGATTGCAAGCCCTGATGAAAAATCAAGGTTTGTTTCATTAAATGTTGTCCCTTCAGACCTTTTGCAAAAAATAGAAGTAAGCAAATCATTGTTGCCGGAAATGGAGGGCGATGCCATTGGAGGAACGGTAAACCTTGTAATGAAAGATGCCCCCGATTCTGTTTTATTTAAAGCAATAGGTTCTATTGGGTACAGTAATATTTTCTTTGACAGAAAGTATGTTTCTTTTTCTAAAAAAGATATAGAACAAAAAAGCCTGTACGAAAGAAAAGGAAATGGTTATACGGCACAGCCGAATGATTTCAGCAGAAGTAATCTTGATTTTAAAAATACAACAGCTATCCCGACAGGCGTATTAGGTTTTACTTATGGAAGAAGATTGCTGAAAAATAAGCTGGGTTTTCTGATCGCTGATAATTTTCAAAATCAATACTATGGAACCAATTCTGCGGTTTACCAAGTAATTTCCGGGGGAAGTGCTCCGAAATTGTCAGAGGCAGCTGGTAGAAAAATTTCCACACAACAATTAAATAATGGATTAACACTGCACCTCGATTATAATATCAATGAACATAATAAAATAATTCTTACCAATGTTTTTTTATACAGCTACTTAGCCCAGTCAAGAGAAATCATCGACACTGCATTTGTAGGAGGTAATGGTGGCAGAACCGTTCCGGGCACCGGGCCAATCAGTAACGATTACTTATCTATTACAGATCATCAGTTTATTGAGAACGCCAAGCTTGAGGGCAGGCATATAATCACCAAACATTTTTTATTTGACTGGGCTGGTGTTTTTTCAACCGCATCTAAAAGAAGCCCCGACAGAGCTGACCTTAAGATTAATACAAAGATTGATACGATGCATACAACGGGTGACATTAACGGCCCATATAAATTTATACAAACTCCTTATTATTTTGATAATATTTCCAGGATATGGCAACATAATAATGATAGAGATTATGATGTGCTGGCTAACCTTACTTATCGCTCAGCAATTAATAGTGCAACGCTGGAACTTAAGGCAGGGGGCCTTTACAGGCATAAAACAAGATACAATCTCCAGGATGAATACGATCTGAAACCGGTTGCTAATAATGGTAATGGCGTTAAGGAACAATTTAATGATATTAATACTACTCAATGGATAGTATATGATACACATGGCACGCAAGCGTTTGATATTAATAACTATAATCTTTTCGAAAATATAACTGCCGGGTACGGAGAAGCAAAATTTTCAACAAAACGTTTTGATTTATTTGGTGGCGTAAGAATAGAGAAAACCCACCAGGGTTATACATTGAATACTTTTTATCTCACTGGGGTAAATGCAGTAACAAAAGATTATACCGATCTATTGCCAAGCGTAATGTTTAAGTATAAACTGAATAATAAAACCAACATCAGGCTTTCGTACTTTAAATCAATATCGAGGCCCAATTATTATGAATTGGTTCCTGCCACACTATTGAGCAACAGCACCCCCACGGCAGAAAGTGGTAACCCTGATTTAAAACATAGCATTGCCGATAACTTTGATATTCGTTATGAATTATTTCCCGGGCAAGAGGAGCAATTATTTATTGGTGGATTTTATAAGAAAATTAAAGACCCTATTGAATATGGATATCAAGGCATAGAAAGTTTTAAACCATTAAACTACGGCACTGCAACTGTATACGGTGGAGAAATTGTTTATAGCAAATACTACGGAAACATAGGCATAACCGGTAATTATACATATATCTATTCTGAAATTTCTTCTCCTAAATTTTACACGGATTTCGCTGCTCAAACAACCGTAACAAGATTGCAAAAAAGACCTTTGCAAGGGCAAACAAATAGTACGATCAACGTTTCCTTATTATACAAAAATGATAAAAGAAAGATTTTTGCGCAGCTCGCCTATGAATATATTGGTAAAACACTTGCGAGAGTTTATCCTATTTATAACTATGATTATTATCAGTCGCCGCAATCATTTCTTGCCTTATCTGCAGAAAAGCAATTAAGGAACCCGCATTTTACAGCCTTCGGAAAATTTAATAACCTTTTAAATACGCCAACAGAAAATAAAATAAATAATCTATTGGTAGTAAAAGATAATTATAAAGCCAATTTCAGTCTTGGCCTGCGCTATTCTAATTAAAACTTAAAAAAATAAACATTATGAAAATCAAACATTCTTTTTTACTGACAGCGATTACACTTACTGTTTTTTCCTGCACTAAAAAAGACACCACCACCATTGTAACACCAGTTATTCCTCCATCCAATCCCATTGCACCGGGAAATATTTCGGGCCTTGTGAAAGGTACCTTAACTACCGGCAATACCTACACAATAACAAGTGACCTCACTGTTCAGTTGGGAGATACTCTTGCTTCACAGGAAGGAGTAACCGTAATCGTTACCAATAATTCGCAGATTAATATAATGGGTGTGTTATCAATTATCGGTACAAAAGACAAACCCATTTCTTTTAATTCAGATAGTAAGCAACCCGGTTCATGGGGTGGCTTTCAATGTGATAGTGCGCAAGCAGTCACGATCAAATGGGCACACATTGATAACACCGGCGGTGCGGATCCCACCGGTTCTGCCAGAAAAACTGTATTTGTAGCTGCACCAATAAAAGTTGTTATAGAAGACTGCTGGTTTACCAACGGCCAGGATGATCTCTTACGCATGCAAAAGGGTGCTATGATAAGTATTCTTAGAAACACGATTCTTTCGTCTGGTAGCACTGATGGTGAGGCCATTAATTTAAAAACAGGGGCAGTAGGCGATGTTGCCTATAACGTGATTTACAGCCAGGCAGGAACAGGCATAAAATTAGAAACAAATGATTTAGTACCGTTTCCACAAACGAGTGTAAATGTATATAATAATACTATCGTTTCAGGTGGTTGGAGGAGGGGACAAGCGGAGCCGGGAAGAGGTATATCTGTAGGCTTAAATGCAAAAGGAAATATTTATAATAACATATTGGTAAACGATTACCAGGGGCTTGAAATTTTTGCGGATGCAGATAGTGTTAATACCAAATATGGCAACAATCTTTTTTATGCTTCAGTGGATACTTATGTTGATACCACCGCACATCCGAATGCTGCTATTTCTATACGCGGTAACTTTTATCCAAACGATGGAATAGGCAAGCCACAAACAACAGATTTAATATCAACCGGCATTGCTAATTTAAATCCAATGTTTCAATCATTTGATGGCACTGTAGCTGCGCCTAACGGAGCATCTACAACCAACAACTTTCATCTGCAAGCCGGCTCACCCGCATTTGGAAAAGGGAATGCTACTTATAGTAATGACATTGGAGCTTATACATCAGATGCTACAAAAAGCAATCAACATTAATAAATTTATAATTACTTCATTTAGCTAATATTTGAAATTTTATAGAAACAATTTATGAAAGAGACGCTTTTTTTTGCTATATTTTTTTCCTTTATAACATCATGCCCGGCACAAAATGAGAATTATAAAAAGGAACAGGAAACAGGCTATCGGGGAACAGTAATAAAGAATTTAAAAGCGGTAACGGGACTTAGCTTCTGCGTAATCGGCGATTGGGGACGTTATGGAGATTATTATCAAAAAGCTGTTGCAGATAAATTAAGCAGCGCTGTAACGGGTGTGGATGCATCATTCATTATTTCCACGGGTGATAATATTTATCCCAATGGAGTTGTAAGTGAATATGACCCCGCATGGAAATATGCATTTGAAGATATCTACAATACTTATCCAACACATATTAACTGGTATGCTGTGCTGGGAAACCATGATTATAAGACCAATCCTGACGCAGAAGTTGCCTACAGCAAAATAAGCGCCCGATGGCATATGCCGTCAAGATATTACCGTATGAAAAAAATAATAGGAAAGGATTCTGCAATTACTGCAGAATTCTTTTTTATTGACACTTCTCCCTTTCAGAAAAGTTATTACACTGAAACAGATTATGCAAGCCATGTTGCGGGAAACGATACCGCATCACAAACAAACTGGCTTATAAACGGATTAAAAAATAGTATTGCTACCTGGAAATTTGTAATTGGCCATCATCCTTTATATACTGCGGGAGTAAGAAAGGGTAAAACAGGTGACATGATTAATGCCTTCCAGGAAATTTTTGAAAAATATAAAGTAGATGCTTACTTCTGCGGCCATGAACACCAGCTTGAAATGGACCAGCAGCAACCTTTTCATTTTTACCAATTTATTTCAGGTGCAGGATCAGAAGCGAGGCCGGTAACCGGCGCACCCTACACTAAATTTACTGCTGCTGACCATGGATTTTTAACAGCAGGCCTTACGGGTAAAGAAATGCTAATCCAATTTATAAATGCCGATGGAAAAATTTTATTTACTACGATAATTAAAAAATAATATTTTCTTTACTTTTCAATTCTTGTGCAAATGAATTAGTATCATATAACGACAAGTCTATTCATAAATTAAAATCTAATTCACTTTTAATCTACCTTCTAATCCATCATCATCGGTTTTACCGGTAACTATTGATTTGGCAATTTTAAAAAGAGAAAAGATTTTATTATTTTTAGTATCCCAGTAATATCCATCTTCAGGCGTTACTTTCAATAAAGAAATGGCAGGGTCATCTTCACCCTCTGTAAACCATGCTTTGGCAAAATTGGTCCACATTTCATGGATTTTTTCTTTGTCGAAAATTATTTCCGCGGTTCCATATACGCTTAGATATTCGTAGCTGCCGTGAGCCGAATAAAAGAGCTGCACACGGTTATCGGTTTGTATTTCTTTATTCTTATCACTATCCTTATCACTCATGAACCAGATATTTCCTTCTTCATCTACTTTTTGTGTAGCCATTGGCCTTGAGGAAAGTGGCGTGTTTGAAAGATTTGTTACAAAGTGGCAGGTGTTGGAATCTTTTACCAGTTTTTTAATTTTTTGGATAGCATCTGCATCTATCAGGTTCATTGTATCTCCCATGGTTATAATTTTTTATAAATTAATCTTCACTAACAACAAAAAAAGATTTTAGTTCAATAATAATTTTTATAGTAGCATTTCAATAGTCATGCTGAAACAATAAAGATTATTTGTTACGGATATCCAGGAGAGTTTTAAATTTCTCAGGAGTTAATTCCCAAAGATTTACTTGTTGCTCAAAGTTCAGGAATCCTGGTATAGTTATGTGTTCCTTTACAAATTCAAATCCAATTTTATTAAGTGTTTTGTTTGGAGAAGGATTTAAAGCATAAGGTTCGCAGCAAAGTTTTTTCAATTTCAGGTTGTTGAAGAAATAAGGTAATGTCATTATCACCATTTCTGTTCCCAAACCATTTTTTCTTAAATCCTTTTTCCATAAATGAAGATGCATATATGCTCCCTCTCCGAAAATTATTTTATTCACATTAGAATGGCCAACTGCAATTCCATCTACTTGCCAAATAATACAATAGGATTTTTTATTTTCATAAGGTTGAACCAATTGTTCAGAGAGGATATTTTGCCAGTCTTCCCTGGTGGGTATTTTATTAATATCTACTCCCATCCTTCGCAGAAATGCATTATCAGCATTCAGCCAATAATCAATAATTAACGGAATATCACTTTCATCAATTTCTTTCACTGATAAATTATTTTTCAAAATGAAGCATTAAAAAATTGTGTGTAAGAATGAACCCCGTTTGCAAATTTAAATGCTATATCAACATTCAGATAAACTGAGCGGCACATTGATGGCAAGGCCTCCATCAGACGTTTCTTTATACTTTCCATTCATATCCAGTGCAGTATCCCACATAGTTTTTATAACAGTATCAAGACTCACTTTTGCATAGTCAGGAGCTCCCTGCAGGGCAAGCTGGCAAGCAGTTATAGCCTTTATTGCTCCCATTGTGTTTCTTTCAATACATGGTATTTGTACAAGGCCTTGTATGGGATCACAAGTCATGCCCAGGTGGTGCTCCATAGCAATCTCCGCAGCCATTAGCGCTTGTCGTTGCGTGCCTCCAAAGCTCTCAGTAAGCGCCGCCGCCGCCATAGAAGAGGATACACCAATCTCTGCCTGACAGCCACCCATAGCCGCAGATATGGTAGCGCCTTTTTTAAAAATACTTCCCACTTCAGAGGCAGTTAATAAAAACCGGAAGATCTTATCAGTATCATTACCGTCGCAAAAAATAATATAATAAGCAAGCACTGCGGGAACTACTCCCGCCGCACCATTTGTAGGGGCTGTAACCACGCGGCCAAATGCTGCATTTTCTTCATTTACGGCAAGAGCAAAACAACTTACCCAGTCAAGTATATATTTGAATTCGTGGCCTCCTTCTTTTATTGCCACAATCCATGAATCAAAATCAGTATACTGCTTCCCGTTGATTAATTTTTTATTCAAAATTGCGGCTCTTCTTTTTACATTCAATCCCCCGGGAAGTATCCCCTCTGTATGGCAACCTTTAAAAATACATTGCTTCATGGTTTCCCATATATTCAATATTCCCTTTCGCGTTTCGCTTTCGCCTCTCCATGCATTTTCATTTTCCATGACAACCTCGCTAATTGTCATTCCTGTTTTCATACACCAATGCTGGAGATCATCTGCATCATTTATAGGAAATGGTAATACAACCTCAGCATTTGTATTTAGCTCTTCTCCTTCTTTACGCACAAAACCTCCACCAATTGAATAATACGTTTCAGCAATATGATCATCGTTTTTTAAAACTGCTAAAAAAGTAAGTGCATTAGAATGAAATGGAAGGGTTTCTGTAATTAAAAATTCGATGTCTTCATCCGGTTCAAAATCTATCTCGTATTTGCCATTCAAAATTAATTTCTTCATGGCTTTAATATCATTGATCCTCGCTTCAATCATATTTACATCATAAGTTACCGGGTCTTCGCCATTGAGTCCCAGCTGTACAGCAATATCAGTACCATGGCCTTTGCCGGTTTTTGCAAGAGAACCATATAATAAAATTTCCAGCCTGCAAACTTTACTTAGCTGATCTTTTTTTTCCAGTGATTGTAAAAACATATTGGCAGCACGCCATGGACCAAGTGTATGGCTGCTTGATGGCCCCACCCCTATTTTGAACATATCAAAAACAGAAATTGCTTCGTGACTCAAATGAATTGGTTGTGTAGTAAAGTTATGGAAAAGGAAAGAACACATGACTTTACAATATCGCTCTCAAAGATGCACGGCCTGTGTGGATCGTACGGGTATCGCCAGGTTTCCTTCCTTCATACTGGAGATTCAATTCTATATTGCCTGCAAGTCTTTTGGTAAGTTCTACATTCCACAAAAAATTTTTACCCGGTAAAAGCCCATCCAGGATTATGTATCCTACCGTGCTGTTAGTGCTTGCAGCGCTTCCTTTATATTTTATATTGCTGTAAGAAAATCTTCCGTTCAATGTTCCGTTAGAAAGTACATTGTACCTTACTTCTGCAGCAATTGAATTATTGATCGCTTTTTCCATATCAAGAATTATATTTTTTCTTACATCATAAGTATATATAAGGCTCAGGCGAAAGTCACTACGATAAATATAACTTACTGAAGGTTCCGTTGAAACTTCGTTTATGCTATAATTTCTATTGGCAAACGATGGTGTGTTCAGTTCGTTCCTTACGTATTTATTTGTAAAAGAAGTTACGATAGAACGATTAACATTCCATCTTCCTTTAAATGTAACATCTCTGAGTTTACGGCCTTCGAATCCATAATTTAAAAGTGATTTATTATTGTTAAGACGGTGCGTAAGATCAACCCCCCATTTAATACTGGTACGGTTAAAGTAAATAGTATTTGATAAAAAAGAATTCAGAATAATCAAGGTAGTATCTACTAATTTATTATTGAATGGATTGAATTCAACTGATCCTTTTGCAATATCTTTTTTATTTATCTGCAATGCAGAAGCCGTGCTGAATCGTGCTAAAAATTTTGCAAGCTTACCCGAGGTTGAAGGATTTACTATTGATTTAGGATTAAGATCAATGCTATAATTAAACTGTACATAGTTCGCTTTTACATACTGATTCGTAGGCGTAAAAACTCTTACCCATTTTTTTTGATCCTGGTAAATGGCAACCTCAAATTCGTTTAGTTGCGGAATGCCATCATTATTATAATCTATCCAGGTATAATATCCCTGGCCGGCAGGGACTTCAATATAGGTATATTCTCTTTTCTGTTCCTGGCCCGATCCTATTTCATATAAAAAACTTCCATTTAAAAAACCTTTCCATTCATTTACTGCATACTCGATTCTTCCTAAAAGGCTTTCATCACTTTTTTGGTTAGTGATAGTTGTGTTAGTTACATCCAGCTTTCTATAAGTTGCATTTAGTTTGAATTGATGATGTTCATTTTTTAATAATTCAGTTATTAGACTTACATTCTGACTCCTGTCCCCCGTGATAAGATTTTTTTGTAAAGGATACTTATCGGTTCTTGTAAAGTAAGTAACTCCCCACCTGTTTAGTTTTTGCTCATTAGATTTTATATAAACCTGCCACAGATCAAATGCAAAACTCTGTGCACTTAGTGTATCGCTTATTTTATTAAGCTGCTTATTATGCTCGGCAGAAAATCCTCCCCCGATCTTAATATTTTTTAATGAAGCAAAAATTCGTGAGATATCAATTGATGGCCTTACAAATGAACCGTTTTGAAGAGAACTGTTCACGTTAGTGATATAAAATTTATCAGCCAGTTTCCAACCCTTTATATCCATGGCATGTTCTATCGAATTGCGGATACCATTATAATCATCGCTTCTTATATAATTGGTAAACTGGTATCTAAAGAAATTATTTTGTTTATCATTAAGCTGCGTTGACGCGGTAATTAAATGTTCAGTGGCAGCGGGCGCATTAAAAGGAAGGCTCCAATCCCGGTTAAATTCAATATTCCGCAATCTTTCAATTGGCTTAAAGCGGTCTTCCACAAATTCGTATCCAAGCGTAGTTTGTAAGGTAAGCCCTGGCTTTATTTTTCGCAGTACATCCTGTTGCATTGTATATTCAAGTTTGGCAGCAATTCCATTATCAGCCTGTTTATCTTTAGATGAAAAAGTATTTACATCATAATTGCTTAAAGCCATCTCCGCTTTTATATAAGATTTTTCATTGAAAAAATATTGTGCTGCGGCAGTAATTATTTGCTGCTTTTTCGGAGTAATCAACAGTATAACGGGCTCCCAATCACCCTGTGGCACACCGCTTACCGGTTGTATCCACATAAAAACCCTACCGTTAGTATTGCCGGATACGGTTATATAATTTCCTTTTTGGAAACCAACATTTGTAAAAGAAAGGTTGTAAAGCTGATCATTTTTATTTACTGAATAAACATAAATCGAATCAGTAATATTATTATAAGTAGTATCTATTTTTTTATACAAAATTTTATTTACAGAAAAAGTATCCAATACAGCATTTGGGAAACGGGCGCTGTCAATATTATTTCCAATTTGTGAAAGAAATTGTTTTTGATTTGCATCAAGGGTCTGGTTTATGGATGAGTTTTTTGCGTCGGTATTTGAATAAGCGCCTATGCTCAGTTTAAGTTTGTTATTTATATTGATCTCATCATTTGCATACAGCAGCGAATTCAAAAAGTTCCTGTCAGAATATTCAAACTCAATCTGTATCCTGCTGTCTTTTGTTATAAGGCGCTTAGAGGTAAACGTTAGTTCAGCGGTGTTATAGTTAATAATATAGTCCTGGTCCTCCCCTCTTGTAAGCAATTGCCCGTCAATAAATACCCGCTCTGTACCGGCAAGCACTGTAAAAAATAGTTCACCATTAGCACCCGATAACCTATATGGGCCCTGGTTCCCTTCAATGGGAGTAATTACATTACGATTAAATTTGCCTTTTGCAATTGCACCGCTAACTAAAAATGAATTGGTAGAATTTTTTCCTATCCGGTTATCAGTTATGAAAGAGGCACCCTGCAATCTTTTATAAAAATTCAAAAAATAATTCTGACTTTGCCTTACATCAATATCACCAAAGTTGGCTTGCCATCCGTGTTTTTTTATTTGCATAAAGATTCTGTCGAAATCGCGTATGTCCTGCGTGTTACCTTCCGGTTGTATAGGAATATTGTTATCGCTTATGGCAGCAGTAAGCTCGAGGCTATCGCCAATAAATCCATTGAGCTGTAAATTTAAAGTTGAATTCACAACGGCATCCTGGTTGTTTCCAAATGAAATACCCCGGCCAAAACTTCCATTGTAATTGATGTTGCCAAAGTCTATGATTTTATTTCGTGCCTGGCTTCCTTTAAAAATAAATGGCTTTTCTGTCGCAAAATTAAACCGCACACTATCGTAATTAAAATGCCTGGTAATTGCATTAAGCTTGTAGGGAAATATCCTGTAGGTGATAAAAACACTATCAGGCAACGTGGAGGATTTCCATGAAATAAGGGCATTTACATAATCAATAGCATAAGCACTTGTATCAATTCCTTGCAGGGTAATAGTATTTGGAACAATACTGGTGCTATCAAGCTGAAGGGGGTTTGTTTTTGTAGAAATAAATTTTTTTCGAAGGTTAGAATTTGGAGCAGGGGTTATTTGCGAAAAACCTTCGTGGATAAGCAGCATTAAAATAAAAACAAAATATATTCTGGCGGAATTCAATCAGTTCGGATTTTGTAATTATTAAAATTAATGCTTATGGATGGAAGTTGGTTTTACCATCTTAATCGTTGTTAGTTTTCTTTTTATTAGCGATAACGGTTTTTATCTTTTACTTCGTATTCTGCCAGCAACATCTTAAATTATATATGGATTGTATTGAATTAGAACAGCGCCCGGAAGTTGATCAAGAAAAAGTAACTTTTATAGAAAGCTTTATGCAATCTTAAATAGATTTATAAATGGCATGTTTGAAGTGAATAACTATGCCTTAACGATAAGATTTAGGAATGATTTTTTAAGTACAGGTTTTTTTAATGATCTACCAAATTTCTTAAGATTGCGCAGCATGTAGTTTGATAGCAGGATAAAATTAATCAGAGATAAATTAATCAGGGATAAGCAACCGGCTCCAGGTTCAGTAACTGGTGAAGATGATGCAACAGGTGTTTGTTATAATCTTGCGCAAGCCATTCTATAGAATACAATTCACCAACATCACACAGGTTTTCGCAGAGCTCTGCAGGAACATTTTTTAAAACAATACACATGTGCTTATTAAATAAAAGCCACAAACTTGTGAGATCGGTAATTAGATAATTTTGATAGTTGGCTGCTACAACCCAATTATCCTGGGCATAAACAATTTTTGGCTTATCGTCATATTGAGCAACTACAAAACGACGGATATTGTTTTGTGCGGAATCAATCAAATGTCCGAGTATTTCTTTTTTACTCCATTTAGCAGGATCGAGTTTATACATCCATTCATCTTCAGTTAAACTATTTAAGTGTTCTGCATAACTGGATAGAATAGATTGTAATTGTTGGATAGTTTTTTCCATATGTAAAGTAATAGAATTATCCTATTACCATTATGCAAATGTATTTTGCTTACATGAAAACTTTTCGCTGTTCAGGAAAATATCATTGACTCTTACGAATTAACTATCCGAAGAAGTTTTGGCTTTTGAAAATAAATAAATATAAAATAGATGCAATTGTAACAATAAATGCGGAGGAAGAAAGGATGTAGTAAATACGTTTTTCTTCAAATAAATTTGTGTCCATAAAATTAAGTTTTAGTTGTTAAGTGATTTGCTTTTATGGACAACAGTAGTGCAAACAGGTTTAAAAATAAATATTGACGTTATGAAATATTTATGATTTGATAAAAATAAAACCCATACTGAAAGAAGCTAAGAGAAGCCGGGATAAAAAGCATCACCCCGGTATCTTCCGGCATAGGCTAACAGAAAGCTTTGTTGTATTATGCCGGAAGACAAAAGATTTATCTGTTAGCAGATAAATCTTTTGTTATTGCCGTTTCAAACTGAGGTTGCAAGGAGGGAGAGAATAAACTATTTATTATTTAGAACTCAATTCACGGTGGTAAAACAAAAGCTCAGACCATGAATGATCTATTGCATTTTTAAATCCCTTTACATAAGCATCCCATGAATTCTCTCCATTAACCATAGCATAGCGTTCTTTCATTGGCTTGCGAAACCCCGTATTTCTTTCTTTCAATCCTTGCTTATATCTCGTTACAACACTAAACTGCGGCTCACCGGAAGAACTGACTTCATACACTGCTATTGACTGGCCACTGGTATCCCATACTTTTTTAAATGTTTTAATGAGCGCTTCTGTTTCATCAAAAAACCCTGGCTTATAAAAAATATGATTTATAGCAATTTTGTCAGAGTAATCCGTTAAAGCAATGCTGCTAAGATCAGGCCGGTAAACACTGTATGTCATTGAAGTCTTATCCATCAAAAGCGGTGCAATATTCATATTCCAGTCATCTGTATGCGCTTTACCCAAGTCACCTCTTGCATCAATATCATCCCAGCTTAAAGGCCCTTCTGTAATATGATAACCACCTGCATCGGGACCAGATTCAATTGTGAAAACTCTCCACTTCCAGTTGCCTGTATGATATTTTTGGGCATGGATGGTAAGGGCTTTTTCAAAAGCGGCAACTTTATCCGATTTGGGGAAAATGCGATTCGCAGAAATAACATTTTTGTCCTGGGCCATACAAAACAATGGCAGTGCAACAAGCACAAGAATTAATCTTTTCATGTTAATTAGTTTTAAAAATCTATAATGAAATATGCGATAGGTGTAATACCAGGAAACGGAAGTGTTTCTTTATGATTAGAATTACATAGTTACTAACAATAAGCGAATATTAAAATTATTTTTTTATTATTTGGATAAACAAAAATTAAACTTTGAATCAAGAAAAAATATTGATAATCTGCTCATAAAAAATGATTCCAGGAAATTTGAAAATTTTTCATGATCGCTGAAATTTATATAAGAACAAAATGAAAATATTTATTCTCTGAGAACAATTCTTAACTCCTGATGTTTATAAACGTGTTAACATTATTAATCACCAAAATAAATAAAGAAAATGAATCCCTTAAACAATCCGGAACATAAGGAAGGCAAAGTAGCTAAAGCTATTGAAGAACAAACTGCAAAACTTCCATCAGATATTTTTTTATGGGCTGCGCTTGGCTCAATGGCAATTTCACTTACACTTAAATTGTTGGGTGAAAAAAATAAACACAACAGTCTTTTTGTAGGGCAATGGGCGGCGCCCTTTCTTTTATTAGGAGTATATAATAAATTAGTTAAGTTGGAAGGGCATGATTGATCCCCATTTAAAAGCCGGCTGCATTGTGTAGCCGGCATTTATTTTTGAATTCAAACATACTATAGTAATCAAGCTACAGCAATAAGTCTTATTATAGCCATTTCTTTCTCTTAAACCAACCATATACTGTTATCGTAACAATAACCATAAACAATAACACAGCAGGATAGCCCCATTTTTTATCAAGTTCCGGCATAAATTTAAAGTTCATGCCGTAGATCCCTACAATAAATGTAAGGGGCATAAAAAAAACTGAAAATATAGTAAGCACACGCATTACTTCATTAGTTCGTTTTGCTGAAAAGGACATACTAAGATTCATAAGATTATTTACGTCATCCAATACCTGGCTATATAACGTAATCATTTTAAGATATTGATCTTTCACATCCTGAACGGCCGGCTTTTCCTCTTTTGTTGGATGCTGGTGATTAATCGGCTCTGCCATCAACACAAGCACTTTATGCGAAACGGAGGCCTGGTGTTTAATTAAATATAATGACTGCACCTGGTCTTCACAATGCTTTTTAAGCATTACCTGCGATTCATAAAAATCAATTTTTTCAGAAAGAGCGAGGGCAGGTGAATCAAATGTTTCAAGAGCGTACCATATTATTTTTACAAGCAACCCTGTAATCGAAGAACATTTTTTTGGTTGTATATATTTTGACTGGATGTCATGCAGGAATGGGGTCTCGGATTTATGAATTGTTATTATAAACTTATCGGTATAAAAGATAGCTATTTTATTAGTAAGCTCCTGTATAGTGGCTATAGGCTTATCTGGCTCAGGAGAATAAAATCTCAGGATAAGAAAATGAACATCATCTACCAGTTCATATTTTGGCAGATGCTCAGGTTGCATACAGTCTCTTACAATATGTTCATTCAGTTTGTACTCTTTGCTTAATTTCTCCATCTCCTCCTTAGAAGGGTTTAACACATCTACCCAGTTCACTCCATTGCATACAGGATACTCGTTTCTTATCATCTTTCATGGTTGATGGACAAAAGTAAAATGATTTTACTCGTAAGGTGTATTCTTTTTCCCAGGAATACTTACATGAAAATAACTATTAAAGAGATTCTTACAGGCATTGTTATTTTCTTCATTAACTATTACAACTGTAATGTAATAGTCTTTAATAAGTCGTTAAAATACAAAACACAAATCGTCAACATATTGCCGATTTATGTTTGTTTATTTGATTCCTGATAATATAACTGATTTGTTAGGACAATTTAGCAACACCGGCTTTATCTATTTTTTTCTTAGCCTTTGCTTGTTTCTTAGCTGCTTTATCCATTTTCTTTGCTGCCTTGTCATCACTTACCATTGCAGATGTAGTAGTAGCGCTTTCAGTTGTATTGGCCATACTCACGTCTGAAGTAGTGGTAGCAGGTGACATACTGGTGGAATCATGCTTGGGCATTTTAGTGCTATCCATTTTATCCATCGAATGCATCTTGGCAGTATCAGCTTTGTGCATCATTGTTGAGTCTTGAGCAAATGCAGCCGAAAATGCAAAGAAAGCAGCTGCCGTAATTAATACTTTTAATTTAATTGTTTTCATGATTAGTTATTTAGTTATTGTATGATGTTTTCTATTAGGTTCTAAAATGATGCCAAAGAAATTATCCACTCGCATGCGAAATCAGTTAACATTTTTATATCTCTTAACAAATAAGCTTAATGAAATTTTTATCTGCTTGTAATCCAGAGTTATCTTCCTTTGCTATAAGGAATATTAGTTTGTGGAAAGATTTTTAAATAAAAAATTAAGCTTAAAAATATTCGTGATGTATCAAAAGAAATGAACGCAATTTTCACATAGAATTAAAATATTTTAGCTGATCGTACTATTTCTTTCCAGATGATATAAATTTTCTTTCATATAAAATTTATAAAAAACCGTGTTTTCACCCTTCATATATTCGTGACCTTATCTTAGCTTAGTATTTCTAACCTATAAAAATCACCGAAAAACTTATCATAAGTTCGTATCTTTTTAAAATAACACATTCTTCTTCACTGGCCTGAATTTGAGGTTCCCTGATGGTGCTCATTTATGAATTGCATTGTAAAAGTTCACTACAATTACGTATAAAACCGAGAAGCCGAAAACGTATCAAGAGTAGGCAAAAATTAAACAGATGAGTAACTTCCCAATTCTTGATTTAGTGGTAGGAATTATATTCGTTTATTTCCTGCTAAGTATCATAACAAGTTCTGCGGTAGAAATGATTCTAACGGGATTTAAGGCCAGGGCAGCTTTACTTGAAGAATGGCTGTTTAAAATTTTTGATAAAATAATTACTCAGCCAGATGGTAAAAAACTAAGCCTGGGACAGGCGATCATGGATCATTGTTCTATAACAACCTTATCAACGGAAAGAAAATCCAATTCTTATATTGATGCGAAAAATTTCGCATCGGCATTGCTGGAAAAAATTACGTTCGATCCTGCAAATCCCAAAGCATTGCCAAAAGATATTGATGAGTTTATTGCAGTCATTGAAAAATCAACTGTATTATCAACGGAATTTCAAAGGGTGTTGCTTACCTATGCTAATGAAGCAAAAGATACTTTCGAATCTCTTACTGAAAAAACAGTGAGCAAACTGGAACTGTTCAGGGGTAAAATTGAAAACTGGTTTGATTCTTCCATGGCCCGTATGACGGGCACTCTGAAAAAAAGATATTCCAGGCCGGCAACTTTATTGGTTGCCATAATTGTAACCGTATTCCTTAACGCCGATAGTATCGCACTTGCCAAATATTTATATAGTAATCCCGAGGCTCGTACAAAAATTGCTATGCAGGGTTATGATGCAACAAAAGATTCGGCCATCATAAACCAGGTGCAAAATTTAAAGTTTAATACAGATACTTCGACTAACAGTGCTCTAAATACGCAGGAGATCAAAAGCATTTTAACCAAAAAAATAGCAGATGTGGACAAAGCAAAGCAAGGACTTAACGACGTAATGCCACTGACGTGGAAACAGGGAGAATTAAATAATGTGAATGGTAAAATTTCGGGCTTGTTACTTTTTTCTAAAATCACAGGTTTGCTGGCAACCATACTTGCCATTATGATGGGTGCCCCTTTCTGGTTTGATTTGCTGAATAAAATATCCAACATGCGCAGCACAGGCGCAAAGCCTCCTATCTCTGCCAGTGAAGAGAATCGTAAGAAAAATTAATTAAAGATTAAATCTATATTATATGTCACGACAAGCAATCATCGATAAAGCAGCTTCGCAAAATGGTACCGTAGAATCTCCTCCCAATTCCAATAGAACTAAATATGGTAAATGGTACGGGCTTGATGGAGTAAAATGGTGCTGCATTTTTGTAAGCTGGGTTTATGACCAGGCGGGGCACCACCTTGAAAAAGTAGATACCGCAAATGGATATCAGTCATGCCAGTCAGGTTATGTTTTCTGGAAGCGTAATGGCTGCCTGGTAAAAGATCCACAGCCCGGAGATATTGTTTTGTATGATTGGGGAGGTGATGGTGTTTGCGATCACACCGGCATATTTGTACGATGGACAGATGATGCTAAAACTTCTTTTGAGGCATGGGAAGGAAATACCGAAGTTGGCAACAACAGCGACGGTGGAAAGGTGATGTTGCGTACCCGTAAAAGATCATTGGTAAGAGCCTTCGTAACCCCCAAAGCATTGAATGAAGCGCGGGCTCTGCCACATGATGATGATGACATTCAAAATGGCGATAGCGGCAGTAACGTAACCGTTCTGCAAAAGATGTTTTTTGATCTCGGTTTCAAAATTACCGTTGATGGCGATTTCGGTTCAGGAACTGAAACAATGGTAAAACAGTTCCAGGAAAAACATAACCTGCTTATTACCGGTATTGTAACCCCCGAACTCTTTGGCCTTATACAGGAAGAGGCCAGCATGCCCAATGTTCCGGGTAAAAAATTTACAACAGGCTCTTACCTGCGTAAAGGAGATGGAGGTGATGCCGTTGTACAAGTTCAACATGCATTAAATGCTCACGGAGCTTCTCCGAAAGTAGAGGAAGATGGCGTTTTTGGAAACGGCACCGTACGTGCCCTCAAAACATTTCAGAAAAATAATGGGCTGGATTATGATGGCATCGTGGGGCCTTCTACTTTTGAAAAGCTGGGTATTATGGAAGTGTGATAAACGCAAATAATTGAATGCTATATTATTTTAAAGGCCTGTATGAACATTCAGTCTTTGATAAGCATGAAGCGAGGGCTTCAGTATTTCATAATTTCTGTTACGAGCCGTACGTCATTAAAAAAATTGTCTGACTTTTGAGTCATCCCTCTATCTCATTTTCATCACAGTTATTACTTTTTGCAAAGATTTATTTTGCAGGCGTAGAAAGTAAACTCCAGGCACAAGGCCATCGTCATATACATCAATATTGTAAGTTCCGGCGGCATAATCTTTATTGGTTAATACTTTTATTACCTGCCCCAACGAATCAATTTGCTGAATAACTGTATTGCCGCCAGTTGTAGAAAATTGTATGGTTGCGCTGATGCTGTAAGGCATGGGATTCATTTTTAAAATAAGCTTGCCCGAGTTGTCATTGCTGGTTGGTATATCTTCGGGTAAGCCACATGGGCCACCCTGTATTAGCGGAAGCGCCTGGTAATTATTAAGCAGTACTTTTTGTAACAACGGCTGATCTACGCAAAACCACTGCTCTAACACTGAGGCGTACACGCTTCTGAAATCATATTGAAAAGGAATATTGTTTACTACCTGTATATCTGAGGGTATATCCGGGCTATTTCCTAATATGCCATTCTTCACATGCTTTCCAAACATGATCACGGGAGCAGCAGCGCCATGATCAGTACCCAGGCTGGCATTGGATTTAATACGGCGTCCGAATTCAGAAAAGGTCATTCCCATTACCCTGTCGTCTAATTGCATCAATTCAATATCACTTTGAAAAGCACTAATCGCAGTTGACACATTTTGCATCAGCTTTGCATGAAGGCCGGTTGTGGTATCACTGGCATTTACCTGTCTTTTATGAGTATCAAAACCGCCGATACTTACTGTATATACCCTCGTCTTCAAACCTCCCTTTATCAACCGGGCAACAATCTTCAATTGGTCTGCAAGGCTGTTATCTGTAGGATAAGTTCCTAATGTGGCGCTGCTTCGGTATGCATTCCGAATGATATCAGAATATATTTTTGTTTTTTCCGTGATCACCCTCAAATACCTTAATTCTTTATTAGCAGGTGAAGCATCCAAAGGATAATCCTGGAAAGGGTTTTGAAAAGTATACACCTTTTCAGGATCTGTAATCGAAAGCCCCATAGAATAAATATTACCCTGCACATCGAGCGTAGGGACATTACTTATTTGTATAGCAAGTGGATCTGGCATCCCGGGATTCGGAAAGTCATCGGGATAACCGACAAACTCTTCCTGCAGGTAACGGCCCATCCAGCCTGATTTTACCCTGTTCGCCCGAAGGGTAGTCGTATCTCCGCTCATCCAGATGTCTCTCGCCTGGAAATGAGAAAAATTAGGATTATCGTAGCCTACAGATTGTATCACATTCATTTTACCTTCATTGTACATATTCTGCATGGCAGTCATTGCAGGGTGAAGTCCAGACTTATCAGTACCTGAAAGGCGTAATACCTTGCTTTGCGGTATGGCTACGTTAGTACGGGCATTATAATAAGAAGAATAAACATCCAATGGTACTACCATATTTAAACCATCATTACCCCCCTGCAATTGTACCAAAACCAATACATGATCAGTCGCAGTATTACCACTTAAAAGCCTGGAAAGCTCATTATGGCTGCCTCCAAATGCGGTAAAAGAAAATCCATTTAGCAAAGCAGGCAAGCCTACTGCCGCAGGAATGGTGTGAGATAAAAATTGTCTTCTTTTCATAGGTTTAGTTTGGATATTAATACATTGATCAGCACAAATGAAATTCAGGAAGGTTCATAATAAATTTAAACATGGCATCCAATGCAGGATTAATAACTGAAGAGTTATTAGCATTCCATGCGTTTGTCCAGATGCTGTTATCACTGATGTTACTTAACAGGAATTTTGTTTTTACATAGTCTCTTGATGTACTTGATAATGGATACCGAAGTAAATAAGAAGTTACGTCGAGTACCAGCTGGTCAGGATCTGCAGGGTTAGTACTCATCGAGGCAAATGCTTTTGTATCTACGAGCTTTTGATCTACCAAAGCATCTGTAAAGTCTGCATAGCGTGGCAATGAATTACTATTCACCCACAATTCATAATTCATAGGGTCTTGTGTATAGGCTGCATAGCCAGATACATCCGGTGGCTGAAAGAGTTCCTGCTGCATAGTTGCTGCACTTGTATAAATGGAATTGAAAAGCGGGTAGCCATTAACGTAATCTGTATAGTCAGGGAAGGTGACATCAAATTCCCTGAGAGTTCCTACCAGTAAATCAAATGGCCCCTTAATATAACAGGCCTGGTTAAGCCCATCAAAAAAATGCTCGCTTTTAAATAATGCAGCCAGTACCGGTTTAATATTGAAATTGTTATTCTGTAAAATAGTAGCCATTGGGGCAATTACATTGGCTTCAACTGTATCATCAATATCATAATACACAAACCATTTATAAATTTTGCGACAAATGAAACGGGAACATTCTGTTGTAGAAAAGATCATGTCCATGAGCGAGTCAAGTTCAGTATAACCGTCATTGCTTCCGGTGATCGTTGTGTTGCTATAAAAAGCAGAGAAAGATTTTGGATTCATATCATGGGCGCTGGCATCAAAAAAGGTAATAACTGCAGGATCAGTTTCATAGCGCCAGCCGGTTAAAAGCCGCGCCGCTGCAATTACATCGTTTTCCGTAAAGCCGCTTCCCGGGCCTCTTCCAATAGTAAATAACTCCTGGAATTCTCTAGCAAAATTTTCATCAGGCGCCTGGCGTGAATTGAGATAACCGTTTAAGTGAATCAGCATCGCCGGGTCGATAGTTACTTCACGGGTGAGCGTTTTCAGATTTCCGAGAACGTTATCTCTCAATAACCGATGGTGCTTGTATAAGACCTGAGCATTGCCCACTTCTTCTTTTTGTACAGAAAAATGATGGTGCCAGAACAAAATCATTTTTTCCTGGATGCTTCTTTGCTGATTTATTATTAATCCTGCCCACCACCTGTTTAATGAATTTACTCTTTGGTTATTAATAATTCCTCTTATCTGCGGCACACTTGCGTTATTCGGATCATTAACCCAGGTGCTGCCTAATACAACTCCTGCATCATCATAAAAAACACCGGAGGTGTCTTCTATTAATCCATAATCTCTAAGCGGCGGTGCAGGATTGCTGAGAGTATTTAATAATTCGTCAACCGCTTCATCAAGTGTTTTGGAAAGAAAATAATCCACATCTTCTTTTTTAGCGCCAAACATAGTTCTCTTTAATAAATGGGCTACTTCGTTCTCAGTCCAGTTACCGGTATAATTATTCAAACCAGTAAGCGGTGGAAATGATGAATACCTTCCGGCAGTAGATGTAATTTTTTGCTTTTTGAAAGCATTTTTAAAAAATTCTTTTCTATCCATAAAATTACTTTAACTGAATAATTATATTACCTGAGCAATGTAATTGTCCCCTTTTGCTGATGGAGTTTATTTTCAAGATCATACCAAGCCATTACATATACATATACTCCTTCCGGTTGTGTCTTTCCTTTCCAGGTGCCATCCCACTTATTTTTTAAAGAGGAACTGTTATATACTAGTTCTCCAAAGCGATTGAATACTTTCAACAAATATCCTTCCGGCACTTTTCCTGAAGGGCCAAAGAAATCATTGAGTCCATCACCATTAGGGGTAAATGCATTGGGTGTTTGCACAAAAGCATCTTTCAATACTATGACTGTGAAGTAATCAGTAGCAGTACATCCGTTTGCAGTTGTATTGCTCACTGTATATCTTGTAGTAACTAAAGGCGATGCTAACGGGTTGGCACAGTTGTAGCAGCTTAGTACGTTGTTTTTTTCCCAGGATGGAGTTCCATTACCATTAAAAGGCAGGGTAATACTTTGTCCTGCAAAAATGGTATCCTGTTTTTTTATATTGTTAAATGGCCCATTAATTACAACAGGATTGTAAGTAATCAGCACCGAATCATAGCCGCATTCATCTTTTAAAGTATCCGTGAAGAGGATGAAATTATTAAGGTTGCAAATAGTTGTATCCTTTGATTGTATTGAAGGATTTTTTAATTTAATGATTCCAAAGTCTGCGCCGCCGAAATTGTTCACAAAATTACTATCATTAGAATCTGTATCTCCGGCGAGATAATATTCATTGGGAGATGGCTTACGTATAATTGAATGAAGATTATCGTTGCCTTTGCCACCAAAACTTTTTTCCCAAAGTAAATTTCCCTGGCTGTTTAGTTTTACAATCCAATAATCACCTTCGCCTTTGGCATTGCTTATATCACCATCTTTTGAATAAGAAATTCCTCCTGCCAGGTAACCACCATCAGAATCAGTAAGAATACTGTTTGCATATTCTGCATCAGAGCCACCCAATACTCTTTGCCAGTTTATGTTTCCGCTTTGACTTAGATTGAGTATCCAAAAATCCTGGCTTCCTTTCGCTCCTTTTACATCTCCATCATTGGAAGTGGTATAGCCGGAAAGTGTAAGGCTTTTATCAAAACCCAGGCACATTGAATATGCCACATCGTTTTGGGAACCGCCATAAACCTTACTG
The DNA here is from genome assembly GCA_038239385.1 of Chitinophagales bacterium. Lineage (GTDB taxonomy): Bacteria > Bacteroidota > Bacteroidia > Chitinophagales > Chitinophagaceae > Ginsengibacter. Next base: position 80,279 of record JBBSEV010000001.1, read on the forward strand.
AAAATCTTATTTCCATTTTGATCTAAAGCCAACAACCATACGTCATAATTTTTTTGACTGGAAGGAATATCGCCATCAGTTGAATTAGCATAACCAGCTGCAAATATTTTTCCATTAATTATCTGGAGGTCCAGCAACTCATCGTTTTTACTACCACCAAAACATTTACTCCATTGCACTATCCCTGTAGCAGATATTTTCATAAGTACGCCATCGGTGTAGGTTCCGGTTGTATGGTTTCCGCTTATATCACCATCATTGGAAGATGATGTAGCAGCGATCATATAGCCGCCGTCGCTGGTGATAGCGATGCGGTTACCGACATCAAGATTAGTTCCCCCATATCTTTTTTGCCATTGTATGTTTCCCGATGATGATAATTTCAAAACCCATATATCTTTAGTACCTCCATATCCTGTTACAACATCACCATCGGTAGAGTTTGTTTCTCCCAGAACAATAAAGCCACCGTCGGAAGTTTGTGCTATATCTTTTGCAGTTTCGTAGCCGGTTCCACCAACGGATTTTTGCCATTGTATATCTCCACAGCTGTTAAGCTTTACAACCCATAAATCCCAATAATCACGGCTAACGTTCAGGCCTACCTGTCCATCTTTTGAATCAGTATAACCTGCAGCAACGGTACCACCATCAGTAGTAAATTTTATAACAAAAGGGATATCCACAGAGGAACCACCATATTGCCTGGACCAGTTAAGTGACGGAATCTGTGCGTAGCTGGTATTGCATAGCAATAGCAACACATAGTATGCTGTTAGGAATTTGATTCTTTTCACAGGGTTGGTGTTTCTTAAATTTAACTCCCTAAATGGGCAAGTATTATGCTAAACTCAATATTATTTTAAAAAAGAGTAGTTGTGCTTATCTAATGCTTTTTATACAGAAAATATACTATGGGGATTATAGTAATTTTTCGTTTTTTTTCTTAGCAATGTCTTCCTTTATGCAACGTTGAGTGTAATCAATTTTACTTAATTTCCCATCGGGGTTCACATTTTCATAAAAAAACCACAAATAAAATAGGCATTCGAAAACAAAACCCCGATGTTTGATAAGAGCTGAAATTATACTTGCCGTTCTTCCACAATAATCTTTGATTTGTCAGTTAGAATTCTTGTCCCTTTCGCAAATCCAAAATTGAATAATTCCCCTGAACAGTTATTGTTTAATATTGTGTTAGAAAAATACAAATGCTAATGAGAAAAACTCTTAATTCTTTATTTACATCCTATGATTTATTCGACTCATTATTCAGTAATACGAAGCAGAATAACGTTTTACTGATGGATACTGAAGGAGTAATATTAGAGATCAATAGTGCTTTTTTTGAAGTGTTTGGCTATACCGATGATGATATAATAGGTAAGCACTTTTCCATGTTATTCACTGAGGAAGATCAATTAAAACAGTTGCCCCAGAAAGAACTTAATAATGTGTTAGAAAAAGGGCAGTGCAACGATAATAATTACCTGGTAAATAAGCACGGAATAAAAAGGTGGGTGTCGGGAGAATCTATCTTAATTACCAATAAAGAAAGCAAGCACCTTATTTTAAAAGTTATACAGGATATTCACTTACAAAAGACTTACGAGCATTCCTTAGAACAGTTACATGACTTTAACGAACGCATTATTAGCACCATCGATGATATTGTATTTGTAGTGAATGATGAGATGCGGATAATTAAAGCGAATAAATCATTCCACCAGTTATTTGGAGAAATTGATAATGAAAATGCAGATTTCAATGATATAGTTAAGCAATTAGATAATGGCGATGAACTAAAAAATCAGATGCAACAGGCTCTGAGATCAGACGCAGGATTTATCAATAAAGAAACACAAGTAATCACCCGTGCGGGAGAGAAAAAAATATTTGATGTAAGTTGCCGGCGCCTGGAAGAAAAGGATAATAAACGAGACCTGCTATTCATCATGCATGACATAACGATGGTACGGGAAGATGAAAGGCGTAGAGAAGATATAATTGGCTTTGTTGCTCATGAATTGAGAAATCCTTTGGCAAATCTTGTATTATGTAACGAGTTGTTAAGCGAGACCTTAAAAGATAATAATATAAAGGAATCACTGGAATTTGTTACAAGAAGCAAGAATAATATAATGCGTCTAAACAAAATGATTGCTGAGCTATACGATGCTACGAAGGCAGGATCGGGAAATTTACAAATAGAGAAGCAACTGTTCAATTTTGATGCGATGATTTTTGAAGCAATAGAAACCATCAAAGTATTGCAGCCGAAATATGAAATTAAAGTAAGAGGAAGTGCGAATATAGAAGTATACGCTGACCGGTATAGACTTATACAAGTAGTAACTAATTATTTGAGCAATGGCATAAAATATTCTAATGGCAGTGCTGAAGTCGAACTGATCGTTGAACACAATGATAAAATTGTTACCGTAGCCGTAAAAGATAAAGGCCTCGGCATTGCGAAGGAGAATTTGCCCTATATATTCAACCGTTTTTTTAGGGCCGAAAAAACAAAGAATGTTGAAGGGATAGGTTTGGGTTTGTTTCTTTGCCGTCAAATTATTCAGGCGCATAATGGAAATGTTTGGGTAGAAAGCGATGAAGGAAAAGGATCTATATTTTATTTTTCAATTCCTGCTTGAGTTAAATACTATTAGGCATAATCCTTGAATCGTAGTAAGAAACGAACCTAATGACCCGTAAGATTCTAGTGGTTAATCACGATTTTGATTTAATGACTTTATTGCAAACCTGGCTACAGCGGAAGAATTACAAAGTGGAATATACTGGTGTTGTAGAAGAGGTTCCACAAATAATCAGAAAATTTAAACCAGACTTGCTAATAGTTGATGTATTACAAGGTGAATTGGCTGAGGAATTAAAAGCCCGTAAGGAGACAAAAAATTTAAAAATATTATTAATGACAGGATATACACTGCCAAATAAAACTCCAAATTCTGTACAAATGGATGATGTTATAGAAAAGCCATTTGATCTTTCTCTCATGGAGCGGAAAATAGAATTGTTAGTGAGGGCATAAAATGTTTAAGCTTGAGCGGCCATTATATAAAAAGTTCGTAGGTGATATATTTGTTATGAATCATGATTTTCTATAGCAATTCCAATCTTTTCAATTAATTTATTATCTATATCACTGAGGGTATCTTTATCCTTCCCAACCGGAATTAATATGATTTATGAGAGTTGGTAAAGTAAAGGCGTATTGAATGTCTTTCCATACCTCATGATGCATTGATTTAGCACCCCTCACTTAAAATTTCTAATTCCAAATTGCCGTAATGAACCATGATAATTGATGACTTCAGTATATGATTCCTTTCATGTTACTTTTGTAAAGTATTTTAATCTTAAAAGAGCCGTACCAATTTATACAATCAACTTTAAAATTCATCATATGATCGCGATTCATTTGAAAAAAACTTTACATTTAGCAAATGGTTCGAAATAATTTCCTCTTATCAATTACATGAAAAATCCTGTCATCGGCCCAACTGTTGTTGAAAATTTACAATTCCTTTCTGGTGGCGGAGAAATGGGTATGCTAATGCGCTCAAAAGATTGGTCGCGTACCCCTGTTGGCACTCCTGGTACATGGCCACAAAGTTTACGAACTACGCTTAGTATTATTCTCAATTCCAAATTCCCTATGTTTTTATTTTGGGGGCCGGAATTACTTTGTTTTTATAACGATGCCTATCGGCCAAGCCTGGGTGATAATGGCAAGCACCCTGGTATTTTAGGAATGAGCGGAGACGATGCCTGGGTTGAAATATGGAAAATTATTAAGCCATTGATTGACCTGGTGCTGGCTGGTGGCGAGGCTACCTGGAGCGAGGACCAGCTAATACCCATTTATAGGAATGGAAAAATTGAAGATGTTTACTGGACATTTAGTTACAGCCCGGTGAATGATGAAACCGGGAAACCCGCAGGTGTATTCGTTACCTGCAATGAAACAACCGGCAAGGTTAACATTTTAAACGAAATAAAAGAAAGTAAAAATCAACTTCAATTTGCAATAGATGCCACAGAGTTAGGTACCTGGGATCTTAACCCTGCGACAAATAAACTTATAGGTAATACCCGGTTAAAAGAATGGTTTGGGCTGGGCCCCGAAGAAGAAATAGACTTATCACTTGCTATGAATGTAATAGCCGCACAAGACAAGCAACGGGTAAGTGAGGCTATTCAAAAGGCATTACAATTTTCTTCAGGAGGCTGCTACGATATTGAATATTCAATAGTTCATCCCATAACAAAAAAAGAAAGAATAGTACGGGCTAAAGGAAAAGCAAATTTTGATGAGCAACATATTGCCAATCGCTTCAACGGTACTTTACAAGACATTACTGCTACTGCGGTGGAAAAAAGAAAAACGGAAGAAAGCGAAAAGCAATTCAGAAACCTCGTAATACAATCACCCATTCCAATGGCCATATTAATGGGGGGAGATCATATTATTGAATTGGCAAATAATAGTATGATTGAAAAAATATGGAGGAAAAAAGAAAGTGAGGTAATCGGGAAGAAAGTCATCGATGTATTCCCGGAATTGAAAGATCAAAAATACCCCGAACTATTAAAGGAAATATTTACATCTGGTAAAGGTTACAGGGAAAATGAATCTGTTGCTTATTTGGAAGAAGCACTTGGCCTTAGAAAACTCTATCTCGATATTGAATACGCTCCCCTGTTTGAAACAGATAATAGGGTAACCGGTATTATAATTATCGTAAACGATGTAACTGAAAAAGTAGATTCAAGGCTTAACGTAGAAAATACGGAAGAAAGATTACGGCTCGCGGTAGAAGCTACCGAACTCTCCACATGGGAACTGGATCTACAAACCAGGGATATTATTTATTCGCCACGCCTGCCGGAAATATTCGGTCATGACCGTTCGTATAATTTTACACATGCTCAAATGCGCAGCCAGATACATCCTGGTGATATACATGATATTGTTGAAAAGGCTTTTGAGGTTGCCATGGAAACCGGTATATACAAATATGAAGCACGGGTTGTGAAGCCTGATAATGAAGTAAGCTGGGTAAGTACGCGGGGTAAAGTATTTTTTAATGAGAAGAAAGAGCCTGTAAAGATGTTTGGTACGCTCAGGGATATTACCGAAGAAAAATATCATGAACAGGAACTGCTGGAAAGCGAACAAAAATTCCGGTTGTTGGCTGATTCAATGCCACAGCATATATGGACCGCTGATACGGAAGGGAACTTAAATTATTACAACGAATCCGTTTTTAATTTTTCAGGATTAACCCTGGAGCAGATTAATAAAGATGGATGGCTGCAAATTGTACATCCCGATGAAAGACAAGAAAATATTAAGAAGTGGATGCACTCTATAAATACTGGCGAGGATTTTTTATTTGAACACCGTTTTCGCCGATATGATGGTGAATACCGCTGGCAGCTTAGCCGGGCTAAACCACAAAGAGATGCCAGTGGAAAAATTCAGATGTGGGTAGGCACCAGTACCGATATACAGGAAATAAAAGAACAGGAACAGCAAAAAGATTTTTTCATAAGCATGGCCAGCCACGAGCTAAAAACGCCCATCACTTCTATAAAAGGTTATGTGCAATTATTACAATTCACGCACATGAATACGGAAGATACGGTACTTAAGAAATCTTTGGGCAGCGTGGAAAAGCAGGTAGAAAAACTTACCTCTTTAATATCAGATCTGTTGGACCTTTCAAAAATTAAATCGGGTAAGCTTTTCTTAACCAAAGAACATTTTTTTCTAAATGAACTTATAGCGGAAGTTACTGAAGAGATCAGGCACATAAATCCTGAATATAATATTGTTCTTTCAAAAGAAACGAAAACAGCCGTATTTGCTGACAGGGAAAGGATTGGGCAAGTATTAATAAACTTTCTTACAAACGCGGTTAAATATTCCCCCGGTTCCTTGGAAATACAAGTGGAGAGTTATACAGAGAATAATAAGGTAATAGTATCCGTAAAAGATTCAGGTATTGGTATTAATAAAAAAGACCAGGCAAAAATATTTGAGCGTTTTTACAGAGTAGAAGGGAAAAATGAAAAAACTTTTCCGGGCTTTGGTATTGGATTATTTATATCCATGGAAATTATCCAAAGGCATAATGGAAACATTGGTGTAACAAGTGAACCTGGCAAAGGCTCTGTTTTTTATTTCTCAATCCCGATTGAGAAAATATAAAGTATTGCTTTAGCATCAACATAATCCTTATTCCTTATAATGCATTTCCTAGTTAAAAAAGTCGTTGGCTTTACGCAACCGACAATATTAAAACGAAATAAAGAAATATTGAAGGTCAACTGAATATAATATAATGCTTACTTTTTATTGCGCAAATACAATCATTGTACGCCACTTTATGACAGACCTAAAACTTCAAAATATTATTATTAAATTAAGAGAATATATTCTGACTAAGCGACAATCCACTTTTTCAAGACACTCTGTATTTTTTCTTGGAGTTATAGACATGGCTTGCTGCTTGACAGAAATAGGGCTTTATGAACCTGGACCGATAACAAAAGAAGAAGAACACTGGTTTGAAGGAGGTTATCATATGAATTTTTGGGATGCTGAAATAGAAGCCCATCTTTACACACCTCTTGTTCAAGAAGTGCGACGAAGAAATTTCTTTAGAACAGAAGACTTGTGAAAGTATTTCAAAGTTTAGCGACAGTTGACAAATTGAAAACTGCAATAAAATATTTATGACTACTGACAATATTATTGAAGTCGGCATAGACAATAAAGAACGGATTTACATTAAACCTGAGACAAAGCATTTTGAATTTATATGGAGAGATGCGTCAGAGGTTGGATGGGACGACGATAGGAAAGTTCTCTATTCACCTAAACCAAAGGAATGGACATATTTTGATTGGTATCGTCAAATTCTTATGGCGACAAAAGGTGAATATGGATGTCAACTTCTTTTAACAGACAAAACTGAATGGATAAATATTCCCGATGAACTTAAGCAACAAATATGCAACGAATAACAAAGCAAACGCAAAACAAATAGACTTGCTGCAAGCAGGGATAGACGTTGAAACAATCTGCTGCAACTCTCTATCAGCATTGATTCCAGCTCGACGTTCAATTTTCAGCTTTAGTATTTAACTTCAACAATATATTTTCAATTAGGCATTTGTACCGGGCTGCACAAGGTAGGAATTCCCTGCCTTCGGAAATACTTAACTGTCAGGATGAGCAATAAATTTTATTTCACAATCTAGGTTGAAAATAAATTATAGCCATAAAAAAAACCGCATCATTATCATGACACGGTTCCTGTTGCGAAGGGAGGGTTCGAACCTCCGACCTTCGGGTTATGAGCCCGACGAGCTACCGCTGCTCTACTTCGCGATTTTGAGGTGCGAAGGTAAGTCCTTACCTAATTGAAACCAAATTTTAATACATTCGTGAATGCAAGTTTTTCTTACCAAACAAAGAGTCAAAAATTATACGCTGATTTTCTTCCTGGTTGTATTAGCATCATGCAGTTCTAAAATAAAGGAAACGACTGATTCCATTTATTCACGGCATTTGCAGAAGCATATTGATTTGAATATTATCAGCACCCCGGTACCAAAGGATAAATCTACTTTTAACCTTTTACTATTAAATGATGCGCAGGATATTAATAAGCTTCGGGTAAAAAATTTAGTTGACAGCCTTTATAAAAATAAAATAATTCAGCCGCTTGTAGTTGTAGCTATTACTCCGTTTGACAGGGAAAAAGAGTATGGAGTTGCCGGTTATCCTGATTATATGAATAATGGGATTTTGGCAGATAAATACGGCCTCTTCATTGAAAACGAATTGCTCCCTTTTATAAAAAAAATGACGGGTGTAAGAAAATTCAATTCTATCTCAATTGCAGGGTGTTCTTTGGGTGGAATTTCTGCTTTTGATTTTGCATGGGACCACGCAGATAAAATTGATAAGGTGGGTGTGTTCTCGGGTTCATTCTGGTTGCGTGATAAAGATGCAACTGATCCCACGTACTCTGATGATAAAGACCGGATCGTCATCAATAAAATAAGGTCATCACGCAAAAGGCCGCATTTAAAATACTGGTTTTATGCAGGCGGTAATGAAGAAACTGCCGATAGGGATAAAGATGGTATTATTGATGTGATTGATGACAGTAAAGATCTTATTGACTTAATTAAAAAGAAAAACGTAAGCCCACCGCAAGACATAATTTATACAGAAGTAAAAGAGGGAAAGCATGATTATAATTCATGGAGTGCAGTATTTCCTCAATTCCTAATTTGGGCGGAAGGGAAATAAATTTTCATTTCAAATATTTATCCAAAACTTTTGTACTCATTATATAAATATCCTCACTACGATTTCCGTAAGACTGAAGAATTTTATGAATCTCGTCTAGGGTTGCCGGTTTATTTAATGGAAATTTAAATGTGGGCCTTCGGCTCGTAAAGAAAAAATATTTTTTATCAGAAGAAATAAATGGTGAATAATCAAGAGAGGTTGAATTTATTTCTAAGCCAGGATGTAAAGCTGGTTGCCATTCACCATTTTTGTTTATTGAAATATATAAGTCCCCGCCTCCCAAATCGTCACTCCTTTTATAGGAAGAGTAAATGAGGTATCTCTCCTCCGGATCTACAAAACAATTAAAGTCAAGCCCTTTTGAATTAACATTTGAACTCAGTGCAATAGGAATGGAATAAGTGCCGTTTTTATAAGCTGAAAAGAAAATATCATCTGCGGTGGTATCGTTATCGCGGGTAAAATATAAATTACCATTTTTGGCTAATGAAGCATAAAACTCATCTTTTGCTGAATTTATAATCGATCCCATATTAAGTGGATTACCCCAACTGTTCCCATGTTTTTCGATATACCAAATATCATAATCTTTCGCAGACCTTCCGGTGTCGGATAAAGGCCTGTTAGAAGTAAAGTATAATTTTTTGCCGTCAGGTGAAAAGGCAGGTTCCAGGTCATTATACATTCCGGAAAAAAAAGACATTTCAGGTTTAGACCAAAGCCCATTTATTTTCCTGGAATACAAAATACCGCTGAAAGAATTTCCATATTGGAGCGTAGTAAATAATTCATCATTGCCCGGAGAAATAGCCATATCACGATTATCAAATCCATCGGAAAAATATCCAGGCCCAAAAATTACAGGTATTGAATCCTCAGTGAAATCTAATTTAAAATTTTGTGCAAATGAATTGAAACAGCTGGTTAAGAAAAATGCTAAAAGCACAAAAATGTTAACGTTGCAGCTTTTATTAAAGAACATTTAAATGAAGTTTTTAACTAACAAATGAATGAAAAATAAATTTTCAAAATTAGATGACGAAAAACGAATTGCTCAACCAAGCCTATTTAAACTTTTTAATTTAAAATGAATGCTGTAAAACTCTAATCGAATACTGTAAATTCAGCCTCGTTCTTAAAACACATAAGCAATCCTGAATGTAAGAAAACTATACCCTCCCTTATTAAGAAAGCTATTTTCTGAAAATGAATAACCTGTGGGAACCCCTATCAATTTTACGCCAAGATCAAAAGCTGAAGTTGCCGAAACAGGAATCAATATTCCGGCGCCCGGTGAAAGTGCCAGATGATTTCCGGCATTACGTATTCCTACAATAATTCCAGCTGAGCCGCTGGCATAAAATTTATCAGTAAAGAAATATTTAGCGCCTGCTAAAATAGGCATAACCGTAAAACCATTGATGGTATCATTCTTAAAAATGTCCGCAACACCTCCTTTAAAATGATTAACACTTATGCCAATAAAGCCGGCGAGCTTTTTACTAAAAAAATGATCTATAGAAATTCCGCCGCCACTACCGGAAGAAGTAATCCCGGAAAAAGTCGGCAAAGAAACTTCCGGGCCAATTGAAAATTTTACTTTTTGAGATTGAGCAGAAACATTAATTAGCAAAGCCGAAGTAAGTAATAAAAATAAGAGTGTCTTTTTCATAAGTTAAAAATTAAAAATCATACAAATATTCATTTATAAAAAATTAAAGCGGCAATATAAAATTTACCGCTTTAAAACTACCGTTCCATATAACATCAAAATCAATACCCTGTGTTTTGAGTAATAGATGGGTTAGCATCTCTTTCTGCTTGTGGAATTGGCCATATTCTTCTATTATCACCTGCAGGTAATACCAATGGTGCATTTGACGGGTAATTATTATTTAAATTAATCCTTACAACATCTTTATTCAACCTTGTGAGATCCCAATAACGGTCACCTTCAAACGCTAATTCCTTACGACGCTCTACTATGATATCATCAATAAGAACCTGGCCAGCCGAAGAGTATCCCGAGAAAGATGGATCTCTTTGCTTAGCTACTTCATTTAATCTTATCAGCGCATTTACCTCATCATTTGTTTTTGCATAAGCTTCGGCAAGAATTAAAAGCACATCAGAATACCGCAATACTTTATCATCATCTTTATCAGTTGGATTAGAGGAATTAGGATATTTCAAAACTATATTTATTGGCTGCCCTGATTTAGTACCCGGTTCAATCAAATCTTTCCTCACATCGGTTGCGCTATATAAATTATATAAGGCATCTACTGCAAATACATCTCCATATCCGCTGGGATCATAAAAATAAGCAAGGCTGTTATTCCCATTATTATTTACCCCATCATTTGATACTTCAAAAATTGTTTCAACCTTATCATTTACCGGAGTTGGGTTACCCCAATAAGCAGTATAATCGGTTGCTGCTGCGAGAGTGTATCCCCCATTTGTGACCACGTCAAGCGCTGCATTTTTTGCAGCCGCCCAATTACCTTTGGTGAGCTCAACTTTTGATTCTAATGCACGGGCAACATATTTGGTGACGTAAGAGGAATTATTTGATGTGTTGGTCATTAATGTAAATGCATCAGTTAAATCTTTACCGATTTGATCATACACTTCCGAAACTTTACTCCGTGCAGGTTTGAGCTTGGGATCATAAGTCAAAACAATCGGGATGCCTTCAGCATTAGGATCAACAGTAAACGGCTTTCCGTATAGCCTTATCAGGTAAAAATAAACCAGGGCCCGTATAGTTAATGCTTCTCCTTTTAATTGAGAGGACACAGCCGTAACGGGTACGGCAGCATTTATTATATTATTCACTGATAAAATAGTGCTATATCCTGCAGTCCAGGTATCCAGTGCATAAGCATTTGTGTTTAAATAATTATAATTAAACTGGTCAGTGTACCTGTTAGAATTATCAATTACAATGGCTACATTATCTGCAAGGAGATCGCCCAGCAGCGGCAGGTTTCTGTCGAAGAGATTGGAACCATCATTATTAGCATCTCCCCGATGATCTGTACGTAAGCTGGCATAAGCGCCATTCAAAGCAGTTTGCATTTCCGATTCAGTAGTTATCGCCGCATCGGAAGGCACCTGGTCATAAGGTACAAGATCAAGAAATGATTTTTTGCACGATGAGATTATCGTCAATGTAAAGAATAAGATTATGATTGATTTTATTTTCATTTTATTCATTTTTAAATTCAAAAAATTAAAAGCCTATTCTTGCACCAAAGGTAAACGTGCGCTGAATGTATACCTGGAAATCATTAGTACCATTGAAGCCCTGCTCTGGATCGAAAGTGATATTTTTATCAAAAGCTTTAGTCCATAGGTTTGTGCCTTTAATATAAAAATTTACATTGTCGAGCTTTATTCTTTCAATCAGGGATTTAGGTAGCTGGTAAGAAAGTGTAAGGTCTCTCAGTCTTAAAAAATCTCCTTTATAATACCAACGGGATGACTCTGCAGTTGAATTGTTACTGTTGCCATAGATGTAGGCTGGCAGGTCTGTTTTATCCCCGGGCTTTTGCCAACGCCTTAATTGCTTTTGGTTTTTATTAAGTGAAGGAAATGAACCATCGCTATTTAAAATGAAACCCCAATTATCGTACACCAAATTACCATACTGGTAGTTAAACTGCGCATCAAGACTTAGGCCTTTAAAGCTTATTGTTGAATTAAAACTTCCAAAACCTTTGGGAGATGCGTGGCCGATTACATCTTCAAATGAAGGCGTATTATTTGTGGTAGTTTTTCTCGTAGCATCAGTATACCATAAGGGGTCACCATTTGCAGGGTCTGCGCCTGCCCATAATCTTGTGTAAAATGAAGAAACATCTTTACCAACCCGATGCACCTGGTTTCCTTCAATAATATCTGCCCCACCATTAGGCAATGATGTAATGTGATTGCGGTTAAGTGAAATATTAAAACTTAGGTCCCATGAGAAATTTTTAGTGTGTAATGGTGTGCCATTTAAAGATATTTCCCATCCTTTATTTTGCATGGTTCCTATATTACTTTTTAAAGTAGTAAAGCCTGAGGTAAGAGAAAGTGGAACAGCAAAAAGTAAATCTTTGCTGTCACGCTGATACCAGTCAACAGTTCCTGTAAGGCGATTATTAAACAAACCAAAATCTAACCCGGCATCAGTTTGCTTGTTAGATTCCCAGGTTAAATCCGGGTTTCCCACGGTATTAGGAAAGCTTCCGGGTTGCAAATTATAATCAGAACCAAAGGCATAGGTTGCTCTCCATTCATAAGGGGTTACTCCCCTGTTATCGCCCGTTAAACCATAGGATGCCCTAAGCTTTAATAAACTAATAATTGGCATGTTGGATAAAAAATTCTCTTTATCAATATTCCATGCGCCGCCCACGGACCAGAAACTTCCAAACCTATTATTTGGGCCAAACCTTGAAGATCCATCATTTCTATAACTCCCGCTTAATGAATACCTTGACTTATAATTGAATTGTAATACAGAAAATATAGATTCCTGGGAAAAATCAGATCTTGCGGCACTTGCTGAAGTGGGCGTGCTTGGTACAGGTAGTTTCAACAAAGTTGTGAATGGCACACCTGTTCCTAAAGCTGTAATATCATACTCTTTGGATTTTTGAGTTTCATAACCAAGCTTAACATCCATTCCCAAATCCTTACTTCTTAAAAAATCGTGATGATAATCTAAAAGATTTGTCCAAAGCCAGTTGGTAACCCTTGTGATTAAGTTGTTAACACTTCCCGACGTGGTACGTGCATCCCCAAAAAATGGGTTATTATAACTTTCTTCTTCAATATTAAAATAATCAATTCCAAATTTAGTTGTGAAGTCAAGGCCGGGAAGCACATGGTATGTGCCACTTATAGTAGATATTGTTTTTACGTTTCGGAATAACCCCCTATCGTACTTTACAATAGCAAGGGGATTATAAACCTGGTTAAATGCAGATCGGGCAAAATTAGGGTTACCATTGGAATCATAAGGATTTACAGTTGGCCGTAAAAAGGAAGCAGCTAAAACAGGATTGCGAAAAGCCCCTGATGAAGTAGGCGAATTTTGATCTAAGTAAGACCCGATAATATTCAAGGCAATTGTAAATCTTTCAGAGGCTTTATGGCTAATATTTATACTGCCCGAATATCTTTGAAAATCTGATCCGATTACAGGAGATTCCTGTTTATTATATCCTATTGAAGTATAGAAGGTAGTTTTCTGATCACCACCCGACGCTGAAAAATTGAGGTTTGTAAAACTAGCACTCCTGGTTACAAGGTCACGCCAATTGACATCGGTATTGGAGTTAGCCCCTAATTGATTTAATCTCATATCAATTTGTGCCTGTGTTGCTCCGGAATTTACCAGCCCTTCTTTTGTTAAGTCCAGGTATTGGGTTGCGTTCAACGGCTTTGATAAATCGTTTTGATAGGCTACATCTGACACCCCTTGCTCTGCATCAATTCTCAGTTTGGTTTTCCCGGTTTTTCCTTGTTTTGTAGTAATAAGTATCACTCCCGCCGCAGCTCTTGAGCCATAGATAGCTGTTGCTGAAGCATCTTTCAAAACAGTGACGCTTTCAATATCATTGGGATTTATTCCTGCCAAAGTATTACTGGTAGTAGTATTCCTGGAAAAGTCCCCGCTATTGATAGGAACACCATCTACTACAAACAAAGGATCGTTATTACCGGTTACAGAACTTACTCCCCTAATGCGGATGGTTTGAGCTCCTCCGGGTTGTCCATTCGGAGATACTGATTGTAATCCGGGAACTTTTCCCTGTAACATTTGATCAACAGAAGTAAATGGTTTATCTTCTATATCCACACTGGTTACGGTACTTACTGCACCGGTGACTTTTCTTTTTACCTGAGATCCATAAGCCACCACCACAACAGCATCCAATTGTTTTTCACTCTTATCTAAAACAACATTTAAGGTATTACTGGTTCCTAATGATAACTCCTGATCTCCATATCCTATAGAAGATATAACTAAAGTTTTTGCATTGCCGGGTACACTTAAAATAAATGTTCCATCTGGTTCCGAAGATGCTCCCTGGGGATTTCCTTTTACCGTAACCGAAACATTTGCAACAGGCGCTCCGGCTTTGTCAACTATCCTGCCGCGAATAGTTCGTGTTTGAGAGATAGAAAAAAGAGTGATTAATAAAAACAAAAATGATAAGGTAAGTTTTTTCATTGCCTTTTAAGTTTTAGTAAAGAATATAATTTGTAGGCAATAATTTTAGGAAGTATGTTTCATGGGGTAATATGTTAATTACTGAGGCATGAATAACGTTAACTTAACCGTGAATTTATAAATTTGATTTGCATTAATGTTTATATAGAACAAGCTCGCATAAGGGAGTATTTTAATGTTTCAGGCTTCACTAAAACGATTTGTATTCTATAAGTTTTGGGATGAGTCAATGAGAGCGGGCAGATGAATTTAAAAATTTAGATCTCAGAAAATTCATACATAAAATATACTTGAGTCTGGTTTTTTAAATAAGCTTAGAACCACATATTAAAAGAAATATGGAGATGGCCATACATATCATCAAAAACTAATCTGGTGTAGAATCATGTAAAATGCAGTGGTTGTAATACAGAAAAAGCCGCCTGAAAGTTCAAACGACTCTCTCTCTCTTTAAAATGTCTTAACTCTTTATTTATCCCAAAATATTTTTGGCGTGTATAAAGTTGCTGCAGGTGTATTTGCAGCGTTATATGATAATTCAGTTTGCGGATATAATAAACGGCGTGGTACTTCACCAGGTCCTGTTGGAGAAAGCGATGGACTACCGGTACGCCGCCATACTACCCATGCTTCAGGATTTAAATACAAAGCGGTAAACTCCTGGATCGCTACTTGGGCAATAGCAGCTGAAATACTTGTAGTTGGTAAAGTGCCCTCTGTTGCAATATACGCGGCTATTGCGCCTGCATCAATTCCCAGCTTTTGCATATTTGCCTGGATAGCTTGTTTGTAAAAAATTTGGGCAGCAGCATAATCACCTGTAATTCTTAAAGTAGCTTCAGCTTTAATAAATAATAATTCGTCATAAGTAATAAATTCAACCGGGGAATTAACCGAGCCAAAATATTTATTCAGACCTCCATAATGAGAGCCATCAACTGATTGCCCTTGTCCATCATTAACCTCATCTATATATACATCATACCTTGGATCGCTCATGCTTTTTAAATTTGCTGCTAATGTACTATTGGCAAAAGTTTCATCTCCCGGCCTGTCCCTATTGAACTGATACCATGGATTTGCTGCAGTTTCAGCTACTCCGAATTTATACTGAGCATTTTCAGACTCATCTGCAAAAGATAAAGCAACTTCATCTATGGCCTTTTGGGCCATAGCAGCATCTCCATTACTTTGATGAATGTACAAACGGGCTTTTATCGCATGCCCAAATTTTATCCATTTAAGGCCATCGCCATTATACATTCCATCATCTAAAGCAGGTTTTAGTGCTCCTTGTTTAGGATCAGACAATTGGGAGATACCAACATTTACCAAACTCGCTATTGTATCATACAATGCCTTATCATCATCATAAGATGGATGCAAATTATCATTTCCTTTAACAGCCTGGGAGTAAGGAATTTTGCCCCAAAGATCAACCGATACCTGCAATGTATAAGCCATAAGGATCCTGGAAATTCCGCTATACACATTGTCGCCTCTCTGATCGGCCTCATTCTTTAAAGTATCAATATTGATAATAGTAGAGGTATACAGATCCGGCCAAAGGTTATCAAATGTTCCGGGATTTAATCCATAGGAATAGTAACCCTGCGATTGGGCGTTTGCACCAAAAACCTGTTGTGTTATGAGTGAAGTAAACCTTGACATATCTCCCCCTTGTGTATAGCCTAATGCTGCTTCAGCTGTGGGTAATATTAAATTTGGAGCTACACTTTTTGGTACATTCGGATTAATATTTACATCAGTAAAAAAACTCTTTTTACAGGACGGTGCAAACAAGACCATTAAGCTGATAGATATTAAAAAAGTTATTTTATTAGATTTCATAAATTTATTTTTAGTTTTTATTAAAAGCCAACGCTTAAACGTATACCGTAACTTTTTGTGCCCGGATTATTAAAATAATCCAGCCCCTGCGCGTTTGCAGGGCCTGCTAAACTTGTTTCCGGGTCAACACCATCATATTTGGTCCATAATTTTGCATTGTTGGCAAACAAGGTTATTGCCAGACCAGTAAATGGTGATTTATTTAAAATAGATTTGGGTAATTCATAACTTAGGCTTACCTGGCGTATCCTTGTATAAGAGCCATCTTCCACGTCTGTTTCCTGGCCTGCCTGAAAACTGTTTTGAATATTTTGCCAATAGTATTGGCTGTAAGTCGTCTGAATAGTGTTAGGCACTCCTGCTCCAGGCAATTCTGTCATTCCGTCTGCATCAAAATGAACTACATTTCCGTTGGCATCAAGGTGGCCCAGCAAGCCTTGAAAGGTCACAGGCTTCCCCCTGTTTGCGGTTTGTTCAGCTGTTCCTTTATTGGTTAAAGCTCCTCTTGTTCCATTATGAACATCACCCCCATGCCGTACATCTAGTTGCAATCCGAATGAAAATCCTTTGAATTCTAAATCGGTTATAACAGAGCCGATCCATTTTGGATTCGTATTTCCAATTACCATTAATGGGCCCTGGCCAAAGGCTACAGGTTGCCCGTATCCGGGATCAGTTTTGTCATCAGTAATTAAAAGAGGGCTTTTTAAATTAGTTAGTTCTACATGAGTAGTCGTACTCCCATAAATTACACCATAAGGCTGGCCCGCTACAGCGTCAATTTCAGCTTCGCCGCCACCGAATCCAGCTACAAAAAATCTGTCGAATCCAGGAGCCAAAGAAACCACCTTATTCTCATTAGTTGACCAGTTAAAATTTACATCCCACTTTAAGCCGGAAGATGTTTTAACAGGAGTTGTGTTTAAGGTTAATTCAATTCCTTTGTTCGTAATTGTTGCCGCATTTAATAGCTTACCGGCATAACCTGTGGTATAAGGCACCGATATAGGAAAAATTACATCCTTTGATTTACTATAATATGCAGTTGCATTTAAACTTACCCTGTCGTTCAAAAATCCCAGGTCAAAGCCACCTTCATAAGAGAAAGTATTTTCAGGCTTTAAGTCAGGATTACCAAGGGTTGTAATTGCAGAACTAATTTGATATCCTCCAATATTACCTGGAAATGGAAAGGTGATACCTGTTGTAAATCCATCTTTAATTAATGTAGAAGTGAAAGGAGAAGTTAAAGAATAGGCAGGGCCATCTTTACCAACTTGTGCAAATGAAGCCCTTAGCTTACCAAAGGAAAGGACATTATTATTTTTTAAGCTTTCAAGTTCTGTAAATACCCATCCAAGATTTGCAGATGGATAAAAAAATGTATTATTTTTCGCTGCCAGGGTAGAAGTTTCTTCACGACGTCCGGTTAAAGTTAGGTATAACATCCTTTTATAACTAAGATCAACATCTGCGTAATAAGCCATGGTACGTTTTCTTAATTTAGTCTCCCCCGACAAGAAAGACGCAACATTGGATATATCATAAAAATCAGGAGCAAGAAAACTGTTTCCCTGCAAAAAGCGATTACTTTGAGTAAGAGTAAAATAGTTATGTCCCAATAAAACAGAAGCCGATATATCTTTTGACAAAGATTTTTTTAAACTAATAGTAAAATCAGAATTGAATTGCCGGTTGAAATAATCAATTAAGTAAATAACTCCTGCGGGAAATTGATTTGAGCCAATGTCATAAGCATTTTTATCTGATTGAGAATAAATATCGCCACCAACCCTGTAGTTAAAACTTAGCCAATCAAACAAGTTATAATTAATCTGCCCGTAACCAAAAACCCGATCTAAATCTGACCTGAAAGGATTTTTATTTACGTTCCAGTACGGATTATCATACCCGCCGCCGCCTCTGTAGTTTCTTTGACTTCCATCAGGCAATTGATAAGAACTGGTATTATTTGCCGGATCGGAAAGCCCATTTGAATTATCAAAAGTTGCCGGTGTACGAACTAATCCCAACATTATACTTGAAAGGCTTGAACCCTGTTGTACTTTATCATTGGCTGAGTTCGTGTAGGTGATACCGGCAGAAGAACTTAATTTATCACTAAGCCTGGATGTGCCACTTAAGCTGAATGTTGACTTTACATATTTACTTTTAGGAATAATACCGGTCTGGTAAAGATTTCCAAGAGACATTCTATAAGTACCCCTGTCATTACCTCCTGATAAAGCGACATTGTTATTGTAAGTGTATCCTGTCTTAAAAAATTTATATCTGTCATACGGCGTAACAGGTATTTTAGCAGATGGATCAGACTTCCCGACTATATTGCCGTGTTTATCAAACGGGTAATCAGTGCTTCCATCCCATGCTAAAGTGTCCAGGGCAGCACCCCATGAAATAGAAGCCGCGCTTTCGGGAGGGAGATATTGACCGCTGCTTCCCTGGGAAAATTGATCTTGAAGTGGAGGCAAATTACTCACCTTATCAAATGTAACTGAAGAGTTAAGTGATATACTCGCTCCACGTTTACCAGGAATAGCAGACCCTTTTTTAGTAGTGATAATCAATGCACCACTGGTTGCCTGAATACCATATAAAGCTGTAGCAGCAGGGCCTTTTAGTAAATTTATAGATTCTATATCATTAGGATTAATATCAATTCCACGATTGGATGGTTGAGAACCGCCGGTAAGATTAGCATTAGCACCAGAGGCCTGGAAGCCTGCATTTGTAGGATCAAAATTATTAACTGTATTATCCACGGGCACGCCATCTATAACCATTAGAGGTTGGTTATTACCTATAATAGAGGTTACACCCCTTAGACGAATATAAGTGCCGGCGCCCGGATCCCCCGCGCTATTAATTACGGTAACGCCTGAAGCTTTTCCACTCAATTCACTAAGCGGATTCCCTGAACCCGATTTGTTTAGCTGCTCTGCGCCTACGGTTTGGGTCGCGTATCCTAAAGATCTCTTTTCTCTTTTGATGCCTAATGCGGTAACGACTACTTCATTGAGGCTTTTGACTTCCTGGTTAAGTTCAACATTTATTGCCTGGCCCGGTGTAGCTAATATGGTAGTGCTTTGATAACCCACTCCTGAAATCTCCAGTGTAACCGCTTTACCCGCTTCTACACTAAAAGTTCCATCAGCATTTGTGCTTGTCCCTTTATTAGTACCTTTTATTTTTATAGAAACTTTTGGTAGAGGAGTGCCATCTTTAGAGTCGACTATTTTTCCTGTTATTTCACGATTTTGCGCTAAAGCTATTATTGTACAGAGCATCATCATTGCAAACAATGTCAAAAATCTTTTCATGGCTTAATTTTAAAATGGTAATTAATTGTATAGAACTGAGGGCAACAATTTCTTAACTTTTGCTTCATGCAAGTGTTATAGAATTACCGAACCATGATTTTTGTTAATTGAAGCAGGAAAAATTATTTCTGAAAGAAAGATCGCTTATTTAAAAAAGTATAAGATGAAAAAATAAAAAACCGGTTATCAAAAATCCAAAGATGCAGATGGAATATTGCTGGAAAATAATGGTATCATTTTTTACTGAAATAAGGATAAGGTTATTTGTTTCACACATATCCTGGTGGTAATGGTAATTGTTGAATTGATCAGGGCAAAACCTTGGAGCGGATTACCCATTAAACAAAGTTTCCTTTTTGCGAATGAAGCTTAGCAATAGCCATGTAGGTAAAAATCTTAAACCCTTCCTGTACATTCTTCCAGTTCTTCCATCATTTTGCAGCTTCCAATAAAAAAAGGGGTGCGTTCGTGTAGTTCTGTTGGTTGTTTTTCAAGTATGCGCTTACGCCCATCTGTTGCTTTGCCACCTGCGCTTTCTATAATATAAGCAAATGGATTGCATTCATACAATAACCGCAATTTCCCCTGTGGCTTGTCGGTAGTAGCGGGGTACATAAAGATGCCGCCCTTAATTAAATTGCGATGAACATCAGATACCATACTACCGGTATATCTTTGCGTGTAAGGGCCACCGTTACCTTCGTTTTTGTTCTGACAAATGTCAATATATTTTTTTACCTCATCACTATACCTGAAAAAATGCCCGTGATTTACTGAATACGTTTTCCCCTTTTCCGGGCACCTGATATTGGAATGGCTCAGGCAAAATTCGCCAATCGACTGGTCAAGAGTAAAACCGTTTACGCCTCTTTTAGTTGCATATACAAAAATAGTAGAAGAACCATAAATAATATATCCTGCCGCTACCTGCCTTATTCCAGGCTGAAGAAAATCCTTAATAGTCAATCGACTCCCCGTTTCACTAATGCGCCGATAAACGCTGAAGATAGTTCCAATGGATACATTCACGTCTATATTACTGCTGCCATCCAGGGGATCGAACATGCAGATATATTTCGAATTACGGCTTATATCATTATCAAAAACCACTACATCATCAAGCTCTTCGCTTGCTATGCCTGCGCAGCTTATGCCATGTTCCAATACTCCTGCAAATTGATCATTAGCATATTTATCAAGTTTTTTTACTTCCTCACCCTGCACATTTATATCGCCGGTTTCCCCTAATATATCAACCAGGCCAGCCTTGTTTACTTCTACATTTACGCGTTTTGCAGCAAGGCCAAGGTCTCTCAAAAGCCCTGCTAACTCTCCTGTAGCTTTTGGAAACACCCGCATTTCTTTGATCGTAAATTCATCTAATGTCAATACCTGCCTGTTAACCATTGGAATGTTATTTTTATTTTTTTAAAGAAGGAAACAAATGTAGTGGAATTAATTAAACTGAATTCACCGGCTAACGGTAATGATTAAATGTTTCTGAAAAATACTAAGTTCACTTTATACTCATTAATTAATAATCGCTATTCATGTGAAGTGTACACATTAGAAAATTTATTTTTTTACACCTTTTAATAATGTTTACAGGCGCTATGATTTTATTTAAGAGTCTATGCCTTGAGTTTAAAATAAACAAACGTTTCAGCTAAATCATAAACATGGATATGTTTCAAACCAAGTACTACCAAAAATTCAATTGACTAAATTGCGCGCCAATTAAAAAACATTTTCATGTCTGTACCATCTGCGTTTGTATTTCCTAATAACCTCCTCTTTAATGCTGGCTTGATATCTGCTCAAAACATTTTTTACCAATTATCTCCCTCGAAATTGATAAGCCAGGCCATTGAAAAAGGCGAAGGCGTTTTAAATGATACAGGCGCATTGGTTATTGATACCGGTGAGTTTACCGGCAGAAGCCCTAAAGACAGGTTTATAGTAAGAGATGCATTAACTGAAACAACTATAGATTGGAATGATTTTAACCTTCCTATTGAAGAAAAATATTTTGACCGGCTGTATAATAAAATGATTGACTATTTGCAGGATAAACATTTATGGATAAGGGATTGCTATGCCTGTGCGCATAAGGATTACCGATTAAATATTAGGGTGATCAATGAAAATCCTTGTTGTAACCTATTTGCTTATAATATGTTTTTGAGGCCGGCGGATAATGACCTGGCAGAAATCAATATTGATTGGCATTTGCTACAGGTGCCGCATTTCTACGCTGAACCGAAAATAGATGGAATCCCGTCAAAAAACTTTGCAATTATCAATTTTACTAAAAAAATAATTCTTATAGGGGGCACTCAATATACCGGGGAAATGAAAAAAGCGGTGTTTAGTATTCTAAATTATATTCTTCCTCATAATAAGGGGGTGCTTAGCATGCATTGCTCTGCCAATGTTGGTAGAACTGGGGATACTGCTATATTTTTCGGCTTAAGTGGCACTGGTAAAACGACTTTAAGTGCTGACCCAAACCGAATGCTAATAGGAGATGATGAACATGGGTGGAACAATGATTCTGTATTTAATTTTGAAGGAGGATGTTATGCAAAAACTATTGATCTAAGAAAAGAAAAAGAACCTGAAATTTATAAAGCCATTCAGTACGGGGCTATTGTTGAGAACGCCACATTTATTGAGGGCACTAATGAAATAGATTTTGCGAGCAGGAAAATTACAGAGAACACAAGGGTTAGCTATCCTATAAATTTTATTATGAATGCGCTTGACCCTTCAATAGGTAAAACACCTAAGAATATATTCTTTCTTACCGCGGACGCATACGGAATTTTGCCACCTATAAGTAAGCTTACACCCGGCCAGGCAATGTATCATTTCATAAGCGGGTATACAGCCAAAGTCGCAGGTACAGAAGCTGGCATTAAGGAGCCAAAGCCAACATTTAGCGCTTGCTTTGGGGCTCCTTTTATGCCACTGCACCCCGGAATATATGCTGAAATGCTTGGAAAGAAAATGAAAGAGCATGCTGTAAATACATGGATGGTAAATACCGGCTGGAATGGTGGTGGCTACGGTGTAGGAAGCCGCATGAAACTTGAATACACCAGGGCTATGATCACAGCAGCGCTGGAAGGTAAATTGGAAAATGTGCGTTACCACCCCCACTCAGTTTTTGGAGTACTCATGCCTGATGAATGCCCCGGTGTGCCACCAGAAATGTTAAGCGCTAAATTTACCTGGGAAGATAAGGATGCTTACGTATCCACTGCAAACAAACTTGCTGGTTACTTTATTACAAATTTCGAAAAATACGTTCGTGGCGTAAGTGAAGAAATACTGGCCGGAGGGCCAAAAATTTAGGCTTCTTAATAACCACATATAATTTTCATCCCTGAATATTTTAAGCATCAAACATCCATTTTCTAAAGGCAGGTGCAGTTTCCTGGCTGATAGTAATGGAATGATTGATCTCAGGAATATTGAGATCTACTGTAAGCTTTACTTTTTCATATGGCTTAAATCCTCTTATGTAGTTAATGTTGATTACGTATTGCCGGTTAGCCCGAAAAAAAGTATTCTCATCCAATTCTTCTTCCAGTTCTATGAGCGTTTTGTCTGAAATATATTTTTTTGAAAAGCGATCAAGCACATACACAACTTTATTTTCAGTATAAAATAATGTTATGTCTTCCAGCCTGAGTGCAATATTTTCCATTCCCTTTTTTACAAGTAATCTTGTCTTTTTTCTATTGCTGATAAATTTCATAAGGTTCTCCACCGGTGCATTTATTTCGGTATGGGAAAAATGAGTCTGAAGTTTTTTATATTTTAACAGCGATTTTTCCAGATCAGCTTTACTTATTGGTTTTAATAAATAATCGATGCCATTATTTTCAAATGCCATCATCATAAATTTATCATAGCCTGTTGTAAATATTACCGGTATCTGTGCACCAGCCTGCTTAAAAATCTCAAACGACAAGCCGTCTGATAACTGCACATCGCTAAAAATAATATCAGCATCTGGCTCTAATGTGAGAAACTCTATGCTCTCTTTTACCGAATTAAGCCGGGCTTTTATCTGCACCTTAGTGGATATTTCCCCCAGCATTTTTACCAGTAATTCCATGGCTGGTTTTTCGTCTTCAATAATTATGGCACTAAGCATCGTTATAATTTTGATTTGATTAAAGGCAATTTTACAGTGAATTCGTTTTCGGTTGTTTCTATAAGAATATTTTTATTACATACTAATTTGTAGCGGGAGCTAAGATTGCGTAATCCTATTCCTGTTGAGTTTACGATATAAGGCTTTGGTTTTTTATTGTTTTTTATCTGGATATATTCTCCATTAAGTACCACTCTAATGTTTAAAGGATTTGCATCAGTAAATTCATTATGCTTAATCGCATTTTCCACCAATACCTGCAACGCATAGGGCAATATCATAATAGTTCCTTCGTGGTGATTGTTGAGCTCTGTTGTTAAATGAAGCTTATTATCGTGGCGCACCTGCAGCACAAAAAAATAGTTTTCAATGAATTCAAGCTCACCCTGCAGTGTTATCAATTCCCTGTCTTTATTAATCAGGAAATATTTATACACCGATGCCAGTTTACTGTTGAATTCGTGAGCCGTTTCAGGATCATTTAAAATAAGCCATGAAAGTGTATTGAGCGAATTGAAAATAAAATGAGGCTCCAGCTCATTTTTTAAAACTGTCATCTCTGCCTTTGATCTTTCCCAATCGAGTTGGTCTACAATTTTTGTGTAAAGATTACGCTGGTTACCGAGAAATAATATTTCATAAATTAAGGTAAATAATATTACGGCCAGGGAAGAAAAAGCAATGCACTTAAATACGGGTAGCCAGGTAAAATTTTCGACGGATATTTTAAACCAGGCAATAGAGAACATACCTGATATAGCCGCACCAAATAAGCCACCTATCAGGGAAACAGAAAAAACTTTAATAATTGGATTTTTAAAATTCTTAAAGACAAACCGTATTTTTCTGTGAATCCAGCTCGCCCCTGACCATATACAAAATGAAAGCAAAATAAAATATAGATGAATGCCTATTAGCACAAATACCGGGTAAAGAGAATAGGTAATAATTCCGGAAAGGAATGGAATTATTATTCCAAGAAAAGGAATGAAGAAGAATCGTAAAAATTTATCCTTAATCATAGCAGTAAGAGGTTAAAGATTCTTTAGATCAAATCAGTTATGGTTTTGATAGGATAAAAATTCGAATCAAATTTATTTGCATATCATGTTAATAAATAGCAAATTAGTTTTCGTGGCAGCATTTAATTATGAATGGTTCAGAACGTAAATTTTGATTTTGTAAATAACACGTTTGTAGAAAAGGATATATAAATTCCTTATAACGCTGCTTTGAAATTTTTTATAAATTATAATTTCGATTTCTTATTGAACGATTTAATGCTGCATAAATAAAGCAGGGAAAAATCATTTTTTACTAAAGCATGAATTTTGATACATGTAACATGAAAATGATAGGCTGAAATGATAGAATTGACATTTGACAATTTTCAAAAACTAATTTTTCAAAATGGCCTGCAATAGAAAGTAGAAAAGATTAAAATGGGCGAAGGCGAAAATTGTATAAATAAAACTTAGCCATTTTGAGAGATCTTTTTTGAACAGGAAGTTATCTTGGTCATAGATTTTTATTCAATCGATAAGTTTTAAATACAGGATGAGCGGTATTATCCTTAAAACACTAATTATTTCTTTGAGAAATTGAACTTGCACCGCTTGTTGCTACATCTTTCTTTTCAGGATTACCTTTATAATTTAATGAACTTGCTCCACTTGCACTTGCAGAGATTGAATTGTTTATGGTAATTCTTACATCAGATGCACCGGAAATTCTTGCTATGCAATTTTCCACAACAAGGTCATAATTTTTTACATCGCTTGCGCCGCTGCTTTCCAACTTTAAATTATCCACGTGTCCGGTTATTTTAACCGTTGATGCGCCGCTTAAACCCATAGTCATGTTACTTACTTTCACGGCTCCATTTATATCACATGCTCCCGAAAGCCTTAACACCAAACTTTCTAAATTAAGGGTTTCATTAATTTTAAGATCACAAGCGCCTGAAGCTTCAAGGCGTTCAATTGATTTAAAAGAAATATAAGCACGTAATTTTTTATCGCCCCTATTCCATTTTAAATTATCTGATTCATACCATATTGTTAAAACGCCATTTTTTATTTCTGTTTTAATATTATCCCGGTATTTATCATCAATAGCGCTTACAGCAAGGGCATAGTCATTACCCTGCGATAACCACACATCAATGCCACCGGATACTTTAATCCCGGAAAAAGCAGTAACATTTCTTACTTCAGCGTTTGCATCATTAATTATATTTTGCTGCGCAAATGCAGTAAAACAAAAAGTTGTAAGCAACGTAACAAAGAGAGATTTCATAAAATCTTTTTTTTATAACGATTTCTGAATTTAAAAGTTACAAATAATATAAATAAATTTCATTCTTCCTATATTTGCTTTACAAATCAATTGTTACCGGGGTGCTCCCTACTAAGGTCGGGATGCTGAGATAATACCCGCATACCTGATCAGGATAATGCCTGCGAAGGGAGGTCAATCAAACTTTCATGCCTCTTTTTTCATGTATTATTAGGTCAATAAATTATACACATGAAAAAAATTATTTGGATTACAATTTTTATTTCCGCCTGCTTTACTAATTATGCCCAGGACACTACAAGACGTAAGCTAACTGATACATTAATGCTTGAAAACATAGAAGTAATTTCAATAAGAGCGGAAAGCATTGCACCGTTTACCAAAACTAATATTGAAAATATAGAGATTGAAAAAAAGAATCTTGGGCAGGATCTTCCGTTTATCTTAAACCAGGTTCCCGCAATAGTGGTGAACTCTGATGCAGGTAACGGTGTCGGGTACACAGGAATTCGCATTCGGGGTTCTGACGCTTCAAGAATAAATGTAACATTAAATGGTGTGCCTTATAATGATGCAGAAAGCCAGGGAACTTTTTTCGTTGATCTTCCGGATGTTGCTTCTTCTTTAAATTCAATACAGGTACAGCGGGGAGTTGGCACTTCATCGAATGGCGCGGGTGCATTTGGAGCTACCATTAACCTTTCGACAAATACTTTACATAAAGAAAGATATGCTGAGCTCAATAACAGTGTTGGTTCTTTCAATACTTTCAAGAATACTATTAAAGTGGGCACCGGATTATTAGGAACCCATTTTACAGTTGATGCACGTATTTCGGGCATAAGCAGTGATGGCTATGTTGACCGTGCAAAATCAAATCTTCAATCATTTTACGTAAGCACTGCTTATATAAATAATGGCAGTTCTTTGAGATTTAATATTTTGAGCGGAAAAGAAAAAACCTACCAGTCCTGGTATGGTATCCCGGAAAGCTATCTCGATAGCAATCGCACTTATAACCCTGCCGGAACCGAAAAACCCGGATCACCTTATAAAAATGAAACCGATAATTATACACAAACTCATTACCAGCTTTTTTATAACAGAAAGATTAGTGAGATCATTAAATTTAATATGGCTGTCTTTCTTTCCAGGGGAAAAGGATATTATGAAGAATATAGGGCTGATCAGCCTCTTAGCGATTATGGGTTACCTGACTATATTAGTGGAACCGATACCATAACTTCTACCAACCTTGTGCGGCAGCTTTGGCTTGATAATTATTTTTATGGAACTATATTTTCTTTTCAGCATACTAAAAATAAAACACACATCACATTTGGCGGAGGCCTTAGTAAATATGATGGCAAGCATTATAATATTGTCACATGGTCGCAATATGGTTTTACAGGAAATCACACTTATATTGATTTGCCTGCAAATAAAACAGATGTAAATTTTTATGGAAAAATTTTGCAAACCCTGGGCTCAGGCTTTTCAGGATTTGCAGACATGCAGGGGCGTTTCATAAATTATCACATTGCAGGATTTGAAGACCATCCTGAAATTGATATCAAAAAGAATTACTCTTTTTTTAATCCAAAGCTTGGTATATCATACAATAAAAATAAATTCCAGGCCTATGTGTCATATTCTATTGCTTCAAAGGAACCAAACCGAAATGATTTTGAAGCAGGAATAAATCAACGGCCCAAGCCAGAAATCCTTTACGACCTTGAATTAGGCGCCGAACAAAATGGGGCTGCATTTTCTTATGGTGCAACTTTATATTACATGAATTATAAAGATCAACTCATATCTACCGGAAGAATAAATGATGTGGGGGCATACACAAGAACCAATACACCAAAGAGTTTCCGCATGGGTGCTGAGCTACAGGCTGCAATGAAATTTACAGATTGGTTAAATGCATCCGGGAATATTTCTTTTAGTAAAAATAAAATAGAAAAATTTTCAGAATACGTAGATGATTATGATAATGGCGGACAGCTTATTAATGAATATCGCAATACTAATATTTCATTTTCGCCTAATGCTGTTGGCTTTGGAGCACTCAATGTTATTCCGATTCAAAATGCTGAAATAAGTTTTCAATCAAAATATGTAAACCGCCAATATCTTGATAACACATCAAATCTTAAAAGAAGTATTGACCCATATCTTGTTGAAGATATCAGGTTAGCTTATACATTATATAAAAAGTTTTTTAAAGAAGTTAATTTTATCCTGCAGGTAAACAATGCGTTTGATAAAATGTATGAATCGAATGGATACACATACAATTATTTTTCAGGAGGAAAGCTGGTTGTTGAAAATTATTATTTTCCTATGGCAGGAATAAATTTTTTAGCGGCAGTTAATATAAAACTCTAACCCCAAAACCCTAAAAGGGAATGTAACAGGAAATGTATAAAATAACTAAGGCGATCTTTTTCATTTATGAATTCCATTAATTCACGGTTGGGTAATCAAGATTTGGGTGGCTTGGAATGTACTTATAATTTTAAGTATTCTCATGTGCTTTTTAGTTTTAGCACATTCCGAGCGGGCATTCCTGTCCGCTTTATTTTTTAGTTTATTTCACTAATTATTTCGAATTACACTAATTGAATTGCACGAATTAGTTCTTAAACCTTTTAAGGCAGTTATTTATAAGTCAGCTTTCAAAAGTCATTTCTTAAATTTCTCTTCCCATGCAAGCATCCCGCCGGTTAAATTCTTGGTGTTCGTAAAGCCAAGCTGGTCAAGCACCATAGCTGCAATCCCGCTACGGTTTCCGCTCCGGCAATATAGGATGACTTCTTCATTTTTAAGATCTTCTATGTCTTCAATTTGCATGGATTGAATATTGCCTACCGGGATTAATTTACCTCCAATATTGAATTCTGCATTTTCATGAGGTTCTCTTACATCAATCAGGTTAAGAGCTTCTCCGGCATCAAGCCTTTTTTTAACTTCCTCAGGAGTAATATTTGTCATGGTATTTGTGGTTGGTTTTCTTTTTTTAAACTATCCATTTCAGGAGGATCAACTGATACCCATATATCCATTGTTTGCCCTGGTTGGATATAGGCAGGCTTCTGTTCTTCATCAAGCGCATCGGGATTTTGTTTCACTATAAAAGCATTCAGCGTATCTGTTACCGCCCCGGTAGTAAGTATCGCTGCAAGCAACAGCCCTTTTCCCTGTAGCTCTGATCGTGCTTCTGCGACTGTAAGGCCCAAAAGGTCAGGAACACGAATTTGTTGTTCTACCAATCCTCCTCCAATAACAAGACTGACCGCAGATCCCCAGCGTAATTTCGTTCCCGGCAATATTCTGTTCCCTTTATAATTTTGTTCAAGAATAGAACCCTTCATAAAATCTGCCCTGATGGTTGTATCCCCTAATTTCAAATGATTTTTTTCAAGATTTTCAAGAGCAAACCTGTAACTAAGGCCTTCGAGCCGTGGCATTTCAACTAATGGAAGTGACGATGGATTGATGTTTAAAAAAACAGTCCGGTTTACCTTCACTGTAGCTTCTGCAGCAGGTATCTGTTTCTTCACAGTATTTAGTGGCATACTATCGCTATATGCTGAGTCAGTAATTACTACATCAAATCCCTCTTTTTCAAGAAACTTAACTGCCTCATCAACCTTTTTACCGGTAACAGATGGCACTTTTAAATAACTTCCATGATTTGTAAACCAGCTTAGAGATTGTAGAATTAGAAATCCTATTAGAAATAATAGTACGATCGCAGCAAGAAAATTAATCCAAAATGGTTGCCTGGCAATAAATTTAAACACAATAAGATATATAGATGATGAGATAATGCGCTTGTTGCAATATAATAAGATTTAACTATGTAAGCATTCTTCTATTAATGCTGTATAAAATTCTTTCATGCTCCATCCCATAGCTCTTACCTGCTGCGGTACAAGACTTGCCTCACTTTGGCCCGGAACTGTATTAATCTCTAGCATATAAGGCTTTTCATCTTCTTCATTATAAATAAAATCTATGCGTACAATACCATTACAATTAAAAAGCCGATAGACTTTTTTCGCATCTTCTCTTACCTTTTCAGCTATAGATTCATCGATATTTGCGGGAGTTATTTCATCGCTGGCACCATGATATTTTGCTTCATAGTCAAAAAATTCTTTTTTAGTAATTATTTCAGTAATGGGTAAAGCGATAATTTCTCCTTTAGTTTTAAATACACCGATGGTAAGTTCTCTTCCTTTTATAAATTCTTCCACAAGAACCTGGTCATCTTCTTTAAAAGCTTTTTCAATTGCGGCACCCAGCTCTTCTGAAGGCGAGTTTACTTTTGATATACCAATGCTTGATCCCCCATTATTGGGTTTTATAAAAACAGGGAACTGCAAATTTTTTATTAACTCATCAGGGCTTTCAAAAGAATTTCGAAATAAAAGAACAGACCGGGCAACATTAAGACCACTAAATGCTGCTACTGCAACCGTATATCTTTTATTAAATGTAAGCGCTGATGTAGCGCAATTACAGGTCGTATAGGGAATATGCATTAGATCAAAATACCCCTGCAACTTTCCATCTTCACCAGGTGTACCATGAATACCTATAAGAACTGCATCAAAGGTTATGGTTTCTTCATTGATCAAAAGTGAAAAATCATTTTTATTAACTTCAATTTTATCGCCATGTGGTAATTCATAAAACCATCCCTCGCTTGTTATATCAATTTTATAATAATTAAATCTTTCCTGATCAATATTTTTCTCAATAACAATAGCCGATTGATAGGAAATAGTTGCTTCACCGGAAAAGCCACCTGTAACAAAAGCAATCGTAGGTTTCATTTACTTATATAAAATTTCATGTTTAAAATACTGCCTGGTTATTTTAATTTTCAAGTCTTATGCCCTGGTTAATACTATTCATTACAAATTTCCATTTTCCGTCAGCCTGCTTCTTCCAGATATTTACATAAGTTCCTTTGAACACAGTATCCTCACCTTGAAGTGTGTAAATTCCATAAGTGAATCCCATATCGCCACTGGCAGCAATTTGTGCACCTTCAGGTACCCAGTTTAATTTATAGGAAGAATCATCTACCTGGCTTAAAAAATCTATTGCATCAGCGCCTTTCACAGGTAAATGATCAGGCCTTAATAAAAGCCCTTCATTATCTATATACTCTATAAATGCATTTTTCATGCCCTTTTCTTTACTCATATCAGAAAATGCAATGTCTGCATCCACTATAGGGTCTATAGTAATTTCTTTTACCGGTATGGGCTTGGGTTTGGCTTTACAGGAAATCATAAAGGTTAAAGAAAATAATAAAACAAAGAGAACAAAAAGATTTTTAAGATGCATTTCAAATTGTCGCCGGTTGGTGTCTCCACCAACCTGCCTACCGGACAGGCCGGCCTGGGTAGCCCGCCGTGGGCGGTGTCCCCACCAACTACTATAAGCCCAGCTATATGATAACTTGAAATGTACCCGGTTCTTAATGAATGCCATCACTAGGTTTTATTTTAGAAAAAGGGCGAAAGTATTTTTCAATACCCTCGCCCAAAAGCAGGAGATATCACCTGCCTGACAGGCCCGAAAGCCTCAATGTTATAAATGCATTTTTTCTTTTTTAGCAAGAAGTTGGTCAACGGTTTCCCTGTACATCTCGTCGGGCACACAGCAATCTACAGGGCATACGGCAGCACATTGTGGCTCTTCATGAAAACCCTGGCATTCCGTACATTTATTGGGAACAATATAGTAAATGTCAGTTGATACAGGAGCGTTTCGCTGGCTGGCATCCATAGTGCTTCCATCTATTAATGTTACATCACCTTTTACGGTAGTTCCATCACTAAATGCCCACTCTACCCCACCCTCGTAAATCGCATTATTCGGGCATTCCGGTTCGCAAGCCCCACAATTTATACATTCGTCAGTTATTACTATTGCCATTTTCTTTTATTTAAAGCTTCAAACAAGCTTGCCAATTATTTACGAATTTTACTTCTTTTATTTCTTACAAATATATAACAGATAATTATTTAGCAAATGAATTTAGCTGAAAGAATTGATATAATGGTAAAGCTTGGGAAATACGTGATAGCAGACAGTCCTCAGCTAAAGTCCATAAAACAAAAAGCGTATGAAAAAAATAAATGGTTTACGCAACAATTTGCAGATCTTGCTTTGAAAAATATTTCAGAACAATTTCTTGACAGGGCTAAGCTGGAGAAATGGATAAAAATTTACCACCTTGATGATAACATTTCTCCCAAAAGAATAGGGATAGTTATGGCAGGAAATATTCCATTAGTTGGGTTTCATGATTTCCTTTCCGTATTTATTAGTGGCCATAATCAAAAAATAAAACTTTCGGAAAAAGACGACATACTGTTTCCCTATATTCTGAAAAAACTTATTGAATGGAACCCGGAAATTTCTTTTGTAGTGGAACTTGCAGATGTTCTCAAAGATTGTGATGCATTTATTGCAACAGGCAGTAATAATTCAGCAAGATATTTTAATTATTACTTTGGAAAGTACCCTTCTATAATCAGGCAAAATAAAACTTCAGCAGGTATTTTAACAGGAAATGAAACAGAAAATGAGCTGGAATTACTGGCAGATGATATACATACTTATTTTGGATTGGGTTGCAGAAATATCACCAGTATTTATATCCCGAGACACTATGATTTTATTCCTTTGCTTAAGTCATTTAAAAAATACAGCTACTTTGCTAACCATACGAAATACAGGAACAATTATGATTACAGCCTTGCGTTGCTCATTATGAACAATAAAAAATATATGACAAGTGAAAGCGTTATACTATTTGAAAATGAAAACATATTCTCACCAGTAAGTCAATTGCATTATTCTTTTTATGATGATTCAAATGTTTTATTAGAAAATTTGAAAAGTAATAAAGATGTGCAATGTATTTGTGGATACAATCAAGTGGCATTCGGAAATGCACAAGAGCCACAGTTGACCGATTATGCAGATGGAGTTGATACCATGCAGTTTTTATTAGGCTTATAAGAACTTGGGCATTTTACTTTTCGTATGTGAAATGATATTTTTATTATTCAAACAATTGCTCAAAAACCAGATGAAAAAGAATATACGAAACCCTTACTAATTAATTGTTAAACGTAAATGAGCGGTTCTTTAATACTAAAAATGATTGTTTAATTTTATATTCTTAGCATAACATTTGATGCAATCTTTACATTAAAATATTTACAATAAAAATTCCATAAATGAAAACGAAGAACATTTTTTTTACCGTGCTTATAAGCGCTCTTACCACAATGGCTGTGCTTTTTGGATATAACAAATATGAACACAATGGCAACAATCCAAATTTCCAGGCATTAAATATTCCTTCAAATTATAAGTATGCCGGCTTTTACGACGATAAAGGGAATCCAACACCCGGTCCGGCAGATTTTACGCAGGCTGCCGAAGCCGCCATACCAACAGTTGTGCATATTAAGACAACAACAAATCCAAGGCAGGTAAATAATAACTTACCAAATCAAAAAAATCCTTTCTCCGATCTGTTTGGAGATGATGATCTTTTTAATCAATTCTTTGGCCAGGGCAATGGCCGCCAGCGCATGATTCCATCAATGGCTTCAGGTTCTGGCGTGATTATAAGTGAGGATGGCTACATCGTTACCAACAATCATGTAGTTGCAGGCGCTGATGAAGTAAAGGTTACATTGAGCAACAGAAAAACATACACCGCAAAAGTTGTTGGCTCTGATCCTGCTTACGATCTGGCTGTGGTAAAAGTTGATGCTAAGAATTTACCTTTTATCATTTATGGAAATTCAGATGAAGTAAAAATTGGCCAGTGGGTATTGGCTCTTGGTTATCCGCTTACTCTTGATGCTACTGTGACAGCAGGTATTATAAGTGCCAAATCAAGATCATTAGGATTAAACAGGGATAAAACAGGTGGACGCTCTATGGCAGTTGAATCTTTTTTGCAAACTGATGCTGCTGTAAATATGGGCAATAGCGGCGGCGCTTTAATTAATACAAACGGGCAACTAATAGGAATTAATTCCGCCATTGCTTCACCGACCGGTTATTATAACGGATACTCTTATGCAATACCGGTTAATATTGTAAAGAAAGTAATTAATGATCTTATTAAATTCGGCAGCGTTCAAAGAGGGTTTCTCGGTGCTATGTTTATTGATGCCGGTTTATTAACCGACCAGGAAAAACAAAAAGAAAATATTCCCATTAGTGCAGACGGCATTTATATAACTGATCTTACAAAAACAGGTGCAGCACTCGAAGCTGGAATTAAGAAGGGAGATATTATTAGAAAAGTAAATGGGGTATCTATTAACTCCGGTTCTGAATTGCAGGAGCAATTAAGCAACTATAAGCCAGGTGATAAAGTAAATGTATCTATAGATAGAAATGGCACACAAAGTACATTTGCCGTTACTTTAAAAAATAATTCAGGAAATTATGATGTTGTGAAAGCGGATGTGATGCTTGACAAACTTGGGGCTGATCTCATAACTCTTGATTCAAAAAAAGCAAAGGAATATGGATTGAGTGGCGGTATTATAGTGAAGAAGATAAACGAGGGAGCTATAAATGAACAGACCAGGATGAGAGATGGTTTTATTATTACTAAAGCAGATGGTAAAGATGTAAAATCAGTCGATGAACTTAAGGTAGTTGTTGGTAATGCAAAACAAGTGACTATATCAGGATTCTATCCCGGTTATAGTGAGCCTTATGATTATCCTTTAGTTCTTGATGATTCAGGAGAATAAAAATTAGTTATATAATTTTAAGCCACGGTTCTTGCCGTGGTTTTTTATTGTCATTAATAGTTATTATGAAAGCATAGTAAGTTTTTCAAAAACCAGGTAGCCCCATCGGTCCAAATCAACAAAAGTTTCTTTATCAAAATTTATGTCTGGTCCGCCAAATACATTTCTGAAAACACCGTGTAAACCTTTCACCTCAAAATTTTTAGGATTGGGAGAACAATTCAAAATCGTTAATACCTTGTGTGAACCGTTTTTTCTTAAATAAGAAAATATTTCGTGATCTTCCGGATGAGATACAATCTTAGTAAGTACATCCGGGTCTCCTGCACGCAATGAATCGTTAGTGCAATGAAGAAGAAGAAGCGTTTTGTAAAAGTCGTGAAATTCAAAATTTCCATCCCAATCAATAGAGTCTTTTTCAAAAAATTTCAGTCTTTTCCTGTTAGGCATTTCCTGGCCGCTATAGATCATGGGCATACCATTCCACGTACAGGTAAAAACGGCCATAAGCCTTGCAGCATCTCCATACTTTTCGAATTGCGTTCCGTTCCAGCTATTCTCATCATGGTTGCTGGTAAAATAAACCCTGAATGCACTTCCCGGAAATTCTGTAACAGATTTATACAAAACAGTAAGAAAACTTTGCAGGTTCATTCTGCCATGATAGAATTCTTCTGAAGCATGCATCCATCTCCAGGTATACGTAGCATCAAAAACTGCATGGTATTCCGGCACTTCACATTCCCCCAGCCAAAATAAATTACTCTTTACTTTAGACAATTTCTTTTTAGCTGTTTCCCAAAAATCTAAAGGAACCAGGTGAGCCATATCACATCTAAAACCATCAATGTCACATTCTTTAATCCAGAATTTCATCGCAGCGATCATGTCATCCCGCATCCCATGATTTGTATAATCAAGTTCGCTTACATCCATCCAGCCATGGGGATGAATCAGCTCATTGTTTTCATTATAGGTATAATATTCAGGATGGTCTTGAATCCAATGATGATCATTACCTGTATGATTGGCAACCCAGTCAATAATTATTTTAAAACCCGATTCGTGGGCATCTTCAACCAGTTTTTTAAAATCTTTTATTGTTCCAAACTCAGGATTTGTATCGGTATAATTTTTCGCAGCATAGTAACTGCCCAGTGAACCGAGCCTTCCTTTATCACTTATTGGTGTTATAGGCATAAACCATAAAATCTGCACACCCATATCTTTTAGCCGCGGCAGGTGTTTCCCAAAGGCTTCAAAGGTTCCTTCCTGTGTATATTGCCTTAAGTTTACTTCATAGATATTTGATGAATAGCTCCAATTTGGATGAGGTAAATCTATTTTTGTATTCGACATAATTATTAATTAAAATCTAAAAATACTATTATTAATTTTTTATTGGCTTGAACGATGACCGTGTGGTTGTAACTTTACCAGCATAGAAATATGAAAAAATTTATTGTACCATCAATATACCGAAGCCCCTTAATTACCGCGATTAAAAATAAACGCAAACAAGATGATAAATTAAAAAAAGATTTCACGCCCAGTTTCATAGATTTTGGTGACGTGCAAATTTATCTTTCGCGTCATTTCGGTTTTTGCTATGGTGTTGAGAATGCCATTGAAATCGCCTTTAGAACTATAGAAGAAAATCCAGGGAAAAAAATTTATTTGTTAAGTGAAATGATTCATAATCCGCAAGTGAATGATGATTTGAGAAATAAGGGTGTTCAATTTTTAATGGATACAAAAGGAAATTCACTTATACCTTTTGATAGTCTCTTTTCAGAAGATATCGTAATTGTTCCTGCCTTTGGAACAACCCTGCAAATTGAAGAAGCATTAAAAAAAAGAGGAATAGAAATACAGCAATATAATACCACGTGCCCTTTTGTAGAAAAGGTATGGAACCGTGCCAGTTCAATTGCAAAAAATGATTATTCAATAGTGGTTCATGGGAAACCACAGCACGAGGAGACCCGGGCTACGTTCAGCCATAGCGCTGCAAATACGCCAACGGTAGTTATTAAAGATATGAGTGAAACTATCGAACTGGGGAAATATATTGCAGGGGAAAAACCATTGAAAAATTTTTACACTGAATTTGCCGGGCAGTTTTCCGAAAACTTTATTGTAGAAAATGATCTTCAGAGAATTGGTGTGGTTAATCAAACAACCATGCTTGCAAGTGATACGCAAGCTATTGCTGACTACCTTAAAAATGTTATGATCGAAAAATACAATCTGTCCGATCAAAATATTGAAGAAAGGTTTGCCGATACACGTGATACTTTGTGTTATGCAACTTACGAGAATCAAAGCGCTGTATACGGCCTCCTCGATACAGAAGCTGACCTCGCAATTGTTGTAGGAGGATATAATAGTTCCAACACATCACATCTTGTTGAACTCTGCGAAGAGAAGCTGCATACTTATTTTATTCATTCGGAAAATGATATTATTTCTTCTAAAGAAATACGACATTTTAATTTTCATAAAAAGGAAGTAGTAACTACTTTGTCTTTTCTGCCGGAAAAAAAACCAGTGAAAATACTCGTAACAAGTGGTGCAAGCTGCCCGGATGCTTTAGTGGAAAAGGTGATTAATAAGATCGTTTCTTTTTATAAAAATACCAGGCCGGTCGAGGAAGTTTTGGAAGAGTTTAATTAAAAATTTCTAACTCTCAGACTTGCTTATTTCGTTTCTTCACAAGTTTCAAAGCAAAATCAAGTTGTTCTTTTTCGGTAAGATGTGTGTTGTCAAGTTCAATAGCATCTGATGCTTTTCGCAAAGGGCTTACCTCTCTATGAGAATCAATGTAATCACGCATTTCAATATTGCCTTTAACTTCCAACAGGCTAATATTAGGATTCTTCTCAAACATTTCTGCAAACCGGCGTTCAACTCTTACAGCCTCGTCTGCGACCATAAATATTTTAATTTCCGCATCGGGGAAAACTGTTGTGCCGATATCCCTGCCATCCATTACAATTCCTTTATCAATGCCAGCTTTTTGCTGCACACCCACTGCAAATTTTCTTACCTCTTTTAAGGCTGCGATTTCACTCACTTTTTCTGCTATTACCAGATCCCTGATTATATACTCGACATTTTCTCCATTTAAATATATTTCTGATTGTCCCGATTGCTCGTTATAATGAAAGTCCAGGGTAATATTTTTTAGGGCGTCTTTTATTTCTTTATCATTTGCCCGATTAATATTATTACGTAAAAAGTAAAGAGTAATTGCCCGGTACATTGCACCGCTATCAATATACAAATAGCCCAATTTTTTTGCCAGTTGTTTTGCCAAAGTGCTTTTACCACATGAAGACCAGCCATCAATTGTAATAATTATCTTTTCCGACATATACGCAAAAATGACTCAAAAATGAAGAAGAAAAAAATTACAGCATAAAAAAATGCCATCATTATAATGGCATTTATTAAATTTCATTTACAAGTTTTTATACTTCAGAAGTTTCCTCTTTTTTTACTTCTCCTTTAATTTCGAAAATAATTTTTGAAGTTTCCTTATCAAGATCAGCAATCAATAGATCGCCAGTCTTAATATTGAGATTAAGTATTTCTTCTGCAAGAGGATCTTCAAGATATTTCTGAATAGCCCTATGTAAAGGCCGTGCACCAAACTGAGCGTCGAACCCTTTTTCAGAAATAAATTTTTTCGCTTCTTCAGTAAGTTCCAGTATAAGACCGAGATTGTGTAATCTTTTTGTAACTCCCTTCATTAAAATATCAATAATAGAGAAGATATCTTCCTCTGTTAAATTATTAAATATTACAACGTCGTCTATTCTGTTTAAAAATTCGGGGCTAAAGGTACGCTTCAATGCCTTTTCAATTACTGCCTTGGTATTCTCTTCAGAATTCAATTGTCTTGATGAAGTACTAAAACCAACGCCATCTCCGAAATCCTTTAATTGCCTTGCGCCGATATTCGACGTCATTATGATCATTGTATTCTTAAAATCTATCTTCCTGCCAAGCCCATCAGTAAGCTGGCCATCATCTAACACTTGTAGAAGAATATTGTAAATATCAGGATGGGCTTTTTCTATTTCGTCCAAAAGAATGACAGAATAAGGTTTACGCCTAACCTTTTCAGTTAGCTGGCCACCTTCTTCATACCCCACATAACCGGGAGGAGCACCAATTAATCTTGATACGGTGAACTTTTCCATGTATTCGCTCATATCAATCCTAATAAGAGCATCATCGCTGTCAAACATATACCTGGCCAATGCCCTTGCCAATTCAGTTTTACCTACACCTGTAGGACCAAGGAAAATGAATGTTCCTATTGGTTTTTTTGGATCTTTCAACCCTACCCTGTTTCTCTGAATGGCTTTTACCACTTTTTGAATTGCCTCGTCCTGGCCAACAACAGCGCCTGTAAGATCCAAAGCCATCCTGCGAAGTTTTTCTGTTTCTGCCTGTACCATTCTTTTTACAGGAATCCCCGTCATCATACTTACCACTTCAGCTATGGCTTCTTCATCAATTGGATAACGCCTGTTTTTACTTTCCTCTTCCCAATCTGCTTTAGCTTTTTCCAGGTCTTCCTGTAGTCTTTTCTCTGTATCCCTTAATGAAGCAGCTTCTTCGAATCTTTGGCTTTTTACAACCTTATTTTTTTCGTGCTTAATGTCATCTATTTTTTTCTCAAGCTCAACTACTTCCTGGGGAACATTAATATTTTTGAGATGCACTCTTGCACCTACTTCATCCAACACATCAATAGCTTTATCCGGAAGCAATCTGTCGGTCATGTATCTGTCACTCAATTTTACACAGGCATCAATTGCTTCATTGTTATAAGTAACATTATGGTAATCCTCGTATTTGCTTTTTATATTAGTAAGAATTTCTATTGTTTCTTCCACACTTGGTGGTTCGACCATTACTTTTTGAAAACGGCGATCAAGCGCTCCATCTTTTTCAATGTACATTCTGTACTCATCTAATGTGCTTGCACCAATGCATTGCAATTCTCCACGTGCAAGTGCTGGTTTAAATATATTGGATGCATCAAGTGACCCACTTGCACCACCGGCACCTACAATTGTATGAATCTCGTCAATGAACAAAATAACATCGCGGTTTTTTTCAAGTTCATTCATTATCGCTTTCATCCTTTCTTCAAACTGGCCACGATATTTTGTACCCGCCACCAATGCTGCAAGGTCAAGAGATACTACCCGCTTATCAAATAAAACCCTGCTAACTTTTCTTTGAATGATGCGCAACGCAAGTCCTTCAACAATAGCAGTTTTACCCACACCAGGTTCGCCGATTAAAATTGGATTATTCTTTTTACGACGGCTTAATATTTGAGAAACTCTTTCTATCTCTGTTTCACGCCCCACAATTGGATCAAGTGTACCTAATTCAGCAAGCCGTGTAATATCCCTGCCGAAATTATCAAGAACAGGAGTTTTAGATTTCGCCTGCGCTGCAGCTCCTTTGGAAGTGCGCTGTTGTGAATATGATTTTCTTTCCTCATCAAATTCTTCACCTTCGTCATCCTGGAATTCCGCTTTCGGATCTGTCTTTACATACCCAAGTTCGTTTTTGAACATATCATAATCTACGTCAAACTGGTTGAGGATTTGTGTTGCAATATTTTCTTTGTTTTTCAAAATTGAAAGCATAAGATGTTCGCTTTCTACCAGTGGGCTTTTATTGGCCTTTGCCTCAAGAACCGTAATTCTTATAACTTTCTCCGCTTGCTTGGTTAACGGTAAAGAATTAATATTTGCTATATTTTTTCCGGTTTTATCCTTTACAGCAAGTTCTATCTCTTTCCTTAGTTCGTATAAGTCAACATTGAAAGCTTTTAATATTTTTATAGCCGTATTCTCACCATCTCTTATAAGACCGAGAACAAGATGCTCTGTTCCTATAAAATCATTACCCAAACGCAACGCTTCCTCCCTGCTATAGGAGATAATTTCTTTTACCTGAGCTGAAAAATTGTTGTCCATATAATTCAATTTAATACTGATACAATAATAACGAAATAATTCTACTATTAGTTGCTAAAACAAATACACAGGATGTTGAAAACCACAAAATAAAAGGTTAAATTAAAATTATAAAATCTAAGGAAATCTTTTATCTTATCAAACTGTTCTTAAAGGATATGAATTTAAACAGCCTTTGTTTTTGATATCTTTGAAGATATTTTTTTGATTTTAAAACCAATAATCACGATGAAAGTCAAAATTGATACCAAAGAAAAATTTCACGTCATAACTATTGAAGAGAAAGATTTACCTGCTAATATGACAGAAGACTTACAAAAATTGTTGCTTTCATACCTCAATAAAATTCCCGCGAACTTGATTTTAAATTTTAAAAATGTTCAACAAATCAATGAACTAATTGCTAACTCTCTCGTCGCTACACAACAAACATTTTATGATTCAAATTGTTCGTTGGTCATTTGCAATCTGCAACCTGAAGTTGAAACGTTTTTAGATGGGAAAGAATTGTTGGAGGTTATGAATATTACTCCCACAGAAAGCGAGGCATGGGATATTGTGCAATTTGAGGAGATTGAAAGGGAGCTTTAATGTATACCCTTTAAGCTATAAATTATCATTGACATTGTTTTACCGGATAAATAATTCTTAATCTTCAATTTAAACCCGTGCTTGCTGTAACTATTCTTGGAAATAATTCTGCTGTTCCATCTCACAACAGGCATCCGACATCGCAGGTGATTCAAACCCAGGATCATAAATTCCTGGTAGATTGTGGTGAAGGGACACAGATGCAAATGTCAGCTTACAAGATAAGACCCGGGCAAATTAATCACATCTTTATTTCACACCTTCATGGCGACCATTATTTCGGTTTAATTGGCCTTCTTACAACTATGGGGCTTAATAACAGAAAAAATGAATTGCACATTTATTCACCCGCTTTACTGGAAGAAATTATAAATCTCCAGTTAAAAGTGGCAGAGGCAAATCTTTCCTATCCAATACATTTTCATGTACTTAAAAACGGGGGAAATATTTTTGAAGATAAGAAAGTGGCGGTTGAATGTT
Source organism: Chitinophagales bacterium (assembly GCA_038239385.1). Classification (GTDB taxonomy): domain Bacteria; phylum Bacteroidota; class Bacteroidia; order Chitinophagales; family Chitinophagaceae; genus Ginsengibacter. The sequence continues at coordinate 122,426 of JBBSEV010000001.1, forward strand.
TTAAAGTGAATCACCGCATTGAATGTTGGGGGTTTGTTTTTAGGGAGAAAAAAAATATTAGAAAAATTGATCCTAAAAAAGTAGCGCAATACAATATACCTTCCTCTTACTATGAAAATTTACATGAAGGTGGCGATTATATTTCACCTTCAAATGAAATAATAAAAAACGAACTGCTTACTGTACCAGGCACGCATGCCAGTTCTTATGCATATTGTGCAGACACAGGCTATTTTGAACAAATTGTAAAAAAAATAATGAATGTTGATTTGCTTTACCACGAGGCAACTTACCTGCATGCATTAGAAGAAAAAGCCTTAGCCAGGTTTCACTCTACATCAAAGCAGGCAGCAACCATTGCAAGGAAAGCTAATGTAAAAAAATTATTGATCGGGCACTTTTCTTCCATGTATGAAACTATTGATGACTTCAGGATTGAGGCCTGTGAAATTTTTGAAAATACAGAATGCGCAGTTGAAGGAGTTTGTTACCTGGTATGAACAACAGCAATTTTTCATTATTATACCTTATTATTTTATTAGGGGAGGAAATCAGTTTTGCATTACTACCCATTCATAAAACCGTGGAAAATATTTTCTCCAGGCAGCTTCATTGTGTTGCCCATCCGGATCAACCTCTTCTTTAATTTTTGAAGTTGAAGAGTGTTTCATTTCGTGTATAATTCGTTTCATATCGGGCAGCATTGAGCTACCTTCTTTGCCCCCGGCATAAAAATACAATCGGGAAGTCATGGCGGAACCGTGGCTACGCACAAAGTTATCTATTGCCGGTGCTGTCCAAAATGCCGGAGAAAAAATCCCGGCTCCACCGAAAACTTTCGGATATTTTAATGCAGCATATAAAGATATAAGCCCTCCCATTGAACTGCCGGCAATAAATGTATTTTGCTTAGTTCTTATTGTCCGAAACTTTTTATCTATATATGGCTTTAAATTTTTAACCAGGAAATCAACATATTCATTCCCCTCACCTTTACCTAATTGCTTAAATGTATAAGGATTGTACTCAGTCATTCTTTTAGAAAGCCCATTATCAATCCCAACTATTATTGCTTCTTTTTTCCCTAAAGAAGAGACAGAATCAAGATATTCATCTATCCCCCATTCACCAGCATAAGAAGTTGCCTCATCAAAAAGATTTTGCCCGTCGTGCATGTAGATAACCGGATACATTTTTTTTGATGAATCATAACCCGGTGGTAAATAAAGCCAGATTCTTCTTTTACGATTTAATTGGGGAATAAAAAATGCAGTGTCAATAATTTTTACATTGGCAGAAACAGTGTGTGGTTTATCGGGAAAAACACTTTGTTCAAAATTATCCGCCCACCCGGCTATGTCAATATGAATAGATGTGTCAACGCTTACAACCAGATTTCTATTAAGAATATTTTTACCCCCGGCATTTGTTTCAACTTTTTGCCAATCTCCCCTTGTGAATTTATATTCATAAGTGCCCTGATGCAATAAAAGAGTAATTGATGCGGTACCATTATCACCCGTTTTAAATGAATATTGCTTATTGCCAGGGTCCCAGCCATTAAAATTTCCTGTTATAAAAAAAGAATCCGATGAATGCGATGTTGACGGTTGCTTTACTAAAAAGGTTATTTGAAATTGAGCGTTTGAATTGTTTATCATAAAGAAAGAAAAGCAACATAAAATTTGCTTTACATAAGCTATCATAACAGAATTTTGCTTAAAATAGTTTTGAAACAGCGTTCTTAACTTTTTCGTGAAAAGGGGAACTCAACGGTACTAAAGGAAGGCGTAATATATTTTCAATCAGTCCCATTTCTGAAAGAAAAGCCTTAACACCGGCCGGATTGTTTTCGACAGATAATAATTCATTTGCTTCAAATACTTTATAATGCAATTTTTGGGCTTCTGGAAAGTTTTGCTGTAAAGCATAGTTAACCATTATTGCAAAATCTTTGGGACAATAATTTGCCGCAACACTTATCACTCCGTCCATGCCGCATGCTATAAGTGGAAGAGTAAGCTGATCATCCCCGCTTACAACCAAAAAATCCACTGGCCGGTTTTTTAAAATATGCATACATTGAATCATATTACCACTTGCTTCTTTAATCCCCTGAATATTTGCGCATTCATTAGCCAGGCGGATTGTGGTTTCTGAAGTTATATTGCTTGAAGTTCTTGCAGGAACATTATAGATAATAACGGGTTTGGGTGAAGCCTCTGAAAAGATTTTATAATGCTGAAATATTCCTTCCTGTGACGGCTTGTTATAATGCGGGCTTGCAGTTAAAACAGCTTCGGATTTGTCCAGGGGGAATAATTTAAGGCTTTTCACCAGCTCTTCTGTATTGTTGCCGCCTATACCTACCACAACCGGAACCCGATTTGCAGTTTTTTCAAAAGTGAAATTTATAATATTTACTTTTTCATTATTGCTAATTGTAGAAGCTTCACCTGTGGTACCTAAAGAAACAATGTAATTCACTCCATTGTTGATTATATAATTGATAACCCTTTCCAATGCATCATAATCTACCTCCAGGTTTTTTTTGAAAGGCGTAATCAATGCTACTCCGGTACCTTTTAACGAGTTTTTTAAAGACATGGAATAAATTAGTTCGTTGTTCTTATTTTTCTGATACTTGATCCAGATAGTAAATTAATTATTCATCCCAGAATCCCATCTTACCAAATTTTTCGATACGTTGGGTTATTCTTTCTTCCGGTAATATTTTTTTTAATTCAGCAATAATTGGTTTTATGTATGCCTTAAGATTTGCGGCCGCTTCATCATAGTTCCAATGTGCGCCACCAGTTGGTTCCGGAATAATGCCATCAACGAGACCAAACTTAAGCATATTATCAGGCGTGAGACGCAATTGCTCTGCAGCTTTCTCTTTATATTCCCAGCTATGCCATAAAATGGTGCTACAGCTTTCAGGAGATATTACAGAGTACCATGTATTTTCCATCATCAGTACTTTATCGCCTACACCTATTCCTAATGCTCCGCCACTGGCGCCTTCACCTATAATCACGCAAATTACAGGAACTTTCAACCTTAGCATTTCATAAATATTTCTTGCAATAGCTTCTCCTTGTCCACGCTCTTCGGCTTCGAGGCCGGGAAATGCCCCCGGGGTATCAATAAGTGTTATTATAGGCTTCTGAAATTTTTCAGCTAGCTTCATTAAACGCAAAGCTTTGCGATATCCTTCAGGGTTAGCCATTCCAAAATTGCGCATCTGCCGCATCTTGGTATTGGTGCCTTTTTGCTGGCCTATTACCATTACGGTTTCTCCATCAAGCTGTGCAAAGCCACCAACCATAGCTTTATCATCTTTTACATTCCGGTCTCCATGGAGTTCAACAAAATTGGTAAACATCTTTAAAATATACTCTAACGTATATGGCCTGTCCGGATGACGGCTTAACTGGACCTTTTGCCAGGGTGTAAGATGTTCCGTAATCTCTTTTCTTTTTAGAAGAACGGATTGCTCAAGCTGATTAATAATGGTATCATAATCAACCTTTGAATTTTTTGAAGCCAGTTTTTTATTCTCTTCAATCTGTTCATATAATTCCTTTATCGGTTGTTCAAAATCAAGAAATTGCCTCATATATTATTTTTGAACTTATAATTATATTTATTAAAATTGAGCTTATGAAAAAAGCAAAGCTTTTTTAAAGAGATGAAGTTACGATGTCAAAATTAAAAAGAAATAAGAGCTATAATTTTTATGAAATTTTAATTAAATCCTACTGATTAATAAAGTATCAAATTAAAAACTGCTTCATGCTCAATTAATTTAAATTTAATTATCTTGCGCTCCCGAATTACAAAATGGATCGGTAGTTCAGTTGGTTATCTCGCCTCAGGCGAGACGCCCTGTCACGGTGAGGTGGAGGTTTCTAAGCTAGTTTTTTGAAATGTATTATGTTTATATTATTAAAAGCTTTCAATCCGATGTTTTTTATAAAGGAAGCACTTCAGATTTTAATAGAAGATTGATTGAACACAATGAAGGCAAAAATGATTATACAAAAGGAAGAGGCCCGTGGCAATTAATATTTGTACAGGAATTTGAAACCAAAAGTGAAGCGCTGGTAAAAGAGAAAAAATTAAAGCGTTGTAACAAAGAATATTTACGGTGGCTTATCTTGCAACCAGTGAATAGTTTGAATAAAAAGTTGGATCGGTAGTTCAGTTGGTTAGAATGCCGCCCTGTCACGGCGGAGGTCGCGGGTTCGAGTCCCGTCCGGTCCGCTCGATTAAATAAAAAACCCGCTATGGTAGCGGGTTTTTTATTTATCGTTTTCATTGCATTCATTGTCAATAATTTTAGCCACTCTTTGTCCAACTTACCTCTTAGCAGTATGATTCATTGTTGCTGCTTTTTTTACAAGTAATATAAATTCTTTACGGTATCCTTCGATGTCATTTCCCAATGATGAATTTGCCAGTTTTAAAACCTGGTCGTAAGTGCTATTACTTTTATATTCACTGTTACGCAGCAACATAGCAAAACCGGCCACTGATGTTGCAAAACGAAAATTCGATGAAGTATTATCAATCGAAACCATATTATTGACAACAGGATGAACGATCAACTCGCTGTTATTTCTATCAGGAGCTTTGTACCGAAATTTTACAGTAAGTATTTCATCATTGAAAGATGCGCTGCTTTTATTTGTATTCTTTTCATATTTTAATGGGTCTACATTTTTCAAAAATTCGGATTCAACTCCTGCAGGAATTATTTCATAGAGAGCTGTTACTGTATGGCCGCTTCCCAATTCACCTGCATCCTTTTTATCATCGTTAAAATCTTCCTTATTTAAAAGACGGTTCTCATAACCGATCAGGCGATAGCCCGCAACTTTTTCAGGATTAAATTCCAGTTGTAGCTTTACATCTTTTGCTATAGTAAATAACGTGCCTCCGAATTCGTTCACCAAAACTTTCTTTGCTTCATTTATACCGTCTATGTAGGCATGATTACCATTTCCTTTGTCAGCAAGCTGCTGCATTTTACTGTCTTTATAATTTCCCATGCCATAGCCAAGCACGGTAAGATAAATTCCCTTGTTGCGCTCTTTTTCTATTAGCCTTACCATATCATCATCGCTGCTGGCACCTACATTAAAATCACCGTCTGTGCAAAGGATTATCCTGTTGTTTCCTTCTTTCATAAAATTTTCCTGGGCGGTTTTGTAAGCAAGCATAATACCTTCACCACCGGCTGTTGAACCACCAGCCTCCAGTGCATCAATAGCAGTTTTGATTTTTATTTTATCTGCCCCACTTGTTGATGGAAGCACCAGGCCTGCATTACCCGCATATACAACTATTGATATTCTATCTTTTTCACGAAGCTGATCCGTGAGCATTTTCATAGATGACTGTACAAGCGGTAATTTATTTTCGTCCATCATCGAACCGGAAACATCAATCAAAAAAACAAGATTAGATGCGGGCAAATTTTCAACAGGAATATTTTTTCCCTGCAATCCAATCAGCACAATTTTATTTTGTTTGTTCCATGGGCAATCGCTTATTTCAGTATTGATGGAGAAAGGGTCTTTACCTGTAGGCTGAGGGTACTGATACTTGAAATAATTGATCATCTCTTCCGTGCGTACTGCACCTGCTGGTGGCAATTGGTTACTGTTGAGGTAACGTCGCACATTACTGTATGATGCTGCATCCACATCAATAGAAAAAGTAGAAATAGGATCATCGCTTACTCTACGAAAACCATTTTCAACAATGTTGCTGTATTCTTCGGTATTAAAGTCTTCATCAATAGAATATTTGTTTTGACTGGTAACCGGAGAAGCATAAACGCCGCTTACCTTGCCAGCTAATTTTGCAGAAGAGTAACCTAATGTTTTATCCCTTTTTAATTCGTATTCTGTTGTTACCATTACTTCTTTTAAAGTTGAATCCTGCAAAGCAGAGCTACCTTGCTTCATGACAACATTAATAACTTTTTGATTATTGATTTTTACTTTCTGTGCCTGGTAACCCGCTGCTGAAAAAACAATATAATTTTCATTTCCATTTATTGGCAATGAATAATTTCCTTTTACATTAGCAGTAGTACCGGCCTTACCTGCTTTAATACTTGCAACCACAGGGTTTGCATTTTCATCTGTTACATTTCCTGTAATAGTAATTTTTGATTTGCTTCTAAATGCTACAATTAATAAAAATGCAGAAAGAAGTAATAAAATAATTTTTTTCATAAACAATTTTTAAAGTGATGAATCACTGTTGCGTAATATAATTTTAGATTAGATGCATCATTTTTAAGAATTGCATAAAGGCTTTTGAAAAAAATATTTGAATAACTTTATTGCATTGGCATTTATAAAAAAAATATTAACTGCGGAAAGCGACCATGAGCTTGTACAGCAATACAGGACTTACGGCGATATGGATGTGCTTGGGGAGTTGTACAATCGATACATGGAGCTCGTTTATGGAGTTTGCCTTAAATACCTGAAAGAACCAGACGATGCAAAAGATTGCGTGATCAACATTTTTGAAGAGCTGGTAACAAAGGTTAAAAAATATGACATTGACAATTTTAAAGGATGGCTTTACCAGTTGGCAAAAAACCATTGCCTGATGAAAATACGGAGTGATAAAAGAAATCCTGTACATGTTGATGCAGATGTTATGCATTTATCAGAAAATATTCATCTTGATAATGTTATGGAAAAAGAGCAGCATCTCAATAACATGGAATTGTGCATAGAACAATTGCCGTATGAGCAAAAGAAATCAATACAACTATTTTATCTCGAAGAGAAATGTTATAAAGACATTTCTGAGATAACCAGTACAGATATAAATAAGGTAAGAAGCTTTATACAAAACGGCAGAAGAAATTTAAAACTTTGCATGGAAAAACAGGCTTTGCAAAAAGCATAAGCGATGGAAGAAAAAAATAAAAAATATACCGCCGCAGATTTTGAACATTACCATTCTGGCACAATGCCTGTGAATGAAATGCATGAACTGGAGAGAGCTGCATTGGATGACCCATTTTTATCTGATGCACTGGAAGGATATGCATTTGCTACAAACATGGAAGCTGATATTTCACAACTAAAAATCCGGCTGAAAGAAAAGCAGAAAAACAGAAAGATACTTTCTATAAACGCTATTGCTCAAAATAAATGGTGGCGTATAGCAGCCTTATTTATTATAATTTCCGGAGCAGGATATTTTTTTTACAGTCTAAATAGCAATAAAGAAAATACCCTTGCAAATGAAGCAATGATTTCACAGGACGATAAAACTGAATTTGATTCCACAATGAAAGATAGTACTGCGGAAGGTAAGGGTATTGTCGCGTTTGAAAAAAACGACAATAAAAAAAACAACCCGGATTTACCAAAATTTTCAATAGAAAAAGATAAAGTAGTTTCTGAGCCTGAAGCAAGATCGGAGTCTATTGCCCCGGCAGAAAGCAAATCGAAAGATGACTCGTATGTGGACGTTGCTGAGAAAAAACGAGTGAATCAAAGTGGACAACCTGACAAACCCGAATATGAGATTAGAGGAAGAGTTACCGATGAAGAAGGCAAACCTATTTCACTGGCAACAATTACAGATAGGGAAAATAAGAAAGCAACGATAACAGATACAACAGGCAACTTTTTATTTAAGTCAAACGATAGCAGTATAACTGCTGTTGCATCGGCTGTAGGTTATGCATCAAAAAAGATTATGCTTAAGGAAGATTCGAAGCCTACGATTGAAATGAAAAAAGCTGATTCAAATCTTGATGAAGTTGCGACAATGTCAGCAGATGAAGCCAGGAAAAAAGAAGAAAATGCTCCCGTGTCAAAAGCCTTAAGCGGAAAAGTGGCAGGGCTTGAAATATCTCCAAACAGAACTATCCCTCTTTTGAAAAATGAACAATTCGATCAATACATAAGGAATAATATCGTTCCCATTTCTGATGAAAATGGCAAACAATTTACCGGTGAAGTTTCGCTATCATTTAGAATAAATAAAAAAGGCCGACCCACAAATATTAGAGTTATCAAATCATCATGCAAAGCCTGTGAAGAGCAGGCAATAAGGCTTTTGGAAAATGGACCGGATTGGAAACCTGGAGACATGAAATACGGAAGCGTAACGATAAAATTTTAATTCCTACATTACAAAAAACCTAATCAATCTCATTGAACCACAAGATTTCCTAAAACCCTCAAGCTCTTTCCGGAGATGATAGTAATTTTTGCAGTGCTGCTAATCGTTTGAAATGAATTTAGTATACACTCTCCACCTGCAACAGGATTTATTATGATCTCGTTACCGGCGGGTAAAACTGCAGGAGGAACAGCATTATTATTCCAGTTAGTAACAACATTCCAGTTACCATTTCCTGTAAAAGTATAGCCCGTTGTGTTTACGGCAAAGTATGTAGAAAGCGCGGGCTGTCCATTGTAAGATATTTCATATCTCCACATGCCGGTTGGCCCACCATTAGGCAGGACAAAATTATAATACCAATAAGAAGCCGAATAATAAGTAGTAAAATTTTGTACCCAGGAAGAATAAATACTATTGTCAGGCTGGTAAATAGTATGAACTGACTGCTGCCCATTTTGCTGATCCCGGTAGTAGCTGGCAAGATAAACAGTTTGCCCATCTACAAAGTTCCCGCTTGCATTAACCACTTCGCCTGACTTACAACCAGGCATAGCAGGTGGGAGAGTATGCGTCATTATTTTATTTAGAGTCGATACATAATAAGGTTGTTGATTTGCCCACCAACCTGTAAGGCCATTGAGCGCATTACAAGAGCCAGCCCATGGATCAACTAATTGTGTATATGAGTTATTTGTGTAAACTTCAAAGTGTAAATGAGGCCCGGTGGAATTCCCGGAACTTCCCACGATGCCAAGATATTCGCCTAACGCAACAGTTTGCCCTATTGCTTTAGGAGTTTGCGAATTTACTTTCATGTGGCCATACCAGGCAACTGATCCGTCGGCCTGCATAATATAAACTGCATTCCAGTTACAACTGCTGCATAATGAACAACTGGTATCACTATAGCCATCAGATTTGCCAATAATAGTTCCGGGTGCAGCCGCAACTATCTGAACAGCATTAAGTGACATTTTTTGCCAGGGAAATGGCCAACTGAAAATATCAGTGCCCTTGTGCCCGTCATAAGTTCTGTTTCCACAATTATAATCAAGTATTGCGCCTGACGGGTTTTCATCTACGTAATTGGAAATGCCATAAAAGCCATTATCATTAAAGCCCGTAGGCTGGCTTATCGGCCATTGAAACCCTGTAATTGCGGGCTGCTGAGTAAATGAAAGCAATCCTTTGTTTCTTAAATTTTTTTCATTTACCTGCAACATATAAATTATAGATGTTCTTTGTTGTGGACTTAAATCATCCTGCAAACCTGCTCTAAATTCATAAGATCCTCCTCCTGCCGGGGTCTTTATAGTTTGTGCCAATATGCAAGACACAATTAATAAGGAAATGAAAAGGAAAAATGATTTAAGTTTCATTTTAATTTGGGGAACTATTAAAGATGAAGAATCTGGTATTTAGTTCTTTTTAAAATTAAACATTAATATTATTTTCCATTTAAAAATATTTATATTTCTAACATGAATAAAAATTATCGTTGGGGCATTTTAGGGGCAGGAAGAATTGCAGCAAAATTTTGCGAAGCGCTTTGCTTTGTAAAAGGTTCCGAGGTATATGCAGTCGCTTCCCGCGATATTGAAAATGCAAAAGCATATGCAGCAAAATATAATGCAACTAAATTCTATGATAATTATGATGATTTAATAAAGGATGAAAACGTTGATATTATTTACATCGCAACACCACACGTTTTTCATTATGAACAAACCATTAATTGCCTGCGGAATAATAAGGCCGTGTTGTGTGAAAAACCTATGTCGCTCACACATAAACAAACATCTGAAATGATTGCTATGGCCGAAGAAAAAAAATTGTTTTTAATGGAAGGGATGTGGACAGCCTGCATGCCATTTATTGAAAAAATTCAATCGTTAATTAAAGAAGATGTTATTGGTAAGCTACAATATGTATCTGCCGATTTTTGCTTTGAAGCGCCAAAGGATATGAATGGCCGGCTCTATAACAAATCACTGGGAGGTGGCTCTGTGACTGATGTCGGCATCTATCCTATTTTTCTTGCGACTTTAATATTTGACAAACCTTCGCTCATAAAATCTATCTCTAAAATTACAGCAACCGTTGTAGATGAGTATGCGAATATAGTAATGCAGTATCCTGGCGGTGAAACTGCGCATCTTCTTTCAGGGATAAGTTTTAATACGTCAATTGAAGCCGAAATTATTGGCACAAAAGGCACTATAAAAATTAAGAATCCATGGTTTAAAGCAACCGATTTTTCAGTTCAATCTGCTGACGGCACAACGGAAAATTTTTCTATCCCACATTTATGCAATGGCTTCGAGCATGAAATAAAAGAAGTAATGTATTGCCTTGATCATGGCTTATTAGAAAGCAATAAAATGCCACATCATTTAACCTTAAGTATCAGTAAAATATTGGATGAAGTATTAGAACAAGCCGGGGTTTTTTATTAAGTACTTAGCAATTATTTCTGTCGGTAGAATATCAAATAAATTTTAAGCCTTCCCTGTCGAGCTTTTTATATTTATTATAGTCGAACATGTAGTAAAATGCACCCTTTTTGGAAAGTAGTTTTTCTTTTTCATCCAACTTTTTTAAAATGCGAAGCGATAAAATTTTTCTTGAAAAATTACGCTTATCAAATGTTGTTTCATAAATAGCTTCATATAAATTTTGTAGTTGAGGCAGCGTAAACTTCTCAGGTAATAATTCAAAGCCAACAGGATGGTTGGCCACTTTTTGGCGGAGTTGAGCTTTGGCCATCAGGATCATTTTTTTGTGGTCAAAGATCACCGTGGGTATTCTTTTAATATTAAACCAGCTGGCATTGTGTTCACTTAAAACTTCAGAGGAATAATCGTCTATTTTTATTAATGCGAAATAGGCAATCGAAACTACACGCCCGCCAGGATCACGGTTTGCTTCTCCAAAGCTATATAATTGTTCAAGGTAAATATCAGTTAATCCTGTAAGTACTTCAAGGATTCGAAAAGCTGCGTCTTCTACAGATTCTTCTTTTTTTACAAATCCTCCCATAAGCGACCAGTTACCGGATTCAGGTTGAAATCCTCTTTTTATAAGTAATGCTTTCAAAGCCATCCCATCAAATCCGAAAATAATACAATCAACCGCTATAAGCACTCTGTCGTGGACTTTGTACTCACTAATTACATTCATAACCAGCGTTTAGTTTTTATAATTTTTTGATTAGAAAAAACAAGTAGTTACCAGAATTTTACATACAAAGCTCCAATTAGCAAAAGTGTAACTACGATTAAAACTACTGTTGAAGGCTTTAGCCGGAACATTGATTTATCCAGTTCAAATGCTTTTGGATTTATTTTAGGGCCTGCCAGGCTTATCGCGATCATAACGATCATTGTGATTGCAAATGATAAGCCCATACATATGTGAAAAGGAATTATAAATACATCTTTTCCATTTTGCACTGTATGATACGCGGTGTAGAGAAATGTATCATTACCGAATAATTGCGGAGCAAAATCGTTGAAAAGAACCGATAATAAGAACCCTAATAAAACGCCTACTATGGCCGCAGTTCCTGTAGTTCTTTTCCAAAACATACCAAGAAAGAACATTGCAAAAACGCCCGGGCTTATATAACCTGTGTATTGCTGAATAAATGTGAATCCGCCTTTTCCACCAATACCTAACAGATCATTCCATGTAAATAAAACCGCAACTATCATAGCGACAAAAACAGTTACTTTCCCTACATACACCTGCTTTTGTTCATCCATTTGCTTGCTTACATATTTTTTATGAATATCAAGAGTGTAGATGGTAGAGATACTATTTACTTTACCCGCCAGTGATGCAACTATTGCAGCTGTTAATGCAGCGACGGATAAGCCTTTTAGGCCTGTAGGAAGAAACTCCAGAACGGCCGCATAAGCACCATCCTTTCCGCCGATTAAATGAGGTAAATGTCCTTTGGAATATAAAACAAAGGCAGCAATACCAGGCAACATTACAATAACAGGCATTAATAATTTTAAAAACCCTGCAAATAAAATTCCTGTACGGGCAGTTTGTAAATCTGCGCCCAATGCTCTTTGTGTTATATATTGATTACAACCCCAATAATTAAGGTTGATGATCCATATACCAGCCAGGTAAGAAAGGAAGCCGGGAAAAGTAATGTACTTATCAATCTCATTCTGTGTAGAGGTTGCCGTTGGTTTAGGAATAATCATATTAAAGTGTTCCGGTGCATTCTGGATTAATGCTTTAAAACCTGCTATGGCATTAGCTCCTACACCAAATTTTTCTCCCACAACCGTTAAAGCAATGTATGTAGTCACCAACCCACCAATAATTAAAACGGTTACCTGGATAACATCTGTGTATCCAATAACCTTCATACCACCTAAGGAAATTAATAATGCAAAAATGGAAAGAGCTATCATTATTATATGTAGATATTGTCCTCCCGCAATTCCATTAATTGCTTTAGCACCGAGATATAAGATAGATGTAAGATTTACAAACACGTACAGGAACAACCAGAATACTGCCATGATTAAAGCAACAGATTCATTATACCTTGTCTTTAAGAACTGGGGCATTGTATAAATCTTATTCTTCAGATAAACCGGTATAAACCATACGGCAACAATAATGAGCGCAATAGCTGCAATCCACTCATAAGCCGCCACCGCGATGCCCAGGAAAAATCCTTCACCACTCATGCCAATAAATTGCTCTGCAGAAATATTTGATGCGATTAAAGATGCCCCGATAGCCCACCAGGTTAGTGTGCCTTCAGCAAGAAAAAAAGCTTTCGCATCATGTTCATTTCTTTTTCTTTTATGATAAATGGAATAACCATAAATGGCTACTATAAGAAAATAGGTAATGAAAACTACATAATCAGTAAAGACAAAATTCTGGTTCATAAGCAATCGTAATTTGGAGTTTTATTAATGATTTATAAACCTAATTCAAAAATTGTTATCAGCATAAAATAAATTAAACGCAATGGTTCAATATACTGTACTTACTTTTTGTTCAATTGGTAATAAACTTCATTCCACCTAAGTTCATTTTTAAAAACACGAAGTTTTGTTTCCTTATCAATAAAAACAACTTCTATTCCAGCCATTTCCGCAAAATCTTCAAGATAATCTGATGTAAGGTTTTGGCTGTAACATGTATGATGTGCCCCGCCTGCCAGTATCCATGCAGCACAACCGGTGTTCATATCAGGATAAGGCTTCCACAAAACTCTTGCAACAGGAAGCTTGGGAAGGTCATGTTCCGGCGCTATCGCCTCAACTTCATTTACCAACAACCGAAAACGATTTCCCATGTCTATGACCGATGCATTTAAAGCCGCACCTCCACTAACGTTGAACACTAAACGCACAGGATCTGCTTTGCCGCCTATACCCAATGGATGGATTTCACATGAAGGTTTTCCTTCAGCAATGGAAGGACAAATCTCTAACATATGAGAGCCCAAAACCAAATTATTATCAGGCTCAAAATGATACGTATAATCTTCCATAAAGGAATTTCCTCCCGGCAAACCTGTAGCCATTACTTTCATGGCACGTACCAGTGCAGAAGTTTTCCAATCGCCTTCGCCTGCAAATCCATAGCCGGCTGCCATTAAGCGCTGTGCCGCTATTCCAGGCAACTGAGCCATTCCATGTAAGTCTTCAAATGTATCAGTAAAACCTTTGAAATTCCCCTGCTCCATAAAACTTTTAAGGCCAAGTTCAATCTTTGCTGCTTCCTTTAAGGAGGAATAATTTTTACCACTTTTCTTTAAGGTATCTGTTAATGAATATTGATTATTGTATTCATCTGCCAAGCTATCAATTTGCTTATCGGTTACATCATTAATTAATCGCACAAGATCACCAACTCCATAGGTATTTACTGAATATCCAAATTGCAATTGTGCTTCTACCTTATCACCTTCTGTAACGGCTACCTGACGCATATTATCCCCGAAGCGTACAAATTTTGCACCCTGCCAGTCGTGCCATGCAGCAGCGGCTCTTGACCAAATATTAATTTTCTCCAGCACATTTTTATCCTGCCAGTGGCCAACAATTACTTTTCTCCGGGTACGCATACGCGTCATAATAAAACCAAATTCTCTGTCGCCATGGGCACTTTGATTCAGGTTCATAAAATCCATGTCAATATCTTTCCATGGAATATCACGGTTAAATTGTGTATGCAGATGACATAAAGGTTTTTGTAAAATCTTTAATCCTCCAATCCACATTTTTGCTGGTGAAAAAGTATGCATCCAGGCTATGACACCGATACAATCGGGAGCAACGTTGGCATCCTGGCACAGAGCAAAAATTTCTTCTTCAGTTTTTACTGTCGGTTTAAAAATCACATTTACCGGAATGTGTTTAGAATCAGTAAATGATTTTACGATGGCCTTTGAATGTTCAGCAACCTGCTTTAATGTTTCTTCACCATACAAATGCTGGCTTCCCGTTGCAAACCAAATTTCTAATCTTTCGAAATGCTTCATTATATAAATTTTATTCCTGCCTTAATTATTTATCATATTTACTTATAGATATCACGCAAGATTTATCTGTAAAAATTATTATTCATTTGAAACAAGGTCTATGTCTTTTATTTTTTCAGGAAACCACAACATCATTTCTCCCTTTCCCCTATTGGCCCAGGCATAATAGGGAATTGCCATGAACGCTTGTTTTTCTGTATGAAGGCTTTCACCATTTTCATTAATGATTATTGCAGGCACATTCGCTTTGATAACTTCTATTCCATTTAAAAGGCCGGGATCATAAATTGTTGTGAATGCAGTATTGACAGGGATTACAAGGTTTGCAGCTTTATTATTATTATCAATCCACTCCGCACAATACATTATGGGGCCACGCTGTAAGGCCACTTTATCAATATTATTTTTTACTTTATTATTGCTTACTACTCTGCGTACTTCCATGGGAAGGATTACCTCTATAACATCATTCTTTTTCCATGTTTTTGATAGAACAGCATATCCATTTTCAACATTGTAAATCACTTCTTGCCCATTGATCTTTATAATTACTTTTTTATCAGAATTGTTTTCAAATGAATACAAATCAGATGGGATGGCTTCATTTTTCGACCAACCCGGAATACGAAGCATAAATGAAAATGATACAGGAGATTTTGTATTAACTGAAAATTTAAGATCGCCATCCCAGGGGTAATTATTTTGCTGGTTAATTTCAACAGCCTTTCCGGAAATATTTAAAGTAGCATTGCTACTGATAAATAAATTCGCGAAAATTTTATCACCTTTTTGGGCATATATATAACCTGGCACAGATGGTAATAATCGGGTAACATTAGTTGGGCAACAGGAGCAGGGAAACCATCCTGAACGTTCGGCTTCCATATCAGGATGAGTGAAACTGCTTTTAATTTGCATCGCATTTGTATAAAAAAAGGATTTACCATCAAGTCCAACTCCCGATATCAAACCGTTGTACAAGATCTTTTCCAGCACATCAATATATTTTGAATCGCCGTGCAGTAAAAACATTCTTTCATTCCAAAACACATTGGCAATTGCAGCACAGGTTTCGTTGTAGGCCGTTGAATTGGGCAATTCATAGTTTGTGCCATATCTTTCACCTTCGCCTACAGCTCCTGCTCCACCCTGTACATAAATTTTTTTGGAAACCATATTATTCCAGATGGTATCTATTGCATTTAATAATTTTTCATCACCTGTTAGTGCTGCAACATCAGCCATCGCGGAATATAAATAACCTGCTCTCACAGCATGGCCTTCAGCTTCTGTTTGGAACACCACTGGTTTATCATCCTGCCAATACATTCCATTCTTCCATTCATCATTACTGGTAGAATCATATCCTTTGTAATAGCCTCTTTCTTCTACAAAAAACTTCGCTGTTTGCAGGTATTCTTTTTTGCCTGTAATGCGGTATAATTTTACAAGGCCCATCTCCACTACTTCATGTCCGGGGGCAACATGCTTTTTATTGGGGCCAAATACAGAGCAAACAAGATCCGCATTTTTTAAGGCTACAGTCAAAAAAGATTTTTTACCGGTTGCCTGGTAATGGGCAACAGCAGCTTCATACATGTGGCCGGCATTGTATAATTCATGGCTAAGCTCTCTTTCTTTTTCCCACCTTTCTTTTCCAACCCATGGGCCCACATCATTTGGATTGATTGTTCTTGCCGTATATAAGTAACCATCGCTTTCCTGTGCTGCTGCAATTATTGTTATTAATGAATCGATATATTTCTCCAGCTTTGCATCTGGAAATAAGCTTAAAGAATAAGAAGCGCCTTCAATAGTTTTATAAATATCAGTATCATCAAAGGGATATAATGTACAAAACTTACCGGATCTTTCTGCCGCCATTACAAAATTCTTTACACGCCCCGTTTTCTCACACCTTTCAAACGAAGCAGGAATGGTAACCGTATGATTTATCTTAATTCGCGGTAGCCAGAAATTATCTGTAAGCTTTACTTTATTAAATGGAACTGCTTCATAGGAATAATCTTTTTGTTGTGCATATAGTAACGTACCAGTAAATAAAAAAAGTAAAAGTGTTATTAGCTTCATATTTTAAATTATACTTTGTTGCCTATTGTCCATAGTATTTGCCAGGGCCATGCTTACGTTCATAATGTTTTTTTATTAAAGAATCTTTTAAACGCAATGCATTTGCATTAATTGATTGTGTGAGATAAGCCATTTTAGCAATGCTTTCGAGAACAGCGCTATTGTACACAGCCTTTGCAGCAGACTTGCCCCAGGTAAATGGTGCATGGTTTCCTACTAATATCATTTCTACTTCTTCATAGCTTAAGTCTTTCTCTTTAAAACAATTCATGATTTGAAAACCTGTTTGATATTCGTAATCACCCTGGATCATTTCATCACTCATCGGTGGCGCACAGGGAATATCAACAGTGTTATGATCGGCATGTGTGGTTCCAAAAATTGGAATATCAGTTTGTGCCTGTGCCCATGCTGTTGCGTAAGTTGAATGCGTGTGTGCGATGCCGGTAATTTTATCCCAATGCTTATACAGTATTGAATGCGTTTTAGTATCAGATGATGGATGCAAATTTCCTTCGACAACTTCTCCATCAAAATCAACGATCACCATCTTGGAAGGAGTAAGTTCCTCATAAGGAACGCCACTTGGCTTTATAGCGAATACTGATAAATCCTTATCGGCTGCACTTACGTTTCCAAATGTAAAAAGAACCAATCCCAATTTTGGCAATTGCATATTTGCTTCGTAAGCTTCTTCTTTTAAATATTTATACATATTCTATCAATCAACAGTTAGTGATGAATAATGATCAGCGAACACTGAACAGTGAACAATGATGGTTCATTGATTCATTTTTATTTGTTTTGCCGTTTTTATTGAAGCGATAAGTAATTTCAAAATTTCTTTACAGTTATCCGATAGACTAATAAAAAGTTTCTCTTCAATATATCCTGTATCCTTTAAAATATTTAACCAGTATTCAGTTTCATTTGCTTCCTTTAAGGAAATTGTAAGTTTATGAATAAAATCAATTTTACTTTGCCCATATTCAGCTTCCCGTATGAGAGCACCTATTGAGGTTCCACTTCTTAATACTTGTTTTGATAAAATAAATTCTTTCTTCTCTAATTGTAAAAACTGGGATAATTTTACAATTCTTATTGCAAAACTGTAGCTTTTATTCCTTAAGACATTTTCTTTATTATTCATTAAATGCTAACTCACTAATTATTCATTGTTCACTATTCATTGTCCTCTGTTCATTACTAATAAACTTACCTAATTGTTGATATTTCAGATATCTTTTTTTATAAACAGGTACTTTTTCTTTATTTGGAAAGTATTCTTTATCGAAGCCCTGACCCATTGCTTCCATTGCATCTTCAACTTTATTATATATTCCAGCGGCAGTTGCAGCAAACATAGCCGCACCTGCTGCACAGGTTTGCTCTGATCTATGAATTCTAATGGGCATATCCATTACATCAGCCATTATTTGCATGATATAAGGCGACTTTCTTGCGACTCCGCCTAAACCTATGAGGCCCTTCACTGGCACACCTTGTTGATTAAAACGATCTACAATTGCTTTTGCGCCAAAGCAGGTAGCTTCCACTAATGATTTAAAAATTCGTGGTGCATCTGTTCCTAAGTTTAACCCCGTAATGGCCCCTTCCAATAATTGATTTGCATCAGGTGTTCTCCTGCCGTTTAACCAATCAATGCTTAATTCATCATCTTCCAATAGTGGAATCTTCTCTGCAATTTTCGAAAGTTCCCCGATCATTTTATCGCTGGTTTCTTTAACTAATTTATCCAAAGTTTCTTTATCAATTATAGAAGAAGTTGACACTAAATTTTGCAACGGCCATGATAAAATTTTTTTAAACCAGGCATACGTATCACCAAATGCAGACTGCCCGGCTTCCATGCCCATCATCCCGGGAATAACGGAACCAGGCACCTGGCCGCAAATACCATTTACCAATTTGCCTTCAACTTCTATCATTGGAGCAACGAGCATATCACAGGTAGATGTTCCCATTACCTTACTTAAATAATAAGGTTCTATTTGGCCGCCAACTGCGCCCATGTGTGCATCGAAAGCGCCCACTCCTATAATCACTTTAGTTGAAAGGCCTAACTTTTCCGCCCACTCTTGGGATAAATTTCCAGCAGGCTTATCAGAAGTAAACGTTTCTTTAAATAATCGTGAAGTATAGTTATTTAATAAAGGATCCAGTGAACTAAAAAATTTGTTCGGTGGCAGGCCTCCGTATTCTTTAGCCCATAATGCTTTATGCCCTGCAGCACAAACACCCCTTTTCATTTGATGCACATCTTTTCCACCAGTTAATAAAAACGGAATCCAGTCACAATGCTCCACCCATGAGTAACAAATATTTCTAACGGCTTCGTCTGTACGAAGAATGTGAAGCAATTTTGCCCAGAACCATTCTGATGAATAAATGCCGCCCACATATTGCAAATAATTAGTATCAAATTTTATCGCATGCTCATTAATTTCTGCAGCTTCTCTTGTAGAAGTATGGTCTTTCCAAAGAACAAACATAGCATTCGGATTATTTTCAAAGCCTGGGGTTAATGCTAAGGGCGTGCCTGTTTTATCAACCGCAACTGGTGTAGAACCTGTCGTATCAATAGAAATGGCTTTTACGTTTGTAGTAATTATTGTACCCGCCTTATTAAGGCATTCTTTAATGGTAAATTCCAGGCCTTCCACATAATCTAAAGGATGTTGCCGGAATTGGTTTTGAGCAGGATCACAATACAACTCTTTTTTCCAGCGGGGATAAATAAAAACTGACGAAGCAATTTCTTCACCATTGCCTGCATCAATAATTACCGAACGAACTGAATCGGTTCCATAGTCAACTCCTATAACATAAGATTTTTGAAGCATTTCTTTAAGCAATCTTAGGAACAAAAATATACGTTTAATTCTATAAGTGTCTAATTAACATTTAATATTATTTATCGTTCAATAAATAATCCTTTTTCTGAAAAGTATTAAATAATTATAAATTAAAGCCGGCATTTTATTTTCAGATTTAGTAAACTTATTTTTTAACCCACTTTATAACTGGCTTATCATTTACCATCTTAAAGGGTAACCATAGATATCTTGAATCTTCAAGATTTAATTTATTCCACCTGTCTGCCATAAAAATAAAACTGCCGGGTTCACCTCGGCTTGGCAATATAAATGTGCTTTGAGATTGAAAAGTATTTTCCGCGCCTGGTCCTACACAAGGATTCCCCATTTGTTTCCATTCACCTAAAAGGCTACCGGCCATTGCATAAGTAGCAGGATTGGGCGACCAACCTGAACAATCCGAAGTAATTAAATAATACTTACTCTTATATTTGAATATAGCAGGAGCTTCCCTGTTATCCGCAGAAGTTATCCTCGTATACATTTTTGTTGGTGAAAGATAATCGTCAGATAGAAGGCAAACATGCATGGTTTTGTTATTCTCCGAAGAATAGATGAGATATGCCTTTTCATTATCATCTTTATACAAAGTCATATCCCGCGACATTTGCCCATTGGGTTTCACACTTCCCAAATACTTATAAGGCCCCTGAATCCTGTCACTAACAGCAACGCCTGCCTGCGAATAACTGTAATCAGCAGCATCCACATGCATCCACATCACAAATTTTTTAGTGCGCTTATTGTAAATCACTTTTGGGCGTTCAATGACTTTGCCCGTATCAAGATCATTTGCTAAGTCTCCTTTAACCGGTGATAATGCAACACCTTCGTATTTCCATTTAATCAAATCTTTTGAAGAATAACAGGATACGCCACCTGCTGGCACACGGTAATCTTCCCAGCTTTGATTTGGAACAAGCCATGTTTTACCTTTCTTTATTTCTCCAAACATATAATAAGTACCGTTATTGTAAAGTATCCCTGCTCCATGTGCATTAACAGGCTTACCATAAATATCCTGTAACACTTCCCTGGTTATGAACGGTTGATTTTTAATCGACGTTTTTTGCTGCGCATAGGTTTTGATAATAGATGTAAGAAATAATCCGCAAAGAAAAAACACTGAAAGAAAATGATTCATTCGTATGTTTTTCATTTGAGTATTTTTAAATTGCTACTAGTATTTAAGGAATAATATTTTATCAATCTTCTTTCATCTTTTCACACTTTGATAATTGATAATCTATAAATGATTTTAAATTATGAGGATCTTTAAGCCTTGTAAAACCGGCATCTATAAAATCCGGGTTTCTATTGATGCCTGTTAGTTTACCATCATGCTGTTCCTTACCTTTTTTTTGAGCCCACGTTTTAAAATCTTTTACACTATCAACATTAAATCCATCTGCAAGGCTCCACCAGGTATTACCTGAAAAATTATCAGCTGACGTTCTTCCCTTTATGATTTCAGATTTTGCAACAAAAATATTTTTATAAAAATTGAATGCTTCCCGATTACTTTGTTCTGCATAATGTATGGCTGCCGCCTTTGTATTATACAAAATATTCTTATAGAAAGATAAGTTTCTAAATTGATTGGGTTCACCGCTGCTGTTCCAGATGTACGCAGCAGCGTGTGCTGCGGAAACTAAACCATCATCTTTACTAATGTTGTTCCGGATTACATTATCATGCCATGGGCTGGCGCCATTATATTGAAATATTCCAAATGCGCTTCCATAGTTTTCATAAGAAAGACAATATTGTATAACAGAATTGGTAACACCGCCATCGAAGTCAAAACCACCACCATCATCAGCGCCTTTTGCGGTTTTATTCCTGTAAGAAATACAATATTGAATCATCACACTATCTGCTTCATAGCACCAGATACCAACCGGGCCATTACCGATGCGTGGCATATCCCATCCATTGTTAGTAGCTATGCAATATTCAATGGTGATGTTTCTGCAATTGCCTGCAATAATACCATTACCACTATGGTTTTTAAAATTAGACGGATCGCCGGGGTTATTTTCTGCAATACAATCTGACACTAAAATTTGTCTTGAATTTTTTATTCCATATTCACCATCAATCGAGATTCCTGCAAATCCATTTTCATAAGCGTTAATATGCTTAATAGTAATATCGGAGGATGAATAAACAAACAGCCCGGCTTTTTGAAAGCCTGTAATACCCACGCTGCTTATTGAAATATTCGTGCAGTTACTAATTAAAATACCATTACTGTTGTTTCCTTGTTTCCTTCCTGAGCCTTTTATTTGAAGATTATAAATATGTACAAATCCTGATTCCTTAATTTCCACACCTGCATTATTACCACCATCAATTATTGCATTTCCTTTTTCTGAAGAGAAAATTAAAAGAGGCTTTGCCTCTAACTCTGAAGCATACCCCCTTATTTTCAAAGTACCTTTGAAGACCTGTCCGCCTGCAAATAAAAGAGAATCACCGGTATGGAATCTCACCTTGTTAACCCTTGCAATCGTTTTAAATGAATGATTTATATCCCCGTTATTTTTATCTCTCCCCTTATTGTTTACATAATAAGCCCTTGGCCTTAATGCAGGTGCAGCTATCACTTCAGCTATAAAAGACGCTAATAAAAATATAATTAAAAAAAATAGTCTCATTGATAATTGATTCTGCTTTACCGGTAACATGTAATTACTTTATAAGGATTAAAATTATTTCTATAAAATCAATAGCGGGATTTTGCTTAAGTTTTTAATTGTGAATGAAATCCTTCCAGATTTTATGAACATGATCAAGATAACCTTCCGGTTTTTCCTGCAACCCTGGAAACTCTTCCCAGTAGGCAGCCAGCCCGTTTGCAAAAAGACCAATTTTGAAAGATGATGAGTTCATTTTATTTACTCCGTTAAAATTCTCTTTTTATTATTCCAACCCATCAGCTTTTTATTAGCTTTTATCAGTTATAAATTACCAGCTCAATTTCAATAATGCAACGCCCCTGGCTTCAAGGTCTAAATGATACTTTACGTTTCCATTTTCAACATGCAATTGTTTATGATCAATATTTTTTTGCAACCATCCAGTCTTTTGCAAATCATTAAATTTATTTGAAACATCCTGGGGTGAGCCCAATTTCTTCCATAGCGTGTATGCATTACTGTGATTTTCATCAATCAGATAGCTGTTTACAGTTATCTTTTTTGAGGGAAGTTTTTCCAATGCTAAATTTATAGACGCACCAGTTTGCCTGTTAATATCATCATGATAATTCCACAAGAGTATATACATATTTTTTGCGTCAATAGTTGCCAGGGCATCCACGTAAAAATTTTTCCGGACACTGCTATCAATAATGGTTTCAAGTGAAAATGCATCCGGGTTTTTTACTTCAAGAAAATTTCCTTTCATCATTCCAAACATTCGAAAAACATTAAGCACCGGCTTATCAACGCCATTGGTAGCAAGGTCTCTGAAGCCTGCAAACCATGGTTGATTTTCAAATTCAAAAGACCAGCTAACCGCTCCCGTTAGGTTTACATTATATTTTGTTTCCATTTTATATAACTGCGCAAAAGAAGCAGCAGTATAGCTTGAATACATAGTTCCGTTTCGATATGCATTCTGAGGATTAAGATTTACAGAGCATGCCGCACAACCTTCCGGATCAAACTCGCCGATAATTATTGGCAAATTTTTTAATGAAGGAAATGAACTTACAATTTCAAACCCTTTTGCAACATCCTTTAATTGCGCTGCCATATTCATTTCAACATGGCCATTCACAATTTTAGGATCACCCTTTGCATGAAAAGTTATGTAATCAATCGGAGCTCCATTTCCGCCTGTAGCATAATTTTTTCCATTGACGCAATGTTGTAAAAACGCTGTAAGAAAATCTGCAGCCTTGTCCCAGCGAGGGCCGGTAGAGGTAGGCCCGCCAACTTTTGCAGCAGGCAGTGCTCTTTTAACCGCATCAACTGTATAATCATATAAAGAGAAATATTCCTGCATGGTTCCTTTCCAGTAAGCAATATTCGGTTCGTTCCATACTTCCCAGTACCATGTTTTTACGCGATCCTCACCATATCTCGCTACGCAATGCCTTATCCATTGATAAACCAATGCCGACCATCTTTTATAATCTTTAGGAGGATATGCCCATCCTGTATAAATAGAATCATAGGATATTCCGGGCTTCCAATGATGACGGTATGGTTGTGGCTTTATTGAAAGCGCTTCTGGCATAAAACCAATTTCTGCTATTGGCCGCATGCCTCTCTGTATCAACACATCAAAAATAGAATCCACTATTGTCCAGCTATAAACAGAATTGCCTGTTGCGTCCTCGTTGTATACATTTGTTGAACTCCATTTTAAGTCAGGTTTACCATCGCCGGAGGTTAATAAATTATGCATCCGGATATATATAGGAGAATCACTCAAGCGGGATAATTCCGATAACAATTTTTTGCCATCTTTCATAGTCGTGAAATTGGCTTCATCATAGCCAAAGTAAGACCAAACCGGCTTATAAGAGCCTTTGGTTTTCGTTGCATCAATAGTAATATTTATTAAAGGTGTTTGTGCAAAAGTTAAAAAATTAAATGTTACAAGACAAATGAAAAATAAGCCTCTTGCGAAAAGAAGCATGGTATTTTTATTTATATTTTTTTTATATGATGACCGCATTAACTTCTAAATAAATTTTCCGGCTCAAAGAAGATGAACTTCATTATTTTTTAAATATTATTCTGAATGCTGCTGCGTCTCCTGTATGAAAATCATCCGGAGCTTTTATGATTAAGGCATCCTTTTTTTGTGACCAACTCAATTTTTTATTGCTTCCAATTAATTCCACACCGGCTATTATGCCATTATTACTTTTTGTTGAAAGGGAACTAATTTGTATCGATTCCTTTGCCGCAGGTAATGCAAGAGTAATTGCATATAAGGTATCGCCTTTTGTAGTGAACCGGATATCCTTTGAGGTATATGGCTTTTGCATTTTAAATTCTCCGCTTGCAGATTCTGTAGTGCCTTCGCCATATAACTTCCATGGGCGGGTACCATAAATTGCTTCTCCATTTACTGAAAGCCACTTTCCTGTACCAAGCAATACATTTGTTTCCTCTTCTGTAATTGTACCATCAGAACGAGGGCCTATGTTTAATAACAAATTTCCGTTTTTACTTACAATATCTATAAGATTCGTAATTACATATTGCGCCGATTTGAAATTATTATCCTTTGTATATCCCCAGGAATTATTACCAATAGCATCATCGGTTTGCCAGGCAAGTACCCTTATGCCTGCCAGCTTTCCGCGTTCCAGGTCAAGCACCGCTGCACTATCAGGATAGGCATCATGTTTATAATTTATTACGACCTCTTTATTCCACTCGGTTGCTTTATTATAATAAAATGCTGCGAAAGATTTTCGGTAAGGCTCCATTTCTTTTTGAGCAATCCACCAATCGAACCATACAAGATCAGGATGGTATTTATCTACTAACTCAACATCACGTAGCAACCAGTCATTCATAAACTCAGCGCTCATTGGTGATCGTTTCACATCTGCGTCAGTGCCGTTAATATTTTGCGCAGGTCCATAAAAATCTGCATAAGCACTATCATTAACGTCAGAATCAAATGTACGCCCGCCACCAAAAAACCACCAGTGTTCTATACGATGTGATGATACACCAAACATCAAACCCGCTTTACGTACAGCAGCTTCAAGCTCACCTATTACATCTCTTTTAGGTCCCATCTTTACTGCGTTCCATTTTGAAAGAGCCGTATTATACATGGCAAAACCATCATGGTGCTCCGCCACAGGAACAATATACTTTGCCCCGGCTTTCTTAAATAAATCCACCCATTTTTCAGCATCAAATTTTTCTGCCTTAAACATCGGGATAAAATCTTTATATCCAAATTTATTTTGCTGACCATATGTCTCAATATGATGCTTGTATTCTTTAGAGTCTTTCTGATACATGTTTCGGGGATACCATTCATTGTCAAAGGCGGGCACAGAGTAAAGTCCCCAATGAATAAAAATTCCAAACTTGGCATCGCGAAACCAATCCGGAATTTTATAATTTTTTAATGACGCCCAATTTGCCTGGTAGGGCTTTTGCGCAATCACAGAGTTACAAATAGCAATATTAATAACTATAGCTGCCAGGCATACCCGAAGTTTTTTCATTAGAATTATTTATGCTTTACTTATTCATTCAATTTTACATACTGATTCTTATAACAGAAAGAGAATAGGGCAGAGAAGTGAAACTTATCTTTTTATTGGTAACTGATACGGATGAATTTTCAGGTGTAATATTCTGTGGATTGTTAAATGAGTTCATGCTATTCAGATCATCACTATGCAATGTAGTAATCGTTGCTTGTGATGAAAGCTTACTTGCACCATCAAGCTTAAAAGTATTTGTCTGTTTATTGGCGGAGGCATTAACTACTTTAATAATTACCTCGTTTGTTTTTTTATCAATAACTGCGGAAACATACAAACTATCCTGCCCCGTCAATGCTTCTCCGTTTTGTAGGGCCGGGATCACGTTAGTCCCTTTATTAAGCGAATACAATTTTTGTACATAATAATCAGGTGTGCCATAAGACTGCAAGTTATTTACCCAGATAAGATCAGGCGTCCATTGCCAACCGTCCACATGTGCAAACAACGGCGCGTACGATGCCATAGAAACAACGCCGGCATTGCGTTCCAGGCCAGTCATAAACGCAGCTTCTGATAACGCAGTAAGCCAGGTATTTTTGTTATCAACACTTACTGTATGATCACTTTGTGCTGCATACTCGCCGGCAAAAATTTTTGAACCTTCACGTGGATAATTATCATAACGCTTTACATTAGCAAAGAACCATTCAGGCTTTTGATAGTAATGCTCATCAATTAAATCAGCATGCATACTTCGCAAGGTGTCATTCAGGTAATCAAAAAGCTCACCACTGGGAGCAAAGCCTGAACTGTTCACCAATTTGAAACCAGGATATTTTGATTTAATTGTTTTAGAAAAAACTTTTAAACGCTCTACATATTGAGGACCCCAGTTTTCATTACCTACACCCATCATTTTTAAATTAAAAGATGCGGGATGCCCCATGGATGAACGAATCTTTCCCCACTTCGTTTGCACATCTCCGTTCGCAAACTCAATCAGGTCAAGCGCATCCTGAACGTAAGGATCAAGCTCATCAATTGTAGCAGCTTCAGCAGAATTAAACTGGCAGGCCATACCGCAATTCAGGATAGGCAACGGTTCTGCACCAATATCTTCGGCAAGCTGAAAATATTCAAAGAAGCCAAGACCAAATGTTTGAAAATAATCGGGCGTCGGCCTGTTTGTAAATTCTGTATTCCACCTGTTGATGATAAGCTGTCGTTCTTCAACTGGTCCTATCGTTTTTTTCCATTGATAACGATGGTCAAGATCGTACCCTTCTACTATACATCCGCCAGGGAAACGAATAAATCCTGGTTTCATATCAGCGAGCTTTTGCACCATATCTGCACGCATGCCGCCCGGCCTGTTCTTCCAGGTGTCTGAAGGAAACAACGAGATCATATCGAGATCAATAACACCGTTGCCTTCAAACCAAATGTTCAGCTTCGCTTTCATTACCGTTGCATTAGCTGTAAAGCTCGAAGCAATTTTGTGCCACTCATTTCCCGTTTCATTAGGTATAATCATCGCACCACCTAAAATATTATTATTACTATCGGCCAATTCAATATGCATTTTTACTCCGGCTATATCCTGGTGATACATCAGAGAAAAATCATAACGCAGGCCATTTTTTATACCCATACCACGAAAGCCTTCATTTGTTAAACCAAGATCTCCTTTAGCAATATTTTTTGCTGTAACTCTTATGTAACGTGGATTTGTAGTGTTAACTTCTTTTCGGTTTACTACAAGTAAGGGACTATTAAAGGCTGCAAGCGGGTCGTCTTTTTTCTTTGGTTGCTGTATTGTCCAACCCATAAGCGGCTTTGCAAACTCAAAAGAGCGATTCTTTATAAGCTCTGCATAAATACCACCATCTGCACCAAGATTAATATCTTCAAAAAAGATTCCCCACATGGTTGGCTGCACTTCGGCAATTGGTTTATTTACCGAAACAATAATTTCTTTTGATTGAGAATATAGTGATGCATTATACAAGAATATTATACAAGCAATCAATCTTTTCATATTCATCAGTTTCATGGTTTTAAATTTAATCATTTCAATTCTATAACAACAACTGAAAATGGCGGCAGCTTTACGATTAAATTATCTCCTTTTAAAGAGGCTCCCGAAAAAGGCCTCGGTATAATTTTTTCCGGATCTTCGAATGTATTGTGATCCTGCAATTTTTTTGAAGTTAAAATTCTTCCACTTACTTTACTAAATTTTTTCCCTTCTACTTTTATTGTAACTGTTTCATCTTTTTTGGAATTTATGTTTGTAAGAGAAATATGAATAAGGCCTGTCGAATCTTTTGAAGCGGAGCCGGAAACCGCAGGTAAGCTTTCATTGCCAAGTGTATAATTATCCGTCTTAATATCCAGCGGCAACAGCATGGCATCCTGGTGTACATTGTACATTTCCATTACATGATATGTTGGTGTAAGAATTATTTTTTCTTTATTAGTTAAAATAACCGCCTGCAAAACATTTATAGTTTGTGCAAGGTTAGCCATACGAACGCGATCAGAATGATTGTTGAAAATATTTAAAGTCATACCGGCAAGCATTGCATCACGCATAGTATTTTGTTGATACAAAAATCCGGAATTGGTGCCCGGCTCCACATCATACCAGCCACCCCATTCATCCACAACTAGTGCGATTTTTTTTTGCGGATCATACTTATCCATTATCGCAGAATGCTTTGTCACCAGTTCTTCCATTTGCCATGCTGACTTAAGCGTTGCAAAATATTGTTCTTCTGTAAAGTCAGTTGCAGAGCTCTTATGGTTCCAGTCAATCACCGAATAATGATGAAGGCCAGTGCCTGCAATCATACTATGTGGTATCTCACGCATCAAAACTTCTGTCCAGTGATAATCGGCATCGCTTGCACCTGAAGCAATACGAAATAAACTATTGTTATTCTTCCAGTCTGTCATGAATGTTGCATACTGCTTGTAAATGTTTGCATAATATTCAGCACTCATATTGCCACCACACCCCCAGGCTTCGTTGCCTATTCCCCAATACTTTACGTTCCATGGTTTATCACGCCCGTTTTGTCTTCTCCAATCTGACATAGGGCTTTTCCCATCAAAATTTACATACTGAAGCCATTGAGAAAATTCCTGCACAGTTCCGCTGCCAACATTTCCTGAGAGGTATGGGTCTGCGTCAAGTTGCTCACACATGTTTAAAAAATTATGTGTACCAAAGCTGTTATCCTCAGTTACGCCGCCCCACCAGGTATTTACCATAGTAGGCCTTTTATCTTTCGGCCCTACCCCGTCTTTCCAATGATAAGTATCTGCGAAACAACCGCCCGGCCAGCGCAGCAAGGGAATCTTCATTTTGCGCAAAGCCGCTATCACATCATTTCTTACGCCTTCAGTATTTGGAATTTTTTTATTGCTGTCACCCACATAGAAGCCATCGTATATACAACGGCCAAGATGCTCCGCAAAATGTCCGTAAATATTTTTATTAATTTTTTGAGCAACAGAATCTGTATTTAAAACAATTTCAGTTTGTGCACTGCCTTTTATAAATAGAATTAAAAAACAAAAGACTGGAAAGATTCTTTTCATAATAAAAATTTATTATCAAATATATTATTTCACTATTGGTAAATAATAATGAAGGCAACAATCGTATTTAAGAAGTTAAAAAATATGTGATTCCAAATTACGACAATTGTACTTTTGACAATTATAATTATTTTAAAGATTTTGGGGAGTGATACCTACGCTTTTAAATTAATCACTTTGCAAGCTTTCGAAGCCATTGAGATTGCCACAAAGCTTTCTGAAAACTTTTTTTAAAGTTCAAGTTTTCTTCCTGAAAACTTCTCGCAAAGACGTGAGTAAATATGCAGCTGATAATGACAGCGACACCTGGTCTCGTCATTGCGAGCCGCTTCATAAAGATTTAAGTTTAATAAATTTTACTGCGGCGAAGCAATCCCCTTATTATAGGCCATATTATCAGGCACTAAGAATAATTAGTCAATCGTTTCTAATTCAAAATATCATTTACACTTACCTTAAAGGCTTGTAATTTTTAAGAACTACCAACAATTTGAGATTGACTTAGGTTGTATTTGCGTTAGAAATAGAAAGGCACGTTTTTTTACAAAGACTATTTTCCAATAGTTTGGTAAATTGTTTAAATTGATGTCATAATGTATTATCGTAAATGCATAAGTTGGCAGCAACCCGAATTTGAAATTCTAAAATTTGATAAATGGGAAAAAAGCAGACAAAAGACCTTACAAAATTTCTAAAAACGTTTGACAAAGAAATAGTAGAAGTAGTTTTGTGGCTTCGCGACTTTGCGTGGGACTTGTGTACTCAAGCAAATGAATTAATTTATGACAACTACAATGCTTTGTCTTTAGGCTGGTCGGTGACTGATAAGGTTGGACACAATATTTGTTCAGTTGTGATTTACAGAGCAAATCAAAATGTACATTTTGGTTTTTATTGGGGAAACGAAGTATCAGACCCGGACAAAATCTTATTAGGAGAAGGTAAACAGTATCGCTACATTCTTGTCCCTGAAAAAAAGAAATTTCCAAAAGCATATATGAAGAAACTTGTAAACGAAGCATACACAAATGCTCTTTCCAAGGTTAAAGAACAAAAAAAAATTATGCATGGTCAAACAATTCTAAAATCAATTTCAGAAAAAAAGCGAGACCTGACAAAGCCAAAGAAAGTAATCAAATAAAGAATAAAAGTTTTTTAAATTTTGGAAACAATATAGATGAATACAGAAAATAAAAAGTACAATTTACCTGCGGGATATTCATTTTTTCAAACGGCATTAAAATCAGTTGACTTTTTAAATAATCCAATAAAGTTTATTTTAAAAAGTATGAAAATTTATGGTGACACCTATACCACTTCTTTGAAAAGAACCAAAAAAATTATAATCACTCAAAACCCTGACTTTATTACTTACATCTTAAAAGAAAATCATAAAAATTATAAAAAATCAAAACTCTCAACTGAAAGTGCAGCCAGGTTTTTTGGGAAAGGGCTACTATTTTCAAACGGCGATTATTGGTTAAGACAAAGAAGGCTTATTCAGCCTGCCTTTCATAAGGAAAAGATAGCAAGTTTAAATAATATTATCATTAAATCAATTGATGATTTTCTTATAACATTTCCCACTGGAGAAAGGATTGACATTTGCCCAATTGTTCACAGGCTCTCATTCAATATTTTGATAAAATCCTTATTTGATATTAATCTCTCTTCCCAAATTATGGACGAGATAAGTCAAATTTTCAGCGACCTTTTGGAATTTTTGATGAAAGACACAAACCAACCATTTAGAAGATTACTTTATCCCATAACAGGGGAGAAAAATGACACCTTAAAAAAAGCAAAAAGACTAAGAGCAATTATTGGAGACATAGTAAGAGAACGGAAAGTCGAAAATAAAAATTATCCTGATTTATTGGATATGCTTTTAAATAGCAAATATGAAGACACTGGAGCATCACTTTCCGAAGAACAAATTATTGATGA
Source organism: Chitinophagales bacterium (assembly GCA_038239385.1). GTDB lineage: Bacteria > Bacteroidota > Bacteroidia > Chitinophagales > Chitinophagaceae > Ginsengibacter. The sequence goes on from JBBSEV010000001.1 coordinate 153,867, forward strand.
ATTAGTGATTATAATTTTTGCAGGACATGAAACTACCGCAAACACACTTTCATGGCTCCTATACTTATTGTCTTTTAATATCGAAAAACTACAAAAACTTACTGTTTCATTAAATAACATTAGCATTCTTGAAAGCGTCAATAACGAATATGCTAAAGCGTCAATAAGTGAAGCAATGCGCTTATATCCTGCTGCATGGATGACTGAACGGGTTGCTATTGACGACGACCAATTTGGAGAATTTGCATTTCCGAAAAACACAATTATAATACCTTTTTTCTTCGGGCTACATCGAAGTAAAAGTCTTTGGGACGAAGAATTACAATTCAAACCAGAGCGATTTATTTCTGATCCTAAAATTTTAAAATCAAAAAATTATTTCCCTTTTGGGACAGGACCAAGAATGTGTATTGGAAATAATTTTGCCATGACAGAAATGTCGTTTTTCATTTATCTTTTTTTAAACAAATTTGAAATAAAGGCAACAGGACAAATACCAGAGATGAAACCGTTAATTACTTTAAGGCCCAGTGAAATTATTTTAAGTATCAAAAAAATAGATCATTGACTATAGAAGACGAACGTATAACAAGCGTTTTTGCCCAAGCCTTGCTGACTTGTCAACAATCAGTATTGGTTGATGTTTCAGCTATAGTTCCGTCTACGTAATTCTGTTGAGCGATAATAATAACAAAGAAGATTATTTATAAATTTGGCAACGATTACGAGCAGACAATTTTTCAAATACCGCTATATTGTTAAGGCCTTGTCCTATTGCTTTGCGCTTTTGGTTCACCTGCCATTATTAAATTAGATGCTTTTTTTAAGTCAAGCTTAGACTAAATGCTTGCTGTTGGAAGCAACTCTACCCAAACAACAGTGCAAACATCAAACCGATCGAAAATTCATTTTGGCTACAACATACCTTGATTTGGCTAAATACAAATGCGGAATTATGTTGTCCTTTGCAGTATTATTCTAACCAAGTAAAAGAAAAAACTAAACTCGTTTTGGTTATTTTTTCCAATGTAATCTTATACATTTTTGTGTAAGATTTAAAAACAAAAAAATTATGAGTAGCATGAAAAAAGTAAAATTAGGAAGCCAGGGATTTGTTGTTCCTGTGCAAGGACTTGGCTGTATGGGTATGAGCCAAATTGCCGGTAACGATATTTATGGCAAAGCAGATGAAGCAGAATCTATAGCAACCATACACCGTTCGTTAGAATTGGGTGGTAATTTTTTAGATACAGCAGATTTGTACGGTCCATTACAAAATGAAAGACTGATTGCAAAAGCTATCAAAGGCAACAGAGATAAATATATTATTGCCACAAAATTTGGCTTTGAAATTGACGACAAAGAACAATTGACCTGGCAAATAAACGGTAAACCTGCTTATGTAAAAAAAGCGATAGAACGTTCATTGAAAAATTTAGGCACAGACCATATAGATCTTTATTATTTACACCGTCTTGACCCAAACACACCTATTGAAGAAACGGTTGCTGCAATGGCTGAACTGGTAAAAGAAGGTAAAGTAAAATACATCGGTTTATCAGAGGTATCAGCTGCCACCATTAAAAAAGCACACGCTGTACATCCATTAACGGCCGTTCAAACAGAATTTTCTTTATTTGAAAGAGGTGTTGAAGAAACAGGCATTTTACATACACTCCAGGAAATGGGAATTGGTCTTGTTGCTTATTCTCCATTAAGCAGGGGTTTTTTAAACGGAGAAATTAAATCGCCGGATGATTTCCCGGAAAATGATTTTAGAAAAACTATTCCCCGTTTCCAGGGAGAGCAGTTTTATAAAAACATAGAACTTATAACAGAGATAAAAAAATTAGCCACTGAAAAAGGAATTACATCTTCTCAATTGGCTATTGCATGGGTAATTGCAAAAGGTGCCGTTGCAATTCCGGGCACCAAACGTGTAAAATATATTGAAGAAAATCTTGCAGCATCTAACGTAGTTTTAAGTGCGGAAGAAATGCAACATTTAGAAAACATTGTGCCTTTGGGCTTTTCTACCGGTGCCCGTTACGATGCGGCTTCTTTAGCAGGCATTGATAAATAACCAATATATTAAACAGGGAAAGTAATTGAAAGCTTTCCCTGTTTGATTGCCTTATCTTTTTTAAAATGAAAAAAACAAATAATAGCCCACAAATAATAAGCTCTATTTCTTTATGGCACAGCATGTTTTCATTGCAAAAGCCACAACATCCATTAATTAGCTTGCTTCATCATTCAGACGCTAAAAATATTAAAATGGATAAGATAGAAGCCGTTGCTTTTGATTTTTACCTGATTTCTATTAAGAAAGATTTTAAAGGTAAAATGCGGTATGGTAAAAATTATTATGATTTTGACGAAGGCACTATGAGCTTTATTTCTCCCGGGCAAGTTATTGCCATTGATAGTGACGACCATCGGGATTGTTCGGGTTGGTCAATTATGTTTCATCCCGATTTTATCCGAAATTATCCGTTGGGTAAAACTATAAAAGAATATGGTTTCTTTTCATATGCGGTTAATGAAGCACTGCATCTTTCTGACAAAGAAGAAAAAATGTTGGAAGGAATAATGAAAAATATTGAACAGGAATACAATGCTTCTATTGACAATTACAGCCAGGATGTAATGGTTTCACATTTGGAATTATTGCTCAATTATTGCAATCGTTTTTACAACCGGCAATTTATAACCCGTAAAACTGCAAGCAATGATTTGCTAACTCAATTTGAATCAGTTTTAGCAAAATATTTCACAGATGAAAACCAGGCAGGACTGCCAACTGTAAACAATTTAGCCACATCCTTAAATCTATCTCCCAATTATTTAAGTGACATGTTACGTTCCCATACAGGACAAAATACCCAGCAACACATACATAATAAATTGATTGAAAAAGCAAAAGAAATTTTGACAACTACAAATTTATCTGTTAGCGAAATTGCCTATCAATTGGGCTTTGAGCATCCACAATCATTCAGCAAATTATTCAAGAACAAAACAAAAATGACACCTTTGGAATTTAAACAATCATTCAGCGATAGTTAAAAATAAATTCAAAATGAAAAGAGCAATCTTGTTTGGTTCAAGTGGATTTATAGGTTCGTACTTACTGGAGGAACTATTAAGTAATGATGATTATGAAGAAGTAACTATTGTTGTTCGCAATCCCGAAAGCTTTCGGGACAAAAACATTATTCATCCTAAATTGAAAATGTTGATTGGCGATTTTAATTCTTTACTCCGATTGAAAGAAAGTATTATAGCAGATGAAATTTTCATTGCATTGGGAACAACTAAAAAGCAAACGCCTGACGAAAAAGAATATTATCAAATAGACCATGATTACCCTGTATTAGCAGCAAAGATTGCAAAAGAAAATGGTGCAAGATCTATTTTTATAGTTTCTTCTATTGGCGCAAATGCTAAGTCAACTATTTTTTATACAAAAACAAAAGGCGAAACAGAACGGGATATTATTGCCTTAGATTTTGAGCGTACGCATATTTTTGAACCATCCATGATTATGGGTAACAGAAGTGAAACCCGGCCAGGCGAAAAAATATTTATAAAAATATTTACGGTTATAAATCCGCTTCTTTTTGGCAAGCTCAATAAATACAAAGGCATTGATGGAAAAGATATTGCAAAGGCAATGAACAATGCAGCCAAAAATCAATCAGAAAAAGTAAAAATTTATCACTGGAAGGAAATGAACAGTTTATTATGAAAATAAGGGTTATTCAACTTTAGCTATTATTTCTGAAGATCAAAATATTCCGCTTAATTCTTAGCAGCATTTATAATGTATGTCTTACCTTTTATAGAATTGAAAGTTGTTACATACCCATTATTATCTTTCTTAGAATCCACTTTCACACCTTCAATAATTACAGGAACGTTAGTTCGTATTTTACAAACACCACCTGACAAAGATTTAATAACGGCACCGGCTAGCTGATGATCTTTCCAGTTAATTGAAACTTCAAAATTTCCCCTTGCCTTTAAACCTTTTACAGAACCATCTTTCCACGCACCGGGCATTGCGGGTAATAAATAAATTTCATTCAACTCGCTTTGCAAAAGCATTTCGGCAATACCTGCCGTTCCGCCAAAATTCCCATCTATCTGAAATGGCGGATGTGCATCAAAGAAGTTAGGATAGGTACCCCCTCCCTCTCCATAATTGGTATTTGTTTCACTGGTTGCATGTAGCAAATCTTTTAATAAAATATATGCATGATTTCCATCCAGTAACCTTGCCCAGAAATTAATCTTCCATGCCTTGCTCCAGCCCGTTCCTTCATCGCCTCTTATCTCTAAAGTTTTTTTTGCTGCGGTGGCAAACTGAGGTGTAATAATCGGGGATATCTGGTGACCGGGATACAATCCAAAAAGATGAGACACATGCCTGTGATGCACTTCAACTTCTTCAAAATCTTTATACCATTCCTGGAGATTTCCCTTATGGCCAATTTGCAAAGGAAAAAGTTTATTCTTTTTTTGAATTAATAAGGCTCTGAATTCCTCATCAATATTTAATTCCTTTGAAGCATCAATTAAATTGGTAAACAGATCCCAAATGATTGACATATCCATCGTGGTGGCAACTGAAACATCTCCATGTTTTCCATCAGCATATAAAAAAACATTCTCAGGCGAAACAGAAGGAGCGGTTACCAGGTAACCATCTTTATTTTCAACAAGCCAATCAAGACAAAATATTGCAGCGCCTTTCATAAGGGGATAGGCAGTATCTTTTAAAAACCGGGTATCCATAGTAAACCGATAGTGCTCCCAAAGATCCTGGCACAACCAGTTGGCACCCTGCGACCAGTTGGCCCATTTTGGATCTCCTCCACCCATATTGCCAACAGGATTAGATAATGCCCAGATATCAGAATTGTGATGAGCTACCCATCCATGCATATTATAAAATTGCTTTGCAGTAACTGCACCGGTAATAGAAAGGTTTTTTATTAAACCAATTAATGGCTCATGCATTTCAGAAAGATTGGCAACTTCTGATGGCCAGTAATTCATTTGGGTGTTGATGTTGATAGTATAGTTAGAGCTCCACGGCGGCCTGATTTCTTTGTTCCAGATTCCCTGCAGGTTTGCAGGCACACCACCGGGGCGTGAACTTGAAATGAGAAGATAGCGCCCGTATTGGAAATACATTTTTTCTATCCAGGAATCGGAAGCGCCTTTAGAATAAGCAAGTAATCTTTCATCTGACGGCAAATTATTTTTCTTATTCGCACTTGTGTTATTTAGCATCAGCGATACACGATTAAAAAATTTATGGTAATCTGAAAGATGTCTTTGCAGTAATTCATTAAATGACTTCTTAGAAGCTTTATTCAAAAAATCCTTTGCAATTTTATTTTCATCTTTACCATCTTTTTCAGGGCATTTGTTAAACCCATTAAAGCTTGTTGCCATTGATAAAAACAACCATACTTCTGTTGCATTACTTACATGAACACCATTAGTATCTACTTTAATTTTACCATCTTTACTTACAGCTTTCATCCGAAGCTGGAACCGCATTCCATTACAACCTGTGGTGTCATTATAAATCACGGGATTTTTAGAATCGAGATAGCTGGGATCAATATGAGCAGGCGCTTTGCCTTTCATTATAAAGTCATTCCCTTCAACAGTATTTTTATAATGCAATAAACTTTTAGATGTTACATCAAAATCTAACGCACCAATTTTGTTTGCAGTTAGTTTAATAACCATTACCTGGTCAGAGGCTGATACAAAAATTTGTCTCGAAAATTGAATGCTATCTATAGTAAACTTTGTCCCGGCTATTGCATCCTGTATATTTAAATCGCGATAGTACGCAGCCGTTGTTTTAGATTTGAATTGTTGCTTAATGATTAGGTCTCCGAGAGGCATATATGATTCAGAATAGAGGCCCTGCATTTTTTTAGTAAGCTCATTTGCTTTTGCATAATCCTCTTCATTAAGAAGTGCATTTCTTATCACAGGCAAATAAGAAGCGGCATTGGGATTTACATTCGTTTTAACCGGGCCACCTGACCAGAGGGTTGCTTCGTTTAATTGAATCAGTTCCTCATCAACCCTGCCAAAGACCATAGCTCCCAAACGCCCGTTACCGAGAGGTAACGCCTCAGTCCACGCATCCGCAGGTTTATTATACCAAAGCTTTAAATCATTTTGCGCAAATGAATAAGGATTGAAAACAATTATTAATACAATTACTATTAAAATTTTCTTCATCATCAATCTGGTTATTATTAATTAAGTTCAACCACAGCTTTAATTACATTACTTGAAGGATCAGGCAATGTTGTGAAAGTATTTTCCAGGTCTTCAAATTTTATCCGGTGCGTAATATAAGTGGCAGGATCAATTAATCCATTTTTAATTGAATTAATTACATGTACAAAATCAGCTCTTGTTGCATTTCGGCTACTCATAAGCATTGCTTCACGTTTGTGAAATTCGGGATGGCTAAAACATATTTTCTCTTTTTGCAATCCTATCAAAACATATCTTCCTCCATGAGCTAAATACTGCAATGCATTATTGATGGCTTGCAGGTTACCTGTAGCATCAATTACAACTGTCGGCATATCGCCTCCTGTAATTTCCTGTATCTTTTGAAATGCGTTCTCCTGCGTTGCATTAATCGTGAATTCAACTTTTAATTTGTCTTTACAAAACTGTAAACGATTTTCATTAATATCAAGCGCAATAACTTTAGCTCCTGCGATGCGGGCGAATTCCATGGTGCCTAACCCGATGGGGCCCGCTCCTATTATTAAAACAAATTCATCTTTCTTTACACATGCACGGGCTATGCCATGCGCCCCAATAGCAAGGGGTTCTATCAAAGCAAGCTCATCATAACCGAGCCCTTCACTCTTAACCAATGAATAAGATGGAACCGAAACATACTCCGCCATGCCGCCATCGATGTGCACACCAAAAACATTTATATTAGTGCAGCAGTTTGGCTTATTATTTCTGCATGCAATACATTTTTCACAATTAAAATAAGGAATAAGCGTAACCGCTTCACCGGATACAAATCCATCTGCACCATCTGCCTCAATAAGATCTGCGGCCAGCTCGTGCCCTAACGTTCTTGGGTAGTTGAAATAAGGTTGTGTTCCTTCATAAGCATGAATGTCAGTGCCACAAATTCCTATTCGTTTTACCTTTAAAATGGCATACCGGGGTTTTAATACAGGCGGCGGAATATTGTGGTATTCAAGCAAGCCGGGTTTTATGCAGATTAAAGATTTCATTGTATTATTTTATGCTATGCATTTGCCAACGCCCTGTCTAAATGTACATAACCCCCATCTACGTGTATCAATTGGCCTGTTGTATGGCTTGAGCATTTGGATAATAAAAATGCAGTAGTGTTGGCTATTTCTTCTGCCGTTGTCATTCTTTTTTCAAATGGAATTTTGGATGTAATTTCTTCAAGTTTCTCTTTTGCATCCGAAAGTGTTTGAATCCATTTTTCGTATTGCGGCGTCCAACATTCTGCTACTACAATTGCATTTACACGTATGCCGTATTTCAATAACTCTACTGCCCATTCTCTTGTCAATGCATTACGGCCCCCATTAGCTGCAGCATACGCAGATGTATTGCCCTGGCCTGTTTCTGCGGTTTTAGATGTAATGTTTACAATGGCTCCTTTTGATTTTATCAATGCAGGCAATGCATAATGAGCCAGCAAATAATAATGCACTAAATTTTTATGAAGTGACGCCATGAAATTATCATAACTGCCATTCTCGAGGCCTATACCGTCATTCACCCCGGCATTATTTACAAGGCCGTCGATGCGGCCAAATTTTTCCATAACAGTTTTAATTGATTTTTCGCATTCGCCGGGATCAGATAATTCAGCTTCAACCTGGAAGGCAGCTCCACCCTGATCTTCCACCCACTCAACCATTTCCATATTATCTTTTTTATTTCTGCCAAGAATTACAGTGATAGCTCCTTCTGCGGCCAATACTTTTACGATGCCCTGGCCAATTCCTTTTGCACCACCGGAAACAATAATTACTTTATTTTTTAGTTTCAGATCCATAAATATTATTTATAAGTTATAAAATTTAATTGCTGTTTTACGATAAAAATTCTTTTGTTCATTTTTTGAAAAGAAAGAAAAGTAATCGTCTACTATTTTCTTCATCTTGCTGTAAGATGCAGCAACCAGGCATACAGGCCAATCTGATCCAAACATAATTCTTTTGGTTCCAAATGCGTTAACAACTATATCGATATAAGGTATAAAATCATTGCTGGTCCAGTTTTTCCAATCTGCTTCTGTAACCATTCCTGATATTTTGCAATACACATTCTCGTGAGCACCGAGAGCAAGAATATCTTTTTTCCATTCATCTATTTTTTTATTTTTTATCCCGGGCTTTGCGATATGATCCAACACAAACAATTGATTCGGGAACTCTGCCACCAGTTCCTTTACATAAACTAACTGATCGGGAAAAATAAGAATGTCATACGTGAATCCAAATTTATTCAGCAAACCAATTCCTCTTTTAAATGAGGGTTGAAGCATAAGATCTCTTTTCGGCTCGCCTTGCAACACATGCCTGAATCCCTTTAGTTTTTTAAATTGTTTATAATAAATCAATTTTTCTTCCAAATCATCTGCCTGGAGATCTATCCATCCCACCACTCCTTTTATAAAATCATATTCGTCTGCATTTTTTAATTGAAATTCATTCTCAATTTCTGATTGATCGGATTGAACAACTACAGAACCTTCTATTCCATTTTCCTTAAACAATGTTTCAAGATCAGCAGGCAAAAAATCTTTCTGAATGATCTTCATATCGTCATTGATCCAGCTATCTCTCAAAGGATCAAATTTCCAAAAATGCTGATGTGCATCAATAACTTTTATTTTAGCATAAGCTCCGCTCGATTGTTCATTATCCATAAAAGTTTTTTAATATATTATAAAAATAAAAAAATAATGTTTGTTGTAATTGCAATTTGTTTCCCTTTTGTTTTTATGAATAAGTATCTTCGGCAAGTTTTAAATCTCTCCGGGCATTTAATACGTACTATTAAAAGAAGCCTTTTAATAATCTGATAATAACTTACCAACCCGTTGATAAAAACAGCCATCCTTATTTTTTCCCGTTCTGCCAAAGAAGAAAGCAGGTTCAAGAAACTGCATCCCAACAGAAAAATAAACAGGCAGCTTCATGTTGCCCTAAGCAACAAAACCATGCAGGCAGTTCAGGAAACGGGGCTTCCGTTTTTTTTAGTTGATGAATACCTACAGGAGGGGAATGGATTTGGAGAAAAATTTGCCAATGCAATTAGTTCTGTTTTCCAAAAAGATTGCCATAATGTAATAGTCATCGGCAACGATTGCCCTGAATTATCTTCAAAGTTTTTATTGGATGCCGCTGACAAAATCAATGAAAATAAATTGGTAATCGGCCCGGACAGGAATGGTGGAATTTATTTACTGGGAATCTCTGCAAAAATATTTGACTCAAAAACTTTTATTGAAATTCCGTGGCAAACAGGCGGTGTGTACAATGCGTTGTTAGATTACCGTGATTGCGTTTGTTTTGATTTATGCTTGCTTGAAAAATTAAGTGACTTTAATAATTTAAGTGACTTTCATTTCTTAAAAAAGATTCTTCATTCTGCAAATAGTCTCATCACTCTTATAACGCTGATCATTACCGGTGAGAAAAAAATCAGCTCTTCTATTCTGATAAGTATATATTGGTTTCACTTCTCAAATATTAAGCGATTTAGGGCACCTCCTGCCTTTCAGTAACCTCACTATTAACTTTTCTATAATTTTTTTACCCCCTAAATTTTATTTATGAAGAAGTGTTTAACACTGCTTAGCCTTATTTTTTTATCACTTTCAATATTTGCGCAGGTGGATCTTACAGTGAGTGTAACGAACACCCTTACCCTAAAACCTTTAACTGCTATTAAGGTAAAACTTGAAAATAAAGAAATTGGTTTTTCCCAAACACAATCTACCAATTCCCAGGGCAAAATTATTTTTAAATCATTATCAATTGCAGGCAGCTACCATGTGGGCGTTGAAGATGAAAATTATTTTGCGGAAACAATTGACAATCTTCAGTTCAGGACTAATGAATCTCCAAGCGTAAATCTGGTGATCACTGAAAAAAAATCTACTAACCTCAAAGAAATAAACGTCTTCTCCGGTTCATCCAAAATTAATACAGTAAATGCTGAAGTCTCTGCCCAATTAAAGAGAAAGGAACTCGAAAATTTACCTGTTGAAGGCAGGGATATCACGCGTTCATTATTCCGACTGCCCAATGTAACGCAGGCCACCGGCTTCTATCCGGAAGCTCCCAATGTAAGCGTGAATGGCGCTAACTCATTATTTAATTCATACCTTATTGATGGCATGGATAATAATGAAAGGTTTTTAGGCGGGCAAAAATTTGCCATCCCTTTGGGCTTTACACAAAATGTAACTGCATTAACTAACAATTACTCTGTAGAATTTGGAAATACAGCTAATGGGATTTTCAATATCACAACAAGAAGCGGAAGCAATGATTTTAAAGGCGAAGTTTTCTATCTAACCCGCCCCGGCCCTGGTATTGATGGCAAAACAAATTTTACTCAAAAAGATTTGACGGGCAATAATGTAAAAAATGGCTTCCAGCGACAGCAGGCCGGCTTCGCTTTTGGCGGCGCTATCAAAAAAAACAAAACGTTTTATTTTATTAATGCAGAGCAAACCATTGATACAAAAGACAACCTCCTAACATCCCCGCAATTAGGTGTCAATGCAACGGTAAGAGGGCACAATTATTTTACTTATCTCTCAGGAAAAATAGATCAGAAATGGAACGATCACTTTCATTCTTCATTAAGAGCCAACGTAGGGATTGTAAATGTTGAGCGACAAGGCGGTGGGCTGGATGGTGGCGTTTCATTTCCTTCATCGGGAAGCAAGCAGGATCGCAATTCAGTATTGATCGCATTTCAAAATACTTATACAAAAAGAAACTTCAGCAATGAAACAAACATTCAATATAGCAGCTTCCGGTGGAACTATGCAAGGCCTGTTAATATAAATAATCCACAGGTAGAAGTGAAAGCACCAGATGGTTCAACGATTGGTGTTTTCGGGCATCCCGGTTATGCTTTCGATTCTCATGAAAATACAATTCAGGCACAGGAAAAATTAAAGTTCTTTCTTAATAAACACACCATAAAATTAGGAGCTGAAGTGATCGCTGCAAAGCATCGCTTATTTGGAGGTGGAGTACCTAACGGTTACTACCAGGTGCAGTTAACTGCCTCTCAATTGGCCGCATTAAAATCTTTGAACAAAGGCTCAGGTCTCGATTACACTGATATTCCATCTGATGTATCGGTACCATTTTATAGCGTGGAACTAAGGCCCAATAACTTTGGTAAAACACAAACCATTTCAACAGCATATCTTGAAGATCAGTTTTCAGTAAGCAATAGGTTTAACATTACTTACGGGGCAAGATATGATTATGATAATTTATCAAAAGGAGGAAATGACAAAGGAGACTTTAATAATATAGCACCTCGTGTAAGCGTAAATTATAAATTGAGTGACCGCAGTAGTATACGTGGAGGTACAGGATTATTTTATGACAAGGTGTTGTATACTATTTACAGCGATGCCTTACAACAAAACACAACCGGAGCTGATTATAAAACAGAAATACAAGCACTGATTGACAAAGGGATTCTTCCTGCTAATACTAATATTTCGAGAGTTACTTACAACGGTAATCTTAGTGCGAGTGCGTACAATGTGCCATACCTCAATGGCCCATCCGCCTCGTCTTTACAAAGTCAAAAGGATAATACATTTAGTTTTGAAAGAAGAATTTTGAACCCTAATGGCTTTGATAATCCATATACTTGGCAATCAACAATTGGTTACCAGTTGCAGATCAACAGTAAATTACTTTTTTATACAGATGTTGTTTATAACAGGAGCTATGATCTTTTCAGGTTGATTGATCTTAACGCCCCATCTTCCTATCAAATACCGGCTAACGGAGCCACAGCCCGTACACAGGCGATAGCAAACTTAACCAGGCCCATTCCCATAGTTACTGATGCCACCGGAACTTACGGCCTTATTAATGGACAAAAAGTTTTCGGTGTATCAAGAAATGTTACTATGACTGATGCCGGCGGAAAAGCGGAATACATTGGACTATCAGTAAATCTTAAAAAAGATAAAGCGGAAGATAAATACGCTTACTTTCTTTCTTATACTTTATCAAGTTTAAAAAACAATACAGATGATATCAATTTCAGGGCGGCTGACGCAAATAATTATTCCAACGAATGGGGCCCATCTTTAAACGACAGAACACATGTGATCAGTGGCGTATTTTATTATTACCCGGTATCCCAGTTCAACATTTCACTCGCGACGTTATTGCAAAGCGGGCAACCGGTAAACCGGATCCCTGATGCGACGCTGTACGGCACGACTGATCTCAATGGCGATGGTGGCAGCTTTGGCGATGCGTATGTAGGCAACAGCGATCGTCAGCCCGGTGAATCAAGAAACAATGATCGCCTTCCATGGAGCAAATTATTTGATCTCGGGCTACAGTATAATTTAAGATTAAATAATACAGGCGTATTGGAAATACGTGCCGATGTGTTTAATATTTTTAACACACAAAATTTAAGTGGCTACAGCAATAATGCCACACAAAGCAACCAGATACAAATAGGGCCAATAAGTAAAGGCATTGTTCAAAAAAATGCGGGAGCGCCGCGCCAGTTCCAGTTTGGCGTGCAGTATAAATTTTAAATATGAATTCTTTGAGGTTCTATGAAAATTGGACCGGTCTAATTTGCCACGACCTTTAGGTCGTGGAACCGGAATAGAATAATGAACGGCTTTAGTCAAAAAATTGAATTTCGAAAACTATTTTGGCTAAAGCCAAGACCAATTTTTTACCAACCCACGACCTAAAGGTCATGGCAATTGTTGATTAAATTTAATCGCCTATTTTAAGCATTATCGAAATCATTAATTTCTTACTTTTCATGATATGAAAAAAAAGTTTACCCATTCTTTATTGCTATGTTTTTTCTCACTGTTTTTTATTTTACCAGCCTGTAATAATAATTCTGATATTTCTCAAAAAGATCCTTTGCAACTTTCATGGAATGATATATTAAAAGATGCAAAAGGGAAAACTATAAACTTCATGATGTGGCAGGGTGATCCTCAAATAAATAAATACATGAACGATTACATTGTGCCTGCGGTAAAAGATAGCTTTGGGATTACATTACAAATTAGTGCCGGGCAGGGCAACCAGATTGTTTCAATTTTAATGAGTGAGAAAGAAGCTAATAAAAATATAAGCGATATTGAT
>JBBSEV010000002.1:0-153975 GCA_038239385.1 Chitinophagales bacterium
CCTATTATGCAAAATATACCGAATGAAATTCCTATTAAAGAAAGTGAAGTACGCAGTTTATTTACCATAAGCTCCTGCATGGTAAGCCGGAAAGAACTTGATAAAATATTAAGCGTTTTACGCATAAAGCAAATTTAATGGATACTGGTTGTAATGTTTACAACTTAAGGAAAACTCTGTATTTTAATTTACTAACGATGATTCATTAAGCGACTATAACATTTCTTAAAAAAGCAATTATTATCTATAAACGGTAATATTGAGGAGAGGATTTTTGAGAAAAAATATAATTGATTACATAGAATATTTTTAAAAATACAACCACCATGTCTTACATAAATATCCGATTGCTCGCAAAAAAAATCCCCTCACCTGGGTGAAGGGATGTTCCAAAATTCAAAATGATTATCCATTACAATCTTCGATACTCTATAATATTTTTATTCCGGCAATAGTGTCTTTGTGATCAATTCTTCAGCAGTAGAAAATTTTAAATAATAGATTGCTTTACTAAAGCCCGGAATTGTTTTATTAAAGGAATTAGAGCCGGGCTGCAATTGAAGAGATTCTGTAAAAAATACTCTTCCGCTTATATCTGTTACTGCAGCTCTCACATTTTGTACATGGTCACTATTTAATGAGAAGCTTAGTTTTTTTGATTGAGATAATAACTTTGCATACCCAATAGTAAAGCTGTGTGTAATTTTTATATCTACGGCAACCGTTTTACTATAACTCATTTTCCCATCAAGGTCAACTATAGAAAGCCTGTAATAATTGGTTCCTTTTAAAGGCATGATGTCTTTAAAAGAATACAAGTTTTCCAATGTAGACGTTCCCTGTGCATAGATGTTGCCAATTTTTGAAAAATTCTGACCATCCTTGCTTCTTTGTATTTCATAATAATTACTGTTCACTTCAGAAGATGTTTTCCAAAAAAGAGCAACCTGATCTTTGTTATTTTTTGCAGAGAACTCACTAAGTGTAACGGGTAATGCCCCCGCAGTAATCAATGGATTCCTTGCCATCCACTCATAAATATTTTGATTTATGCCATCCAATAAAAAAGTATTTGGAATATGGCCTTTGCCACCATAAAATTCTTCCCAGCAGCAATGACCTCCGCCACTATAATTAGTGGATACGTAAATACCAGATGAAGGCTTTATGTTATCCATTTGGTTGGTACGGGTAAGAATATCACGGCCGTCATTTACCTGCTCAAATCCTAATAACTTACCACCTGTTGTAGCGAAATTATTAAATAACGTAGGATATGGCTGGTTATCATCCGGCCTTACACCTTCAACCTCCACAACAGTAGCTACCTGGCTGGCATATTTATAAGGACCTCCCAGTGGGTCACCTGTTACAAATGTAGTGCTCACCCAGCCACCCATTGATAAACCAGTAAGGTGCAATTTTTTACTATCAATTCTAAATAGCGATTTGAGAATCTGGATCTTTGGATCCACAGTCACTTCCCATGGCCATGCAGAAGGTGGCTGCAGGCTTATAATAATGAATTTTACACTATCAATACCGATTTTGACATTCCCATTCCAGCCTTGCGCAATATAAGCGCCGGGCCCATTTGCAATTACTTTCGAGGCTGTAGTACCTACTTCCCCTAAGCCCGGAAAAAAAATAATAGTTGGGTACTGGGTTGTAGGATTAGCATTATAATCCCAGGGTAAATGTACATAGGCATTCCAGCCACCTACATTAATAAGTGATTGTTGTGCGGAAACTTTGCAAACTGAAAATATAGTTGCCAAAAAAATCAATACAGTAAAGGGAAACCTTTTCAGGAGTGGCGGTTGTTTCATAGAATGATTATTTGGTTTTAAATGAATAATCTGATTAAAGAAAACCTCCTCTTCACATTTCTTTTATTAATAACAATGATTAGATATCAGTTATTACACACGTTATTCTATAAGTAACGTATACCAGGGAAGGTTTATTTTTCTATAAGATATAATTGAGTACTGTTACTTTTGGCGATGTAAAAGTTACAGGAGCTTTACGAAATAGCTTATGCCCCCATCACCGGCGGGTAACGAAACTTTACATGGGAGATAGCATAGGTAAGATAGAGGAAGATACGTGAGGAGGTAGAATTTAAATTAGGCAAAAAATGACAACGAGTTTTACCAAAGGGGATTTTGTAATTTATTTAATAAGCATTGCCACTCCATAAGCGGCGCCGGCTGCTGATGCACCAATTAACATAACTTTCAATGCTCCCGAGAGTATGGGTACCCCTGTAAGCTTACTTTTAAAATATCCAAAAACAAACAGACAAATAAGCGTGGCAATTACTGAAAGCTTTAAAGCTTCTTTCGAATTAGCAATGAAGAGATACGGACTCAATGGAATAATGCCCCCGACAATATAGGAAACGCCAATATTTAATGCGCTTTTACGGGCTCTTCGCGGATCAGGCTTATCAAGACCTAATTCAAATTTCATCATAAAGTCAACCCATTGTTTTTTATCAGTAGCAATTTCTTCAGTCGCCTTATTTTGTAAATCATCGCTAAGGCCAATACTTTCAAAAAAATCTTTCACTTCCTTTTTTTCCATTTCCGGGATGCGTTCTACTTCTGCATATTCTCTTTTTAATTCGCTGTTGTAATGATCCTGCTCGGTTTTACCTGCAAGGTAGCCACCCAATCCCATAGCAATACTTCCTGCTGCTATTTCTGCTATACCTGCAATTACTACAATACTGCTTGTTGCCACAGCACCGCTTAAACCAGCAGCCAGGGCGAAAGGAACAGTAAGTCCGTCGCTCATACCTATAACGACATCCCTCAACAAGTCTGAACTTTGTAAATGTTCTTCAGCGTGGTGATGATGGTGATCGTGCATTGGTTAATTGGTTGATTGGTAAATTAGTAAAGAATTAAGAATTAAGAATTAAAAACTAAGAATTAAAAATTAAGAACTAAGAATTAAAAAATTAAGAATTGAAGGATTAAGAATTGAAAATTAGTTTTAAATTTTATACCTAATAACTTTTTTCAGAAAGATGATATGATTCAACTTCCGCTTCGGGAGGGTTAAGGGGCTTTATAAATAATCCTGTATATCAATCCATTGTAATCATCGCTTACAAGCATAGAGCCATCCGCTAAAAAAGTAACATCTACCGGGCGCCCGTTTACTGTCTTTTCATTTTGCAGCCAACCCTGGGCAAAGGGAATAGGATCTGTGGGGTTTCCATTAGCATCCATTTTTAAAACCGCAACATTATAACCAATAGGAGTGCTCCTGTTCCAGCTGCCATGCTTGGAAACAAAAATTGCATTTTTATATTCTGCAGGAAACATGGCTCCTGTGTAAAATCTCAATCCAAGTGCGGCCACATGCGGCCCCATGAGTTTCACCGGGGGCGTATAATCACTACAGTTTTTGCCTTCTCCAAATTCCGGGTCACGAATATTCCCCTGGTGACAATAAGGATATCCGAAATTCATTCCCGCTTTTGGAGCATTATTTAATTCGTCATTAGGAATATCATCTCCAAGTTCATCTCTTCCGTTATCAGTAAACCAAATTTGTTTTGTATCGGGATGCCATGCAAAGCCAACAGTATTTCTTATACCTTTCGCAAATATTTCCATGTTAGACCCATCAGGGTTCATCCTGGTTATTGAAGCATAAACAGGATTAGCGGATTCGCATATATTGCAAGGAGCTCCTACTGGTACATATAACTTTCCATCCGGGCCGAAAGCAATAAATTTCCAGCCATGATGAGTATCCGTAGGATATTTATCAAACACTACAACCGGAGTAGGAGGATTTTCAAGTTTTGATTCAATACTATCAAGCCTGTAAATTGTTGAGATAGTAGCAACGTATAAACTACCGTCTCTAAAGGCTACTCCGTTAGGAGTGTTCATGCCTTTTGCTATTGTATAAACTTTATCAGCTTTGCCATCATTATTTTCGTCCCTGATTGCATATACTTTTCCTGTGGCCTGTGTTCCTACAAATAAGGTTCCTCCAGGGGAAAGGCATAGGCTCCTGGCGCCTTCAGCTTTTGCATAGATATATATTGAAAACCCCGGCGGTAATATAATTTTATCGAGGTTATATTTTTTAAAAAGATCATCCGTTTGCATAGATGTTGAATCTTTCGAAAAACTTTTTGTATCCGTATTACTGCTGTTACAACTACAGATATTACAAACACACAATAAAGCAATTATAAAATTGAAAAAATATTTTTTTTCTATGAATGAAAGTATCATGGCATCAAGATTTTTGTTTAATCAGAAGCGAAATTTACAACAATTATGTGGCCAATATTTCCTCATATAATTTTTAGCTATGATTGCCAAATAAGAGAAAGATTAATTTAAATAAGTGCCTTTAAAAAAATAGTAAGTAATATCTTTCGAAGATTAGTAGTAATTGTATGGTCAATAAAATTTCCTTTAAAACACGCAATTTAATCATCCAATAATTTAGCCAGCAGAATCAGATCATTTTTTTTATATTGATTTGCAGCATTTGTAAAACATTTACTGAATTCTTCGAGAAGGTGTTGAATGATTCTCTTGTTATTTAATTGCTTAAAGTAAGAAGGGGTAGCGGGAACAGAAATTCTTTTGAAATAGTTTTCTACATCTTTGTGAGAATAAATCTGGCCATTAAGGGGGTCAACATAAAAATTTATTTTCTCGCTTTTTTGACGGGTAGGATTTGGGAAGTTATAGTCTATATCAAAATAACCAAGAATGAATTGTTTTGGGATATTAATTGCTCTTACAGGAATATCAAGAAGCTCGCAAATAATAAGATAAAGTATGCCATTAGTAATAGCATTTCCTTTTTTATTTTCTATTACCTTATTAATAAGAAAATCTTCTGTGTTGTCGTAAGCAACTTCGTTTCCCTTCAATTTATAATAGCTGTACAATATGCCTGTTATCACATTAATTTGTTCCAGCGGCGTAAGATAGCTGTTTAGCTCCAGCCAGATATTTCTTCTTATTTTTTCTATTTCCTGCAGAGTAGTTGTAGTAACCATTTCAGGATATTGATACCGGGCGGCAAGCAATGCGCCTTCAAGTAATTCGCATGAGCCATTTTTCCAATTAGTAAAGTCATTTACAAGGTCACGAAAATGAAGCTTATGTATAAGCATTTCAATTCTTTCCTGCACGCCCTCATCCGGAGTATTTTCCCATAAATTTTCAAGGTTAGGTATAATGGATCTTCCTAAAGAAACGATACGTTCACTTACTGAAATAAAAACTTCTTCATCGGGATCATCAATAAGATGGAATAGGGCGGATATTTCATTATTTTCCTGCATTGGATAGGGCTACTAATTATTATATATCAATATTGTAAAGATAAAAAGTTTGCTATTACAAATCTTTAGCTTCATACGATAGAACAATGAAGCTTTACGATCATACCTTACTTTTAATTTTAATTGTTGACTTTTTAGCGTTCTTATTTGAAGCTGCTTTTTTTGTTATTGTTTTCTTATTGAATGCTTTTGGATCCTGGGTGACAATTAATTTCTTTATTTCTTCTAAATCAATTGTTGCTAATTCTTCGGGAGTATATTTTGACTTACCTCCAGGTAACTTAAGCATTTTTTTCCCAAACCGAATAAAGGGTCCCCAGCGCCCATTCTCAATGGCAATTTTTTCTTCAGGCCATTGCCTAATATACCGGTTAGCTTCCTTAACAATCTTTTTTTCAATTAATTCATTACAATCTTTTTGCGTAAGGATGTCGAAATTGTAAGCTCTGGGGACATTTATAAAAAGATCATTCCATTTAATAAACGGCCCAAACCTTCCTTTCCCTTTGGTAATTGGTTTTTCATCATAATAACCTATAGGAGCATCTTCTACCTGCTTGGCATTTATAATTTCAATAGCCCGTTCCAAATCTATCTCCAGTAATTCCTCACCCTTGGGAATCGAAATGAATTGTTCACCATATTTTACATAAGGGCCAAATCTTCCAATATTTACAGAAACTTCAAGGTTGTTATATTCACCCAATATCAATGGAAGCTTAAATAATTCCAGCGCTTCATCTAAAGAGATTGTTTCGATACTTTGCGTAGTTTTTAATTTGGCAAATTTTGGTTTCTCTTCATCATCTTGTGCGCCCATTTGAACCATTGGCCCATATCTTCCCATTCTTGCAAATACCGGCTTTCCACTTGTAGGATCAGTTCCTAATTCACGTTCACCTTTAGCCCTATCTGCATTTTCCAGTGTATGCTCTACATTTTCATGAAAGGGTTTGTAAAATTTTCCAACCATTGTACTCCATTGTTCTTTGCCTTCAGCAATTTTATCAAACTCTTCTTCAATATTTGCAGTGAATGAGTAATCCATTACTGTGACAAAATGCAGGTTTAAAAAATCAGTAACTACCAGCCCAAGATCAGTAGGAAATAGTTTAGATTTTTCGGCGCCTGTGTTTTCCTGTATAGTTATCTTATCAATTTTATCATGCTGCAGCTTTAATATCCTCACCTCTCTTTTTATTCCGTCTTTATCCCTTTTTTCCACATAATTTCTTTTTACAATGGTACTTATAGTAGGGGCGTAGGTGCTGGGTCTTCCTATGCCAAGTTCTTCAAGTTTTTTTACTAAAGATGCTTCCGTGTATCTTGCTGCAGAGCGTGTAAATTTTTCGGTTGCGGTCATTTTTTCAAATACAAGTTGTTGGCCTATCGCCAAAGGAGGAAGCCTGCTTTCATTTCCAATCGGTTTGCCTTCGATTTCTTCTTCGTCATCTGATTCAAAATAAACTTTTAAAAACCCATCAAATTTCAGAACCTCTCCGGTTGCTGTTAGTTCATCTTCAACGGTACTAATTTTTATTTTAGCGGTTGTTTTTTCAAGAATTGCATCACTCATTTGGCTCGCAATAGTGCGCTTCCATATAAGATCGTAAAGCCTGGCCGTTTCATAGTCATCTATAGAATTTACTGACATTTCTGTTGGCCTGATAGCTTCATGGGCTTCCTGTGCGCTTTCATTTTTATTTTTATACTGCCGTAACTGGAGATAATTGTTGCCATAGTTTTTTGTAATCTCCTGTTGAATCTGATCCCTTGCCGTATCGCTCAGGTGTAAACTATCAGTCCGCATATAAGTGATCTTCCCGCTTTCGTATAATTTTTGTGCAATCAGCATTGTTTTGCTTACGCTATACCCCAGCTTGCGGCTGGCTTCCTGCTGTAATGTTGAGGTTGTAAAAGGTGCAGAGGGAGTACGTTTTCCGGGCTTTACAACAATGTCTTTTACAGAATAGCCAGCTCCTTTACATTTTTCCAAAAAACTTTCTGAGTCTTCCAAAGTCCTTTGTCTCCCATCTTCTGCTTTAAATGATATCGATTTTCCGTGGGTATCGTTTGCTGTAAAAAAAGCTTCAATTTTAAAACTATTTGTTGAGACAAACTGGTTAATCTCTCTTTCTTTTTCAGCGATTAATTTTACGGCAACACTCTGTACCCGTCCTGCACTCAGTCCCCCTTTCATTCCTATTTTACGCCAAAGTACCGGTGATAGTTCAAATCCTACTAATCTATCAAGAACTCTTCTTGCTTGCTGGGAATTAACAAGATCCATGTTAATTAATCTGGGATTATTAACTGCATTTTGAATAGCTGGCTTTGTGATTTCATGAAAGACAATCCTTTTTGTTGTTTTTATATCCAGGCCCAACACTTCTGCCAGGTGCCAGCTAATGCTTTCTCCTTCACGATCTTCATCTGATGCAAGCCATACTTCATCTGCTTTTTTTGCAAATTGTTTTAATTCCTTCACAACTTTTATTTTATCGTCGGGTACTTTATAACGCGGAGCAAAATGATTATTCACATCGATGCCCATATCATCTTTTTCCAGGTCACGAATATGGCCATAACAGCTTCTAACCTCGAAATCGCTCCCCAGAATTTTTTCGATTGTTTTCGCTTTCGCAGGTGATTCAACTATCAATAAATTTTTAGCCATAATTATCTTTTTATCCTTTTTGCCCCTTTTGAATTACGAGATGCGATAAAAATTATCTATTTCCTTTCGCTGCAATATTAGCTTAAAAATAAAATATGGAATTTTTATTGCTAAATTGGTATTTTACTCTCAGCTTATTATCTTCGCAACACTCCCATATTAAACAATGACTGATTTTACTATCCTTAATTTCAAATCTTTATACCCCGCTTTTCAAATAATGTGTATTTCAATTAGTTTCTCTAACGGAAACTTACAAGATCATAAGTAATTGCATTCAATAATCCATATGCAAAACTTTCCCATGTAAGTAAAAACGATATAAAAATGAAGGTTGTAATAGCAGGTACCGGGAATGTCGCATCAGTATTAAGTGTAATAATTCAAAGAGCAGGTCATGAAATTGTACAGGTTGTAAGCCGAAACGCTGAAAATGCCAAAAAGCTGGCTTCAAAATATAACGCCCAATCCGGCACTTTATTGGACAGCGAATTTGCAGAGGCTGACATATATATAATAGCGATAACAGATGTGGGATTAGAATCCATTGAAAAAATCAAAGGCTTTAAAAACAAATTAATTGTTCATACAGCAGGCTCTGTTTCCATGGGTGTTCTCAAAAACTGTTCTTCCCAATATGGAGTTCTTTATCCCTTACAAACTTTTACAAAAGGAGGCGAGCATTTACCTGAGATTCCTTTTTTAATTGATGGAAATAATAAGGAAGTATTGCACAGGGTTACTGAATTTGCAAGAACTCTTTCAGATAAGGTAGTAGCAACAAATGATATGGAACGATTGCGCTATCACATTGCGGGAGTTTTTGTGGGGAATTTTACCAATCATCTTATGGCTATGACGGAATCTTTTTGTGAGAAAGAAAAAATTGATTTTAAGATACTGCTTCCTCTTATAAATGAAGTGACCTATAACGCAAATCACTTTTCACCACATGAAGTTCAAACCGGCCCTGCTATAAGGGAAGATATTGTAACACTAAATCGTCATTTGCAAACGCTTTCCCCACATTCTGATCTTAAATATATATACCTAAAACTTTCTGAAAGCATTCTAAAGCTTCATCAAAAGAACCGATAGTAAAATTAATTAGCATCTATCCAAAGAGATTGCCAGTAATTGAGAGGCAATGGATAAAGAGTTATTGCAAAATTCGTAAGGCTTTTCTTTTGCTATAACGTAGTTTTGCAGCCCAAAAGGAAGGATGATGTATAATATTACTTATAAGTTTGAACAAAAAGGCCTGGAACCAATTACAATTAAGAGTGTTGAAGCAGATCAATCGATTTTAGAAATAGCCTTAAAAAATGATATTGACCTTCATCATAATTGTGGTGGTGTATGTGCATGTAGTACCTGTCATGTATATGTGGAGAAGGGAGAGGACTATTTGCCTGAATTAACGGATCGTGAAGAGGATTTTATTGACAGGGCCATAAACCCAAAATTAATATCAAGGCTGGGCTGCCAATGTATTTTAGAAGAGGGAGATGGTGATATTGTTGTAACATTACCAGATCAGACTCAATTTCTGGGCGAATAAATAATTCCAATATATTTTAATAAACTTACCATGACATTTGAGCCTCCTATTAACTGGAACGATTATGAAGATATAGCTATGAAACTGTATGAAAAATTTGGTGACGAATTCAATGAAGGCAAGATTTATAGGATACGTTTCACAGATCTTAGAAAATGGGTTCTCGAAATTCCCAAATTTGCAGGAAAGCCTGAAGACAGTAATGAAGGGCATCTTGAAATGATACAGAGCAGTTGGGTATATGAATGGAGGGATAATCAAAAATAATTTTATTCGCAAAATATTTCCCATCAAAATTTTATGTATTAATGAATGTTCTTGCACGCCTGAGGCTTATAAAAACATTTGTATTTGATATGGATGGAGTTCTTACAGATGGTAGCTTGCTTATTGATTATGAAAATAAGTGGTTGCGTAAAATGAACATTAAAGATGGGTATGCTTTGCAATTAGCAGTAAAATGTGGTTACAGAATAGCCGTTATTTCCGGTAGCGAAGCTTCACCTGTTACTGAAAGACTTCTTAAGCTTGGCATTGAAGATGTGTTTATGAAGGTTAATGATAAAGAAAATGTTTTCAGAAATTATTTATTGGAAAATAACCTCAGCTTAAGTGAAATCTTATTCATGGGAGATGACATTCCTGATTACGGGTGTATGATGATAGCAGGGTTTGCCTGTTGTCCGGCCGATGCAGCAGTGGAGATTAAAAAAATATCTTCTTATATTTCACCATTGCGTGGCGGTTATGGTTGTGCAAGAGATGTGATTGAAAAGGTAATGAAGCTTAACAATAACTGGCCCTTGCATACTGATGTTTCTTCTTTGTGATAGTTGACCCATTTGATTATTAAGATTTTCTTATGAATATTCTCACCGCTTTTTTTAAACTGGTAAGATGGCCTAACCTTTTATTTATTGCACTTACACAAGTGCTCTTCAGGCTGTTTATATTACGCTTTGCCTATCTTGATAATATTCCCAGGAACGGAAATATAAAACTTGCCCAGCCCTTGTTTTTTTTATTGGTATTAGCATCGGTGTGTATCGCTGCAGCAGGGTATATAATCAACGATTATTTTGATCTTAATATTGATCTTGTAAATAAACCATCAAAGCTTATAATAGATAGGTATATCAGGAGAAGATGGGCAATCATACTGCATGTCGCTTTATCCTTCATAGGTTTTGTTTTAAGCCTCTATGTTGGGTACAAACTTTGGAATTTCTACATACCATTTTTCAACCTGATTGCAATTCTATCACTATGGTTTTACTCAACTACTTTCAAGAAAAAATTATTGATCGGTAATATTTTAATCTCGTTGTTAAGTGCGTGGGTAATTCTTGTTTTAACCCTTGCTGAATATCGCTTTCAATTAACTCCTCCTGATGGACATTGGCGAAGATTACTAAAGGTTTCTTTTATTTATGCCGGCTTCGCTTTTGTAATTTCTTTGGTAAGAGAAGTGATAAAAGATATGGAAGATTTAAACGGCGACTCAAAATACGGGTGCAAAACAATGCCCATTATATGGGGGCTTCAGGTTTCAAAAGTATTTACAGGGGTTTGGATAGTTGTGCTCGCATGTGGAGTAACTATAATCCAGATTTATGTATTGCAACTAGGTTGGTGGTTTTCAGCCTTGTATTCTGTTGTAGCTATTTTAATTCCATTATTGTGGGTGCTGCGGAAATTGTATGAAGCAAAAACCCAAATCGAATTTCATAAGTTAAGTACTGCAGTAAAATTCATAATGCTTACTGGTATTTTTTCCATGATTTTCTTCTGACTATTTTTAATTATGAGTGCAGGCAAAATAATTTTAGCTTCAAAATCTCCGAGGCGCAGTCAACTGCTGAAATGGGCAGAAATAGATTTTGATATAATAACGGCAGAGACTGATGAAAGTTACCCGGCAGGCTTATCACCAGAAGAGGTGGCTATTTATATTGCTTCTAATAAAGCCCTGAATGTTAAAAATAATTTACAAAGCAACAATACTAACAGCAAACAATACACTATACTTGCCGCAGATACCATAGTTGTGCTCGATAATAAAATTATTGGAAAGCCTTCCGGCCGTGAAGATGCTGTAAATACACTCTCAATGTTATCAGGGAGAATGCATGAGGTTATAACCGGCGTTTGCATTTTGACAAAAACAAAAACGGTTTTCGCCGAGAGAACAGGAGTTGAATTTTATGAACTTTCTCAAAACCAGATTGAATATTATATTGACCATTATAAACCCTTTGATAAGGCTGGGGCGTATGCCATACAGGAATGGATAGGAGTGACAGGAATAAAGTCTATTAATGGGGATTTTTACAACGTAATGGGATTACCTGTTAGCCGGGTAGTTAAAGAATTAAAAAGGCTGGAAATTAATTGATGAACAGTTTAATAATTTGGGTTTTAGATTTTATGACTATTCGTTATCTATTTCTTATTAAACTTTTTTATGAAAGAAGATCTCCTTCAATACATATGGCAGTTTCAATATTTTAATAATAAAGAATTACAAACAATTTCAGGAGAAAAAATACACATTCAATTTCAGGGTTCACATAACTATAACCAGGGACCAGATTTTACAGAAGCGAAAATAAAAATTGGGGCAACTATTTGGGCAGGTAATGTAGAAATTCACATTAATTCGAGCGACTGGAATTTACACAATCATTCTTCTGATCCTAATTTTGAAAATATAATTCTTCATGTAGTATGGAACCATGATACCGAAATAACCGGCTCGGGTAATCAGCCATTGCCTACGCTTGAATTGCAGGAAAGAGTCCCAAAATTGCTACTTGATAAATACAGGGAATTAATGGAAACCGCCCGGTATATTCCCTGTGAAAACCAGGTTCATCAGATAAATGAGCTTACCCTCACTAATTGGAAACAAAGATTACTTGCAGAAAGACTGGTTACAAAATCAGAAAAAGTACTTGCGATTTTACAAGAAACAAATTTTCATTGGGAAGAAACTTTTTGGAGATTAATTGCAGGTAATTTCGGGCTCAAAGTCAACAGTGCAGTTTTTCGAAAAATTGCAGAATCATTACCCGTTTCAATGCTGGCCAAACATAAAAACAGTATTCATCATTTAGAAGCTTTACTCTTTGGGCAATCAGGGTTATTAAATAAAAATTTTGAGGAAAAATATCCGGTATTACTGCAAAAGGAGTTTAAATTCTATAAACAAAAATATAAGCTTCAACCTCTGGATGGAAAACTTTTTTTTCTAAGAATGCGTCCCGCAAATTTCCCAACAATCCGTCTTGCGCAGTTAGCTGCACTGATACATGAAAGCGAACATTTATTTTCAAAAATTAAAGATAGTAAAGAAGTAAGGGAACTGAAAGGGATGTTGGATGTAACGGCTAATGATTATTGGAATTACCATTATGTGTTTGATGAAGAAACTACCTTTAAAAAGAAAAAACTGGGATCAGCAATGATAAATAATATCATAATAAATACCGTAGTTCCTGTTGTTTTCGCATACGGTTTTCATCATGATGAGAAAGCTTACAGGGAAAAAGCAATAAGATGGCTTGAAGATATTCCCGAAGAGAAAAATGCTATCACAAAAGGATTTGAACTCTTAAATTTCTCTAATAAAAATGCAGCTGATTCCCAGGCCCTCATTCAGCTTAAAAATGAATATTGCAATAAAAAACGCTGCCTTCATTGCGCAATAGGAAATTCATTATTAAAGAGAAGTTTTTGATGAGATTAAAATTTTTAAGCAACCCTAAACTATTTTTTCTATTACATAAATTTGTGCCCTATTCATTTTAATACTTTCACCTTCAATATAACTTCCCGCCTATTATTGAAACAGTCATTATGTATTTTTGTATAAATTTACAAAAGTAAAAAACCTATAAATGCGAAGAATATTCTTACTGATATTAATTATTGCGATCACCTTTACTGCGTCTGCACAGAAGGCAAAGAAGCAGCGCCAGGCTGAAAAGCGGGCCCACATTAGTAATCTTATAAAACAAGAAGAGGAGGGCGTAATTAGTTATAAAAAAAGTTTCGTTTTTGGCGCGAAACTTCTTAATGATGGTTACGGCGTTTTTTTCGAACTCGGGCGTGCAAGCTCTGTTAAAAAATCGTTATTGTATCAGCTTGAAATTAGTGAACGAAAGCACATAAAAGAGGATAAGCAAAGCAACCAATTCATT
This sequence comes from Chitinophagales bacterium, assembly GCA_038239385.1. GTDB lineage: Bacteria > Bacteroidota > Bacteroidia > Chitinophagales > Chitinophagaceae > Ginsengibacter. The sequence continues at coordinate 13,776 of JBBSEV010000002.1, forward strand.
AATTCAATCCCATATATTTATGGTAAACGAAACTTTTTTTACCCTGCGAAGCTTGGCCTTCAGCAACAGATTTTACTTGGAAATAAATCAAATAAAAACGGAGTAAGTGTTACTGCAAATTACGGAGGTGGCATTTCTGTGGCTTTGTTACGTCCTTATTATTTGCAGGTGCAGAAAGGTAATGAGCTTATTTATGTAAAATATGATTCCCCTGATAGTTCACTTTTTTTGAACAGAGGCTTAATCTTTGGCGGCCCTACTTTTAGCAAAGGTTGGAGCGACTTAAAAGTTACTCCAGGATTATATGCAAAAACTTCTCTTCGATTTGATTACGGCGCTTATAATGAAATCGTTTCTGCAATTGAGGTAGGATTAACAGGCGAGTATTATTCTAAAAAAATTCCCCTGCTTCTCAACAATCCTGAGCGGCAATTTTTCTTTAGCGGATTTGTGGCTATACTTTTCGGAAAAAGAAAATAAATTTTATTGATAAACTTTTTAATTTTTAAGTCAATATTTTTTTGATGAGTGATGAAATACTAATACTGGAAATTCCCAAAACAAAAAAGCCGGATTGGCTCCGTGTGAAATTACCAATAGGCGAGGAATATAAACACGTAAGAAACCTGGTTGATACTCATAAGCTTCATACTATATGCGAAAGCGGTAATTGCCCTAATATGGGTGAATGCTGGGGAGAAGGCACTGCCACATTTATGATACTTGGAAATATTTGTACACGGAGCTGCGGTTTTTGTGCTGTCGCTACAGGCAGGCCGCTTCCTGTTGATTGGGACGAGCCGCAAAGAGTTGCAGAAGCCATTCACCTCATGAAAGTAAAGCATGCCGTTATTACTTCTGTTGATCGTGATGAAATTAAAGATGGCGGATCTGTAATATGGTATAATACTATTAAGGCAGTTCAAACTTTAAACCCAGAAACAACTATAGAAACGCTTATTCCGGATTTTAAAGCGCAAGAAGAAAATATTCAACGCATAGTTGATGCAGCTCCCGAGGTAGTAAGTCATAATATTGAAACTGTTGAGCGGCTAACTCGAACCGTTAGGATACAGGCAAAATACTGGAGGAGTATGCAAACATTGCGAATTTTAAATAAAGGAGGAATGCGTACCAAAAGTGGGATCATGCTCGGGCTTGGTGAAACTAAAGAAGAAGTGATACAAACAATGAACGACCTAAAGGAAAGTAATGTAGATGTAATTACGGTAGGGCAATATCTTCAGCCAACAAAAAAGCATTTACCCGTCAATAGATTTGTGCATCCTGATGAATTTGCTGAATTTCGTGAAATTGGATATAGTCTTGGTTTTGATTATGTAGAAAGCGGCCCGCTGGTTCGTTCGTCCTACCATTCTGACAAACATGTAATAAAGGGATGGGGAAGAGAAAAATGGATGAAGGGAAAAATAAATAGTAATTAAAAAAAATATAAAATCAGGGTATATCTTGTTTTATTTCCCATACCAGCGCACTTGCACCAAGTATAGCGGCATCAGATTCTTTTAATTCACTAAATAATAATTTCACTTTATTCTGAAAAATAGGAAGGAGATTTTTCTCCATACTATCTTTTACGGGGTCCATTAAAATTTTACCCGCTTTTATTACACCACCAAATAATATGATGGCTTCCGGGGAGGAGAACATTACAAAATTTGCGAGTGCTTCACCCAATATTTCGCCGGTATATTTGAAAACTTCTTTAGCGATGTTATCGCCTTTAAGCGCAGCTTCATAAATTTGTTTGGCAGTAATATCTTTATGAACCAGCTTTCTTAGCAGGCTCTCTTCATTTATTCTCTCGTTGAGCATTTCTTTGGCAGTAGCTGAAATCCCTGTTGCCGAAGCATATGTTTCAACACTGCCTCTCATTCCGGTACCTAAATGGAGGCGGCCACCCGGGCGTATAATGGTATGCCCAAGTTCCCCAGCAAAGCCATCGTGTCCTAAAATCAAATGGCCGTTTGCAACTATTCCGCTTCCTACACCAGTTCCTAAGGTGATCATTATAAAATCTTTCATGCCCCGTGCCGCACCATACATCATTTCACCAACTGCCGCTGCATTGGCATCATTAGTTAATGAACATGGTTTTTTAAATTTTTTTGTGATGAGTTTTGCAAGTGGAATTATTCCTTTCCACAATAGGTTAGGTGCGTATTCTATGGTACCAGTATAATAGTTACCATTTGGCGCACCAACGCCTATGCCTTTTATCAAACTATCCCCACCTATTTCCTCAATGGTAGGCATTACCTTATCATATAACTCATCAATGAATTTTTCAACATCAGCATGTTCATTAGTAGCTATGTCTCCACGATTTGAAATTACTCCACGATGATTTACAATACCGAATTTTGCAGATGTGCCACCTATATCAACCCCAAGGGCATATTCTAACGGTTGTTCTGTATCAACTTTTTTGACGCTTGTGCTCATTATAAAAATTTAAATATTCTTATGCAGGTTGTCCTTCAAACGCACCTTCCGGTGAGCTGATCTCATTTACATCTTCTACCGGTGTTTCATAATCAATTCCCTGTCTTTTTAAGATACCTTTTACTATGAATGCAAATAGTGTAATATATGCAAAACACACAAGGGGTACCCAATACGACTGATGTATTCCGTACCCAACAATATCACTTTTAGATTGAAGAAAATCTGCAAGCTTACCTTGTATCGGTGGTATAATTCCGCCACCCAGGATCATCATAATTAAAAAAGCAGATCCCTGTGTAGTATATTTTCCAAGCCCGGTTACAGACAAAGTAAAAATTGCAGGCCACATGATGGAACAAAATAATCCGCCACTTAAAAATGCGTAAATGGCAACAGTACCTGTACTGAATAGTCCAATAAGCATACCCGCCATGCCTAATAGTCCAAATATCAAGAGTGTTCTGGCAGGCTTATCTTTACTTACATAAAATGCACCTATTTGAATAACAACGCAAATAATATAATAATAGAGAATACTTACATCATGCTTGGAAATGGCATTAACAGCTAATACAATTGCAAAAGCTACTAATGGTACTATGAATGTAAGCAACTGCTTTGTTGCAGGCTTTAAATTAAAAACGGAAATAGAACCTACCCACCGCCCTATCATTAAACTACCCCAATACATGGAGATAAATACTGCTGCCTGTGAAGATTGAAATCCTCCAAAATCCGGTTGCTTCAAGAGTTCACTTAGGTTACTCACAATAGAAACTTCCACGCCAACGTATACAAACAAAGCCAACATTCCCAAAACCAACTGCGGGTATTGCATCGCACCCCAGCCTTCAGGTTTTTTTCGTGCACTCATATTGGAAGCCAGCAAGCTGATCACCACTACGGCAAGTGCGCCAAATAACCATTTCATCCGGTAGGTCTCCAGGTCATGTTTTTCAGCAACGCTGATAGAAGCTGCATCAGTTTTATAACTATTAAAAACAGGAACAAACATAATTATAAGAAGGCCTGTCATAATTAATAAAGAGTAAAGTGCCTTGTTTGCCTTTTCAGTTTTTTCAGTTGAAATCCCATCAGGAACTTTTTTGGAGAAGTAAAATAAAGCAGCGGCAGCTATGAAAAGAATTCCCACACATACGTATAATACAATTACTTTACTTAATCCCAATGCCGCGATTTCTTCATCTGTAACGGTTGCCGTTGTTCCAAATAAAGCAAATGCGACAACTAACGGCCCTATCATGGTCCCAAAGGAATTTATTCCGCCTCCCAGGTTTACACGGCCAGTGCCAGTAGAAGGATCTCCCAGAGAGATAGCGAATGGCTGTGCCGCAGTTTGTTGCAAAGAAAAACCAAGGGCGACAATAAAAAGTCCCACAAGCATTCCCGTAAAAGTATTTGCATTAACCGCTATAATCATGGCAACAGCTCCTAAAGCTGAAAAGAGTAAACCATACACAATACTTCTTTTATAACCCCATTTCGCTACAAGGTCTTTTCCTCCAAATGCTCCATACGCAAATAAGGCAAGTGCACCGAGATAATATGCCAGGTAAAATGCAAAATCTACAAGCTGGCTCTGAAACTGGTCAAGTTTAAAATAGTTTTTGCAAAAGGGAATAAACACACTATTGCCTGCAGCGATAAAGCCCCAGAAAAAAAATACAACAATTAATGTGCTTAACGCCCCATAATTTGTTGGGATGAATTTGCCGCCTGTAACTTTTGGGGTAATAATATTCATTGTAGGAGTAGCCATCGTAAAATTTTTGATGTTGAAAGTAGATGAAATTTTTCAAGGTATCAATTTTCATTAATAATTTTTTAATAGCAAAATGATGCTTAATTTGAACCACCTTTCTTTGTGTATGGAAATAATTCATGTAAGCGCGGAGTGTTATCCTGTCGCCAAGGCCGGTGGCCTTGGCGATGTAGTAGGTGCTTTACCGAAATATCAAAATAAGCTGGGTCATATTGCAAAAGTGGTAATGCCCATGTATCGCACAAAATTTTTATACGAGCATAGTTTTGATGTAGTGCACAAAGGTTCCTTTGGTCTTTCGCATTATTACTTTGATTATACGATTATTAAAGAGTCAAATAATACGACAGGTTTCGATCTCTATCTCGTGGATATTTTCGGATTACTTGATCGTGAAAAAATTTACGGCTATGATGATGATGACATGCGCTTCACAGCTTTCCAGATTGCTGTTGTGGATTGGATAAGTAAATGGAACCACCACCCTAATGTAGTTCATGTGCATGACTATCACGCTGGGTTTATTCCATTTATGATGCAGCATTGTTTTGCATACCGGCATTTGTCTCATATAAAAACAATTCTCACAATCCATAATGCGCAATACCAGGGATGGATGGATTGGTGGAAATCTTCTTATTTACCGGAATGGGATTCTTTTAAATGGGGATTACTGGAATGGGAAAAAACAATTAACCCTCTTGCATCCGCTATAAAATGTGCGTCAAAAGTAAATACAGTAAGCCCCGGCTACCTGGAAGAATTGCGCTATGATGCTAATGGCCTGGAAAAGTTGTTTGAATATGAACGGGGTAAATGTTTTGGAATTCTTAACGGGATAGATGCAGAAGTATGGAATCCTGAAATTGATACCTACATCGAAGAAAATTTTAATGAAGAAAATTTTAAAATAAAAAAAGCTGCCAATAAAAAAGTTTTGTGCGATCGCTTCAACCTTGATGAAACAAAACCGCTTATAGTTTTTATCGGGCGGCTGGTAGGCGAAAAAGCAGCCGACCTGTTACCAGCAGTCATAGGAGATTCTATTTATTACATGGAAGGGAAAATGAATTTTTTAATATTGGGGAGCGGAGATCCCCATGTAGAATATGAATTGGAAAATTTACGAAGCATGCTATTTGGTTATTATAATTCGCAGATAGGCTATAACGAAAAATTAAGTCATCAAATGTATGCGGGTGCAGATTATTTATTAATGCCAAGCAGGGTGGAACCATGCGGCCTTAATCAAATGTATGCCTTGAGGTATGGCACTATCCCTATTGTGAGAAATACAGGTGGCTTAAAAGATACTGTAAAAGATTTTGGTGGCGAAGGCGGCTTTGGAATTTGTTTTGATGTGGCATCAGTGGGAGATATTAGTAACTCGGTACATCGTGCTGTTCAGTTGTACGAACAACAGGAACGGTTTAATGACATAAGAAAACAAATCATGCAAATAAATAATAGCTGGGAAAAAAGTGCAGAGAGATATATTGAGTTATATAATTTATAGTTTGCTGTTGAATTGAAAATGGAGAATAAATAATTGAAGATTTAATGAGTTTGTAATGCTTAGTTTTAAAACCAATCTTCTAATCAACTAATAAAACAATCAACTAATAACTAATAAACTGAAACAATATGTGGATAAGCAAATCATTAATAGCCTTAGTACTTGGCGGAGGCGCAGGCACCCGTCTGTATCCCCTCACCGCTAACAGGAGCAAGCCTGCTGTGCCTATTGCCGGTAAATACCGTTTGGTTGATATTCCAATATCAAACTGTATTAATTCCAATATTAACAGAATATATGTGCTTACTCAGTATAATTCTGCTTCACTAAATAAGCATATAAAAAACACCTATCAATTCAGTGCATTCAGCAGTGGCTTTGTTGATATTATGGCAGCGGAACAAACTCCTGATAATCCCCAATGGTTCCAGGGAACTGCTGATGCTGTGCGACAATGTCTCAGGCATTTGGAAAATAATGATTTTGATCATGTTCTTATTCTTTCAGGTGATCAGTTATACCAAATGGACTTTGGAAGTATGTTTCGTACACACGAAAAAAATGGAGCAGATATTACAATCGCCACCATACCGGTTACAGAAAAAGAAGCTACCGAGTTTGGAATTTTAAAGTCTGATGATGAGCATAAAATAACTTCATTTATTGAGAAGCCAGGCTATGATAAGCTTCCTGATTGGCTAAGCGATACAGGTTCAACCATGCACAACATGGGAAGAAACTATCTTGCTTCAATGGGGATATATCTGTTTAAAAGAGATGTACTTTTTAAAATGCTTAAAGATAAAAACAAAGATGCAACTGATTTTGGAAAGGAAATTATTCCTTCATCCATCAAAGATCATAAAGTGTGTAGTTATCAATATGACGGATATTGGACTGACATAGGAAATATCGGGTCCTTCTTTGATGCAAACCTTGCGCTAACTAAAGATGTACCGGACTTTAATTTTTTCGATAATTCAAAAAAAGTATATACCCGCTCGAGGATGCTACCTCCCGCTAAAGTGAGTGGTTCAAGAATGATAAATACTTTAGCTGCTGATGGCTGTATTATTCTTGCCGATCATATTGAAACATGTGTGATCGGCATAAGGACAAGGATAGGCCATGGATCACGTATTTCAAATTGCTATCTTATGGGCAGCGACTATTATGAAACTATTGAAGAAATGGCTTATAGTGCGGAGCGGGGGCTGCCCAAATTGGGCATTGGCGATAACTGTTATATAAATAAAGCGATCATTGACAAAAATTGCCGTATAGGCAATAACGTTAGAATCGAAGGAGGAAGCCATCTTCCTGATGGAGATCACTCATTATACACTGTGAAAGATGGGATAGTTGTTGTTAAGAAAGGGGCTGTAATTCCCGATGGCTTTACCATTTAAAGTATAAGTTGTAATTAAATTAATTATGTTAAGGCTATCATGAAATTTTTTTTATTTACAGGATTATATATTTCCTGCTTCTTTGCAGCACCTGTTTTTGCTCAAAATGTGGGAATTGGTACAATAACCCCTGGAGCAAAACTTGAAGTAAATGGAAATATAAAAATAGATGGAGGCAGCCCTGCAACTGGCAGAGTCCTTACTTCTGTTGATGGAACCGGCCTTGCTGACTGGCAGGATATTCCTTTAACTCCTCATGTTGCATTCAGAGCTTATCTTTTTTCCGATGCAGCTATACCTTCATTTACGGATACTAAAGTAAATTTTTCTGCAAACTCAGGGTTTAATGATGGGAATGCTTTTAATAACGCTTCAGGGAATTTTGTGGCACCTGCTAATGGATTATATTATTTTCACGCATCATTTACGATTTCCCAACCAGCTGCGGTGAATCCTACAATAATAAGAATATATAGTAACGGATCACTAATAGTACAATCATCGAATGCAGTATTTCAGACAACAGCAAGCTATTACTCAAGTATTGAAGTTTCCTGCATAACGAAATTAAATACTGGTGATGTTGTCAATGTTTCTGCATTAACCTCTGGTCCTGCTACAGGAAATAATTATAGTGGCAGCACTTTTTTTGAAGGGTACAGAATATATTAATTGTTTGTTTCTATGGTCCATTATGTTTATTCCTTATTATTGTAATTTTAGCAAAGTGTAATTTTTACACAAATTTTTTAAACGATTGCTATGTCTTCAAAACTTCTCCAGCCCGGCCAACGGCTTACTTTCCGGCAAATATTAAATATGAGTTTTGGGTTTTTTGGAATTCAGTTTGGCTTTGCTCTACAAAATGCTAATGTATCCCGCATCTTTCAAACGCTCGGAGCAGAAATTGATAACATAGGATTTCTTTGGATCGCTGCTCCCATAACTGGTTTATTAGTTCAGCCGGTTATTGGATATTTAAGTGACCGAACCTGGCATCCCCGCTGGGGCCGCAGAAGGCCGTTCTTTTTTGTTGGGGCGGTACTTTCAGCTTTTGCTCTTTTTTTGATGCCTCAATCCACTGTTCTTTGGATGGCTGCAACATTACTTTGGGTACTTGATGCGTCTATAAATATTTCAATGGAACCTTTTCGTGCATTTGTTGGTGACAAACTACCTTCATCACAGAGAACAACAGGCTTTGCAACACAAACATTTTTTATTGGATTGGGTGCAGTCATCGCATCACTACTTCCCTATATTTTTACCAATGTTTTTCACATAAGTAATACAGCGGCGCCCGGCGTTGTAGGTGATTCAGTAAAATATTCTTTTTATATAGGAGCGGTTATTTTTCTTTCGGCGGTATTATGGACAGTCCTCACCACAGACGAATTTCCACCGGAGAATATTGAAACATGGGAGCAGGAAAAATTAAAGACGAAAGGCATTTATCACGGAATTGCAGAAATTACAAAAGGAATATTTACCATGCCAACAACCATGCTGCAATTAGCGATTGTACAATTTTTCACGTGGCTTGCTTTTTTTGCAATGTGGATATACACTACTTCGGGTATTGCTCAAAATACTTTTGGAACCACTGATACTACTTCAAAAGTTTTCCAGGATGCCGGTGATTGGGTTGGGGTAATGTTTATGGTTTATAACGGTGTGTCAGCAATTACTGCATTTTTGCTTCCTGCACTTGCAAAGCATATTAGTAGAAAATATACACACATGATTTGTCTTATGGTAGGAGGTGTTTGTCTTATTTCAATGTTCTTCATTAAATCTCAAAACTTATTGCTGCTGCCTATGATTGGGGTAGGGCTTGCCTGGTCTTCAACGCTTACAATGCCTTACGCGATTCTTGCCGGCGCACTACCTTCAAATAAAATGGGATTTTATATGGGCGTATTTAATTTCTTTATCGTGATACCTCAAATTGTTGCAGCAGTCATCCTTGGGTTTTTTGTAAAAAACTTATTTAATGAACAGGGAATATATGCGCTTGTAATCGGTGGCGTTTCTATGATAATTGCCGGGCTTTTAAATTTTATTGTAAAAGATAACGATGCAATCGCAACACCGGAGGTGCTTAAATATGAATTGGTAGAAGGATAAGGATACTTCATCTCGGGTTAGAAACAGGAGCAGGTTTTCTTCAGAAATAATACTGAATTTTTTCCCATTCTTAGCTTTTTTGTAGGTATAAATATTTACTATGAAAAAAATCGCGTTTGTTTTAATCTTTAATTTTTCATTTTTAATTGTTCTCTTTTCACAAACAGAGAACATTAAATGCTACCCTACAAATTGGTGGACAGGTATGAAGTGGAACAAAGTACAGGTGATGGTTCATGGTGAGAAAATAGCAGAGAAATTTCCAATGATTAAAATGGGGCCTGGCGGTGTTAAACTTGCAACCGGCGTTCATCTTGTAAAAATAAATCGTGTTGAAAATCCTAATTACATTTTTCTCGATCTTGTAATTGATGCAACGGCAAAACCTGGCAAATTTTCTTTCCCTTTTTTAAAAGATGGTAAACTTGATTATGAATTAAAAGAGCGAAGGCCGGGCAATGGCAGCAGCTTTGCACAAGGGGTTACCTCACTTGATTTTATTTATTTAATTATGCCTGACAGGTTTAGTAATGGCGATGCATCTAATGATCGTGTACCAGGTATGAAAGACCAAAGTCTTAACCGGGATTCTGTTTTTGAAAGACATGGAGGCGACCTTGCAGGTATTCAAAACCATCTCGATTATTTGCAATCATTAGGCGTTACTACATTATGGCTAAACCCTGTAATTGTAAATGATATGCCTAATAGAACTGAGCATGGATATGCATTTACAGATCATTATACCGTAGATCCACGAATTGGCGGCGACAAAGGTTATGAAGAACTGGTGCAATATGCACATGCTAAAAAAATGAAAATTATCCAGGATGCGGTATATAATCATGTAGGGGTAAATCATGTTACCGTGGTTGATATGCCAATGAAAAGCTGGCTGCATCAATGGCCTGCTTATACCAACACGAGTTACAAAGACCAGGCAATATTTGATCCGCATGGAAGCCTTGTTGATAAAAAAATTATGACAGATGGATGGTTTACTACGCAAATGCCGGATCTCAATCAAAGCAATGAATATGTTGCTAATTTTTTAATTCAGCATGCTTTATGGACTGTAGAAGAATTTGGTATTGATGGCTGGAGGATTGATACGTATTCTTACAACGATCTTGATTTTATGAATCGTTGCAATAAAGCACTAATGGATGAATATCCAAAGCTTACGATGTTTGGCGAAACATGGGTTCACGGCGTACCTAACCAGAGTTATTTTGCGCAAAATAATTATGATATCCCTTTTAAAAGTAATCTACAGGCAACAACAGATTTTCAAACCCTTTGGGGTATCACAGATGCCATGACAAAAGATTTTGGATGGACAGATGGTGTTAATGTATTGTATACAACACTCGCACAGGATTTTGTTTATAAAGATCCTATGCGCCAGGTTATTTTTCTTGATAATCATGATATGGCAAGGTTTTTTTCAGTTGTAGGGGAAGATGCTGTAAAATATAAATCTGCTCTGGCATGGCTACTAACGTGTAGGGGCATCCCACAAATTTATTATGGCGACGAATTAGGCCTTACAGGATTTACTCATCCAAACGACGGGCATGTGCGCCAGGATTTTCCCGGTGGATGGCCAACAGATTCACTAAATAAATTTAGTATTGCAGGCCGGAATGAACAGGAAGAAGGAATATGGAGATACATCGCAAAACTTGCCAATTTTCGAAAAAATTCTTCTGCAATTACAACAGGGAAACTGATGCAATACGTGCCAAAGGATGGTGTATATGTTTATTTCCGGTATGATAATAATCAAACGGTGATGGTAGTTATGAATACATCTAAAAAGCAACAAAATATTTCACCCGCAAACTATCTGGAAAGAACAAATGGTTTTTCAAAAATGAAAAATGTACTGACAGGTGAGATTGGTGATCTTAAAGATTTCTCTGTTGATGCAGGAAATGCGGGTGTATGGGAGTTAGTACAGTAAGCATTTTAGAATTATAATAAAGAATTAATTCCTAATACTTTTTAAAGAAAATCTCCTTGTATATCTTTAGTAAAAATAATTCATGTCAGCAAAAAAATGGCTAGTAGCAATACCTGTTGTCTTAGTAATTATTTATTTTGCCGGTCCATCTCCCGCCACGCCTGCTTATTCCAAAGTGATGCCTCCAATACCTTCAACCTCTGTCGCACTTGAAAATTATATTTCTCAAAAAGAGAAACAACATCATTTAAAACCAGATAATGAAGCACACATCATTTGGGATAATGATAGCCTGAAAAATAAAACGGACTATGCAATCGTCTATCTGCATGGATTTTCAGCATCGCAATTTGAAGGCGCTCCCACACATGTAAATATTGCAAAGATGTTCGGCTGTAATTTATATCTATCAAGGCTTGCAGAGCATGGTATTGATACGGTTGATGCATTGGTTAATTTAACTGCTGATAAATATTGGGAAACCGCAAGGGAGGCATTGGCAATTGGAAAACAACTTGGTAAAAAAGTAATATTAATGGGGACATCTACCGGCGGCACTAATGCTTTGCAATTAGCAGCAACTTACCCGGATGATATTGCTGCGCTTATTTTATTATCTCCCAATATCGCCATAAATGACCCAAATGCATGGATATTAAATAATCATTGGGGAATACAAATTGCAAATATGGTAAAAGGTTCTCCTTATAATACGGCAGGCGATACCAGGCCGGTTTATAAACAATACTGGAATTATCAATATAGGCTGGAAGCGGCTGTTGCGCTGGAAGAATACCTGGAGACAACAATGATTCCTGAAACATTTGAAAAGGTAAAACAACCGGTATTGATGTTATATTATTATAAAGATGAACAGCACCAGGATCATGTTGTAAAAGTATCTGCAATGAAAAAGATGTATGAGGAGCTTGGCACACAAGCGAATCTTAAACATGAAGTTGCTATGCCAAATACCGGAGACCATGTTATCGGATCGCCGTTTAAATCGCACGATGCAATTGGTGTGCAAAATGAGATCGGGAAATTTATGGAAGATGTTTTAGGAATGAAAAAAGTTCAATAGGAATGTAGTGCGATAAACAAATAAATAATATTTAGGGAAGATCATAAGTAATCTACTGAATTGAGATTTATATTATATAGATCGAAGCAACTCAAAGGATATCATTATCAAAAATAATGATAAGAGTAGTTTAACGCTAAGGGTAGTTCATGTTCTGCTTTTGATCTCCTGCATTAAAACTTTTCCTGATTGCCAGCAACCTCTGGCATGCCGCAATAATAAATGTAAAGGATTCAGAGACTTCTTTATCTTTAGCTACAACCAAATGCTTTTACGTGGAAGAAATTATTATTCTGCTTTTGATTATTATTTTAGCGGTGTTGATAACATTCAAAAACTATGTTACCGGTTACTTTAAAAAAATTGAATCTCAAATCCAGCAACTAAAAAATAAGTTTGATGAATCCGACAATCGCTCCAAAATTTTTAAAACACAAGTTGAAAGTAAACCAATAAGGGCTAAGGAAGATTCTTGGCAATCTTCTTTTAAAAGGATGGACGAACCAATAACATCGCCTCCTGAAAATGAAAAGATTTCTGATGAAAAAATAAATACAAAACCGTTAAAAGCTGAAGAGAAAATCGCTGCCCCAATCTCAGTAAGAACCACCATTACACCTAAGCATATTCCTAAACCAAAACCTTCATTTTTTGAAAGAAATCCTGACCTTGAAAAATTTATAGGCGAAAATCTAGTGAGCAAAATTGGAATTGCCATTTTAGTCTTGGCAATTGGCTTCTTTGTGAAATTTGCAATTGATAATAATTGGGTTGGCCCTGTTGGTCGGGTTGGAATTGGAATTTTGTGCGGAGGAATTTTAGTTTTTTTGGCGCACAGGCTTCGAAATAATTATAAAGCATTTAGTTCTGTCTTAGTAGGTGGCGGCCTGGCTATATTTTATTTTACAATAACGCTGGCGTATCACCAGTTTCATTTATTCAGTCAGACAATTGCCTTCGTGATAATGATTATCATTACAGCTTTTGCTGTTTTGCTATCTATCTTATACGACAGACAGGAACTGGCGATCATAGCTCTCGTGGGAGGATTTGCAGCGCCTTTCTTAGTAAGTGATGGAAGCGGTAATTATAAAACATTATTTACCTACTTGATTGTGTTGAACACAGGCCTTTTAATTATTGCTTACAATAAAGCCTGGCGTTTAATGAATTTACTTGCGTTTATTTTTACTGTAATTCTTTTTGGAAGCTGGCTAATCTCATTATCTTATAATACACCAAAGGGAACTTATGGTACCGGATGTTTATTCGCAACTATTTTTTATCTATTATTCTTTTTTATAAACATTGCCAATAACATTAAGTCAAATAAGAAATTTATTGCCGCAGATTTTAGTATTCTTTTAATAAATACAGGGTTGTTTTTTGCAGCCGGATTGTACTGCATATCGGAAATGAATAAAACTGAATACCAGGGATTATTTACGATACTGCTAGGAGTATTTAATCTTATTGCTTCTTATTTTTTATTCAGAAAAAGAGAAGTTGATAAAAATATTTTATACCTTTTTATCGGAATCACGCTTACTTTTATTTCCCTCACTGCGCCCATTCAGTTACATGGTAACAATATTACTTTGTTTTGGGCATCGGAATCCGTTTTATTATACTGGTTATTTCAAAAATCAAAAATTAGTATTATTCAATATGCTTCTGTTGTTGTATGGTTTGCAATGGTGTTAAGTTTATTAATTGATTGGTTTAATATTTATTCTAACTCCGGCATGGTGGTTAGAATAATTGCCAATAAGGGATTTATTACAGGATTATATGCGGCTATTGCTTCGTATCTTTTATTTATTATTAGAAACAAAGCATTGCCTGATGAAAAGAATTTTGTTGAAAAAGTAATTCCAAAAAATAGTTTTCGCGTTTCTGGTATTGCGCTGTTATTTTTTACTGGGTTGCTCGAAGTCAATCATCAGTTTAAATATCATTTTCCGGAATTTGTGATGAATGTCCTTTACCTGGAGCTTTATATTTTTGTATTTGTCTTGCTGCTTTTATTTATCAATAATAAAGTGGCAACCATAAAACTTTCGATTGTACAGCAGGCAATTTTACTTAAAGGTTGCCTATTATTTTACTTTATTTGCCCGGGAATAATTACAGGTTTGCTGAATCATTTATTAGTGTCAAATCAATTTTTAGGGTATTTTAATGCCTGCTGGATAATAGCAATATTAGTAGGAATTATTTTTTATAAACTCATTCAAATTCAAAGAACAGAAAAAACAATTCTATTATCGAAATCTGAATTATTTGTTTGGCTTATCTGTGCAGGTGTTGTTACATACTTGAGTTTTGAAACGTTTTGGATAGTCAACAGGTTATTCTATAGTACCCAGAATTCGTTAGAAGAAATAAAAAATGTGTTTATAAAAACATGCCTGCCTATTCTATGGGGCTTATCTTCTTTTTGTTTTATGTGGCTGGGTATGAAATACAAATTTAAACCCCTACGTATCATATCGCTGGTACTTTTCCTGGTAACGCTTTTGAAACTATTTATTTTCGATATAAGTAATATTCCGGTTGCTGGCAAAATTGCAGCATTCTTTTGTCTTGGGGTTTTATTGCTGATAGTTTCGTTCATGTACCAGCGGCTAAAAAACATTATCATTCAAGATGAAGAAATTGAATCCGTATAAGTTTTTAATAATTGTACTTGGTTCATTAGGTGCATTCCAGAGTTATTCCCAAAATGGGTTTATCTATAAAGCTCCTTTGGGAGAAATTAATGAAACTAAATTTTATAAAATAAATTTACCTCCACAGGTAGTAGCAAACTGCAAGCCGGGGCTTGAAGATATCCGCATTTTTGATGAAGATCGAAAGCAGGTTCCTTATATCTTAAAAAATGATCTGCCAGTTTTTAAAAGCGAAAAATTTACGATATTCCCAATTATTAAATCTCTGAAAGAAAAAGATAAACAAACGCATATAACGCTTCAGAACATTACGCATAGCGCTATTAATAATTTGTTGCTTTTTGTAAAAAATACAGATGCAAACAGATCATTTTCTGTAAGTGGCTGTGATGATGGTACACATTGGTTTGTAATAAAAGAAAATATTTATCTTGATAATTTCTTCAATAATGAGGGTGAAACCATTGTTCAAACACTTTCATTTCCTGTAAGCAATTATAAATATTTTCAACTTACGATATTGGGTGAAAATGTGCTTCCTTTTAATATTGTAAAAGCCGGTATTTATAATCAGGATTTGGTTGATGGTAAGTACGTGAAAATTCCTGGGCCTGGTATTTTTCAAAGAGACAGTTCAAATAAAGCAAGTTACATCCATGTTCATTTTGATAATAAATACCTGATCAATAAAATTATTTTCGATGTCGATGGTGGTAAATATTTCAATCGTAAATTTTCTTTTTTCGAAAGAAATAATAATGAAGATTTTGTTTTAGAAGGAAACCTCATATCCGGTTCAACAAATGCATTTCAAATAAATAGTAAATATGATCAATTTTTGCTGAAGATAAATAATGAAGATAATATGCCATTAAAAGTAAATGCAGTACAGGCTTTTCAACTTAATACTTATTTGCTCACATACCTGCAGGCCGGTAAAAATTACTTTTTATACTTCGCCGATTCATCCATCGCAGCGCCGAAATATGATCTTGAATTTTTTTCAGATAGTATAAATAAAAATCCTTCGGAAATATCTGTAAGTAATCTTGAAAAAAACAAAATAATAAAAACCGAAACTAAAGCCTATTCAAAACATAATACGCTGTTGCTCTGGATTATTATTGTCGCTGTTCTTATCATATTATGCTATTTGACTTTTAAAATGATAGGGGAAGTAAATAGAAAATAGAAGTGTAATCGATGAGATTGGGATAAGAAGAATCGTGAATAGTTGTTATTAGAATTCTACACGTGTAAGAATTCTAAACTCCTGAGCCAAGGATAGTCTCGCAGCTTATAAATCCTTTAAGTAATATTTGCCCATTGAACCTAATTTACAGGATAGCCCCCAGGCAAAAAATCTTTAAAAAAATTGTTCATTCCATCTCTACTGCTCCGCCAACACCAAATATTCTCATCGCCAGTTCTTTTCCAACCCCCTCTGCTTTTTTAAAATACATCTTTTGTGGGCCTACAATCGTTTTGCCACTTGCATCCACCACAGAGTAATCAACAGAGTATTTATTTTTAAAAGCGCTAAAACTTACATACACTCTTGCCGTACTATTATCCGGTTCATCAACCCAACTGATATTACAGCTTTCCAATTCATTAATTATTTTTTTGGATATTACATTTTCAGCATTAGGTGTATTGAGGTACATTTTCATTTTAAATCCGCTGAAAGGAATTAATTGCGGGTACTCTTTAAAATAGTTATATATCATCGCCTGTGAGTTTTCAGTTTCATCTTCATGTGCGTAGCTCCTGGCAAGGCTTTCATATAATCGTGCTAAAAATAATTTTTCGTGGGTAGTGTCGAGTATGGTATTATAATATATATTTTCAAAAGTTTGTTTGCTTTCTGTATGCTTACCATCTTCGTATTCAAACTCGCCGGCAAATAGTTGCATGTAGCGAACCACGTTAGCCCGCTTTTCGCCAGCTGCTTTGTATTTGTAAATCGTTTCAAAATATTGCGGGCTTATATTTTTCATAAGGTTAAGTATTTCATCAAAGCCGATGACATTTTCACTTGTAAACAAATTATAAACTACCTGTTGCCTTTCAGGATTTTCTGCAATCTCATTTACTAACGCAAACTTTAAAAGAAACTGTTCGCCTGTAAGTGCAGCTATTGATGAAAGATCACTTAATGAATACCACCATCCTTTATCTAAAAATTTTATTCGTTCGATCTTATTTTTTGTCAGTAGTAGTTTGATCACATTCACTGCAAAATTATATTGCGCCTGGCCTAAAGTAGTACCAATATGAAGCTCTTTAAATTGTGCTGCTTTATTGATTGCTTTTTCACAACTATCTAATTGGCCGTTGTATAAATAGCTTCTTGCCAGCGCAATATTGTACCATCCAAATCCAGGCGTGGAGCCCATTGCAGATATGATGCTGTTTGTTTCTTCAATGGCTATTTTGCTTTTGCCGCTGTTGATGTATAATGTGGGAAGAAAATAATAGGCTTCTATCAGTCTTTTATCAAAAGCGTATTTATCATTTTCAAAATTATTGATGGCTTCAGCAAAATTTCCAATCGTATTTTGAAAATGAGCATAATTATTATACGAAAAACCACCTGCCTGTTTTAAGATGTTATAATAAAATGTGGTTGAATCAATGTTAAGTAAATAATTATGAATAATCGATAAATAAAAAATAGCATTAGCATCACCCTGGGCAAGCGCATCATATAAATGATGCAAAGCGAGCGTTTCATTTTCTTCAACAGAGTTTTTTAAAAAGGAATATTTGTGCAGGTAATAGCGGTTACGGTGTATGGTCCACGCGGCTTTAATATGGTATTCCATAAAATCATTTCCCGTGCTCCAGGTTCTTACTTTATTGAGCAACCACATTGCAGAATCGGGTTGCTCAATATTGGAATAGCTCTCATATAAGGCATTGCACATTTGCATAGCGTCTACCTGCGGCATTGCATAATTGCCACGGGTAAAAATTTCCTTAATATTGTTTTTATAATTTTTTTCGAAGATTAAAAATGCTTTTCTTAATGACTCAATACAATTTTTATAACCGAGGTAATCAGCAGAACGCTCGAATTTATACATGCCTTCATAAAACCATCCTACGTAATAAGTGCTGTCAAGCCTTATGAATTCACGGCTTCTCGGCAAAGCATCTTTGTCATAATAATTGACGCCCATACGCTTGGTATCAATCTCGTAGCGTGCAGCACTGTTTTGCCCGTATAGATTTTGCCAAATAACTGGCACAAGAAACAGGAAGATACATTTTATCAATCGAAGCATGCGACCGCTTTAATTTAATTTTAGTTTGGAAAGCCTGTCCATTTCGGCATGTGTAATGATGTTAAGCGTGTTTGCCTTTGCATCTTTATTTCTGTAAATAAGGCGATGACTCAACACCGGTTGTGCAAGGTCGTTTACATCATCTTCTATCACATAATTACGCCCGTTTACCAGCGAGTATGCTTTAAGGCATTTTAAAAATATAATTCCGCTTCTTGTTGAAGCCGCCAATAAAATATCAGGATGTTTACGGGTTGCCCATACTATATTCCTTACAGATGTTATTATTTCTTCATGCACAAATACATTTTCAGTTTGCTCCTGCAGGTGCAACAATTCATCAATGCCAAGCACCTGTTGTATGTTGAGAAGATTTTTATTGATCCCTAAATAATTTTTATAAATATCCAGTTCGGTTTGTTCATCAACGTAGCCAAAAACAATTTTTATAAAGAACCTGTCGAGTTGTGCAGCCGGAAGGGGATAAGTGCCTTCCATTTCTACGGGGTTTTGTGTAGCTATCGTGAAGAAGAGATCGCTTAGCTTGTAAGTAATTTCTCCCATCGTTATCTGATTTTCTGCCATACACTCGAGTAACGCAGACTGCACTTTTGGCGATGCCCTGTTAATTTCATCAGCCAATAATACATTACAAAAGAGAGGGCCCTTTTTGAAAATAAATTCCTTTTTTGCATCATCAAAAATATGCGAGCCGAGCAGGTCCATGGGCAACAGGTCTGGCGTAAACTGTATGCGTTTGAAATTAACGGTTTCATTTCCTTTATCCCCTGAAATGCTTTGTGCGAGAGTCTTTGCCATTACAGTTTTCCCCGTTCCCGGATTGTCTTCCATAAGAATATGCCCTTTTGCAAGTAGTGCAGTTAACACAAATTTTATCTGGTTGCGCTTGCCCTTTATAACCGTTTCAATATTATCCGTAAGCCGCTGTATATTTTGTAATGCTGTTTCCGTATTCACTGTTTCCATCAATTATATTTTTGGTTTTGAATAAAAATTTATAGTACTGTAAAAATTTAAGAATTTGGAAAGACGCTCATTAAAAACTATTTGCCCTTTTACTTTTTTATAAAATGGCTTATAGAATCCTTCAACAATATTTTGCTCTGATGCTGTTAGTGGCTCATTCGAATATTTGGTTTTAAGATACACCTGCATGAATGAAAAAAAGCTGGTGCTAAAACGCTGATCAATTTTTTCTCTTGCATATTGCGCCGGAGGCGTTTCATCTCTTGAATAACCAAGCTGGTTCAAATAATAAGTTGCTGCGACATAGCTATAGTAAGCTTTTTGTTTATCAGTCTTCGATCTTTTCGCCTTGAATTCAAGCCATTTAAAGATAAGCCAGGGCATGCTGAAGAGTAACAGAATTAGAAACGCAATCACAGAAACCAACATCCATATTATTTTTGCAATGCCTGGTGGTTGTGTTTTTTTTATTGGCTTGGTTGCTTGTTTTTCCTGTGTACTTTCTATAATCTTTATTTCATCAATTGGAGCAGGCTTTGGAATCTTTGCAAATATTTCTTTATAATCGTTACTGTCTTTCAGCATAACATTTTTAAACTGATCAGAAAATGACAGGGCAGTTATTTGATTACCGGGCTTCAATTCACCCAGTGAAACCTGCCCGCTATCCCTGCTGATAGTTGTTAGCGAAACATCCATATCCAGATCAACCGGT
Organism: Chitinophagales bacterium; assembly: GCA_038239385.1. Taxonomy (GTDB): domain Bacteria; phylum Bacteroidota; class Bacteroidia; order Chitinophagales; family Chitinophagaceae; genus Ginsengibacter. Next base: position 33,794 of record JBBSEV010000002.1, read on the forward strand.
TCTTTTAATTCAAAAGTTTTATCATGGTAGATCATTTGGCTAACTGACATCTCTACCCGCTTTTTTATTGTGTCCACAGTTATCACTTTTCCATTGGCAACAAATAAAGCAGTTTGCACCATTACCGGTGGTGTGCCATCGGGTGCCGGTGATTGCTGCTGTTCCGTGCTGGGAATGGTAGTGTCAAAATCAATCCATCCATAACCAGGAAAATAAACCTGTGTCCATGCATGTGCCTGGTCATCGTAAAACCAATACCATCCTTTATTCTTGCTGCTTCTGTCAACAGTGAGGAAGCCCGTGGCAACTCTTGTTGGAAGCCCTAAAGCTCTTAATAAAAACAAGGTAGCGCCTGCATAATAAGCGCAATATCCTTTTCGGTTTTCGAATAAAAAATAGTTGAGCTTGCTGGCACTTGGCAAGCCAGGAACTCCGGGATTATCCGTGTATTTAAAAAGTGGCTGGCCTGTTTCGTCATTACTTAAAAAAAAATTTCTTATAGCGAGTATTTTGTCAACCGGAGTCAAAGCGTTTTTAGTAATTTGGTTTGCCAACAATCTTATTGAATCAAAATCTTCCCCCTTTGGTATGAATGTATAGTAATGCATGAATGTGCGATCTTCACTATTCCAGTTAGCTACTTTTCTCAATTCATTGAAGCGTTCTTTTTGAAAATCTTCCAGTTGTTTATTGCCTGCGGGATTGTAAACAAAATATGCGCTGTTCAAATCGCTCACATACATTTTTGCACGATAAGCACTTTTAAATTGTTGCTTATATTCTTTTTCAACAGCAATAGGCTGACAAAAAAATGCAGTGCTCGGCGCTAAGAACTCTTTAGGTGAAAGAAGCGCTTTATACACTTCTGTGCTTACAACTTTTCTTTTTAAGAAGCCTTTTGCGCTATCCAAAACAGAAGAATCCGATTTGGTAAAATACAATGGAATCTTAGAAGGGTCCGGTTGGAACAGGTCGTTTGAAGGCATTAAGCTATCAATTTCCAACGTTTGTGTAAGCGTGTCAAACTTTGTATAATAATCATACGTAAAGTAAAGCGGATTGGGCATTTCAGAGTTTGGAAAATAATTATCAAGTTTCGCAATGAAGACTAGTTCCTTCGTAGATTTTCTTCCGCCACTAAGCCCCATTTGTTTTTTATTGCTGACGGATCCGTCCTTATTCTCTTTCGTAAGACTTTCCGCATTGCCTTCCTGTTTACCTCCGCCACCTCCGTATTCTTTTTCTATTGCTTTAAAATCTTTTTTAAAAAAAGAAAAGATCAGCAAAAAAATAATTCCAGCTACTATACCAAAGCCAATCAATTTTTTTGAAATGAACCAGGTAAGATTTGGTTCATCCTTATTCATGTTTCTAATAAGTTCTGCTGTGTAAATTATGTAGAAGGCAAATAAAAGTACTGGTGCAAAGGCGGCAATCAATTTGCGTGAAGTAATATCTGTTGTGTTGCTCACAACCACTATTTGAATCAGCATCAAGAATACGGAAAGCACAATGGGAAACCATCTTAGCCTTGCAAAGCCCCAGCCAATAAGCCAGCCAACGAGGAATAAAAATGAGAAAATATAAAACTTTGTGATCGCATAAAAGGCAGCAAACTCGCCGGTAAAAATATTGCTGACGATTTTACTAATGATAAATAATAATAAAAGCAATGGTAATATTGTAGCGATAAACCTGAAACGGAAATTATAAAATATGGTGCCGATAATTAATCCCGATGCCAAAAAAATGCTTTCTTTTATCCATTGGTTTTCCAGTACCGAATAGTATTCGTTGAGATGCCAAAGTATGTAAGCACCTATAATGATAGATGGAAATATTAACAAGAAAAGCTGAGCGATTATAAGCCTCACTCCAACCCCTCTCCAAAAGAGAGGGACATTATCACTTTGATACATATACTTAGATCAGATTGCTCAATGATGTCAAGCCACTTAAAGTTGACCAGATACCTTTATCAATTTAAATTATCAATATTTCACAGTCACTTTTATCAAGTAATTGTTTTATTTTTTTTTCATTTGCCATCATTTCTCTTTTCAAAGGAGAAAGAGTGAATACTATTTTTAGCTTGTCTGTGCTTCTTTCTTCAGGTTTAATAAAAAGCCATTGCAACCAGGTGTTTATTTTTATTTTTTCAAAGCTATTGGTTAGCTGTACAAAAATGATCACCAATTCTTTTCCGGCTTTATCAATTATTTCCTTAAGGTTTCCGGCATCACTAAATGAAGAAATACAAAGTACAGATGCATCACGATTATTAAAATATTGTAAGAGATTATTTTGATTTTGCCAATGTGCAGTACTTATAAAATATTTTACTTTTTGTATGGCATCATCAGAATAGAAAACTTTTGTTTGCTGATCAGGAATTAGCTGTATCATAGCGTTCTGCCTGCTTAGTTGTTCATAACTATTCCAGGTAACGGTTTTAAAATAATTTAAAAAAAGGCTGTTGAATTCTTCATAAATATCGCTGCTAAGTGCATTGTGAAATGAAGCATAGAAATAGATATGCGATGCATAAGGATCATTGGTTTCAGGTATACGAACCACAAGCTCCTTATTCTTTGCATAAATTTTCCAAACGATTCTTCTTACATCATCATTGCTTTCGAAATTTTTATAATTGAGAAACTCTCCTTCCACTTTTTTTATTTCATCAATTCTTGTATCAGTCTCTTTCGTGTTTTTCGGTTGTACTATTAACTGGTTTGCACCAAATTTTGGTGGATGTGTAAAGAAATTACTATTTGCGGGAATTATTGTTGCGAAAGAAAAGAACTGGAAAAAATCCTCAAAATAAATAATACCCCTGTTGATGTCATATTCTTTTATATAATGGAGCGGCCAGTTATATAATCCTTTAAGTTGCCCTGAAAAAAATTGTTTTTTAGATTGTAATCGAACGGGCGCAAATTTTGAAGATACGTTTTGCCCATCATAAATAAGCCTTAAGCGAATGTATCCGAATAAAGGATTTTCCACTTTTGAAATATCAATTTCTATTTGCTGATTTTCATTCAATATGGTTTCTTTTTCTGCAATTTTAATTTTCAAAGACGCCCTGTTATTTTTTTTGTTCAATAAAAAAAACATCCACGGAATAAATGCAGTCAGAAATGAGACGAGAAGAATAGATAATGAAAACCAGGAGGTAACAGCAATAAATAGATTTATAATCGCTGTACGTGAAGTATCAGGAAGTGCATTGTTTTTGGTAAGCCAGTTTGCTGCCAACAAAAGAGACATTATTAAAAGTATGCAACGAATATTGATGGGTATAAAATAGCCGATCCGTTTTAATTTATATTTTACAGTTGAAATATTCATGAAGCGTAAAATTCATTCAAAATAAACATAATAAAAACCAAAATTTGCAGTAACCGCCGGAACAACAGGCCAATTGATTATTTTATATTTTCTTTGTACGAAGGTTAGCCAATGATTTTATACGATTCATGCCCGGTTTGCGGTAGTAAAAATATTCTTCCTGTTCTTTCTGTAAAAGATTATACAGTTTCGCTTGAACATTTTGAAATTTGGGAGTGTAAACGTTGCACTCTTAGATTTACTCAAAATATTCCCGACCAGGATGAAATAAGCCCTTATTATCAATCTGAAAATTATATTTCACATAGCAATACCAATAAAGGCTTTGTAAATAAATTGTATCACCTTGTACGTAAGCGTACTTTACATCAAAAGAAAAATCTTGTAATAAAAACTACAGGAATAATAAATGGCAGTATACTCGACATGGGATGTGGGACAGGCGCTTTTTTAAACACCATGAAACAGGCAAACTGGAAAGTGACAGGCCTTGAACCAGACGCAATTGCCAGGCGAAAAGCAATTGAACTATATAGCTTGCAATTAGAATCTTCGGAAAAGCTTTTCTCATTACCTGAAGAAAGTTTTGATGCAATTACTATGTGGCATGTTATGGAGCATATTCATGACCTGCATGGATCTATAAATCAAATAAAGAATTTATTAAAACCTCAGGGAAAACTTTTTATTGCAGTTCCCAATCATATATGTTATGATGAAGAAATTTATAAGGAATTTTGGGCAGCCTATGATGTTCCCCGGCATCTCTATCATTTTTCTCCCGAATCAATAACTGAATTATTATCGTTACATGGCCTTACTATTCTTTCGAAGAAACCTATGTGGTATGATAGTTTTTATGTAAGCATGTTAAGTGAGAAATATAAAACAGGTAAATCAAATCCAATTCAGGCATTTTTAAATGGTATTGTTTCAAATACTAAGGCACTGGCGAATGTTGATAAATGCAGTTCGGTTATATATGTGGCATCTATTTCTACATGGCATTAGGCCAATATTATAGACAACATATGAATTCTATTAATTCATTTTTATTTCGAACAATTTCGGCCAGTTCTTTCCTGTTATATACAGTTTATTTGCAGCACTATCGTAAGCTATACCATTCAAAACTGCTCCATCATCAACTATTGTATTAGGATCATATTGTTTCAATAAACCTGTGAAATTCATGATACCTACTGCATGCCCGCTAGCAGTATCTATTTTTAAGATTTCATTTGTATACCACCTGTTTGCATACACATAACCATTTATATATTCAAGTTCATTAAGGCTGTCAAGGTCACCACGGTTATCGGCAACAGAAATAACTTTCATGGTTTTCATTTCTTTTTTTGAATCATCCGGCTGAACGAAATATAATTTAGAAGATCCATCACTTATAATAAGATCATTGTTATCGTGAGTTATTCCCCATCCTTCTGCACTCCAGTTGAAAGTGTTTACCGGATGCGTAATATCATTAAAGTTGTACACAAATATTTTATGATTTTGCCAGGTGAGCTGGTAAATTTTATTTTTGAAAACGGTAATGCCTTCCCCGAAAACAGACGGATCAGGAATAAGGTATTCCTTTTCAGACTTACCTGTTTTCATATCAACAATTCTTAGCCGCGATTCTTTTGGTTCACCGGTTCCTTCATATAATTTTCCATTGTGAAATTCCAAACCCTGGGTAAAAGCATGCGGATCGTGGGGATATACATTTTCCACTGAAAATGTTATTGGCTGGGGAGCCGGAAGATTATTTGATTTTGGAACTGGTAAAGTGTTATCTATATCAGGATCAGCATTGTTATGGCAGGAAATAAATATTGATAGTAATAAAACCGAAAAAATAATTTTGCTCAAAATTTTATTTTTTAAAAATGTAAATGTAGCAAACGCCTTTTGGATGCCTGTTAACTCATTTATAAATTTTAATCAAGTATAATTTTGATGTTTGCATAATAATAGCTTTATTTGCCTCCTGAACCTCTGTTAAAGCTGATCGCCTTTTTTATTTGCTATAACAATTCTGGTTTCAAATATAAATAACCTCTTCTCCACACATCCCATGTAATATTAAATAATAGTCTTCCTATGTAATCCCGTTCATTATTCATTTCAAAAATGGATACAAAAACAGGGAATGCATGAAAATTAGCTTTACAATATTCATTTTATTATTTGCATTTTATGCATCTTCACAGCGTTGTACAACGTTAGATAATTCAAATCAAAATTATCTTTCTTTAGGTTCAACTCTTTCAACTCCTGTAGTTATTAGTAGCGGGAGGGATACTATTAATAATGAAGTGATAGTAATTCCGGTGGTGATTCATGTTTTATACAACAATAGCACGCAAAATATAAGTGATGCCCAGGTACTATCACAGATTAAATCGCTTAATGAAGATTATAGGAGGTTAAATACAGATGCGGAAATGACACCTGTGCCATTTCAAAATATTGCCGCCGATACGCGTATTGTATTTTGTGTTGCAAAAGTAGATCCCAATGGCCGCTACACTTCTGGAATTATTCGAAAATATACTAAGGAGCCACTATGGCTTTCTGATGACCAGATGAAATTTTCGTCCAAAGGAGGTGATGATGCATGGGATTCAAAAAAATATTTGAACTTATGGGTGTGTAATCTTTTTGGGCGTACCCTTGGCTATTCAGTATTCCCAGGAGGCCCGCCGGACAAAGATGGGGTAGTAATACAATATAATGTATTTGGAACTACCGGGACCTTGAATGGCGAATTTAATAAAGGACGTACCGCAACTCATGAAATAGGCCATTGGCTTGGCCTGCAACATTTGTGGGGAAACGGGCAATGTGGGGATGACAGTGTAGGCGATACCCCTCCGCAACAAACAAACAATACTTATTGCCCCACATTTCCGCACACATCGTCATGCTCAATTAATAACAATGGAGACATGTTTATGAATTATATGGATTTTACTGATGACGCCTGTATGAATTTATTTACTTCCGGACAAAAAAGTAAAATGCGAAGCCAGTTTGCTTTAGGGAATCCGAGAAATTCATTTCTTTCTTCTAATGTATGCGACAGTTCACTTGCACAGGCAGGGCCACTTCCGATTGATACTATTGAGAATAAGATAGATATTACTGTTTATCCAAACCCATTCACTAACGAACTCATTATCCAAAGTAAAAATTCAGCGGATGTAATTGGTAAAAAAATGAAGTTATATGATGTAACAGGAAAATTATTTGCAACGCAGATTCTTCAGTCGCAAAAAACAATTATTCCTTTAACGCGAATTCCTGCAGGAATATATTTTATAAAAATTGAAGGTATGAAAAGCCCAGGTGTGTATAAGGTGATAAAACAAAATCACTATTCTAATTAAGGATTAGGAGGCTATACCATATCTTTTTGCCAATCTTAACAATTCCCCATAAACCTGTACTATTTTTGTTTCGTATACTATAAAAAAAATCGAAATGAAAAGAATAATTTATTTAGTAGTCGTTTTATTTTCTGTATTGTTGACAAATTGCTCACAATCTCAAACAAATAACTCAAAATATCCTGATCCGGAAACGATATCTGCAAAAGCAAATTTTCCAATAAAATATTCTGACAAAGAATGGAAGCAACGCTTGACTCCGGCTCAATACTACATTCTCCGTCAACAGGGCACCGAAAGGCCTTTTAGTGGTTCGTTGAATCATTTTTATAAAAAAGGCACTTATTATTCTGCGGCGAGTTTACAGCCAGTTTTTAGTTCAGAAACAAAATTCGATTCAGGCACAGGCTGGCCAAGTTTCTACGCACCAATAAGTAAAGATGCGGTAATGCTTGTGAAAGACGGAAGTCTCGGCGATGAGCGCTGGGAAGTTGTTGATTCAAAATCAGGCTCGCATCTTGGGCATGTTTTTGACGATGGCCCTGCACCTACACATAAACGTTATTGCATGGATTCTGATGCACTAATCTTTGTACCCGAAGGTGGCAAGGCTCCGGTAAGCGCAAAATAAGGCGTCACACGATCCCTCTCCAAAAGGAGAGAGACGTTTCTACTTGTTATATCTCTTACCTGTTTTTAGATATCTGATAACTGCAAAGTTTTATATCTTTCAGTTTATGACTCCGGAACGGTACAATCGCCTTATAAATGTCCTAAATAAAAGGCAGCCTGATCTTACTGTGGTTCTTGAAAATGTTTTTGATCCTCACAATGTATCGGCTGTAATGCGTACTTGCGATGCCGTCGGCATACAAGATGTGTATATATTAAATAACCGCGTTTCTCCGCAGAAAAAATGGGGATATCGAAGTTCTTCTACAGCCAGTGAATGGCTTAATGTTCACCAATTTACACAGGCTGATATTTGTTTCACAGAGATAAAAAAAAAATATCAGAAGATTTATACAACGCATTTAAGCGAGGATTCTGTTGAAATCTATGATATGGATCTTACAGAATCAATCGCTCTTGTATTTGGAAACGAAACTTTTGGAGTAAGCGAGGAAATAAGGCAATATTCTAATGGTAATTTTATAATTCCGCAGGTGGGAATTATTAAGTCTCTTAATATTTCGGTAGCATGTGCGGTAACCCTATACGAAGCGTTCAGGCAAAAAAAGAAAAAGGGTCAATACTTGCAAAACCGCCTGTCGGAAAGTGACCTCAATACTCTCAAAAAGCAATGGAATATAATAACTTAAATGTCAATTAGTTTAAGTTTTGTGAAATTTTGACCGACTTGATCATTATTAAACTGCCACTAACCTTGTATAACTGCCAACACAACTGATTAGCGCCTTTGGTACAATTATTCGTGTACATTTGCATCCCAATTACAAAATCAAAAAAATTAAAAATTATGGCAAAAGAATCATTTGAACTCTTTGATGACAGGGTTCTGGTTAAACCAAATGCGGCTGAAGAAAAAACTGCAGGTGGTATTATAATTCCTGATACTGCAAAGGAAAAACCTCAGAAAGGTAAAGTAGTAGCAGTAGGTAAAGGAAAATATGCAGAGCAAACCGGTACTTTAATCCCTATGCAATTAAAAGCCGGAGATACCATTATGTATGGTAAATATGGCGGTACTGAAATTACTATTGAAGGCGAAGATTATTTAATAATGAGAGCGTCGGATATTTTAATGAAAGTTAATTAAACCATTTTTTTAAATTTTAATTAAACAATAAATAATATGTCTAAACAAATATTTTTTGAAATTGAAGCCCGCAATAAAATGAAGAAGGGAGTTGACACTTTGGCGAATGCTGTTAAAGTAACCCTGGGACCCAAAGGACGTAATGTAGTAATCGAAAAAAAGTTCGGTGCTCCGAGTATAACTAAAGATGGTGTTACGGTTGCGAAAGAAATTGAACTGGAAGATCCTATTGAAAACATGGGTGCCCAAATGGTGAAAGAAGTAGCTTCTAAAACTGCAGATATTGCAGGTGACGGTACTACTACTGCAACTGTGCTTGCCCAATCAATAATTAGCGAAGGCCTTAAAAATGTTGCTGCCGGAGCAAACCCTATGGATTTAAAACGCGGTATTGACAAAGCTGTTATTGCTGTAGTTGAGCATTTAAAAAGTCAATCTGAATCTGTTGGAGACAATATTAGCAAGATTGAACAGGTTGCTTCTATTTCTGCCAATAACGAAGAGTCAATTGGTAAACTGATTGCACAGGCAATGACTAAAGTTGGTAAAGAGGGTGTTATAACCGTTGAAGAAGCAAAGGGAACTGATACAACAGTTGAAGTGGTAGAAGGTATGCAATTTGACAGAGGTTATATATCTCCATACTTCGTAACTAACAGCGAAAAAATGGAAGCAGAATTGGAAAATCCATACATTCTTATTTATGATAAGAAAATATCTTCAATGAAAGATATCCTGCACATACTTGAGAAAGTTGCGCAAAGCGGACGTCCCTTATTAATAATTGCTGAAGATCTAGAAGGGGAAGCATTGGCTACATTAGTTGTAAATAAATTACGTGGCACTTTAAAAGTTGCTGCTGTAAAAGCTCCTGGCTTTGGTGACCGTAGAAAAGAAATGTTACAGGATATTGCCGTACTTACAAAAGGTATCGTAATAAGTGAAGACCAGGGTTATAAATTAGAAAATGCTGACCTTACTTATTTGGGTGAAGCTTCTTCAGTAACTATTGACAAAGACAATACAACAATTGTTGATGGTAAAGGTGCTAAAGAAGATATAATTGCAAGAGTAAACCAGATTAAATCACAAATTGAATCTACAACTTCTGATTACGATAAAGAAAAACTGCAGGAACGTCTTGCTAAATTAAGTGGAGGTGTTGCCGTTCTTTATGTAGGCGCTGCAACTGAAGTTGAAATGAAGGCGAAGAAAGACAGTGTGGACGATGCGCTTCATGCAACAAGAGCTGCCGTGGAAGAAGGAATAGTAGCTGGTGGTGGTGTTGCTTACATCCGTGCCATTGAAAGCCTTGAAAATCTTAAAGGTAGTAATGAAGACGAAACTACTGGTATCCAGATTGTAAAGCGTGCGGTTGAAGAACCTCTTCGCCAGATCGTTATCAATAGCGGTATTGAAGGTAGTATCGTTGTGCAAAAAATAAAAGAAGGCAAAGGTGATTTTGGATTTAATGCCCGAACTGAAATATATGAAAATTTGAAGGCTGCGGGTGTTATTGATCCTACTAAAGTTACCCGTATAGCTTTAGAAAATGCAGCCTCAATTGCAGGTATGTTATTAACTACAGAGTGTGTAATTTCTGATAGGCCGGAAAAAGATAAGCCATCAATGCCTCCAATGGGTGGTGGTGGAATGGGTGACATGGGATATTAATTTCATCCAGTCTTTTATAAAGTTTTTAGTAAATCCCTTTGCATTATTGCAAAGGGATTTTTATTTGGCAGATCGGTCGTAGTTCAATGATGCAAAAATTTTCGAAAACTATTTCATTTCCTCGTTAAGCTTTTTGATAACATATCAATGGTAAATGTTTTCGAATAATCCTGTTTCATTTCGGTATTATCTATAAATTGGGCAATGAATACCATAAGCTTTCTATACGAATTCAAATTCTCAAAAAATAATCAATGAAGCTTTTTATAATACGCTATACCAAAATAGTTTTTGTATACCTGCGGTTACATATATTTTTTAATATTTTTTCAGGGTTTTTCTCAAATCTTTTTTATCTCACAAAATTTTCATCATGGGTACAAAAAAATAAAAAAATCGCTTATAATGATTTTCCAGGCAAATGGGACTATAAAAAGAGATTTGATTTGTACAAATGGGTTATTGAAAATGAATCCTTGTCAGGCACTATCATTAACTACCTGGAGTTCGGAGTAGCAGATGGTCATTCTTTTCGTTGGTTTGTGCAGCACAATTCAAATTCAAAAAGCTGGTTCTATGGCTTTGACACATTTACAGGTTTACCTGAAGATTTCGGAGAATATAAAAAAGGGCAATTCAATACCAATAACCAGGTTCCCCAAATTTCTGATTCAAGAATAAAATTTTATCAAGGGTTATTTCAACAAACTCTTCCGGGATTTTTACAGGAGTTAGATAACCAGGGAAAAAATGTTATCATGCTGGATGCAGACTTATATTCTGCTACTCTTTATGCTCTTACCAGCCTTGCCCCTTTTTTAAAAAAAGATGACATCATTTTCTTTGACGAATTTGCAGTACCCACCCACGAGTTTAAAGCCTTTGATGATTTCTTAAAAGCGTACCCCATAAATCTTAAGTTAATTGCAGCTGCTAACAATTATTATTTTGTTGCTTTTAAAGTTATCTGATAAATAAAACCAAAAAACTCCGGGTATAATAAAAAAAATGCCCTGAATTATCAGGGCATTTTAAAATTATAAAAATCAATTATTAAAAATTCAGCCTCAACCCTATTTGACTAATCCACCTTGCACTAAGCCCCGGAGCAGTACTGGTGTTTAAGCCATAAGGAGTAGGGCTATTTTGAGGTGAAAACTTATATTGTGGTGTAAGGTCTGTTGCACTTACAAAGCCGGCAAACTGGATCAGGCTATAGTTATCATTACTTAAAAAATATGTTTTACCCCATTTCCTGTTCAGCATATTAGTAAAATTGTAAACATCATAAGTAAATTGTAACTGATAAGTATGTTTGGATAACTTCAAATTAAAATCTTGTGTCAGTTTTAAGTCAAGAATATTTGTAAACTTTTGTCTTGCGCCATTACGTTCAGCAAATTCTCCCCTGTGCTTTGATAGATATTTATCATTTTGAATGTATTGATTTAAAAGATCTTTTTGTTGCTGAGGGGTGTAGGTATTGCCCCCCAAAGTGTTAGGCAGAAAAATTTGTGATTGCAGATCACCAGGTGTCGGAATATATATAAGATCGTTGGTTTCAAACCTGCTCCTATCTCCGACAGGGCTTGCAGAATAAACATAGCTATACGGGGAACCGGACTGGCCGTTATACACAAGGCTTATTGTAGTTGCGATATGATCTTTTGCATAACTGAATTTTTTTGATGCATAACTGTAAATCCTGTGACCAAGATCGAAGTCTGATGTAGAGCGGGGAAGGAAATTTCTTCCATTAACTGTTTCCATAAACCTCCACTGAGAGGAGTTTTGTGAACTGGTACCTTCATTAGTTACCTGGGAGTTTCCATAGCTATAGCTTAGGTTGAAAGAAAAACCTTTACGGAAGGCCTTTTCAATACTTGCGGTAAAATTATAAGAGAACCCTTTTTTATCAGGATTATTATACAATAAAAGAATATCGGTATAAGGATTAACATTGCCTGGTCTTAAACCTGGCTTATCAGGAGTACCAGTAAAGCTGTACACAGTTCTTGCCCCCGGGCCAACTGATTTAAGTGCTGGAGGTAAAATATTTAATTGCTGGTAATAAATTTCCTGTATATTTTTTGTGAATAATAATTCAATTGTGCCTGTCCAGCCATTGCCCAACTTCCTGTCGGCTCCAAGAGATGCCCTGAAAATTTTTGGTGATTTAAAATTTTTTGAAATGAGATCAACTTCACCTTTCGCATTAGCGAGGCTTATTCCCAAATCCTGTGGTGTATATTGATTGAATGGATCAGCTCTGAATGTAATATTTGGATTATTTGCCCGCACACCACCAAGGCTTACGCCATTTTGATTATAAACTCCACCCGGCCATACAAGGGGAATTCGACCGGCAAATAAACCCAGCCCACCTCTTATGGTTACATTCTCATCCGGAATTTTGTAGGTAAAACCTAAGCGGGGAGAAACTGAAAAAGGTACTTTGGCAATTTGCCCCGAACGGGCGCCACGTAAGTTATAATATTGAGAAAGAATGGCAAGGGCTGTGTCATTAAAAAAATGATCTTCTTTAGGATCATCAAGATATTCTGTTTTTTCAATACGTAAACCCGCATTTAAAGTAAACTGATCATTTACTTTAATTTCGTCGTTTGCAAAAAAAGCAAGATTCAAAAACTTAAAGCTGGCCGCCGAAGGTGAATTAGCTTCATCGGTTTTATTTTCAAGTAAAGAAAATGAATGATCGTATTGCGCAGGTTTTGCATCAGTTATAAAATCATTAAGATTTGCATAAACGTATGTACCAAAAAGATCCCGGATAAAAACGTTATATGCATCGCTGTATAAATTATCGGTTCCTAGAGTAAACACGTTTTTACCAACCGCAAATTTAAAGGCATCATTGAATGTCCAGTTTTTTTGCCTCAATAAATTTCCTGTAGAAAAATTCTCAGTGCCAAAAATTAAACTGCCTGCACCATCCCGTATAGTAACTCTTGGAAATTTAGCCCCAAGTGGATTTCTGTCATCTAACACATTTGTGTAGGTAACTAACAGGCGATTAGTTTTGTTTCCTTTAAAAGCTGTACGCAATTCGGCTGTTCCTGTATGAGTTGTGCTTGGAAATATATATCCATTATTGTAAAAATTAATGGTAGTGCTGCTTGTAGCACTTGTATTATAACGATTTCCTGAATTATACCTGTAACTAACTGAAAACTTGTTTGAATTATTAATATTCCAATCAAGCTTTGCCGTAATCCTGTCTACATTTACTTTTTCCGGATTATCGAGATAGCTTCCCGCATCATAATTATAAGTTTGTTTTAGATGATTGACAAGTATGGCAATTGAATCAGGCTTCGTGTTACCGTTATACGTTCCTGAAAAGGGTTGTGGCCGTGTATTTCTTTCTCCTTCTGCTAATAGAAAAAAGAAAAGCTTATTCTTAATAATGGGGCCTCCTAACCTGGCGCCATAAATTTTATTATCAAAATTGGCAAGCTTTGTTCTTTGATTTTTAGGAATATCACCGGGTGTTTTACCAGCCAAATTTTCATTACGAAAATAATACCATACGGAACCTGTAAGATTATTTGTTCCCGAACGTGTCGTTGCACTTATTCCACCTCCTGTAAACCCACCAATAGAAGCATCAAAAGGATTCAGCACTACCTGAAACTGATCAATTGCATCGATTGAAATAGGGTTAATGCCAGCCTGGCCACCATTTGTGCCCGATGCTGCAATGCCAAATACGTCATTATTTATAGCTCCATCTATATAAAAAGCATTGTACCTATTATTTTGCCCCGCTAATGATACGCCTCCATCTGCAGTTATTTTAGCCTGTGGCGTAAAACGCAGGTAATCATTTACACTCCTGCCAACCGTAGGAATATTTTGAATTTTATCTCTGCCTATATTAGTTTCTGAACCACCTTTTGATTGGCCGGAAGTTCTTGTAGCTGAAATTACGACTGCAGTAAGTTGGGAAGCACTGGTAGAAGGAACGAAATCATATTGAGCTTTTTCACCCAGTGAAAGAAAAATATTATCCTTATTTTCATTACTATAACCAACATAGGAAACCTGAATATTATAAGGGCCTCCGGGATTCATATTATTTATATCATACTGGCCGTTTTTCCTGGTAATTACAATGTATCTGGTTCCAGTGGGTTCATGTATTGCTGTTACAGTAGCCCCTGTTAAGGGTTCTCCACCTGCTGTTTTTACAAACCCATTCATACTACTAGTAGTAACCTGGGCCTTCATCAAAAGGGATAAAAATAATAATACTAATATTAAAGGGATAATTTTTGGGGGAGTCATGGTGTTTTGATTTTTTCAGGCAAAGGAAATAAATAATTCTTGATTAGGGATTAACATTTATTAACACCAAAAAGGCAAAATATGCAGAACTTTCGCTGCATAAGAATGTCAAGTAAAGATTAAGAAACAAGTTAGGTTTTCAGAACTAAGTAAAACCATAAAATCAAACTGTTAACTATCTCTCTACCTGTTATGAACTAATCTATGAACTATCTTTGCAAATAAATATTTTATATGTTAGACACTATTGAAGATGCCATTAAAGATATTAAGGCTGGCAAATTGGTTATTGTTGTTGATGATGAAGAAAGGGAAAATGAAGGGGACTTTGTTACCTCGGCTAAAAACGTTACCCCGAAGATTATAAACTTTATGAGCACTCATGGCCGCGGCCTTATTTGTGCCCCTATTTCTGAAGACAGATGCGAAGAGCTTAAGCTTGACCTTATGGTTAATAAAAATACAGCTTTACATGCCACACCTTTTACGGTAAGTGTTGACCTGCTTGGCAATGGATGCACCACAGGAATATCTGCACATGATCGTGCAAAAACAGTTCAGGCATTAATTGATCCGGAAACAAAACCTGAACAATTAGGAAGGCCGGGGCATATTTTTCCGTTGCGTGCAAAATCGGGGGGCGTATTAAGGCGTACGGGCCACACCGAGGCAACAGTTGATCTTGCTAAAATTGCCGGCCATGGCGAGGCGGGTGTATTGGTTGAGATTATGAATGAAGATGGCACAATGGCAAGATTACCACAGTTGCGGGAAATCGCTTCCAAACATGATCTTAAGCTTATTTCTATTAAAGACCTTATCGCTTATCGCCTGAAAAAAGAGACGCTTATTAAAGAAGATGTAAGGGTAAAGATGCCTACAAAATTTGGAACATTTGAACTAATTGCTTTCAAACAAATTAATACAGGGGAAGAACACATGGCTTTGAAAAAAGGTGATTGGAAAGAAGATGAAGCCGTGTTAGTAAGGGTTCACTCAAGCTGTATGACCGGAGATATTCTTGGCTCATTAAGATGCGATTGCGGTGACCAGCTTCACGCGGCTATGAAAATGGTTGAGGCAGAAGGCAAGGGGTTAATATTATACATGAACCAGGAAGGGCGGGGAATAGGTTTGTTGAATAAACTTAAAGCGTATAAGCTGCAGGAAGAAGGGCTTGATACAGTGGAGGCAAATTTGGAACTTGGATTTTCTATGGATGAAAGAGACTATGGAGTTGGTGCACAAATATTAAGAGAATTAGGAGTTTCTAAAATAAGGCTTATCAGTAACAATCCTAAAAAGAGAGCAGGCCTCCTCGGTTACGGATTGGAAATCGTTGATACAGTTCCAATAGAAATCAAGTCAAATTCTCACAATGAAAAATATCTGAAAACAAAGAGGGATAAGATGGGGCATAAGATATTGGCGAAGTCATAAAAATTACGATGGTACTGGAGTTGAAGTATGCTGACTTAAAAAATAAAATTTGGAATGAGGAAAAAATCTTGCGAAGTAGAAAGGTTAATTCAATATTAATCTTTCTCTTTCAAAAACAAATTTATTGATCTAAGATATTATTTCTACTCAAGGTTGTAATAGGTACAATGGATCGCATGTTAGCTGCGGTTTTAGTCTTGTGACTTTAGCGAATCTAAAAATAATTGTTCTAAAGCTTCGGGTTGAATTCGGTTAATAGTTGGATTGATTTTCAAAAAGAATCCATTTTCCACAGGCTCATGTAATTGAATATTTTTTTAGCAAGGGAATCTCTAAAACGATTTATGTTTTTGCCTTTTATGTCAAGCCTCACAACATGGGTACCATTCTCCAACTCGGAAATGGTAAAGCGTTCTTCTTTTTTGAGTATTGAAAAAAACTTTTGAGCATTTAGCCATGCCGTCTTATAATCGGTCATAAAGCTCATGGCCTTGGTTCGTGGCACGCGAAAAGAGTTTTTATCCATCTCCATGAAACAGGTTATTGAAAAACTCAAATTCATCCACACCTGTTTTATAAAATCTCGCAGATGAATAATAATAATCCAAATAATCTTTGGCAAGATTCCACTTACCACTAACAGGATTAAAGTGAATGTAATCTATCTTTTGCTTTGCAAAGTCTCTGCTACCTATTCTTATACTCAAAGAATCTCTTTGCCAGATTTCATGTTTTTTATTTGCTGCATTTACCTCATAGAGTTTTGATGTACCATTTTGTTTTAATGTTTTTAGAAATTCGTGTGCCGTATATTTTAAAAAACTTCCCTGGGGTGTTTCCTTCCATTTTTCTGAAGTTGCTGCCAAATGAAATGAACATGATTGGGCATAATGACAAATGTATATACTTTTATAAAGCCCCTGGCTGATAACTCTTTTAAATAATTAACTATAAGTTCTTTATTTTCTTTGGAAATCAATAGTGGCTGCCATTGGTGAATAGTGGCTGTAAAAAAATATGTTGTATCAATTTCAAAATAGGATTTCCTTTGAATTTGCATACTCTAATTTAGAGTCCTAACTTAAAATTTAAAAAAATTGTTTCGTGTGCCACGAACCATGGCGGGGGATCTATAGCTAACCTTTTGCAGAATCACGGTCGTGCAACAGTGACCCCTTGTTATGTGAAGGGGTCTTTCTAAGAGTTTCGTGTAAAATAAAGAGATAAAGAACTGAACAAGTTGAACTTTTTGAATCCAAGACTAGGCATGCTATTTAAGGCTTTCTGCATTTCATCGATGTTTGAAAAGTAATAACCTCTTATTGCTTTCTTTAGTTTTTTATTCTTAATTAAATATATGGCTTTAGCACTACCTCCAATGCTACGTTCGTATGTTTCAACACAATAATCGAAATCGGAAAAAAGAATATGATTTTTTTATTTTAGAAAAGATATGAATAAAAACGATTTCTTGGTTGTTTGAATTAATAGTTACGTTCATAGGGTCGACTATAAGTAGTCTAATAATTAAAAGAGTAAGGAAACCGAAAATACAAATAAAAATTACAGATTCTGCTTTTGTCAAAGTAGTTCTCAAAAAATTGCCATTCAAGAAATGGATTGATATTAATATATAAGTAAAAAATCCGCAGAAAATTGCAAGTAATGTTAAAATAATAAATCCAATGAAAGAGGCTTTCCGAAATACTGATTTTACCATTTGTATGAGGTTTCGCTAAGCTTTCGCATAACGTTTGTATTTACACAATTACCCATAACTCGCATTTTTGCAATCTCTTCAACGCCATTACCTGCCACCTTCGTTTTTTGTATTATTGAATTGCGTCAATGCAATTATCAATCTAAGATAGTGGTTTTGTTGCGCAGTAAATCCTTGGCTAGCCGGTTTAGTTTTCTATCCCATCGGGGTTTTCCAGGCACACACTTGCCATATAAAAAACAATTTACAGGAAATCTTTTTGCTTCCCATGCTATCAGCAAATCAGAAAGTAAGAATTGCCCCTATTAGGTCTTGCTATCCATCGGGATTTCGGATGAAATAATTTCACCTTAAAAGTTTATAAGCGGAAAACCATGCCGTGACATTATCCCAATCAGCAATCGGTAAGGCTTTGTTGTATTTTTAGTTGTTAGTTATTACTCACTGTTTTTTTTTAGTGGTATCAGCAATCAATCTTCTTTTCTTTTTTTCATTTGTAAAAAATTCTTCAAAACTATCAAACTCTTTCCTATAAGAAAGTTGCACGCCAGTCCTGTTACGCCGGATGTTACCAGATATGTCCCCAATATCTGCATCACTTCTGTTAAAGCCAATTACCCTGAATCTGCCGTCCGGCGAAATGATGTATTCGAATGATACATCCGGTGTAAATAAAAAATTTGAATTGGAGTTACTTGGGGTCTGCCCTATTCTATAATCTACATTACCACCGACTTTCACCAAAAGTTTATTATTAAAAAACGTTGTTCTTAAACCAAAATTTCCAACATTCTGTAATTCCTTTTGTGTAACTCCAAAATTAAAATCAGCTGTATTTATATTGGTATAGAGATTTACAGAATTTGTGTTTAATATTTTTTGCAACCAGTTGTTCAAAGAAGACGATATGGTAGCCGAAAGTAATTGACCTACACTTCTTGTTACAAAATTCCCTGTGTTATTACTGCTTAGTAACCGTTGATCATCACTCATAAAAGTATTGAATAATAACAGCGAAGTAACTTGCTTGTTAAGTTCATTTTTATCTGCTTCATATCTTGTTTTCAAATACTCGTTGGCAATTGGGTCCGATTTCAAAGGATTATCAAATGGAAACTGGAATTCAAATTCAGGCCGTGGGTCTTTCAAAGTTCCCCTCAGTTTAAAAATTATATCAACATCGCCCTTTGCATTTGAGAATCCTGAGCTGGTTGGTATGTTGCTTAACAAAACCTGCTGAGCCCTGTAAACAGCATCGATATTGAGGTTGGCGAGATATGGATCGCCCTGCCATTCAATAAAACCTGACTGCAGAGTAAAAGGAGTTTTAAGAAATGTTTGAAAATTAAAAGTGTATTCTCCTTCCTGTACATCATACCTGCCTCTTATGGTCAACGGGTCCTTGGTACCAGCAGTTATATTGAGCTTTCCACCTCCCTGTGCTTTTATGACATCGCCTGTTGTTTCATCAAGTATCACATCAATTTTTGCAAAAGGATTGGCTGTTATTTCCATATCTACTTTTATACTGGAATTTTCCCTGTTTGCAAGGTCAGCTTTCATTTCACGGCCAAACTTTGTGAATTCAATATAATCCAGTGTGCCGGTTTCCGCAGTTTCTCCTGTAGGTAAATAAATATGACTACTATCAGTAGGCTGCCCCGTTATATTCATCCGCATATCTGTTACAAATCCATTAAGAGATAATTCGGCATCGCCTATCAGGTTGCCATAAAATTGTTTATTATCTCTTGCCGTCGTATTCAATAAAACAAACCTGCCCGGATTATTTCCCCTTTGATCTGTTTTTAAATGAAATTCATTAAAGAAAAAATTATCAAAAAAACTATGATACAATTTTCCACTTACCGTTGCGGTATTGTCTAATGTGTCTCTTATTTTTATAGTTCCAAAATCAATCTCGTCAGGTTTAAAATTAATAATCGTATTGTTTTCGAAAATGTATCGGCAGCGGGTGTAATCAACAGTCATGGTAGTACTATCAAGTCTTATTGATCCGGTTAATTTAGGATCAGCTGATTCACCTGAAAGATTTAATTTTCCTGTTGCCCTGCCCGATATTCCGCTGAAGATGCCCCCAAGATATTTTTCCAGGATATGTATGGCTGAGTTATTTAAAATGATAGATCCGTTTAGTTTATTACCGCTGGAATCCTTGGGCAGGTAAGCAAAATCTGCTGCGAAATTGTATAATTTATTATCTGAAATTGCATTCAATGTAACACTGCCAGGCCCTGATAAATATTCACCTTTTGTGCTTAGCACTCCAATTGAATCATTCTCAAAACGAAATTGTTCCGTTTTAGTATCAAACTCAACTGCAAGTTTTCCAAAAGGATCGTTAACTCGAATAAGGCCGGTCATAAACCCATTCACACTTACTGTTTTTGTAAATAGCGGAGCTAAATCACCGATGTTCAGATTGTTTACTCCAACTACAACATCGTTACTGGAGCCGGTTTCGGATGGCTCCGTTGAAACAGAGATTTCCTGTCCATCCTGCTTAAGCCTGATATTACTTGCTATAAGCATGTCTCTTATCAGTTCCAGCCTGCCTCCTTTTTCAATCGTCCATTTTTTTTGATTTATAATAAAGTTTGAAGGGTTCACCACTAAATCAAATCCATCTTTCTTGGTAAAAACCCTAAAAGAAAGATCAGCAGAATTTAAAGTTTTATTGGCAGATGTATTAAGGATTACATCAGAGATATCATTTGCGGCAACCACCTGTAGCCTCGTCTTGGGTGAATGAAGGCTGTCATTAATCACTACATCTTCAATGTCACCGACAAAAGTAAGTGTATCCCTTGTACCTTTTCCTGTAAAATGAATATTATTAAAATCAATATTACTGTAGGTAAAAAGAGGAACATCTGCCTGGAGGTTCAGTGTGTTTTCTGCAACATTTATATTACCGGTAAAAATCGAATTATTAAGACCGCTCATTTTTTTATCGAATAGCGCAATGTAATCGCTCACATTTTTTGCCTTAATCAGAAATGTAAAATCCTGGTTTTGAATTTTGCGTTTAGGCTTGTTAATATAAGCAGGATAATATTTGTATAAAAACAATTGAAATGCATCGGGGAGTTCAATGATATTAAAATGCCCGGTAAGCTCGGCATCCAGTTCATTGGTATTAAGCGTTAAATATTTTTTTCCATTTTCTAATGAAGAATTGATCGTAAGAGAATCGAATGACAGGTGTTGATCTTTATCAAGTAATATGGCATTGTATATTTTCGCAGAGCCCAAAAAATTATCAATATTATTTCCTGTAAAGTTTAGATTGAAAATACCGGTTAAGGAAAGGCTGTCATTAGTAAAGCCAAGTTGTTTAAGATTAAGAACGCCCACATTAGCATTCAACCTAAACTCAGGATCCGATTTACTAAAATTGATTGTACCCGTAAGTGTATCTATCTTTACGTTCGGGTCATTAATACTTCCAGCTCCTGAAAATATCTTTTTTTCAAAATTGCCATGAGCAATTATATTCGAGTATGGGTAACCATTAAAAACTACTCGTCTTATGTTTCCATCAATTCCTATATTAACGTCATTAGCATTAAAGCCTTTTCCATTTATATTTCCGCTGAAAGCGATATTCCCAATCTGGCTGTTACTAATAAATTTACCAAGTTGAAAATTATCAGTGGAGATTTTTCCATTATAAATTGCTTTACCATTGGCTGGAACCTGCATGTGCAGGTCTGTCCGAAGTGTTCCAATATCCGTAGTTAAAGTTCCATAAGCCACAAAGTCGCGAATAAATCCCGTATAACTTCCTGTGAATCCTATCCTGCCAAATGCACTCAGGCGTGGGTTGTCTATACTTTTTAATGAGGGAATAAGCGCTGCCAGTTCTGAATAAGTTGTTCGCATTTCCCTCGATCTGAAATCAAGAAAAGTTTCGTCAATATCCGGAAGGCCCCGTAAGCTAATATCACCATCAAGATAATTATTTTCACCAGCCCGTATTATCATTTTTGTTGCAGAGAAGTTATCAATTGTTCCTCTTGCATCGCCGTTAAGTGAAAAGATTTTATTCCATGTTTTTGTTTCCGGCGCGAAATAGGCAAGGTCATCGCTATTGAGTTCACTGTTTTTAAAATGTCCTTCAACAGTAACCGTATGCACGAAGTCCTGCATATCATCCTGGAAACTATTATAGCTCATGGAATAATAATTTCCAAGATGGCTTTTATTGGTTACAAGATCCAAATGTTTTAATTCCATTAAGTGCGGAGTAAACTTAAAATCAGTGTTTAGTTTTTTTATATTAAACCCATTTCTTTCTTTGGCAGACACAAGCACATTTGCAGTTAAGGTGTCTTTTATAAACCGGAAGTTTTTAATAGCACCATTTATTTCAGAAAGCACAAGATGCCTGTCATCAAACCTGTTAGTAAAGGCTGGCCTTGAGGATTGTTTCTCCATTGAAAAATTACCATTTGTAATTTTTATATTTTTTACTAAAAGCCGCCAATCATTTGTATTCCATTTTAGCCCTGTATCATCATTTTGAATTGGCGAAGATGTTGTATCCACGGGGCGATTACCATCATAATCATATTGCGAAAAAACAGGATGGTCGATATTGATGGAATTTATATTGATTATATTATTATTAATATCAAGTGCGTCTGCTTTAAGATCAAGCTTATTCAAAGAAACTAAGAGATTTTCTCCTCTCCACTCGTCCTTCTGCCAGATTTTAAACCGGTTTAATTCAACTACATCAAGGTTAAGTTGTATTGAACCGGAAGTGTCTTTATTATTTTTTTTAGGCCCTGAAAAATAATCAACCATAAACTGGTAATTCCAAACAGAATCTTTTCTATTTAAATTAATCATTGCATCATCAAGGCCCACATATTTAAGAGTGATATTGTCTTTCCAGAAAAACCAGTCGGTTATATTTACTTTGGCAGTGCCTGCATATAACAATGTATCCTTGTTTTGATCAAGGACCAATATGCCTTGTAATAACATTTTATTAAAAAGCTCAAAGTCAACATGCTTAATCGAAACAGTTGTGTGCAGGCTTTTTGATAAACTCTTTGCTACTTTTTTTACAATAAAATTTTGGAAAAAAGTTGTTTGAAGTAATACCCATAGAACCAGTATGAGCAAAAAGAATCCCAGCAGGAATCTGAGAAATATTTTATAAAATTTTTTCAGGGAAAAGAAAATTGATTCGCAAAAATAAACAAACATACAGATTTAGCAGATCGTGGGAGTTGTGAGGTGATTTTCTAAACATCCCTTTAACAAAATTTTACTCTATTAACTGTAAGCGATGTGAAAATTTTAGAGCCTGTTTTTTGTTTAAGAAAAATATATCGAAATAAAAAATGCCATCAGTTTAAATGATGGCATTTTAAAAACTATGATGGAAAAATTATTTATGCTTCATCATTTTGTCCTCTTTCATTTTACTCATTTTGCCATTCATTTTCATCATCTCTCCATCCTTCAACATCATGGTTTTTCCGTTTTTCATCTTTACAGATCCATCGGCCATAACCATTGTACCATTGCTCATCTTCATGTCTTTGTCCATTTGCATTGTCTCGCCATTTTTCGTTACCATCATTTTGCCATCTTTCATCATAACGCCATCAGCCATTTTACCCATCTTTTCAGATTTCATTTTGTCCATTTTGTCCATTTTCTCCTGTGAAAATGCTGCTACGCTCAATGTTATGGCGCATAATAGTACAAGAATTTTTTTCATAAAATTGTTTTTGATTTTTACATTGTTGTTAATGCAAACCTGTTAATAATAGTTTTAATAATAAGAGTTACGGAAACTATTCCAGGAAAGATGAGGAGAGATGCAATACTTTTCAGTAAGATTTGTTAATGAAATTTTTCACAAACTATTTCGGAAATGTAAATGAGTTAAACTGGTTTCCTTAGTGAAAAGAATTTAATGTGATCAATAACCGGTAGCGGCATCATCGCCCCGCTTATCGCCTACAGCCTGTATTGTATTATCAGGCATTACCATAATGATTTCAGTTCTTCCGATAGCTTCTCTTGTATTTATTTTATAACCCATTTGCTTTAATTGACTGATAACATTTTTATCAAAATCTTCTTCAACCATAATTTCGTCAGGAAGCCATTGATGATGAAACTTTGGCTTGTTCACTGCATCGGCGGGTTTCATATTAAAATCAATAATATCAACCAGCGTTTGGTAAACACTGGTAGGAATAGTAGTGCCGCCGGGAGTTCCTAAAACTATCCATGGTACATTATTTTTTAAAACTATGGTAGGTGTCATACTGCTCAGCATGCGTTTTCGGGGCGCAATTGAATTAGCTTCGGCGCCTACAGCACCATACATGTTGGGCACACCCGGCTTTACACTAAAGTCATCCATTTCATTATTTAATAAAAACCCTGCGCCTGCAACAACTGTTCTGCTACCATAGCCGCCGTTCAATGTTGTAGTTACTGAAACGGCATTGCCTTCTTTATCCAGGACATCTAAATGAGTAGTTTCTTCACTTTCAACATTTATCATTCCCTCTTTTATAACTTCGCTGTTTCCTGCTTTACCCGGCTCATAATTATTCATTCTTTTTATTAGATATTCATCACTTACTAAAGTTTTTATAGGAACTTTCACAAAATCAGGATCACCCAGGAATTTCGCACGATCAGCATAAGCCCGGCGTTCCACTTCAGTCATTAACTGTACTGAATTTGCAGTTTCAAATTTCATATCGCTAAGATTTTTGCTACTACTCATTTTCAACATTTGCTCAAGAATAATTCCTCCGCTACTTGGTAATGGCATCGTAATAACGGTATTTTTTTTGTATTCAAAAATGACGGGCTCACGATCTTTCGCTTTATAATTTTTTAAATCGTTTTCTGTAATAATGCCATGGCCTTTTTTCATTTCAGCTACGATAAGTTTTGCAGTCTCACCTTCATAAAATCCTTTAGCTCCATAATCTCTTATTCTTTTTAAAGTATTAGCAAGTTCTTTTTGTATAAGTGTATCACCTTTTTTCCATTCAACACTTTTTACAAATACGGGAGTTGTTGAATTCAATTTTATAAATTCATTCTTTGTATCATTAAAACTTTCTGCCTGTGCTTTTGAAATGGCAAAACCTTTTTCTGCAAGATCTATTGCCGGTTGTATCAATTTTTTAAAAGGAAGCCTGGCATATTTCATAGCGGCAAATAATCCGGCTACTGTCCCCGGCACACCGGCTGCAAGATGGCCGTCCTGGGATAATTGCATTTGTGGGTTACCGTTAGCATCAAGGTACATATCTCTTGATGCAGCTTCCGGTGCAGTTTCGCGGTAATCAATAGTAATGTTTTTACCACTTTTTAAATGAGCAACCATAAATCCACCACCGCCAATGTTCCCTGCACCAGGGTAAACAACAGCCAGCGAAAGCTGCGTTGCTATAGCCGCATCCACGGCATTACCACCTTCTTTCAAAATATATACGCCTACCTGGCTTGCCAGTGCATGTGCAGAAACAACTGCTCCATTTTTGCAGGCAATACTTTTATTGATACTATAATTGTATGCGTTTAATTTATTTTGCTGTGCGTATGATACTCCACATAAACATAAAAGAAACAAAAGAAACTGAAAAATTTGAATCCTTATCATAGTGCTTTTTTACACGAATTTAAGTTATGTAGTAAGACTTAATAATATTAAAGAATTTCTTCAATGTACAGTTTTTGGAATTACAATAATTTCCAGGGACATATTTCTTTTTAAAAGCCGGCTAACAAAACTTTTCCGGATTTTTATTTAAATGGCAACTTAACAAAAAGAACTATATACTACATTCGTATCTCAAACCAGATAAATAAATGCGTAAGATCCTTTTTTCACTTTTCACTTTTCACTTTTCACTTTTCGCTTTTTCCCAATCTCCTGAAACATACACTTCGTCAGAAATTTATCAGCAAATAAAAAAGCTGAATGTCCTGGGATCGGTTCTATATATCGGTGCACATCCGGATGATGAAAACAATGCACTGCTTCCATATTTTGCAAAAGAAAAATTATACCGTACTGCCTACTTAAGCTTAACAAGAGGAGATGGTGGCCAAAACTTAATAGGTGATGAACAAGGTATAGAACTTGGATTGATACGCACCCAGGAACTTTTAGCTGCAAGAAGAGTGGATGGCGCAGAGCAGTTTTTTACCAGGGCGTATGAATTTGGCTTTAGCAAAAGTGCAGATGAAGCTTTACGCATTTGGGATAAAGAAAAAATATTAAGCGATGTGGTTTGGGTTATCCGAAAATTTCAGCCCGATGTAATTATTAAAAGATT
The DNA here is from genome assembly GCA_038239385.1 of Chitinophagales bacterium. Taxonomy (GTDB): domain Bacteria; phylum Bacteroidota; class Bacteroidia; order Chitinophagales; family Chitinophagaceae; genus Ginsengibacter. The sequence goes on from JBBSEV010000002.1 coordinate 59,819, forward strand.
TCCTCCTGATAAAAGAGCAGGACATGGGCACCATGCAGCTTCCGCGATATTAGCAGACGAGGCATTTGTCGCTGCCGCTGATCCAACAAAATTTCCTGAGCAATTAAAATATGGAGTAAGGCCCTGGCAGGCCAAAAGAATTTTGTGGAACACCTTCAACTTTGGAGGAAATAATACGACCAGCGAAGACCAGTTAAAAATTGATATTGGAGGTTACAATTCTTTGATTGGGAAAAGCTATGGCGAGCTGGGTGGCGAAGCAAGAACGATGCATAAAAGCCAGGGCGAGGGAAGGCCTAAAAGAAAGGGACAATCATTTGAATATTTTACAACAACAGGAGGTGAGCCGCTCAGGAATGATTTAATGGATGGAGTAGTTACTAATTGGAAAAGAATTGAAGGAGATAAAATTCAATCTATTATTGATTCCATAATTATTGCTTATAATCTTGAACATCCTGATTTATCAGTCCCTGCATTAATAAGATTATACCAATCTATAAAAGCATTTCCTGTAAGCAACTGGCGTGATAAGAAAATGGATGAAGTGCAACAAATTATTGAAGAAAGCAGCGGGTTATATGTTGAAGCTACTTCGGAGCAGCAACATGTAGTGCAAGGCGATAATCTTAAAATTAGTTTTATATTAAATGAAAGGAAGAATTTAAAGGCAACATTGAAAAACATTTCAGTTGAAAATTTTGATACATCTCTATCGAAAGATTTAATGACGAATCAAAATATAGTAATCAATAAGGATTTGCATATAGTTGACAATAAAAAGATCTCACAACCATACTGGCTGGAGTATCCACTGGTTGGCGGAACTTTTGAAGTAAAAGATCAGCTGATGATTGGAAAAGCTGAGAACGATCCATCTTTTGAAGCAAGAATATTAGTGAATATCAGTGGCGAAGATTTTACATTGAAGCGTGCTGTAAAGTACCGGTATGTTGATCCTGTAAAAGGAGATTTGTACGAGCCAATACCTGTATTGCCAAAGATTGAAGTGGATTACGAAAAGGATAATTACATATCCTTAAACAATAAACCTATATCATCAACAGTGCGTTTAAAATCTAACAAAGATGCTCTTTCTCCTAGCCCTTTGGTCATGCAAAAATATTCGCATGATTGGACTAAAAATGAAAATATAATACACCAGGCATCAATGCCGGTTTTTGAAGAAAATATAAGCAGCATGTTTATTCCACAATCACAATTATCCAACACAACTGAAGAAATTTATGCATCGGTTAAAAATGGAAATGAAGTTTATGACAGTTACACCAAAACAATTGCCTACGATCATATTCCTACGATCACTTATTTTCCAAAAGCAAAAGCCAATCTTCTAAAACTGGATATAAAAATTATTGGAAAAAAAATAGGTTATATAGTTGGTGCAGGAGACAAAGTTCCACAGGCGTTGGAGCAAATGGGCTATGAAATAAAATTTTTAAATGAAGCGGATATCAATGAACAGAGTTTAAAACAATTTGATGCAATAATAACAGGAATACGGGCGTACAACATTTACGAATACCTCACCAACAGAAATGATGTGCTGATGCAATATGTTCAAAATGGAGGAAACTTAATAGTTCAATATTTAAAGAGTAACCAGGTAGGCGACCAAAAAGTAAAGGTAGGGCCTTACCCTTTTAATGTTAGCTCCGGATCGAGGGTTACTGAAGAAGATGCAGCAGTAAAATTTTTATTACCTGATAACACAGCATTAAATTATCCTAACAAAATATCAGCGAAAGATTTTGAGGGCTGGATACAGGAAAGAAGTACCTACCAGGCACTGCAATTAGACGCTCATTATATTACTCCATTGAGTATGCATGATACCGGTGAAGAAGAAAGTAATGGAAGCCTTGTGATAGCAAAGTATGGTAAAGGTAATTTTGTATATTCAGGCCTTGTTTTTTTTCGTGAATTACCTGCCGGTGTTCCAGGTGCTTACCGGCTTATGGCAAACCTGATTGCATTGCCTCAAAATAAGTAACGCCCATAAAAATAAATTTATACTCTTGCCATCTGGTTTCAAATTATAGCATGCAAAATGAAAAAACATATTGGAACAAGTGGTACATAGCCGTTTTGTTTTTTTTAATTTTCCAGGTAGTTTTTTATTATTTTATCACACGCTATTTTAATTAAAATTGAAAGGTAATGATTGCGCCGAAATTAAATCCGCAAAGAGACTTCTTTAAGAGTTTCGTAATATGAGTACTCCGGACTGGATAGTACTTATAGCTACGCTAAGTTGTATCATCATCTATGGTGTGTACAAAAGCAGGGCAACAAAAAATCTTGATGGATATTTTTTGAGTAACAGGGATATGCCCTGGTATCTTGTACTATTAAGCATTATGGGTACACAGGCAAGCGCTATTACTTTTTTAAGCGCACCGGGACAAGCCTACACTGACGGTATGCGATTCGTTCAGTACTATTTTGGACTACCGTTAGCTATGATCGTTATATGCATTTTTTTTGTTCCTGTTTTTAATAAACTAAAAGTTTACACGGCCTATGAATTTTTAGAGAACAGATTTGATCTTAAAACAAGAACCCTTACTTCCTTCCTGTTCCAGTTATCACGTGGGCTTTCAACCGGCATAAGCATATATGCGCCATCATTGATATTAAGCTCCTTACTTGGATGGAATATCTATTACACAAATATTATAATGGGCGGCATGCTTATTATTTATACCGTAAGCGGTGGGGCAAAAGCGGTGGCGCATACGCAAAAGTTACAGCTAATGATAGTAGTCGTTGGTATGTGCCTGGCGGGATATGTTGTTGTACACCTTATGCCGGAAAACGTTGGCTTTCTTGATGCTTTGCAGATAGGAGGAAAAAGTGGAAAGATGAATGTAATAACTTCCGGAAGAACAGCACAAGGCTTTGACTGGAAAGATAAATACAATATATGGAGCGGAATTATAGGTGGTTTTTTCCTGGCGCTTTCCTATTTCGGAACTGACCAAAGCCAGGTAGGAAGATACCTAACGGCACAGAACAACCGGCAAAGCAAAATAGGATTACTTATCAATGGCATTGTAAAAGTGCCTATGCAATTTTTAATCCTTATGCTGGGTGTGTTGGTTTTTTCTTTTTACCAGTTTCATAAAGCGCCTATTTATTTTAATGAAACACAGGTAAGCCATGCTAAAGAAACATCTTATAAAGATTCATTAATTGTCCTTGAAACAAATTATGCGGCAGTAAGGCCTGATGATGTTTTGCAGAAAAATAAAATAAATAAGGAATACAAAAATATTTTATCCAAAGCATTGCCTGAAGAAGATGTCAATGATACCAATTTTATTTTTTTACGTTTCGTTATTGATTACCTTCCTAAGGGTCTGGTAGGTTTATTGATTGCTATTATTTTTCTTGCATCCTGGGGAAGCATTGCGGCGGCATTAAATGCCCTTGCATCCTGTAGTGTTGTGGATATTCATAAAAAGTTTTTCAAAAAAAACCTTTCTGAGAAAGAAGATTATCGCATTTCAAGGCTCTATACATTTGCGTGGGGAATTTTTTGCATTGGAGTTGCTGAGTTTGCAAGCAATCTTGGCAACAGCCTGATTGAAACTGTAAACATTCTCGGTTCCTTATTTTATGGAGTTATACTGGGAATTTTTTTAGTAGCATTCTGGTTCAAACAAATAAAAGCCAATGCGATATTTTATGCTTCCATTATTGCTGAAGTTTTTGTTATTGTCATTTATAAAGCAAATGTTATTTCTTTCTTATGGCTGAATGTAGTTGGGGCTGTATTGGTAATTGCACTTGCATACATTTTAGAAGTATTTATAAAAACACGGAGCAATATCTAATAGCAAGAGTCCATTTAGGCTAATAATGTTATAAATGCAACCCATAAAAAGGCGGAAATAAAAGTGATTGACAATTTTAACTCCAGTCAAACTCCACCGGCTGCCTGTCTAATAGCCACTTTGAAGGAAATGGATTGGTGAGCCAATCAACAGGTTCTGCAACGGGCTGAGTTCTTGCGGCATTTATAAAACTTTCTTTTATAAATTGTTTTTGTTCCTCGCCAATAGCATCAGGTTGTGCAGATATAAATAGGGGTGCGCTGCTTCTGGCCAGCAATTCCATCCATTGCTTATTTTTACTCCAGGGTACTTCATTTGTGAGCCCTACACAATCTCCGTCGGCTTCATAAAAAGTTTCATGCTGCACCATTCTGAAGGCAAGTGTATTCACGCCCATCTTTCTGGTACGTTCCCAGTCTTTACCACTTGTATCATCGCCGATACGATTGAGTTCAAAAATTCCTGCCGACAAATGGCTCATTGTATTACAACCAATCAAATAGATGCCGCCGGCTGCCTCACGAATGTTGTTATATAAATTCAAAATAATTTCTGCATTTGTTTTTGTGTTATCATTAAACTCCCAGCCTGATGTTGTAAGACCATCTGCCATTTGAAAACCCCAGCGCCCAAAAATATCAAAAGTGGTAAAATCATGCTTTACCATTTCAAAGCCCCATTGACGATATGCATTCCAGAGATTTTTTATCCGCTCAATATTCTCCTGGATTGTTGGATCAAGAAAAGGAGTTTTAGAATCCTCACGGCCCGGGACAGACGGCATTAATAATTTTTTCTTTTCGTCGTGTTTTGCACACAAGGGCCGTGTCCACAAACCAGGCCGCATCCCTGTTTTTTTTATTTGATCAGCAAGTTTTTTCATGTCGCCAAACTTGCTGTTGGAAACAGAAAAATCATTACCCCAGCAGCAATCATCCGGCAATAAAGGAGATTTAATTGCCCAGCCTGCATCAATCACAGAGAAGGGAGGATTATCAGCATTGGTTGCTAATGTAGCCATCAATGAGGTTGTTTGTAAAATAAGTTCTGCTGAATTATTTCCATAAGCAAAGTACCAATCATTGATTCCATAAACGGGTTTTTCTGTTAGCCTTGGATTATCACACATCTGTGTACAAAATCTTCTTACGGTTGAAAATACATTTTCATTCCCTTCATTTTTTGTTGTTACAATATCTGCTGCATGTAATATTCTGTTTTTTAGCAGCACACCATTTCCACCTGTTCTTGTATCGAATGTTAATTGAAGTTTATCGTTTGCGATTTGCCAGGAACAAATGGTATTACATCCTGTTTTTACGCCAAAGCATGTAGTGCTGGTGTCATTATAGGCAACGCAATACCATGGCAATTTTTTTGTCCATGAGGACTCCTTTGGAGAGGCGCTAATTTTTTGCCAGCCCACATCTCCATAAGTTCTTTCCCAGGCATCTCCGAGAATATTTGCGTTATCAGTAAAATTATATTTCCATGAAAGCCTTGCTTCTTTCAGAGGGAGTGATGGCGATTGCACATGCACTTCAACTTTATCATCATATTTTTTTAATTCAACAATAACATCCTTGTATTTCCATGTATGTTGATCTGATGATTGCAAGGAAATGTACTTATCTTCCGAAAAGATTTCAACTGCATCAGGCATTTGAATCACATATGTTTTTTTGTTGCCTGCTTTTACAAAATCTGCTATCAATAAAGATGATAGAGAAAGGCCTGATATTTTTATAAATTGTCGGCGTTGCATATAATTTTTTAGAAAGATTTTCAAAGTATATTTTATTCAAAATAAACCTTTACTGTTTGATACAGCAAGCGGTTCTGCATGTACTGTGTTTGCATATTTAATTTTTCTGAATAACCTTCCAGTCCAAAAAGGCCTGCCGCGTTTCCTTTGTTAATAGCTATTTCCAGGTAACCGGCTGAATTAAATATAGCCAGCTTTTCGCTTTCAGGAACATCGGCATAAGTCTCGCTTATTTTATCAATTACTTCATCTCTTTTAAAAACAATTTTAAAGCTTCTTCCGCGCCTTTGCTCTTCAAATTCATCTTTAGTAATGTTGATAATTACATTTTCAAAATTATCAATGAAGATTATTTGCCCCTCAATATACTTTGGCCCGAGCAATGGCCTCAATGGATTTTTTACCTCTATTGAAACACTGCTGTCGCCGACTTCTTCCATTGTTTTTCCAGCAAGTATTTCCTGGTATGCCTTTCCAAATACAGAGGCACAATACAAAGTGTTTTTTTGTTCAGTAGGATTAAGAGGCAATGCAACAATTTTTTCAGGAGTTTCCTCGAGTATCATAGTAATTAAGCCATTGTCGGCACAGCCTATATATTGATTGTTGTGTTGAATCAGAAGCATGTGTTCTGGCCGCTGATCAAACAAATCTACCAGTATAATATGAAATGTAAATGCTGGAAAATTTTTTATTGCGTTCCGGCATACATAGGCTGCCTGTGGATAATTGAACGGAGAAAGCTCATGCGAAATATCGACAATATTAAAATTACTGTTTATCTGGAGTAGCTGACCTCTTACAGCACCGGTTAAAAAATCCTGTCTTCCAATATCAGATGTCAGCGTAATTAAAGGCATTAAAATTAAGATTGAGAAAATTCGTAAAAGTAAAAGATAATAAAAATGGAATGAATGTTATTTTATAAGTTTTCCATTTTTGAAAAAAAATTTGTACACAAATTTATCTGACAATGAAGGAAAGAATTTATTCATAAATACAGCTTGCTTCCCTGTGAAAGTTAATACTAAAGTCCTCTTTCTTTTTTCGATTGCTTTAATTATATGAAGGGCACAATCTTCTGCACTCATCATTTTACTTTCATCCATCGGTGATTCGCCTTGTGGCTGAGCTAATTGATTCAACGCAACATTTCTTATGTTGGATGTGGTAAAACCAGGGCATACCCAAAGTACATTCACACCCGATTCTAATAATTCAGTCCTTAAGGATTCCATCCATCCATTGAGGGCAAATTTGCTGGCGCTGTATCCGCTTCTTCCTGGCATTCCGCGAAACCCTGCGACAGAAGAAACACTCACTATTGATCCTTTTCTTTCTATAACAGAACTTATGGCAAATTTTGTACAGTATACTGAGCCCCAAAAATTAATATCCATTACATTTTTCAAAGTAGTAAGGTCAGTGTCTTTAAATAAAGCCCTCATAGAAATACCGGCATTATTTATTAAAATATGAATGCCTCCAAATTTTTGTATGGATAACTCAATAAACTTTTTACAATCATCTTCTTTACTTACATCGGCAACTGCAGTGAATAATGATGAAGTATTGCAGCTAAGTACAAGGCTTTCCAACTTTGTACTATTTCTTCCGCAGGTGGCTACTTTAGCGCCTCTTATCAACAATTCTTCAACTAAAGCCTTTCCAATCCCTTCACTCCCACCGGTAATTGCAATCACTTTATCTTTAAACATGTGAATATATATGTTGGCAAAAATAGGAGAGATGTAACTTTGAATAAAAGAAACTTTGATGCAGGCTTTTTTGTGGATGAATAACATCCTGAAAAAATTTGTCGCAAAATGTTTTTACCATATTTTTGCACGCCTTAAAAGAATTGGTGTTGCAGGGAAAGAATTTTATTCGGATTTGAATTGGTAGCTCAGTTGGTAGAGCAATACACTTTTAATGTATGGGTCCTGGGTTCGAGTCCCAGCCAGTTCACCTGTTGGGACAAGTCTAAAATATCATGACTTGTCCCATTTTTTTTGCCTCCTAATTGTGTATCTATTAAGCACATAAGGTTAATGGTTTCATTAACTCGGTTGGTTCGATATTCATCTTGTACTTCAATTTGTCGCAATAAAAATTTCCACTTCTGAATCTTTTCCACTTTGCGATTTTGCTCCATAAACTTCAAAGTCGTACGTATATTTTCTATTCAGTTCTCTGTCTCTCAGCCAAACTTCTTTCCAAATTTCTACAACAGCATTTGGCATTTCTCCTTTTGCCTTAAACTTTGTAAAAGTTTCTGTAGGAAAATGTCTTCCAATTAATCTACCTGGTATGTTATCCAAATTGTTTACTCTAACCCCAAGAATAGCTGTGTATTCGTCGCTATAGTCGCTTTTATAGTCAGTGTATATTGAGTAAATTTCAGTTCCTATTTTGTTCTCCACTTTCGACATAATATTCTCTGCAAAAAATTGTTCCCAAAGCTTTCCAATGTCTTCAATAGACTTATTGTTTTGATTAATTGTTCTAATAGAAATTCCTACTATTTGAAAATTTACAATTGTTACCATTATTATTGTTAGATTATTTTTTAGTTTGTCAAAATATTTCAAACTTCTGTAATAAACTAATAATTGAAGTATATCTTCAAAGTGCGGGAAGTCATATGACGAAATTGCGAAAGCTTTAAGAAGGAACAGCCGTAGGATTACTTCAGGGAGAAATTAGGACAATAGCTAAAGAGACTATGGAAAACATCAGAATTTGCTGCAAGTTTTATTTATATAGTAATGATGATTTGAAAGGGAAAAAAATTAATTAACTCAAACAACTTCTAAGTCTGGTAACTCAAATTCCTTTTTATAGATGATCTGTTTATTTGGCAACTTAGGTTAATTAATTATTTAATGATTTCTTATAATATAGCCCATTAAAGTGCCGACTGTTGATGTGTTTACTACATTTACTAGCATGCGAAGAAACTAAATAGATGGTTTCAGTTTAGAATGTTACGATAGATGTAGAAGCGGCTAGGATAACACTTTGAAATCTTTATAAGAATTTTTCAGTGACGGTAAAAGGATTTCTAATCGAATTAGCCAGGTAAAAACCGATATTTATTTTTGTCATAATTTCATAACCGCTTGAATTTCCATTTGCCAAATATTGCACTCATAAGTTTTATAGACTATTATTGGACTGCTTCTTCCAGTATCAGCACCGTAATTCAGCAGCATGAAATTATGACTCCACGGCCATCGGTAGAATTGATATTTAATTCCACTAGCACACCAGGCATATTTTTAATCCGCGGCGCAAATTTTATTTCCCGAAAACCTTTTTCATACATAGGAAATCGAGGAGACAATGATCCGATTTTTGGAGTAAGTTTTAAGGTCAATGGCCTGCGCCCTTTTTCCTCATGTTCTTTAAAGGATTTTACCATAAAGCCCTTGCAGCTTTATGGTAATAACGGTGAGAATATTCTTCCTGAAGATATACTGGGAAAGTTGCTTATGGAATTATCTGAGCAAATATTTGAAGCTGATAATATACAAAAGAAGATATCTCTTGTAAATTCATTTTTTATACGCAAGCTGGCAGCGGCTAACTGTATTGATCACTTTACTGATTATGTAATTAAACAACTTATCTGTACAAAAGGTTTAATGACAATTGATGACCTAAGTATTAAATTCAAAGTCAATAAAAGAACAATTGAGCGAAGAATTTTAAACGTAACTGGTTTTACACCCAAAACATTGAACAGGATCATTCGGTTCAACCTTATATTAAAATCCTGCAAACATTCGGGACACAAAGAATTACGGAAAATTATTGAGGAGTTTGGATACTATGATCCTTCTCATTTCCAAAAAGATTTCAAAAGTTTTACGACTCTCTCACCTTCATCTTTCTTTACTAAAAACTACCATGTCTTCCAGGATTGAAGAATTTTTTCAAGGCTTGGCTTGAAACAAGTGTCGCTTTTTTACTTTCCTTTTCTTGATTAAATGTGTTGATTTGCAAAATGTTTCCTACGTTATTACAGATAACAATGGCATTATATGCACCATGGCATAGGCAGCTAATCTTTGGGTAAAGATGAATTTGTAAAACTATAAATTATGGTTAACTATAAAACAGATATAACTATAGATAATTTCAACAAAAATCTTATACAATCTGGTGAAATTTTTACATCGGTTTTGGTTTTTAAAACATCTCTGGTATCTGTGGAAGAAGCCGAATTTATTTCACCTGCATTGAATAAAATACTTAAATATTCAAAATGGAATTTTGATCTTGAGGATTGTGACCACATTTTCAGAATAGAAAATTGTCCATTATATCCATTCCAGATCATTTTGTTATTTGGGGAATATGGTTTCAGTTGCGAAGAACTGGAATGAATTTCTTCAAGCAAAATAGCAATGACCGAAAAAGAAACATTTTCACTGCAACTTATATGACAACAATTTTTAGGATAGAAAAACTTTTGTGGCTGAGCATCTGTATCTATTGGCTGGCAAACGCTTTCAATAGTAAAAAAGCAATAAAGCACCAGGCTGATTTGCAACGTATACTTTACATGTGTCTTTGGGTTATAGCATTTTTATTATTATTCTCTAATAATATCAGCATTTCATTTTTATATAAAACATTATTTTCTCAACAATTATTTTATAAAATAACAGGATTAATTTTTTGCATTTCGGGTCTCCTGTTTTCTGTGTGGGCACGGGTTTGCATAGGCAGAAACTGGAGCGGTAGAATATCTGTTATGCAAAACCATGAATTAGTAACTACCGGCGCTTACGCTGTAACCCGTAATCCAATTTACACCGGCTTCCTTGCTGCCTTTGCCGGGTGCGCAATGACAGAAGGTTTAGCAAAAGGTTATTTGTCTTTGCTTTTTATGATAGCAGGAATAATGATTAAAATAAGGAAAGAAGAAAGTTATATGAACCAGGTATTTAAAGACAGTTTTCAAAAATACAAGCAAGGGGTAAAAAGATTAGTGCCGTTTATTTATTGAAAACACCTTTGTAAGTTTTTCAATCATTATGTGTTTCAGGAAAATATTAATAAATGATTATAGAAAAAATTAAGCTGCACAATTACGTTTACGGATTTTTATTTAGCCTGGTAGAATTTTTACTTATCATATTAGTTATTGGGCTGTTTATGATCTATTATTTTCTTTATGGCAAATTTCTTTATGCAATAATTACTTTAGGCATAGTCCTCAATAGTTTCGTATTTGTTCTGTTTGCAGCAGTTTCATTGATACATAAAGAAAATGATTTGGGAATAATTAAATTTTTTAATAAAAAGGCGAGAGACGAAACGTATCGGATGTATCCAACTTTACAACGTGACACTTACGTCCTCAGTCTGTTAACACTCTTGCCCTTTATGCTTATTTTATCTTGTACAATAGAAACAATCACGAGGATGTTATCATATAAAAATATTAGCAAATAACTACTTAAAACTTTGGGCACAGCGTTAAGAAAATTAAGGCAGGTACAATCTGATTTGGTTTATAACAAATACATACGAGCAAATTGAAACAGTTGCATTCACATATTGAGAAACATCCAAAGCAGGATTTCCAGGTAGAGCGACTTGCATTTTTTAGTGATGCAGTTTTTGCAATTGCAATTACATTACTTGTAATAGATTTTAAAGTTCCGCAAATAACAAAAGATAGTACCTACAATAGCGTTTGGCAACAGTTAGTTAATTTGAGATTTCATCTTTTTTCCTTATTAGTTAGTTTCACTTTAATCTCGAAGTATTGGATAAGGCATCATTTTCTATTTAAACATATTCACAACTATAACAGGCAAATAGTAATTGCCAACCTGGTCATCTTACTACCTGTTATCTTTTTTCCTTTTACCACAACTCTTTTTGGAGAAAGTATAGAAAACGACAGTGTGGTTATTCTTGCACTAAGATTTTTATTGTTGAACCACATTCTTGCCGGAATAACTACGTACTTTTTCTATTGGCTGGCGATGGTAAAATATAAAGAATTATCCTTTCCGATGACAAAGGAGGAAAGGATCAAACTTACTACTGACACGCTTTTTTTAACTATCCTGTTTATAGGTATTATGTTAGTGACATTTCTAACTGACAACAGGCAAGTTATTTTATGGACAATTATCGGATCACTTTTTTTAAAAAGAATGCTGCATATTTTATTAAAAAGAAAAAGTATCATATAAAGAATTATGCAAAAACAACTAGCCATATTTTATCCTGCAGTGATAAGTATTGAGTTAATTAATACCAATGATGTTTGTTCAGTAATAAGTAAACAACCTAATAATTATCAACTTTTAATAAATTAATATGATATTCAAAAATTCGATTAGCTGGTTTGAAATTCCATCAACAGATATTAACCGTGCGCAAAAATTCTATGAAGCCATTTTTGATATCAAAATGATATCTATAGATTATCCGCATCAAATGAAAGTTTTTCCAACAGAAAATCCGATGAACATCACCGGTGCTATTTGCTTCAATTCAGAGTTTTATACACCTTCAGAAAAAGGCACCTTAGTATATTTAAATGGCAATCCTGATGTTCAAAAGATACTTGATAAGATTGAAGATGCGGGCGGCAAAATAGTAGTTCAAAAATTAGAAGTCTCCGCAGAACATGGTCATATTGCTGTATTTATTGATACTGAGGGAAACAGGGTGGGATTGCATTCGGTCTCGGTGAGCCAAAAAGTTGTATGAACAAAAATTAAATTATCAACAAATGTTTTTTAGCCTTGTTGGCTGCAATTAAAATCAACAATTATGATATTCAAAACTTTGACCTTTTCCTTTTTGCTTTTTACTTATAGTTTAGCTACTTACGGGCAGACAGATAATCAGATAAAAGCAGTATTTAAAAAATTTCAGGAAGGATACGCAAAACGCGATACAACATTGGTAAACAAGTTCGCTGATGATTTATGTACAAAAGACATACAAATAATAGGCACAGGCGAAGATGAATGGTTGCAGGGAATTGCATCTGCAAAAAATCTTTTCAAAAACGATTGGGCCTATTGGCTGTCACTGTCTATAGACACCACTATCAATTTAACCACTTCAGACAATACCACTTTTTTTATGGTTCATGGCACTGCTTCCATTACATTTCCAAATAAAGATGTGGCCTATGATTTTGCCATGGGACGACTGCAACAACTTGTCAATAATGAAAAGACAAATCACAACAAGCTCTTAACCTATTCGAGCCAGGCATCCGACCTGATACAACAAATTGAAAGTGGAAATTTAGAAATAAAATATTCCATACGGTTGTCCGGAGCACTTGTAAAACAAAACGATAAATGGCTATTTAAACAGTTGGTTTTTTCTTTTCCATATCCAATGATAAGGAAGTAGCATCAGTCAACATAAGGGAGGCAAATAGTTTTTTTTAATTGTCGTAGCTCGTTGATGAATGTTTGGCTTTGCTTGTATAATATTTCTCAGGCAACAGAAATTCTATTTGTTTATTAATCCATCAAAAAATGATCATTTATACAAAGAGTTTAAATTTTTACTTTAGCCGGCAGCAGGTTATAAAATCACTTTCACTTGAAGTGCCGGAAAATAGTATTTATGGATTTTTAGGTAGAAACGGAGCTGGTAAAACGATTACCATTAAGTTGCTGCTAAACTTGCTCCAGGCACAAAAGGGGGATATTTATATTTTTGAAAAGGAACTGCAAACCAACAGGATTGAAATTCTTTCTCAAATCGGGGCTCTCGTTGAACAGCCTGTTGTATATCTGCATATGACAGGAAGGGAAAATTTGCTTAATAAAGCCGCCATACTCGGCGTATCCAGGCAACGGGTAGAAGAAATGTTAGAGTTAGTTCACCTAAACCAGGATGCACATAAAAAGGCAGGAAAGTATTCTTTAGGGATGAAACAACGACTTGGAATAGCTCTTGCCTTGCTTTCGGATCCTAAGCTACTTATCCTTGACGAACCCACCAACGGTCTTGATCCAAATGGGATAATTGAGATGAGGGAGCTTTTGCGCGATCTGGTCACCAAACATAACAAAACAATTTTTTTATCAAGCCACCTGATTGCAGAAATAGAACGCATTGCTACCCATGTTGGGATTATTGATAACGGTGAATTGCTATTTCAGGGCAATGTGCAGGAACTGGAAAAAATAGGCAGCCCCATGATAACTCTTGAAACAGATCGCCTTGAGGATGCTAAAGCATTTTTAAAAAATGCAGGTTATACTGTATCTGACCCTGTAAATAATTACCTGGATATACCTTTTGTTTCTAAGGAGCAAATTTCTGAAATTTCTAATCTGCTTATTCTGAACGGGTACAAAATTTATAGCATTTACAAGAAGCATAAAGACCTTGAAAAACTTTTTTTATCAATTACAAATACTGAACAGTTATGAAGAACTTTGCCATCTGTTTCCGCTCTGAATTTTATAAAAGCCGAAAAACACTTGGCTTTTGGAGTGCTGTTCTGCTTCCAGTAACCATAACAACACTGGTTTTTATTGGCTTTGTAAATAACAGTGCATTATTATCCAAGTTGTCACCAATGCTGGTCTGGATTCGTTTTTCGCAAACCATCCTGGCTGTAATGGGTTGGCTGCTTTTACCGATGCTGATCATTTTTATAACCTATTCAGTTAATAGTATAGAACATAAAGCAGATGCCTGGAAAACATTATTTACATACCCGGTCTCAAAATTATCGGTCTATTCCGCGAAGTTTTTTTATGCGCTCTCCCTGATTTTTTTGTGTCTGTTTTTATTCGCTGTTTTTACACTTATATGGGGAAACTTGCTGGGCACAATTAAACCCGATTTAAAATTTCACGAATATCATTTTGAAGCATTGCTAAGCCAGATTTACTTAAAACTTTTTATTTCTGTTTTAGGAATTTTATCTATTCAGTTCCTGCTTAGTTTATTATGGGCAGACTTCCTGAAACCAATGGGTTTGGGGTTCGCAGCTACTATTATTGCCATTATATGGTGTAATACAAAAATTAAATATAGCTACTTGTTTCCTTATGCAAGCCCTCAATTGTCGTTGCACAATGCGTTAACCTACGTTAAAGGACTACCTGTTTTGTATATAAATCTGTTATCACCGGATATGATAACAAGTTTGGTATGTGCTGTTGGTTTTTTCATACTTGGTTATTTCATCATACTCAAAAGAAGCGTTTTATAATTTATAAACGATTTTGCTTATGGACGACTTCAACAGGTAATAAGCATAGAAAAAACAAGCCTCACTAAATTACTTTCTTATTTAAAAGTAATGTTTTGATGTAGTACTTTATCAATAACGTCAAAATCTGAAATCAAAATATAGTTTTCTACAACCTTTTGCTCTATCTGAGCATAAAGTATAGGCCTTTACATGAGTAAAAAATAAGGCCAAACAAAATTTATAAAAAAGTTATGCTTACGCCTATGCAGCTAATAAATCACATAAAATTATCTAATAAATGATTCGAGTTTTGTACCAATGGGTTCACAAAGCCTCAACAAGATTGATGCTTTCTATAATAGTGACATTCATGTACATTTTATATTCTGAAAAGCCCAACAAATATTATGTAGGTGCGTGCATTAATTTGGAAAGAAGATTGTACGAGCACAACATCGGCCATTCAAAATTTACATCAACAGGTGTTCCATGGCTTCTAAAATATAAAGAAAAATTCCCGGAATTGGCTTTAGCTAAAAAGTGTGAATCTCAAATAAAAAAAGATAAAATCAAGAAAATATATTGAAGCATTAATTAGGCAGCCTGGATTGAAACTATAAATTTTATTTATTCAGTTGATGCCTTTACTTTTGAGATCAACTCAAAAAATTAGCTGCATGCGTATTATCTTTTTTTTCTTTTTCTCGGTAATTCTTTTAAATGGTTCAGCTCAAAATACTTCAAAAAGAGCTTTGAGGCCGGCTGATGTTTACAAATTACAGGAAGTTAATGATCCACAAATATCTCCGGATGGTAAATGGGTAGCCTACACCGTTAGCAGCTCGGATACTGCTAAAGATAAAATGAATAGCAACATTTGGATGATAAGCTGGGATGGTAAACAAAACGTGCAGCTTACTTATAGTGAAGATGGAGAGAGCAACCCTAAATGGAGCCCTGATGGTAAATACATTTCCTTTCTTGCTGCCCGCAATGGCGATACGACCGCACAAATATGGTTATTGGATACGAGAGGCGGAGAAGCCAAAAAACTAACAGCGGTGAAAGGGGATATTGATGACTATGCCTGGAGCCCGGATGGAAAAAAAATTGTGATTAGTATGAAAGATGAAGATTTTTCTGACACATCTAAAACTAAAACCAGGAAGCCTTTTGTAATGAACCGTTATGGTTTTAAGCATGATATATCAGGATATATCGAAGATCGCTATACCCACCTGTATTTATATGATATGGAAACAAAAAAAATGGATACGCTTAGCAAAGGAAATTATGATGAGACCTCGCCTGTATGGAGCCCAGATGGAAAACAGATCGCTTTTGTAAGTAACCGTTCCGAAGCACGTGAAAAAAATGAGAATAGTGATATTTGGGTAATGGCCGCCGCCGTGGGCTCTGCAATGAAGCAATTGACGACCTGGCCCGGGGGAGATGATAATCCCCGGTGGAGCCGTGATGGAAAATGGATCGCTTACACAACTTCTTCTAGTGATCTTTCTTTTACGATGTACGGAGAAAATATTATTTCAGTAATTCCTGCTGCCGGTGGATTAGCACGGTCTTTAACTACTTCATTAGATCGCCCGGTAAGTGATATACAATGGTCAAGGGATGGGAGCTATCTTACTTTCCTGGTAGAAGATGACCGCAAGCAATATATAGCCCGGCTTAATATTGCCGGCGGTAATGTAGAAACTGTTGCCGGAGGTGAAAAAAGCTTTTTAAAAATTGAAAGATCACCTGCATCAGAATCGTTGGTAACCTTAATGACTGAACCCAACCTGCCGCCGGAAATATATGCGGTGGAACATAGCATGGTAAGAAGATTGACGCATGTGCAGGATTCATTTACAAATATTGTTCAGTTGGCAACTGTTGAGGGGTTTACGTCAACGAGTAAGGATGGAACAAAAGTTTCCGGAATTTTATATCGTCCCTCTGGAATTACAAAGAGCGAAAAATTGCCGCTTATTCTTTATATACATGGGGGGCCGGTAGGGCAGGATAATTACGAATTTGATATAACGAGACAAATGCTTGCTGCTGGTGGATATGCAGTAGCCGGTGTTAATTACAGGGGAAGTAATGGACGTGGAGTTGACTATACCAAATCGATCTATGCGGACTGGGGTAATAAAGAAGTCGCTGATATTTTGGGAGCGGCTGATTATCTTGTTGAGAAAGGCATTGCCGATGAAAAAAACATGGGTATCGGTGGTTGGAGCTATGGTGGTATTTTAACCAATTATACTATTGCAACAGATACCCGTTTTAAAGCAGCCGCAAGTGGCGCCGGAAGCTCTTTGCAACTGAGTATGTACGGGGTAGATCAATATATTACTCAATACGAAACAGAGTTGGGTACTCCCTGGAAAAATCCTCAAAAGTGGATTGATCTTTCTTACCCTTTCTTCAAAGCTGATAAAATAAAAACGCCGACTATGTTCATGGCAAGTGAAAAAGATTTTAATGTACCCGCAGCAGGCGCTGAACAAATGTACCAGGCATTAAAATCATTGGGCATACCTACTGAATTGATCATTTATCCAGGACAGTTTCATGGTATTACCAAACCCTCTTACCTCGTTGACAGGCTTGAAAGATACCTGCAATGGTTTGGTAAGTATTTGAAATAAAATCTTCTAAGAATCAAACTTCGCCCAGGAATGGCCGGGAAGCGAATGGAAACAAATGGATGAGGATACAAAACATCTTGTTGACATTATCAAGATATCATCGAAAAAAAACCGGCATATTTACTTTGTTCCATTGCCAGATGAAAACCACCTGACTATATTGCACAATAGTGTTTACAAAGCATTTGAAACACTTTATCCCAAAAAGCCTGTCAAAAAAAGGTAGCCCTGGCCGTTATATATGTTATTGGGAAAGACAATTTTTTATTTGTAAAGAATTTAAGTAAATTACCATATCCCCAAAATAATTATTAATGGCAGCTAAAAATAAATTAACTGAACAGGAACAGGTGACGGAGCATATTCAAAAACTTAATCCTGAAGTTGGTAAAATAATTGAAACTCTAAGGCGAATAATTTTAAGCACAGATAAAGAAATTGGAGAAAGAATAAAATGGAATAACCCGAGTTTTTATTATACGGGTGAGATGAAGCTTTTCGATCCCAAAGAATATAAAAGGGAACTAATAGTTTTCAATCTTTACAAAGGCAGGATTATGCTTGTTTTCCCAAGCGGCGCAAAAGTAAATGATACATCAGCATTGCTGGAAGGTGATTATAAAGACGGCAGGAGAATCGTAATCTTCAAAGACATGAATGATGTAAAATCTAAAGAGAAAATGCTTAAGAAAGTAATAAAGCAATGGCTAAAATTAGTTGACAAATAATGCAAGCTATAAAGTAAAAAGTTTCCAATTTGTTCCAATAGGGCAATTTTTTCCCACTTGAATATAATTACCCCAATACACTTTTTTTCCCACTTTAATTTTATAGTCAATTCCACGATTTTAATCCGGCATGGTTTTTTGTCTTGCAATACTACATCTCAAACTAAAAAATCATGGAAAAAATAATAGATCTCAAAGATTTGCTAAAACACGAAATACTTGATTTGTATTCAGCAGAAGAACAAATTATTGAGGGATTGCCCAAAATGATTGAAAAAGCCACTGACCCACAATTAAAGGAAGCGCTAAGTTTACATCTGGAAGTGACTAAAAGGCACAAAGAAAGGCTTGATAATATCAAGGCTACATTTATAGAAGATAAGGAAGAACAGGATAATGGATTTTTTTCAAATTTATTTGGAGGAACTAATTCAGTAAAATGCAAAGGAACAGAAGGATTAATTAAAGAAGCCGAAAATTTAATGGGAGAGAATATGACTTCGCAAGCTATGGATGCAGCGATTATAGGTGCAGCCCAAAAAATTGAGCACTATGAAATTGCCGGATACGGAACTGCCCGGGCTTACGCAGCTGAATTAAACTTAGAATTCATTGCTTCACAGCTTGAAGAAACTCTGGATGAAGAATATGAAGCGGATGATTTATTAACTGACCTGGCAATGGGACAGGTTAATATTGATGCTGAAAGTGCTGAGGATGATGATGATGATGATTATGATTACGAGGAAGATGATGATGTAGTTTCTGACTTGGATAAGACTAAAAAGGCTTATTAGATAAAATAATTAAAAATTTTTCTAAGAAGGTTTCGGATAGATTAATCCGAAACCTTTTTTTAATTCTAATAGTGTATTAAAATAAACGTAATAATACTATAGATTGGAAAACCTTGTAACGTAGTATTACGTAAATGGGTTATAGAATACTTTATACTCCTAAAATTCATGCACATGAATACAAATTTCTCTCCCCGTAAATTAAAGTCATTAATCCCCGCTTTTTTTTTATTAGTTTCTTTTACAATTTCTTTTAATTCCTGTATAATATCAAAGAATAAAAGATCGGTTTCAAAAACTTCTGAAATTAATGATTCAAATATCCAATATCAGCCAGCTAAAAGCATGGATAAGACTACTACAGATCAACCAGATTATAATCTAAAGCCACCTTTTTCAATTTTATCAGTTGACTATAATTCTTTTCTCAAATTTTTCGGTATGGGTAACTTTTATAAATTTAAGGTTATCCCTTATCAACGAAACCAGGGTGATATCGTAAGATTATATTGTTACGCACTAAGTGCCGATTATGATGTAAATAAAATAGGAGAAGCTTTTTATGTCTCATCTGATGGAACCGGAGAAATTCCCCGCACATTGTATCACCCTATAATATATGATGACCTGGGATTATCAAAAGCTGAGATGAAACAAATCCTTACAGCCGAACCAGTTTCGGTTATTTACCTGACTCTGGTTCCTATGAAGGCAGTTGAAAACGGGAAGTCATATAACACTTACCGGGTCTTTAAAAATGGCCACGACACAAAAGTTCAATTTAGGTTATCACCGAAAAATTTTAATTAGAAGATGGGTTCACTTTAAGAATACCATCAACTTTTTATAAAAGCTGATGTGCCAATAGCTAAATTGGTTTCATCATTCAGGAATTTTGTTTTTTTAGAAATAATGCTTGATAACATAGAAGCTTTCTTGACTGTTGAAAAAAAGTAGTAAGCAATTTTTTTAAATCCGGAATATGATTCTGATTTGGAGGATGGATATTCAGTTTCGGCAACTAAAAGATCTGAAATATTCTGGTTCAGAGCTTTTACGTAGTCTTCCGTTACAAGAATATAATCAGTAATCCCTTTACCGTTTTTTAGAAGATTGTGAGATTCAATAACTGTTTCACCATACAATTTTTTAAATCCTTTTATATCATAAACAATTATATCTCCATAGTGAACTATAAGTTTTAAAGAGAGATCAGCTTCAATTTTATATTGCAGTTTCAATTTTTTAAAACTGTTATCAAATGCTTCGTGCATGTTTTTAAATCCGTTTACGACTTCCTCTAAAGGAAAGGGCTTTCCCAATTTATAGAAAAGAATGGCATCCCCTTCTATTTCTGATAAATCCATATTTAAAGGATTGTTATCAATAATACTGTTAAGTAAATCGCTAGTGATAGAAGCGCCGAGATTCATGTCGATGTTTTTTACAAAATTTGTAAAACCACTTATGTCTGGTATAAAAATTAATCCTTTCATAAAATATTTTTATTGGTTAGTAATCCAGGTAATTAAAGATTTTAATTAACCTGCTAACAATTTCTTTGTTTTTAATTTCTTTATATCCTTAATAATCTGTAACCATTAAATATGATACCAGTCATTATTAAAAAGAGAAACGTCGCAACAAAAGATCATTGATAGTAATAAGGAAAGAATTTTATTTGGAAGAGTTTTCATAATTTTTTTTCTATTTAGAATCACTTTCTTTTGAATAATTTGCTAACACAAAATTTGCAAAACCTATTATTAATTTCAAGCGTGGAATGACTAAATTTTTATACGTGTTTCTTTTGTGTTTCTGGGTTATTAACCCTTGTGTTACTGGTGCATATCCTTTAATCCAATTGCGTTGAATAAATGAAACGATTCCAACATTCAGCGTAAAAATTTAAATCCTGTTGATCGTAACCAAGGGGTGATTTAACCTTTTTTATTTGTAAAAACACGGTAATTATTTATTGGAATTGTTCTGAAATGCCTGATAATAAATAGATCAGCATTTTTTGACCCAGTTAAATATGAAACCTCAGAATTTGTAGCATTGTTATGAGTTTAAAGATTTTGTAAGTTTAAGTAACATTAATCTTTAATCAATAAAATTTATTTTATGCCAAACGAATTTCAATTTTCATTTTCTGCTGATGATCTCAAAAAGTTAATAGCAGATGGTAGTGACAGAGTAATTATTACAGGTAAAGTTGTATACGATCCTAAAAGCCGTACATCAACATTTGAAATTTATGCGGAGAATTACCAATCGGCATCGGCATCGGCATCTGCTATGAGATTTCCCGGATGCCCGATGCCGTGTTAAGATTTAAAACAAACACCGGAGAATAGAAAGAGAATTTTCCGGTATTTTATTTTTAAGTGTTCTAAATGCTTTTCAATTTCATCTCTCTGATTGGAAATAAGCCTGCTGTATTCTTTTTTAAATTGATTGTAATCTCAAGCTTGTATTATAAAAAAAATTAGCTTAAGCCTATTCAAAGCTTTTCGGGATTTATTTATAAATATGCAAGAGCCTGCATAATATTTATCGCAATCTGGTATTACGAGAATATTATTATGATGACTAAAACTATAATTAAGATTGAATGATTTTTTTAAAAAACTTTCTGGAACCTTTCTCTTACCTGCTTTACACCCTTTTATTGCTAATAATCCTCAGTAAAAAAAGCCCGGCTAAAATAAAAATTCTTTTCATCTATTATCTTACGGCGGTTATTATTACTTATTATGCAAGCTTTCTTAGCTATGTAAAAACAAATGGGGACAACAATTATTTATACAATTTATTTTTTTTTATAACCATCTCTGCATTTTCATATTACTTTTATAATATACTTATTGGAAGAAATAAAAAATACATTATATGCTTTCTATTTCTGATAAACTTGGTCCTGTTTATAGAATACGCTATAGTATTAAAGCAGTTTCAACATACATATAATAACTATCCAACAGCCACCTGTTATTTAAGTATCGTAGTTTATTGTCTTTTTTATTTTGACCAGCTACTGCGAAATGTTACTGAAGTAAATATTTTGCATGAATTTGATTTTTGGCTTATATCTGGTTACTTGCTCTACTTTTTAGGAGCCTTTTTTATTATATTAATTTATAAAGATAAGAGTGAATCTCAGCGGGCAATTATCTGGGCCTTTCAAAATATTATTCTGTTCACAAGTGCACTTATTGCATTAACCGGAAACATATGGATAAGATATCACAGGAAGCTGCAATAAATCCGGAGCTTGCAACCATTTTTTTGTTTACAATATTTCTTCTAATTGTAGCAATTGGTATAGTATTGCTTGTGCTTGTATATCAGAAAAAGCAGTTGCAATACCTTGGAGAAAAAGAACAGCTTCGCGTAAAATTTGAAAAAGAAATTTTAGAAAGTAAATTAGAAATTCAGGAACAGACCTTTAAAAATATTTCGCAGGAAATACATGATAATATAGGCCAGGTTTTAAGCCTTGCAAAAATTACCATCAATACAATGGATTGTAATGATAAAGAAATGTTAGTAGAGAAAATAAGCAATTCTTCTCAGCTTGTAGGCAAAGCAATACAGGATCTCCGTGATCTTTCCAGGAGCCTCAATGCAGATGCTATAGTAGAAATGGGCCTTTTGAAATCAATAGAATATGAACTGGATCTCATAAAAAAAACGGGACGATATCAAACCAGCCTAATAAAAGAAGGAACACATCAAAGACTTTCGCATAAACATGAATTAATTCTTTTCAGAATTTTCCAGGAAGCATTGAATAATGTTTTAAAACATTCAAAAGCGTCGGAGATAAATATGAAGATCAATTATAATTCAAGTAATTTTATCATGCACATCACCGACAACGGAATTGGGTTTGATCCATCATCCATGTTGAACCAGGAAAATAGTACTACCAGCGGATTGGGAATCACAAATATTACAAACCGGGCAGGCCTTATCGGAGCTGATTTTAGAATTATTAGCGAAGAGGGAAAAGGCACAACTGTTAGTATTGATTTACCATTAAATAATTAATTATGCCTTCGAAATCAAATGTGGTGTTGGTTGATGATCATAGCCTGTTGCGCAACGGATTGGCCAGCCTTATCAAAAGTTTTGGAGAATACAATATTTTATTTGAAGCCGACAACGGGCAGGATTTCATCAATAAGTTGAAGCCTAAAACTTTACCCCAGATAGTTTTAATGGATATTAACATGCCCGAAATGGATGGTTATGAAGCTTGCCTCTGGCTTAAAAATAATTATCCTCAAATAAAGGTGTTGGCTTTATCTATGTATGATAATGAAAATTCTGTAATAAGAATGTTCAAGGCAGGCGCTAAGGGGTATATTTTAAAAGACTGTGATCCTTCTGAGTTAAAAATGGCCTTGGGTGCAGTGGTTTCAAAAGGGTTCTATTATTCAGAAATGGTAACCGGAAAGTTGATTCATACAATTAATACATTGGATGAAGAAGATAACCAGGTAAAGAACGTGATACAACTGCACGAGCGTGAAATAAATTTTTTAAAATTAGTTTGTACCGAATTAACGTATAAAGAAATTGCAGAAAAAATGTTTTTGAGCCCCAGAACAATTGATGGCTATCGTGACGATCTCTTTCAAAAACTCAATGCTAAAACAAGGGTTGGCCTGGTTATGTATGCAATCAAGAATGGTGTTGTTAATATTTAAATATAAATACACTTCAGCTATAATCTGGTTCCATTAATTATATAACCATCAAATAACTTACTGCTTTCCCTGAATACTCGCTGGAAGGTGCGAATGCACTCTTATTAATATTTTCCACTATTTTTTACCCGTGTTTTCCTCTATTTTTTAATGTTGTTTTACTGTTATTAATTCAGTGAAAGCAACCATTGTATCACTATTAGGATTTATAGAATTTTACATCAGAAAGTCGTCCGTGCTTTTATTCAAAACAAAAACTAAAAATTAAAAAAATGAAAAAGATCAGCGTGATTTTAATTATGGCGATTATTTATTCGGCCATAATAACTAATGCAAATGCCCAGATTAGTCGTGGGAAAAATAATATCAGTTATAGAGATTTAAATGTGGAGAGCGCAAGTTATAAAAGCTCAGAAAAAATAAGGAAGGCCGGGTTTAAATCATTGAAATCTTTCAACAGGGATTTCAAAAATGACCGTGATGTAAAATGGTTTTCAGAGCCCAATATAACGACAGCAACTTTCACACGGGATGAGATTAAAACTAATGTTGTTTATGATAATAAAGGCAATTGGTTGCGTACAGTAAAAACTTGCCAGGAAAATAAAATGGATCGTGCTACCAGGGAAATTGTAAAAAGCACCTATTTTGACTACAGTATTTCACAGGTTCAGGAAATTCAGGAAGGTGGGACAGAATTTTATTTAGTATACCTGGAAAATCAAAATAGCTTCAAAATTATAGCATTAGTGGATGGTGAAATGAACATTTATCAGGAATACAAGAAACAATCTAAGTAAAATATTCACGGAAAATAATTTGGTATCAGGGGGCTTAAATTAAGAGGTTGCATTTTGCAACCTCTTTTTATTTTGCAAAATAATTTATAAAATATCTAATCAAGTTGCCCTTTAACGATGATGATTAGAAAATGTGTTGCGCTAAATCAACATATTTGGGATTGGTCTAATTTGGCAATATAATTTGCACACTTTTTGTACCTAATATTTTATGCCCCGAATATTTGTTATAGATGATGACAAAGACCTCTTGAAAGTAGTAAAATCTTTACTAATAAAAAAAGGTTTCAATGTGTCAACTTATTCAGATTGGGAGCTTGCAAATAATGATATAAAAAGATATGAGCCACAATTAATCCTGTTAGATGTATTTCTTTCTGGTGTTGATGGCTTTGAAGTATGCAAAAAACTCAAATCAAATTTTGCAACAAGGCATATTCCTGTTTTAATTTTTTCAGCTTATCCACGAGTTGCCGAGACCGCCATTTATGAATACGGAGCAAATGATTTTATTTCCAAGCCATTTGAAGTGAATGAATTAATAAGGAAGGTTCATGCTATTTTGTCTAAAACCGGGGAATCTGTATAATCCACTACTATAAATCAAGACATTTTACTTCTTAAGAAGCCTTCTATAGTGCTGCATGGAACAAAAAAAGGCTTATTGAAAATAGCAATATTCATAATACTGCCATTCACACTATAATTTCCTTTTATTGTATTAGACAGAACAGTTACTTCAAAATTTCCGGAGGTATTATCTCCATTGAATAAACCTTTTTGCGATTCTACAGCCGACCTCGCTTTGGAAAGAATTGAAGAGGGATCTCCTGAGAATGGTATAGAAAAATTGCAGTCAGACATGTCTAAAATTAATTAAGATTGTTTATAAAAGTTGTCGCAAAAAAAGTGCAGATAATTTCAGTGCTAATATATTGTGGAGCGCATTTGTGGAATTCTATTCTCATTTAATTTTTTTTGTTAATATAAAGTTTTATCATTTCTATCTGCCCAGTTTTGAAAAACTTTTAAAGCATTTATCCTGCTTAAATTTATTACCGGAATTATTCGATCGTTAAGCCCCGCATTCATTTCGCCATAAATTAAAGTATCATCAAAACCAATTGCTGCGGCATCTTCACGGGTATTTGCATAATAAATAATTTTTGGGCGGGCCCAATAAATTGCGCCAAGACACATTGGGCATGGCTCACAGGAAGAATATATTTCGCAATTAGTAAGTTGAAAAGATCCAAGGTGTCTGCAGGCTTCCCTGATAGCTACAATTTCTGCGTGAGCTGTAGGATCGATGTTGGTAATAACTTTATTATTGCCATACGCAATTATTTCATCATTGTTTACAACTATACATCCAAAAGGGCCACCTTCATTATTATCTATTGCCCTTTGAGAAAGAGCAATTGCTTCCAACATAAATTTTTCCTCTCTTGTCATACCTTTTCTATAATCATAAAGATAAATGAATGTATATATTATTAAATTTAAAGAAAGGCTCTCCCGAAAAACAGAGCTAAACTTTTTAATTCTAATTTGTATATTTTATGAAAGATAATTTTTCAAGCCAGTCAGATTTATATGCAAAGTACCGTCCGGGTTACCCCTCAGAATTATTTGAATTTTTGGCTTCAATAACTGCTATAAAAAATGCTGCATGGGACTGCGGCACCGGTAATGGCCAGGTAGCTGCACAATTAGCCGAATACTTTAATCAGGTATATGCTACAGATATAAGCGATAGTCAAATTGCGAATGCATTGCGAAAGGAGAATATTCATTATTCCAAAGTGAGTGCTGAAGAAACATCTTTTGCAGAAAAGATGTTTGACCTGGTTACGGTTGGCCAGGCAATTCATTGGTTTAATTTTGAAAAGTTTTATAAAGAAGTAAACAGGACTTTGAAATCAGGTGGCACTATCGCTGTATTCGGTTATGGGCTTTTGAAAATCAATGAAGATATTGACTTACTAATTACAGATTTTTATCAAAATGTAACTGGGCCTTACTGGGATGCCGAAAGAAAATATGTAGATGAAAATTATGAGACAATTCCTTTTCCTTTTGATGAAATAAAAACACAGCTCTTCCATAGCAAATATAACTGGGGTGTTGAAGACCTGATTGGATTTTTAAATACATGGTCGGCAGTAAAACATTATATAAAACAAAACAATGAAAATCCTGTAAGCCTGTTTTCTGAGAAGCTTAAGAAGGCATGGGGAAGTACCTTAAAGAAAGAAATTTCATTTCCAATTTTTATGAGAACAGGGAAAAATAATTCAATTTAATGAAAGGAAAGCTTATAAGAGAGTAGTACAAATTTTCTAAAATATACAGGCGGCGATGAGAGATAAAGGATGACGCCATCCCTTTAAAATTCCCGCATGCATCTTTTTGGTATCTTCATTTTATATAAATCTCTCCATGTCTTTATCTCATCAACTTGCTGTAATTATGTTTGCCGATATAGCCGGCTACACAGCTATAATGCAGTAAGATGAGGCAATGGCCCTTCATATTCGGCAAAAGTTAAAAACAAAACTTGGAGAAGAAATAGCTGTTCACCATGGACGTATACTCGAGTTCAGGGGCGATGGAGCCATGTGTTGTTTCAGCAGCACCAACGATGCGGTACGGGCAGCACTTTCATTGCAATTGGAAATGCAAAATATTCCGGTTGTTCCACTTCGTATCGGTATGCATTCTGGCGATGTGGTTATAGAAGGCGATAACGCTTATGGAGACGGAGTAAATATTGCGTCAAGAATAGAATCTTTTGCTGTTCCTGGCAGCATCTTTATTTCAGGTAAAGTATATGATGATATCAAAAACCAAAACGATATACAGGCCATTTCTTTAGGAAAATTTACTCTCAAAAATGTAAAAGAACCTGTAGAGATATTTGCCATTAGCAATGAGGGAATTATTATTCCGGATAAGAATAATCTAAGCGGTAAGGGAAAAAAAATAGAAAATAAACGCGTAGAAAAATCAGTAGTTGTATTACCATTTGTAAATATGAGCAACGATCCGGAGCAGGAATATTTTAGTGATGGCCTTACTGAAGAATTGATCACTAATTTATCAAAGCTTAGCGAAATTCGGGTTATTTCGAGAACCACTTCGATGCAATATAAAGGCACAAAAAAAGATATAAAGACAATAGGAAAGGAAACAAGCGTCAATTACATTATGGAGGGAAGTGTGAGAAAGCACGGCAATAATCTCAGGATCACCGCCCAGTTTTTAGATGCTAATGAAGACGTTCATTTGTGGGCTGAAACTTATGGAGGAACCGTTGATGATATTTTTGACATCCAGGAAATGGTGTCAGAAAAAATTGTTGAAGCGCTAAGAATACAGCTTACAAAGGATGAGCAAGTAATGCTTGTGAAACGTTATACTGATGACTCAGAAGCTTACCAGCTTTACCTGAAGGGCCGTCATTTTTGGAAACAAAGAAACGAAGAGAGCATTAAATCCGCAATAGCCTATTTTGAAAATGCGCTTGAAAAAGATCCTGATTATGCATTGGCATGGGCCGGTCTTGCTGATGCGTACAGCCTTATGGGTGAATACACTAATATTTCACGAAGAGAAATTTATCCTAAGCAGATGGATGCCGTAACGAGGGCATTGGAAATTGATAACCGTTTGGCAGAAGCTCATATATCTTTGGGAATTTCGCTTATGCTGAATGAATGGGATTGGAAAAATGCTGAAAAAGAATTTAGGATAGGGATAGAACTAAGTCCTAAATACGCCACCGGCCACCATTGGTATGCAGAATTGCTTTTGTTTATTGGAAGGACTGAAGAAGCATTACGGGAGATCTCGCTGGCTGTTGAACTTGATCCCGTTTCCCAGGGAATATTAAAGGATAAGGGGATATTTTATTATTACACCGGCCAGTATGATAAGGCCATTGATATGGCTATGATGACTCTTGAACTTGATGCAAATTTTTTCCCTGTATATCGTCTTCTGTCACTTGCTTACCAGGGTAAGAAAATGTATGATAAGTCGATTGAAGCAAACCGAAGGTGGGGTGAACTAACGGGTAACAAAATTAAAACTGATGTTGCCCTTGCTCAGATTTATGCAGCATCAGGCCAAATAAAAGAAGCTGAAAAAATAATGGCAGAAATAGAAGCAGCCAAAAATCTTGGTGCAAATGATCTGCGTGGTATGGCACAGGCATATGCTGCTCTTGGTAAAATTGATACTGCTTTTATATGGCTTGAAAAGAGTTATCAGAACCATGAAGAATCTCTATGCAGCCTGAAAATTGATCCTAAAATGAACCCCCTTAGAAATGATTTTCGCTTCAAAGAAATATTGTTGAAAATTGGGCTGTAAAAATAATGAGTATTCACATTTGTTTCAGGGATGGTGTATAATTATAAAATGTTCCGGAAGAAATTTATAGTGCTTTAATTTTATCAGTTTCCAAAGGAACTTTTTTTAACCTACGTATCAAAGGAAATTATAAGTTTAAAAAAATTATCTAGTGAACTACATTAGCAATACCGTATTCCACATATAATAATGCAACGTTTATAAAAAGTATGTTGTCAACCAATAAAAAAGCCATGAAATATTTTCTTATTGCCTTAATTTTTTTCAATTTCTCTTGTAAAAAAGAAAAATCCTGTGAGAAATGTATTGGCGGCAGCAATACTAAAGTTGCAACCATTATTTATACAGGTCCAATTGAAGGTGATGGTTGCAGTTGGCTTGTAAAAATTGATGATACACATTTTTATCATCCGGATGTATTGGATATAGCTTTTCAGCAAGATCAGCTACCTGTAAATGTCATCTATGAATTAACTTCAGAAAAATTTATATGTGGTATCGCGGCGATGGAAATTCCGGTCATTCATGTAATTAAAATTGAAAAATAAATCAAGCGGTACTTTTCCATTTCAAATTTTAAGAAGAGGATTTATTTTTTCTACCAAGCCAAAACATATTTACTAATAAAACAGTGATTACTATTACGAGGCCAAAAAATTCCCTTGTCTCTTCTATCCATGGTTTAGTAGCTTTCATTGTTTGAACGATACTTTCAGAATGATGTGCCTCAGCCCAGTTTAATACACCCGATTTATCAAAAAATAACCAGGCTCCATAACCAGCGTAGGCAATAAGCCCTATAAAATATAAAGCCTTATTATACTTGTGTTGAATTGCCCTGTAACATAAAAATGCAGCATACAAATATATCGGCATCCACACATATGGATCAGGATCGTTGTATTGCAGTGCTGCAAAAATTATAAATACAATGATGAAAATGATGTTGAATATTTTCATAAATACTTTTGAAGTAAGTTATTAAATTAAGATACATTTTTGAATGTTGGTAAAATTTCAGTCTTATAGAAAGAAAATTCTATAAAAATGTTTGACCTGAATTACTCAAGATTATAAAATCTATTTTAAGACCATTATTCATTTTATTTCCGTATTAAAATTAATGTAATGAGTTTTGCTCATTTGCCCCGTATCCAATATTTTTGCCACTCAAATTTTATAAATGAGAGAAATTGCATTCAGAGAAGCATTGCGGGAAGCTATGGTGGAAGAAATGAGGCGGGATGAATCAGTATTTTTAATTGGAGAAGAAGTAGCGGAATATAACGGAGCATATAAAGTAAGCCAGGGCATGCTGGAGGAGTTTGGAGAGAAAAGAGTAATTGATACACCAATTGCGGAGCTCGGGTTTACAGCTATCGCCGTAGGTGCAGCTCAAAATGGGTTACGCCCGATAGTTGAATATATGACCTGGAATTTTGCTAACCTGGCTCTTGATCAAATATTAAATACTGCCTCAAAAATGCTTGCTATGAGTGGAGGCCAGGTTGGTTGTCCTATAGTTTTTCGCGGCCCCGGTGGAAGTGCCGGACAATTAGGAGCACAGCATTCAACCGCATATGAATCAATGTATGCAAATATACCGGGATTGAAAGTAATCTCTGTAAGCAATCCTTATGACGGAAAAGGTTTATTAAAAAGCGCCATCCGCGATAATGATCCCGTAATTTTTATGGAGAGTGAAGTAATGTACGGTGAAAAAGGCGAAGTGCCTGAAGAGGAATATTTGATCCCAATCGGAAAGGCGAAAGTTGTGAGAGAGGGAAATGATGTAACTGTTGTTTCATTTAATAAAATGATGAAAGTAGCTTTGGGCGCAGCTAATGAACTTGCTAAAGAAAACATAAGCGCGGAAGTAATTGACTTAAGAACCATACGTCCTATGGATGTGCAGACCATTCTTGAATCCGTTAAAAAAACAAACAGGCTGGTAATAGTTGAAGAACAATGGCCATTTGCTTCAGTCTCCTCAGAAATTACCTATCGTATACAAAAAGAAGGATTCGATTACCTGGATGCACCCATAAGAAGAATAACCTCGGTTGATGCTCCTATGCATTATGCTCCTAATTTAGTTGCGTTATATTTACCAGACATACCCCGTACAGTAAATCTTGTAAAAGAAGTTATGTATTTGAAAAAATAATTTCAGATTATCTTACCATATTGTTGCAACTTTTTTAATCTTACAGATTCATGAAGCTGTGAAAAAATTATAATTTATGAATACCGGAAGTTTCTACTACCCGATGCCTGTAAATGAGCCAGTGCATGATTTTGCTCCCGGAAGTACCGAGCGGGAACTTTTGAAAAAAGCTTTAAACGAATTAAAAAGTAAAAAGATTGATGTACCCATGTATATTGGTGCAGAAGAAGTTCGTACAGGAAATAAGATTACTATAAATCCTCCACATGAAAAAGATTATGTATTAGGGAATTTTCATTTTGGAGATGCTTCCCATGTGAAGAAAGCAATTAATGCTGCATTAAAAGCAAAAGATAAATGGGCAAATACGAGTTGGGAAAACAGGGCAAATATTTTTTTAAAAGCAGCAGAACTTCTTGCCACAAAATACAGGCCTCAGATGTTAGCAGCTACAATGCTTGGACAAAGTAAGAACGCCTACCAGGCTGAAATAGATGCCGCCTGCGAATTGATTGATTTTTTAAGATTTAATGTTCATTTTCTAAGTGAGATTTACAAGCAACAACCGGTAAGTGGACCCGGGATTTATAATAGGATGGAATATCGCCCGCTTGAAGGATTCGTTCTTGCTATCACTCCTTTTAACTTTACGGCGATTGGTGGCAACCTGCCTACTTCTGCTGCGATGTGCGGAAATGTTGTAGTATGGAAATGCGCACATACACAAGTTTACAGTGCCCAAATTTTTATGCGTATTCTTAAAGAAGCAGGGTTACCGGAGGGCGTTATTAATTTAATATTTGTTGATGGCCCTACATTGGGCGAAGCATGTTTTAATCATCCTGATTTTGGAGGAATTCATTTTACAGGAAGCACTGGTGTATTTAATTCAATGTGGCATAAGATCGGGGAAAACACAAAGATTTATAAATCATATCCACGGATTGTTGGAGAAACTGGCGGTAAAGATTTTGTTCTCGTACATAAGAGTGCCGATGTGGACGTGGTAGTTACCGCTCTTTGCCGTGGCGCTTTTGAATACCAGGGACAAAAATGTTCAGCGGCTTCAAGGGCATATATACCATCTAACATTGCACAGCAGGTAAAAAAGAAATTAGTCGCAGAAATTAAAACTATGAAAATGGGAAGTGTTGAAGATTTTTCTTGTTTCATAAATGCAGTAATCGATGAGAAAAGTTTTGATAAATTGGAAAGTTATATAAAGCAGGTAAAAAAAGATAAAGGCGCAAAAATATTAGTAGGAGGCAAGTGCAATAAAACGACGGGTTATTTTATAGAACCCACAGTTATTGAAGTTACAGATCCCAGATATGTAACTATGTGTGAAGAGCTTTTCGGTCCCGTGCTTACGTTGTATGTATATGACGAAAACAAATTTGAAGAAGCCCTTAAATTAGTAGACTCAACTTCACCTTACGCTCTTACCGGTTCAGTAATAGCACAAGACAGATATGCAGTTGAACTTGCTACAAAAAGACTTGCAAATAGTGCGGGTAATTTTTATATTAACGATAAGCCCACGGGTGCAGTAGTTGGCCAGCAACCATTTGGCGGAGCACGTGGAAGTGGTACTAACGATAAAGCAGGAAGTATTTTAAATTTGTACCGTTGGTTGAGTGCAAGGACTATTAAAGAAACTTTTAATCCTGCTACAAACTATCGTTATCCGTTTATGATTGAAGAATGAATGATTGACAAAAATTTAATTCAATAAAAAAATAGCCTGGGTTAATATAAATTTCTTCACTGCTAATGAAAACTATTCTCAATAAATACCAGCTTCAAATTACCATTGAGAGATTGGCCTACCAGTTGATTGAGAATTATGTTGAGCTGGATTCTATAGTATTAATAGGTATTCAGCCTCGCGGTATTTTCCTTGGTAATAAAATTTTTGACCAACTTCAAAAGATAAACCCCCATCAAAAAATAAAATACGGTAAACTTGATATTACCTTCTATAGAGATGATATAAGGAAAGAACTTCATCAGCCAAATCAAACAGATATATCATTTTCAATTGAAGATAGAAATGTAATCTTGATCGATGATGTATTATATACCGGAAGGACTATCAGGGCAGCCTTAGATGCATTGCTTGCATTTGGCCGGCCTAAAAAAGTTGAGTTGTGTGTTTTGATTAACCGCAGGTTTAGCAGGCAACTACCTATTCAACCAGACTACTGTGGTAAGTCAATTGATTCCATTATTTCACAAAAGGTAAAAGTTGAATGGGATAAAGAAGAGGTGATTCTATATTAAAAAAAAGTGGGCTTTAGAAATGTATTTAAAAGTTGTTTTCAATTTTATACAATCTCTTCAATTAAAAATTTTTCTCTTAGCTTTGACCTTTAATGCAACTTTCTACCAAACATCTTCTGGGCATTAAAGATTTACAATCAGGCGACATTGATCTCATTCTTTCAACAGCCACACAATTCAAAGAAGTTTTACAAAGGCCTATAAAAAAAGTCCCTTCTTTACGGGATACAACAATAGTAAATTTATTTTACGAAAACTCAACGCGTACCCGCATTTCATTTGAGCTTGCTGAAAAAAGATTAAGTGCAGATACACTTAATTTTTCTGCTTCCGGGTCATCAGTCTCTAAGGGTGAAACTTTATTAGATACAGTTAATAATATCTTATCAATGAAAGTTGATATGGTTGTTATGCGCCATAGCGCCAGTGGTGCCCCGCATTTTTTAGCGAAGCATATATCAGCGGCCATTATTAATGCCGGAGATGGTATAAACGAGCATCCTACACAGGCGTTACTTGATGCTTTTTCTATAAAAGAAAAATTAGGAACTCTCCAAGGCAAGAAGGTTGTATTGATTGGAGATATAATGCATTCAAGGGTAGCATTAAGTAATATTTATTTATTAAAAAAAGCTGGTGCAGAAATAATGGTAGCCGGGCCGCCTACACTTATTCCTAAATATATAAAAGCTGCATTTGACATCCAGGTGGAATACAACCTTAAAAAAGCTTTGCAATGGTGTGATGTTGCCAATGTTTTGCGCATCCAGTTGGAAAGGCAAAATCAGGTTTTATTTTCTTCGCTCAGGGAATATAATCTTGCCTATGGACTAAGTAAAAAGCTTTTAGGCAGTCTTAATAAAGAGATTGTAATATTACATCCAGGCCCTATAAACAGGGGAGTAGAAATAGATAGCGACGTTGCTGATTCAAATCAATCCATTATTTTGCAACAGGTAGAAAATGGCGTTGCAGTAAGAATGGCTGTACTATATTTACTCAGCAATAAACAAAACTTTAATTAAGCTTAAATCTTTCAACAATATTCTCATGGAAAGAAACTGCTTGTTTCCGGGAACATTTGATCCCGTTACTCTTGGTCATACTGATATTATTGACAGGGCACTTCCTCTATTCGATAAATTTGTGATAGGCATTGGGCGTAATAGTAATAAAGTCCCTATGTTTTCAGAGGAGCAAAGAATTGATTGGCTTAAAAAAATTTATATTAATGAACCAAAAATACAGGTACTTGCTTATGATGGCCTGACAGTGAATTGCTGCAAATTGGTCGGAGCAAATTTTATTCTCAGAGGGATCCGATATGTAAATGATTTTGAATATGAAAAAGCCATAGCAGATATGAACAGGAGTTTAGCTAACAATGTGGAGACTATTTTTTTAACCTGTCTGCCTAAATATACATCGGTTGCTAGTACATTAATTCGCGATGTAATTCGTAACGGAGGAGATGTTGCCCAGTTCTTACCTGATGTAGTTATAAAATCTATTTAATAATGTCTATCTGGTTTAATAAATCTTTAAAACTTTCTGATATAAAAGATTTTGGGAAAGAGACTATGGCCGGCTTGCTGGGAATTGAATGGGTTGAAATAGGAGATGATTTTATTAAATTGTCTATACCTGTAGATAAACGTACACAACTGCCTTATGGAATATTGCATGGTGGCGCATCTTGTGTTCTTGCAGAAACAGCCGGAAGTTTAGGCTCAGCTTTAGTGATAGACATGGAAAAATTTTATTGCGTAGGGTTAGAGATTAATGCAAACCACATCAGGAGTGTAAAGAATGGGCTTGTCACTGCTACGTGTATTCCATTGCATCTGGGTAAATCAACTCATGTATGGGATATTAAATTGCACGATGATCTTTTAAAACTAACGTGTGTGTGCAGGTTAACTGTAGCAATAATTCCTATAAAATAATAAAGACTGAATACTGGTCAAATAGCTTTTTCTTTTTCTAAGAGTTCTTTAATAGTAGGGAAAGTATTGTCCAGGTATTTTCCCAGATTTTGATTTTTTACCCAAATTATTTCCGTGATATCTTCTTCAAACTGTGGTATTAATTCTTCATCTTCAAATGCATTCATTAAATACCAATGTGATTCCTTTAAAATTTGCTTACCAAACTCCTCATATGTAT
Organism: Chitinophagales bacterium; assembly: GCA_038239385.1. Classification (GTDB taxonomy): domain Bacteria; phylum Bacteroidota; class Bacteroidia; order Chitinophagales; family Chitinophagaceae; genus Ginsengibacter. The sequence continues at coordinate 95,345 of JBBSEV010000002.1, forward strand.
GATAAGTTATAGTCATTTTTGAAACGATTTCTAATTTTTGAATCCCGGTTTCTTCTCTTACTTCTCTTATCGCACACTCTTCTAAAGTTTCTCCATCATCAAGTTTACCTTTCGGCAAATCCCATTTTCCTCTTCTGAAAATAAGAAGTATTTCCCCATGTTTATTTTTTATCAATCCTCCACCGGTCTGGATCAGCTTAAAATGCCTGAAGAAACTTTTTTTCAATTTTTTAAAATCCTGGTGAAATATTATTCCAGCATGAAATGCGGTTTTTTTTATTTCATGCAAAAGAGCATTAATTGCAGATGTGGAGAGTTCATCAATAAAAATAGCATCAGGGTGATGTCTTATTTCATCAATTTTGGAGTTTAATTCATCACAAAGATAAACGGGCTTATCACCAAAGTAAATTGCCAGGTAGCTCATACGTGTTTATTATCTTCGCAGCATGAATAATAAATTTGCTGTTGCTGAAAAATTATTACAAATTAATGCAATTAAATTAAGTCCTTCAGAACCTTTTACATGGGCGAGTGGTTGGAAAAGCCCGATTTACTGCGACAACAGAAAAATACTCTCTTTCCCACATATCAGGGATTTTATAAAATCAGAAATGTGTGATATTGTATTTAAAAGTTATAGTGATACGGAATTGATAGCTGGCGTAGCTACTGCTGGAATACCCTGGGGAGCAATGGTCGCGGATCAGTTAAAACTTCCATTTATATATGTAAGGCCCAAGCCAAAAGAGCACGGCCTTGGAAATCAAATAGAAGGCTTCTTCGAGGCTGGTAAAAAAGTTATCTTAATAGAAGATCTCATTTCAACAGGTAAAAGCAGCCTTCAGGTTGCTGATGTTTTAAAAGCTAAAGGATTACAAGTAAAAGGCTTGGTTTCGATTTTTAATTATAGTTTTATTCTTGCAAAAGAAGCATTTAATAAAGTAAATTTAGATTTTAAATCTTTGACAGACTACGAATCACTATTATCTATAGCAATAGAAAAAAAGATTATCTCTGAAAATGATCAGAATGCATTGTTAAACTGGCGAACGGATCCTGCCAATTGGCATGCAAATTCTTAAATTCGGTAAAAATTAATCCATGAGAACTAGTATACTTGCAATTATTTCCTTGCTATTCTTTTCATTTTCCTCATTTGGCCAAAAATCAACTCAAAAAGCCATAATTAATACACCTGGAGTACAATGCGAGGCTTGCAAAACACGTATTGAAAACCGGTTGGTGCATGAAGATGGCGTTTCTTCGGTAAAAGCTGATTACAAAAGGCATACAGTTACAGTTGTATGGTATAAGGACCGGACTAACATTGAAAACATTAAAACGGCTCTTGCTAATATGGGTTATGATGCTGACGATGTAACCGCGGAGCCCGATGCATATAAAAGACTCCCCAAAACTTGCCAGCATATTCATGAAGAGAAAAAATCCTGACCGGAGATGCTTTTTATAAATTAAAAAAGACTGAATGTTTCTTTTGACTCATAATTGAGAGGAAAGCTCATAAAAACATTTCCCTTCCCAACCTTCAATTTTCCTGTTAGTTTGACTGTAACCTCTTTTCCAAGAAGGGTATTTAAGGCATTTTTAAAAATATTCTGCATATCCACATCAAATTTAATAGGAAGAATAAAAGTATTTCTCCTAGGAATATTAATAAGGGTGTCTGATGAACTATGCCCGAGCCTATTTCCATTTATAAAAATATCGAGATCGGTATTTCTTAGCTGCAATCCAAAATTATTAGGATTATAATATTCCAGATCCATTGCGATAGCAGAATTATTAAACCCCAATTTTCGTATTGAAAAGTTGTGGTAAGTTTTATATTCTAGCGCCTTAGGAGAGGAGCAGCCAGCCGAAATAAAAAGAAAACACCAAACCAATAATTTCCAAATTTTTATTTTTCTATTCATTATAATATTTCAAAGATATGATTTGATCTCCTAATCATATTAGTTTTAAATATTTTTAAAGACTATTTAATTGGCTAATATATTTAGGTTAGTTTATTTTACAAATATTATTGTTAATCAAATGATTATAAATTTTATATACTATTAAAGTATTGATGAAATAGTATAAATATCAACATCCTTTCGACATTCAAAATCCACGTTATAGTTTAATTAATTATTTTTTTAGAAAGTTATAAATAATTCATAAACACATATTTATATAGATTATTTTAAATTAAATTTTATCAAACTGTCAAATGGTTAAAATAGCTAATTCATTATATAATTTAGTTCATAAAGTCTTCTACAGAAAAGTTTCAACCTTTTCCTCTTATTAATAAGAGAGGTGGAAAATACGCACTAGCTGACTGATATATTTTTAATTTTTACTATTTTATAAGTAAAAATTTAAATTTTTTGTTATTAAAAATGCTATTTGATTATCATTTTACTAATGATTAAATTCAAAAGGTAAAAAATATCAAAAAACATTAATGCCGTAATTTTACGGTATTGCATTATCCGAATTTGTACTCTAAGTTTGCCTCCGAATTAATGATGCAGACCGTCTTACCTCGGACATCTCTAATTCGAAAATGATCCCTCCTGGAATAACTGCTTTTCATCTTAGTTCCTTAAAGAGCTAATTTGATAAATAAAGAAACCAAAACCACAAGAAAATGAAATCTAAATCTACATTTGTAGGTAGGTACATAATTGTACTTTTTACTTTCGCTCTTTTTTCAGGCTTTTCAAGTAAAGCTCAATATATATCTCCAAAATTGAGATTCGTTCAACCTAAGTTAGTTTCTGGTTCAGCAGGTCAAAAGAACGCTACATATAAATTCTCAAATGTCATTGACGGAGTAGATGCATATGTACAAATTGCCGATCTGAGAAACGGAGCTAAACTTGTTAATATTGATGATTCAACAATGGGTTACTACGATGCATGGCAGCCAATTGTTGGGGGACCTTCTGCTTATGGAACTTCTTCAATCAAATGGGAAATTACGTTCAAGACACCTTTGGGCATTAATTACACTTTTCCTTTACTTGATCTTTCCGCAATTGATATTGATGGTGACAATGTGAGAGTTAGAGAATTTATTGATATCGATAAGTCCTCAAGTTATGACTTACCAACCATGGTCCCTTCTCTATTAGACATAAGCAATATTAATGATGAAGACGAAAATGATAATAGTGAAGATCTTAAAAAAATACATGTTTTAGGGCCTATTTTAAACAGGACAGGTATTGATACTGTATCTCTTGATGTTCGAGTGAACTTTCACTTTATCAATATTTCAAAAATTACGCTTTCCCTTGGTTCTCAAATTGATAACAATGGTAATCATGGTGCCATAGCAACCGATAGGTATAGTAGCTTATACTTCAAGAGTATTAGCAACATAGTACATACGCTTAATGTAAAATATCGTTCATTTAATGCTTATGCTATTAACAATACTTCTGTAACCGTGTCATGGGTTACCGAGGCCGAAACAAATAATGACCATTTTGAAATTGAAAGAAGCTTTGACCAAAAGAATTTTTCAACGGTTGCATTAGTTTTTGGTCAGGAAGGAAATACAAATGAATCAAATAAATACAATTTTACGGATAAGGCAAAAGACCTTAGCAGCCACAAGGTTATTTACTATCGCCTGAAGCAAATTGATATTGATGGACAAGTTACTTACAGTGTTGTAAAAATGGTTCGATTCAATGCAACTATTCAAAGCTTTGTACAGGTTTATCCTAATCCATATGTAGAAAAGGTAAATGTAAACTTTATCAGTGATGACGATGGTAATGCTGAGTTGAGAATGATCAATGCAAAAGGTCAGGTTGTGGCTTCGAAAAAAGCATCCATATTAAATGGAAATAATAATCTTGAGTTGACAAATCTTTCTTCACAAACCAGTGGCTTATATGTAATTCAAGTAATTGTAAATGGTAACGTGAGCGTAACTCAAAAATTAATGAAATTATAATTTAAGAATAACTAGTAATAACTCGAAATCTCCATAAATTTTATAACCTCAAAAAGAAACATTATGAAAACAAGCATTATTAATACAATCGGAACTACTGCACTTGTAGCCACGTTTCTCAGTATTGTATTACTGTTTACCTGGTTTAGCAATGGTAACTACGTAGCTCACTTTTTTTAATTGTGATAGAAAAAAATATTTTAAACTTCAAAGCAAACATTATGAAAACAAGTATTATTAATACAATCGGAACTACTGCACTTGTAGCCACGTTTCTCAGTATTGTATTACTTTTTACCTGGTTTAGCAATGGTAACTATGTAGCTCACTTTTTTTAAAATATAAAATAGAAATTAAAAACTCAACCTCAAAAAAAAAATTATGAAAACAAGTATTATGAAAGCGAACATTATCAATACAATTGGAAACACTGTACTTACAGCTACATTTCTAACTATTGTGTTATTATTTACCTGGTTTAGTAATGGTAATTATATTGCGCATTTTTTTTAATTATCTCTCGTAAAAATGCCGACACTTTGAAAATATTTTCTGTAGTTGGATAACTAGCAAATATTAATCGTTTCAGTTTTAGTTAATATGATTTATAGCAACTTAAAATAACTCAACTCGTTTTCTTTGGGGGTTACAGAACCTCACTGGTTCTTAACAATAGCCGCATTTCTATGCGGCTTTTTTTTGGTTTCTATTTATATAGAATTGTACTTAAAGATAGGATGGGGAATTGAGTGATTAAATATCGTGGCTGAGAGCCAAATAAGTAAAAGTGCAGAATTGATGTTTTGAAAAATGAATATTTAAATTAAGGGACTTCATTTACCTCAATTCTAATGCTTTTCTGTTGGTTGGTTTTATTAATAGAATTGCTTGAAATAGAGTAATGAAAAGAATCTTTGGATTCTTTATAGGCACGTGTTAAATTATTAAGTATAATCAGGGCATTTTTATTTTTTAAGCCAGAAATTGAAATGACTTTTGAAATATTATTTTTAATTGTTTTATTAAAATCTTCTTTGGGTAATGGAGCGATGTCAAAATTATCATTACTGAAATTATCACCTTCCTCCTGAAAAGTATTTGCAGATTTTACTTTTATTAATCTTTCCACTTTATGAAGAGGCCGGGATACCCTGCCAATTTCTATATTTCTGAGGGAGTCAAATAAAAATACTTTTTTCCTAAGCCCGGAACGTAGTATTTTAGAATTTTCCTCTGTTTGATTTCTGATTGCAAATAAATGCTTTGAATTTTCTTCAAAAAACTTTGACATTTCCTGACTGGATAATTGATTTGGCTTTATTTTAGAAAGAGATTCATTTATGTCAGCTTGAATTTTCCCCCAATCCATTGCCTTTATGCCCTTGTAAGCTTCTTTTAAATTTTTATTTAGTTCATTAATATCAATATGTATATTTAAATTTTGGAATGAATAATCCTCAAGCAATTTTAAAGGCATATCCTTGAAAACATTTTGATCAAAAAATAAGCCCGGGGTATTATTATTATTTGCATCATTGAAATAAAACTCTTTATTACCTTGTTCAGCAAATTTGTTTTTATCCAAATTTTCTATTTCATTAATTAAGTCAAATTCATTTTTGGATTCATGTAATAAACCTGGTTGTAAAATCGATAACTTACGATTGGAGTGTACATCTTCTTTCCTGGTTTTAATTTCGCCAGGTTGGGTTTCTATATTCACCAATTCCTCCGGAATAATTTGATCCTGACTGTGAAATTCTATAGGTGTTTTTGAATCTTTAGTAACTTCCTTTTTATAAATATTCTTTTTTGTTTCCTGTGGCGATAGCCAGGCGATTGAACAAATAATAAATGTTACAAAAAGTAAGGCAAGTATTTTTTGACCATAATTAAATTGCTTTGATACTACCTTGCCATTTGTAATTCTTTTTATTCTCGTTAAAAGTTGCTTTTTACCTGAAACTGCCCCAATAACCAATTGTAAATTGCTTCTTCTTGATTGCTCAAGCCTTAACAAAGCCGTTGCATAAGAGTGTGGGTCGTACCGGTATTGAATTACAAAATCATCACAACAATTTTCTCTTTCTCTTTTAATAGTTTTTGCCAGTAATGATACAAATGGATTGAAAAAAAGAATGGTTTCAACTACAGAAATAAAAAGATTTATAACGTAATCGTTTCTTTTTATATGAGATAATTCGTGAAGAATAATCGCCTCGAGTTGATGAGATGATAAACTATTTATAGAAGCAACAGGAATCAGAATAACCGGTTTTAAAAATCCGATAGTTGCAGGCACATCAATATAATTAGAGATCCAAACGCTAATTCTTTTTGTGATGTTTAATTGTTCAGCCACTTTTGAAGTAAAATATTGAAGTTCAAATGGCGGAGATACCAGGCGCCTGTTTGCAATGAAATAAACATAGCGGTAAGACGAAAAAAGTTTGAACATTAAAAAAAACAAAAGAAAAATATAAGAAACCGAAAGATAAGGAAGTGAACCTGTAGCATATGAAAGAAAGTTGTGAACATTGAATAGATTTTCTTTTGTAGATTCTGCAATTGCTATTGAAGCAGGGCTTAATGATACGGCTGGTAAATTTTCATCAATATAAAAACCTCTAATAAAACTGGCCAGAAACCATCCAAATGAAATGAAAATAAAAACAGTACTTAATTTATTTTTAAAAGCTGAAGAGGCATTCTTATAAGACACATTTATTGTTTCATAAACTATCCATATAATAAATCCCTGCCACAAACTATTTAAGATCGCGTTTCCTAAAGCTTGCAAGAACACTGAATCTTGTAAAGTCGCAAAATTCATACTACCTGTTTTTTAGATTGTCAAGATATTTTTGAATTTCATCCAATTCATCTTTTGATGCTTTTTGATTGCCTAATGCCTGTAATACAAGTTGAGTTGACGATCCGGAGAATAATCCGTTTATCATTTTATCAAGAAATTGCTTCTGGGTTTTTTGACGACTGATGGCAGCCTGGTAGACATGTGTTTTTGCACTATCATCCCTTGTTACAAGTTTTTTTTCATACATTATTTGCATCAGCTTCAGGGTGGTTGTATAACCGGCTGTTTTAGTTTTTGAAAGTTCCTCATGGACATCACGAACAGTTGAAAATTCCCGCTTCCATAGTATTTGTAGAATTTCCAATTCACTTTCTGTTGGCTTAATACTTTTATTTATTGTCATTGTTACGACTTTATTCGTAGGCAATATACGATTTTGTTCGTAACACAAAATGAATTTTTGATAAAAGGCTAAAAATTGTATAGAACTTAAATGAACAAAAAGGTATTAAATGACAAATTCTACTACTTCATCTTTAGGGGTTAAGTTTGTAAAAAAATTGAAAAATGCAATCAGAGGAATACAAATTTTGTATTGAAGTATATGACGCTATAGATGAGTTGAACCAGGCAGATTCTTTTTTATTAAGTGAGGCACGGTCAGTTACCCAATTTGCTTATGCGCCTTATTCAAATTTTCTGGTAGGAGCTGCTGCCCAATTAATAAACGGAGAAACTGTTACAGGCTCTAACCAGGAGAATGCATCTTACCCTGCTGGAATTTGTGCAGAAAGAGTTTTACTTTCTTCAGCTGCATCTCAATTTCCAGGTATTGCAATTAAAACAATTGCCATTGCATATAATAATTTAAAAGGGAAAAGTGACCGACCAGTAAGCCCTTGTGGTATTTGTCGTCAATCATTTGCAGAATTTCAACAGCGAACTAAAAATCCAATTAGAATAATTTTAAGCGGTATGGAAGGCAAAGTGCATATAATAGAAAATGCCGCAGACTTGCTTCCCATGGTTTTTAGTGCTGAGGATTTAAAATAAGAAGTTGAAAAATCCAGTGGTTTTTTATTTGTATCATTCACGTTCAATTAGAGATAAGAATATACTAACGGACTTAGAAAGGATGTCAGTCCAAATATAATTAGGGAAGAACTGGATTAAATGCATAATGTTCTTCACTGCATGAAGTTCTTAACAAAAAATGCTACAACCTGAAGCATAGACATGCATCAACGATAAGAAAAGTATTTTTTCGGGATGAAATCTTTCGTGGCATTGAAAATTATTCGGGTAATTAAATGGGCTTCATAATTTCATTGCTTCATTAAAAACGACCTGGCTAAAGCAAGTTCGTTCCTCTCAGAGTTTGCTGCATTTGTTATCGCTAATAGTTCCTTGTAGTAAAAGATAGCTTTTTGCTTGTTGCCTGATTTTTCTGCCGCTAAACCTGCACCGTAAAGACTATTAAAACGGTTTGGACTTTTTTTCAGGACAGTTTCATAAGCCTCCAAAGCTTTACCGTTTTGCTTCATTTGCATTAGCATGTCTCCTAATAATTCTCTTGCCGGAAGTACCTCCCCGGGAGTTACAGGATGCTTTTCAGTGCTGTCTTCCATATCACCAGCAAGAGTCATTAAATTTAAAGCAGTAGTATTTTTTCCAGACTTAAATTGAATCCATGCTTCACCCGTTTTTATTTGGATGGCGACCTGTTTAGATTTATAAAGGTCCTTCTGTTTTTCCAACGTATCCCGAAGCTCATTTAGTTTTGTCAATTCAAAATTTGCAGCATCCATATTTCCTGTTTGAATAGATCCAATCATCCTTGTAAAATGAATGATCGCTTCCTGCCACGGAAATTTGTTCCATGGAAAATTTAAAGGATGTACTTGCAGCTTGGCTGCTTCCGGCCAATTCTTGTTTTCCAAGGCGTAACGTGAAGGAATAGCCGCAAATGCATAAGCAACTTTGAAATCGACAGGATAGACTTCGTTGATAGATTCTACATATTTCACTTGCTGGCTCGCAAGATCATTTTCTCCTTTTTGCAGGTAAGCGTATACGAGGTAATCCGTTCCATGCAATTCTTCATCCCAATGTCCTTTAATACCTGCCGATTCTGCATAGCATTTTGCTGCAGAAACAGATTTAAGATTTGATGTAATGCATTCATCCCAAAGGCCAAGTCTTGTATAAATATGGGAAGGCATATGTAGGGCGTGTGCCGAGGAAGGCGCAACTTCAGCATATTTTCTTGCAGCAGGTAATGCAAGAATAGCCAGGCCAGGATAATCGTAAGTATGAATCAGGTAGTGTATGATTCCAGGGTGATTGGGTTCAGAAGGGTAAATTGCATTCAATATAGAAGCTGCTTTTTTTTGGTTTGCATAAGTTTTATCCGTTGGCTCTGCAGCTCCATCCAATGCAAGCGCATAGAATATGGCTGCTTCTTTATCATTGGGATAGGCGATATATAATTTCTCCATTGCTTTTTCAAAATCGATGCAACGTGTATGATGGTCTGTTTTATTCCAGTCTTTATAAAATGCTCCCATGGCGTTTATATAACCGGATTCTCTTGCGGATTTTTGTGTGATTGTATTTGCGATTTCAATTGCCTTAGCTCCTTTTTGAAGTTCAGCTTCTGTGGGGGGAGTCCACAAAGGATGGAAATTGCACATGGCGACACCCCAATAAGCCATGGCACATTCAGGGGTGTTATCAATTATTTTTGCAAAAAATTTTTCAGATTCGTCGTATTCAAAAGAATGTAATAGTTCTATCGCGAGGTTGAAATTCTTCTTTGCCTTTTCATTACAAGTCATTTCAAAATCAACTGAACCAAATTGTTGATCCGGAGAGCCGCAGGAAATAACTTCTCCTCTTTTCAGATTAATTTCAGCTATTGCTTCTTTTGTTGGGCCCGAATTTTTTCCATTGCATGATACGAGTAGTAGTATTGTTGAAATGGAAAAGAAGGGTAGCTTGAACAATAATTTTTTCATACACTAAAGTAATTTCATTTTGATTATTCATTTCGTTATTGAAAAATGCTTCAAGCTTTCTTTGGTTTGCATATTTGGAATTAATATCATCCTGCAAATGAAGAAAGATTTTATGACAAAAACCTTAAGTCGCTGAAAATATTCATGTATTCAATATTAAATATTGTGATTGAAAAGGCAATGACTTTTATGATTCGTCCACGGTAAATTTCAATCACCATTTACATCTTTCCTGGAAAGCTTAATAGTTTTATTAGTAATTAATGGACGTGCCCAGAAACCAACGCTGAGAATAAATCCCAGCGTGGCATATAAGAAAAGCATGCCTGAGCGAAGCCCGAAAGCATCTCCCAGCCAGCCAATAATTAATGGAATTACTGCACCGCCAATGATGCCTGTAATTAAAATACCTGAGAAAGAACCATGATGTTCTTTTACAGAATTTAAGGCAAGCGAAAATATAATGGGATACATCACTGAAGCAAAAAATCCCATTAGGGAAAATGATATTAATGAAACTTCGGCGGAACCAAACAATGCAAGGCTGAGGCATATGATCGCAAGCAGGGTAAAAATGATGAGCACCTTACGGCTATCCATTATTTTCAATAACAGTAATCCTACAACACCTCCCGCCGTCATCAGTCCCCAATAATAGGCAACAGCCCTGGCACCTGTAGTCTGCGGATCGTATTTATGATAAACGGATAGATATTGAGATATCCAGTTTGCTATACCTTGCTCGGTACCTACATAGCAAAATATTGCAATGAAAAATAAAATCACTATCCGTTTTTTCAATAACATGAGGTGAGTTTGTAATGCACCGGCCTTCTCCTCCTGGCTTAATTCCACTTTTGGAAATTTAGAAAAAAGTATGATCGTTACCATTATCACGCAAATGATTGTGAACACCCAATACAGTGAAATCCATGGAAGGTCCAGTGGAACAAGAGACTGCAGTGTTTTAAAAAAACCGCCTGATGTCTTACTGCCATTCAAACGCAATACCAGGTAAGAATATACAAGCGGACTTAGAAAAGATGCAAGCCCAAAAACCAATTGTGCTAATACTGCATTGAATGCATAATGCTCTTCTCCTCCTGCAGTGCGAAGCAATGGATAGGCAACCACCTGCAGCATTGCCATGCCGCAGCCAATAAGAAAAAGAGATAGTACCGCAGATAAATAATTGGGAATAAATGCAAGCAAGAGGGAGCCAAAGAATGCCAGAATAAACGCCGCGGCAAGAATATTCCTTTCTTTATATTTCTCTACGAGTATGCCGGATGGAATGGACATAACACCATATGCAATAAAAAAAGCGAAGGGGAGAAGTGCCACTAGAGTGAGGCTCAGGTTAAATCCTTTGATGATATCCGGCATCAACGGCCCGATGATGTTTGTAATAAAAGAAATTACAAAGAAGATCAACATGATGAGAGTAACGATGTAATAGTTGCGCTTCATTTATTTAAACATAGTTAGTAATCGGAGCTATAGATTCTTATGCATAAATATTTTTATAGAATCTAAACTAAAAAAGGTATCATTATTTTCCCTGTAATTTTTCCAGCTTCTTCCTTGTATCCGCCACTTCTTTTATTGATAATGCTTTTTTATAATTTTCAATCGCTTTCGCTTTATCACTTTTTGCATCATAATAATCCCCGAGAGAATCGAATGCATTATAGCTGTTGGGAAAATTTATTGTATTCATCCTGAATAAATATTCCGCTGCTTCGTAATTTTTTGAGCCCAGTTCTTGGTAGCCAAGTCCATTTATCATATTTTCCGGGGGGCTTACTTTGTAACCAAATTGATTAGAAATATCATTATAATGTTTTTCAATTTTGTCAACCACAGATTTATCCATATGCACAAAATCATTGAAGTTTAATTTCAATGGGTAAAAACTAAAAATAAAATGCAGTGCATCGTATTCGGTGATCAATGGCACAGAGCCGTGGTCGTCATCGCCATAATATTTACTGCTGAATTTTAACTGGTTTTGCTTATTGAGTTTTGCATATTTATTTAATGCCAGTATAGACCGGATGTGTAGTGTTTGCGATCCGGTGTCTTTTTGTACCATTAATGTATCCATGCCCGACTCCATGGTATTTGCTATTCCCAGAAAGAGTGATGTTTTGGAAAAAGTTTGTTTTTCAAGTGCCTCTTTGGTTTGTGATAAAAAATGTTGCCTATCCCACCACATACTTGGATCAATGGCAACGTATGCGTTGAATAATTTTGGATGATGTACCAGCGTATTCATAACGAGTAATCCGCCAAAGGAATGGCCGATAAGTATTTTGTACGGTTGCGTGGGATATGCCGAATCAATGTATGGCATCAGCTCTTTTTCAATGAACGAAGTAAACTGCTCACCGCCGCCGGATGTTTTGCTTGAGATGCTATCCATATAAGGAGGATCAGCATTTACATGAGTAGGTGTAAGATCTCTTGTTCTGTCAGTATTTGGAATTCCGACCACAATCATTTCGGGGCAAATGGTATTACCATTAACAGAACTCAATTGCTGGATCATACCAACTACGGAATAGAAATGTGCATCCCCGTCTAAAAGATATACAACCGGATAATGTTGCTTTGCATAAATATCATTTGGTGCACTGTTTGGAACATACACCCAAACTTTTCTTTGCTCGTGTAATATTTTGGAATCAATACTATCGATTGTTCCAAGAACTATTTTATTATCGGTTTGAGCGCCGGAGAAAAAGAAAAAAAATACTAAAGATGTAAATGAAAAGAAATGTTTCATGATAAAAATTTGAATCACTAAATATATTTAAAGCAATTCGTATTAGCTATCATCTCATTTAAAAAGGATGGATTTTAATCGGCTATTAGTGCTTAGAAGCCATAATTTATTAATGCCGTTAATATATTCGTTTCCGTTTGTAGGTTAGGCTGAAGGATCCTAACATATTGAAGGTAGTGAAAAAGAAAATTTGGAACCTTTTCCTTCTCCACTCTCCAGCCAAATTTTACCACCTTGCCTTTTAATAATTTCTGAGGCAATATAGAGGCCCAGCCCAAGGCCCGGAAATGTATATTTAAAATCTTCATCTGCTCGGTAATATTGCTCAAAAATCTTTTCTTTATTTTCCTGCTTTATTCCAATGCCAAAATCTTCCACATCAACATGAACTTCATTATCAATGATAGATGTGCTAACGATTATTTTATCTGAATCAGGAGAAAATTTAATAGCATTATTTATAAGGTTGGTTACAGCCTGCTCAATCCTATCTCTGTCAGCATGTACTTCGCAGGTGCCTGCTGCCAATTGTAAAGAGATTTTTTTATTTGTAGTTAGTTGCAGATCCCTTATAAGTTCTGTAAGCATGGAATCCATTTGAAAATTTACATGGCTAAGCTGAAGCTGGCCCGAGATCATTTTTGTAGCATCAAGTAAATTGTTTATGAGTTCCGAGAGTTTGTTTACCTGCTTCTCAACATTAGCGATTAAACGCACTTCCGGGATACCGCCTCTCTTCAGCAGCATTTGCTGTAAAATATGTGTGTAAGCCTTTATTGTTGTAACAGGGGTTTTCAATTCGTGACTGGCTATACCAATGAAATCGTCCTTCTGCTTAAGAAGATATTTCGCCTCGGTAATATCTATGATGTAACCGATAAGCCTCACCGGAACTCCCTCTTCATTTTTGCGAACTATACCTTCCGCCTTTATCCATCTTACTGTTTTATCTTTTTTTAAAATGCGACATTCATAAAATAACCTCCCTGTACGCCTGGATTTTTCATGGGCTTTATTCCAAAAACCTGCATCATCAGGATGTATTAAAGCCACATAATCCATTCTTTGCTTTTGTTTCTTAAAACCAAATATCTCGTTATAACGTTCTGAACAAATTAAGTCCCCGGTAATGAGATCAATATCAAAAGTGCCCATATTAGCTGCTTCAATCGCAACCCTTGCCCGCTCTTCGTTATCGGTAAGTTTTTCCAGCATTTCCTGTTTTTCTTTATCAGTACTTCTTTGCTTAAGTGCTGAAGAGATCGCTGCAGGCAATCTTATTAGCCTGTCTTTTAAAATATAGTCATCTGCGCCAGACTTGATAATATTAGCGGCAAACTCATCTGATACGGTTCCTGTAACCAATATAAATGGAATGTTTGTGGATTGTATGCGGATTATTTCCAATGCTTCAGTTGCACTGAACTGAGGCATTGAATTATCGGAAAGTATAAGATCTGGCTGAAACTGATCTAATGCCTGCAGGTAAGCATCTTTGGTCATTACCACATTGGATTCGAATTCCAGGCCTTCTTTTTTCAATAAGCGTTGTATCATCTCAGCATCTGCCGGGCTGTCTTCAAGTAGTAAAATTTTGAGTGGTTTCGTCATACATTTATTTCAGTATGGTAAATCAATTTCTGTTTTGCAGCCCTTGCCAACTGAACTCGTTATTTTTATTTTTCCATTGTACGATTCAATCCTGTTAATCATATTAGAAATGCCAATCCCCTTTCTTTTTTTATGCATATCAAATCCTTTTCCATCATCGCTTACGACAATATTAATGCCATCCGTCATTGATTCTATACATACACTTACATTTTTAGCAGCTGCATGTTTTAGTATATTATTCAATTGCTCCTGGATGATCCGGTAAATATTTAATTTAAAATCATCATTCACGCTTTTACTTAAAATGTTGCAGGCTAAATTTATTTTTATCGCGGTATTTTTAACCAGGTCATCAAGAAGCGATTGAATCAATTCTTCTAAGTTAATGTTCTTGAGAGGAGTTACCTGCCTGCTGCTTAATAACCGGATTTCATTGATGGAATTGTCTATCATCTCCATTGGGTAGCTTATCAATTCCTTTACTTTTGCATTGCTCTTTGATGCAACACTAAGGTATAATTTTGTGCCTGCCAATATCTGGTTCACATTATCATGAAGTTCCTGGCCTATACGATTTCTTTCTCTTTCCTGCGCTTTAATAACAGCTCTTGTTATTTTTTTCTGCTCCTGTACTTTCTGTTCCAGCATTTTCTGCTCCATTAATTTTTTCTCTGTTATATCCTTGTTTATCGCGACATATTGTATAGGCTCGCCTTTATCGCTTAAGAAGGGAACAATGGTTGTATCAACCCAATAAAAATCTCCGTCTTTGGTTTTATTTTTTATTTCATTTCGCCAGATTTTGCCTTTGATAATTGTTGCCCAGAGATTTTTCATAAATGCTTTATCATGAAAACCGGAATTAATAAGTACATGATCCTTGCCTAAAAGATCGGGGGATGCATACTTTGAAATTTTACAGAAATTATCATTTACATAAATAATGATGCCATCTTTGTTTGTTATAGAAACTATAGTGGATTCATCCAAAGCTATTTTGTAATCGGAGAGTTCCTTTAAAGTGATTTGTAAAGCTTCATCACTTCTTTTTTGTTCTGTAATATTAATGTGCATGACAACTACACCGGCTTTTTCTTTTTCCTGCAATGGAGTTACTACCATTCTAAACCATGTCTTACCGGCTGCTGAATGATATGCGTAATCATAAGTAAATCCCGGTACCATTTTTTTCAGAACACTTAATATTCCCTTTCCTACTAACAGGCCATCTTCTTTTTCCACCCCTTTTGCATGCAATGCGAAGGAAACATAGTTATCTCCAATAGCGTAATTATTGCCAATGAAACCATTGGAATCTTCAAAACTTTGCCAGGCTTTGTTTACATCTACAATCACCCCATCTTCATTGAGCAATGCAACATATGCCGGCAAAGCGTTGAGGATAGTTGACATTCTTTCAGCCAGTGACTGTTTTTCAAAATAGTTTTTCTTCAATTCCTCTTCTGCCATTTTACGACGGGTAATATCACGACCGGTAACGCATATGCCTTGCACCTGGTTATCTGCTATAACGGGTGTTACAGAAAA
This sequence comes from Chitinophagales bacterium, assembly GCA_038239385.1. Lineage (GTDB taxonomy): Bacteria > Bacteroidota > Bacteroidia > Chitinophagales > Chitinophagaceae > Ginsengibacter. The sequence continues at coordinate 111,106 of JBBSEV010000002.1, forward strand.
ATCTATCCATGTAATACTATCATTATCCATTTTAAAGGAACTGTCATATTGAATACTCTCTCCGTTTAAAACTCTAAAAATAATCCCTTCAAAAACTTTCTTTCGTGATGGTGACATGAAATCATATACGGATCTTCCCGCTTCTATTTTTTGCCCCTTACTAAAAAAAGAATATTTCAATGCCTTGCTGTTAAATGTTATCACAACAGCATCTCTGTCGAGCAATAAAAACCCTTCTGATGTATTTTCAAAAATTGTTCTAAGGTTGGTCTCTGATTGAATTATCTTTTTTTCTGTTTCTTCTTTTTCTTTTTCGGCCTTTCTCTTCTTTATGACAATATCAATGGCAGCCGGCAATCTGCTTAACCTGTCTTTCAATATATAGTCATCAGCCCCCTGCTTAATAATTTCAGCGGCAAATTCTTCTGATACGGCGCCTGTTACCATTATGAAAGGAACATCGGGAAAACACTTGCGTGCAAACGTGAGGGCATCCAACGAATTAAATTGTGGCAAAAAATGATCGGACAAAATAATGTCCGGCTGAAATTGATTGAGTGCACGCTGGTAGGTTTTTTCATTTTGAGCCAGGTGAAATTCAAAATTCATATTTTGCTTTAGTAGTAATCGCTGAACAATTTCTGCATCCTCAGCACTGTCATCCAATAATAATATTTTTAAAGTCTCAGTCATAAATGTTTTAAATTAAGCAGGCGGCTGATTTAATAACAACCAGTAGAAGCCAAGATTTTTTATAGCCTCTGCAAATCCTTCGAAATTCACTGGCTTCACGATATAACTGTTTGCCCCAAGGCTATAACAATTCTGTATATCAGGGTCTTCCTTGGATGAGGTAAGCATAACTACCGGCATCGCTTTTGTACGTGGATCGGATTTTATTTTTTGCAGTACTTCTATCCCATTTACTTTTGGCATTTGAATATCCAGCAATACAACTTTTGGCGGGAGATCTATACGGCGAACATCAAGATATTTACCGGTAGCAAAAATAAAGTCAAGCGCTTCTTCACCATCTGTTACATGAAAAAGGCTATTTGCAAAATTGTGCTTTTTTAATTCACGAATAGCCAGTTCCGCATCACTCGAGTTGTCTTCTACAAGCAACAAATCAACTGCATTCAGATTCATATTATTTTGAATTTATTTTCTACCGGAAGGAAGGCTAAAATAGAAGCAGGCTCCCTTATCTACTTCAGCTTCTGCCCAAACTTTGCCACTATGTTTAGAAATAATTTTATCTACTACGGCAAGCCCTACACCGGTGCCTTCAAACTCAGCAACGCCATGCAAACGTTGAAATACCTTAAATAGTTTATTGCCGTATTTTTTATCAAAACCTACTCCGTTATCTTTTACAAAAAAAGTAATTTGTCCATTCTCTATATAAGATCCGATCTCTATAATTGGGTTTACTTTTTTAGAAGAATATTTTATAGCATTTGAAATATAATTTACCCACACTTGTCTTATAGTATTCGTGTCGGCTTCAATAGTAGGCAATGAATGAATATTCCACTGGATTTGAGTGCTGCTATCCATAGTATTGATTACTTCCTGAACAAGTATATTATTGTTAATACTTGTCTTTGCAAGATCCTGACGACCCATCCTTGAAAACGTGAGCAAGTCATCAATAAGCTGCCCCATCTTAAGGGTATTATTCTTAATGACGGAAGCTATGCGCTTCGCTTCCCCATCTAATTTGCTAGTGTAATCTTCCTCGAGTATGGCTGTAAAACCAATGATAGCACGCAAAGGAGCACGCAGATCGTGAGATACAGAATAAGAAAATGCTTCAAGCTCTTCGTTACTTTTTCTTAATTGTTCCGTACGCCTGGTAACTTTTTGTTCCAACTCTTCATTTAATAGTTGTATTTCCCGCTCTGCTTTTTTGCGTTCTGTAATGTCCATTGAAAGAATAAATATTCCTTCTGGTACCGGCTGAAAACTAAGCTCAAAATATCCAATTGAATTATCTGGAAATTTAAATTCATTTTCCAGGTGTATTGACACTCTTTCATTAAAACACCGCTGATAAACTTTAAATATTTCTGTTTCTTCAATGCCGGGATATTTTTCCATTACCGTAAACCCAATCAGTTCTTCCTTTGCATATTTTCCATGTCTTGCAAATGAATCATTCACATAGATATACCGCCAGTCAAAGCCTATTAACTGGGCGCCTTCCAGCATACTATCGAGTGTATTGCGAAACTGTTTTTCACTGGCAACTAAATTTTGTTCTGCTTTTTTTCTTTCTGTAATATTATCAACCAGCGATACAAAATATCCTTTCTCCGGGCTGTATAATGAAACTGAAAACCACTTATTGAGTGGCTCAACATAGGTTTCAAATTTTTCTGATCGGCCAGATGTAGCAACAATGGTCATTAAGCCGCTGTAGTCTGTGTCCGACTCAAGCAGGCCGGGCAAAACTTCTGACATTTTTTTTCCGGTGATATCTTTCAACCCGGTTAATGTTTCATATTCATTGTTAACCGCTACATACATAAAATCTATTACCTGATCTTTTTCGATAATCGCTTTGCAATAGGCAAACCCATGTAGCATATTTGTAAAAAGACTGCGATACAGTTTTTCACTTTCAATAAGTTTTTCCTCTGCTTTTTTACGCTGATCAATATCCTGGAAACTGCCATAAATCCTTTGACACTTCCCATTTACAAATTCTGTTTCACCAATAGAACGTATCCAGCACTCATTATTTTTTGCGGTAATAATCTGGAGTTCCACATCCCAGGGCTTACCCAATTCAATGGCTTCCTGTACCTTTTGCCTGATTAAATCACGTGCTTCGCCTTCTTTATAGAAATTGATGGCTGTTTCTAAATCGGGTACATAATTATCTTCTGTTTCATGTATTTCCTTTGTAATATCGCTCCAATAAATTGTCCCCTTTACCAAATCAACTTCCCAGCCGCCAATGCGGGCAAGCACATTGGCTTTGTATAACAATTCTTCCAGCTCTTTTCTATGCGTTATATCACGGTAGTTGGCCACATAAGCCTCTACTGATGGATCACCAAGTAAGTTAGTCACCACACCTTCGAGCCAAATATAGTTACCATTTTTATGAAGGAAGCGATATTGAAACGGGAGAGGAATGTTAGGGAACAATTTTATTTTCTCATAGAAGCTAATAAAATCATTTCGATTATCGGGATGTACGTAACTAAGCACGGGTTTGCCCATTCTTTCTTCAATCGTGTAACCTAAAATTCTTGTAACCGACGGGCTTTGATATAAAATATGTGAATCCGCATCGTTTAAAACAATAGCATCCGATATGTTTTCAATCAATGCACGAAACCGGTTTTCCTTTTTTTCTATTTCTATAGTACGATCTATAACACGTTTCTCCAGTTCTGCATTTAGTTTACCAAGCGCATCTTCTGCTTTTTTACGATCAGTAATATCCCGGGCAATACAATAAAGTTTTCCCGTAAGAGGATTCGGCGTTGCATTCCAGTCAAACCATAAATACGTTCCGTCTTTTTTTTGGTAACGGTTTAAAAAATTTACCACAAGCGCACCTGATTTCAACTTTTCATACACTTCCAATGTTGCAGGAATATCATCCGGATGTACAAAATTGAGAAAAGGATTTTTTGAAAGTTCGTCTTCTGTATACCCAAGAAGTTTTTTAAAACTTAGATTAACAATTTCGAAGTAGCCTTCTTTGTTTGCAATACAGGAAAGATCATTGCTGTTATTAAAAAAATATTTAAATTCTTTTAACTTCTCTTCAGCTTTAATGCGGTCAGTAATGTCTTTTACCAAAACGAGGTTACCAGTTATGTTGTCGTCTGCATCATTCAGTTTAGATGCCGTTGCTATTACATTTACGGGTTTGCCCGATTTGGCATGATAAATAAGTTCCCCCTGCCAAAAATCTTTTTCTGCAAATGAGGCAAGGATCTGTTCCCTGGTTTGTCCCGGATAAATCACGGACAGAATTTCGTTGCTGCTTTTTCCAATTACCTCTTCACTCTTCCATTCTAATAATTTTTCAGCAGCATGGTTCCACCGGGTGATGATTGAATTATTGTCCGTGGTGATAACAGTGTCCTGTATGTTAGAGGCAATATTGGCCAGTAAAAGAATACGTTCATCTGCTTTCCTTTTCTCCGTGATATCCCGGGTCACTTTGGAATATCCATAAAATTTACCAGCTTCATCAACCAGGGAAGTAAAAACAATATTTGCATAAAACAGAGATCCGTCTTTTCGCACACGCCAACCTTCACTTTCAAAATGCCCTTGTTGCCGGGCGGCTATCAAATTTTTTTGCGGCATTTTATTTTGTATATCTTCTGCGGTATAAAAAATATCAATTGGCTGTCCGATAATTTCTTCAGCTTTGTAACCTTTTATACTTTCCGCACCGATATTCCAACTGGCGACATACCCTTTTTCATCTACCATAAAAATGGCATAATCCTTTACATTCTCTACCAGTAACTGGTAATCCCTCTCTCTTAGTTTATGATCTGTTGCTGCTATATGGCCGCTGGTTACATCTATTACAGTATGATTTATAAACACAAGTTCATCCTGGTCATTAAACAGGGGTGTATTCAGCGGGCTCCAGTATCTTACTTCCCATTCACCGCCTGGCCGGCGTATATCATATTTTTGTATAGCCATCGCATGTTGCTTGCCATACTGCAGCACATAATCCAACGAAGTCTTGAGGTTAGATACTCCCGTAGCGCTATGGTCAGCCGGGTTGTCAGGAAACACATCAAATATACCGTGGTCAAGTATGTCTTCCCTTTTTAGCACGGTAGCCTGGAGGTATGCATCAGTTACTGCCGCAATAGTAAAATCCGGCCGCAACACCAGTGATAAAGCGGGAGTCGTTTCAAATAATAATCGAAATTCCTTTGGAGGAACCAGGGTCATAATAATATATTAATTGGTAAAAAAGGGGGCTCGCTATACAGCTGCAGATATTTTTTTTTACGACGGCGCAAATCTAATATCTGATTCTGTAATAATCCTGTGAGGCGGCAATTTTTCAATATAATACTATGGCTTTGTAGAAATTTGTCCCAAACATTTTTAAATTTTTGTTGCTGCCTCAAAGCTGCCACAGTTCCGGGCTTTAAAAGAACAAAAGGGTAGAAGGGGAGAAGAAAATAGAAAAGGGTATGTAACACGGAGCGCAGATTTTGTGTAACGGTAATCGTATCAGATACGACGTTAGGCTTCATTGTATTAGGCGGTTTTTAAGTGGGGGCTTAAACAATCGGGTAACTAAGATATGTATAAAAAATCAACAGTTAATTAAATATAAAATGAGATTACCGTCTTAGCGGGTTTCTATTTATGAGCCATTGAAGCAGGGTATGGAATCCTGATGTGATTTGAGACATCAATATATGGTAAGGAACCGATCGTGTTTTTCAGAGCTGTTTCGGGCAGCAGGGGTTTCGGGTAAGTTATATTTATTCAAAAACTCCAAACGAAAAACCCCGCTGAGACGAAAAGTATGTGCGCTGACGAGAGACTTCTTGTATAAATTGCCTGTTGTTTACTTAGCAAAAATTATACGCTGTAAGGGCTATTGGCATTGTGTGTATATTTATATAGCAGTGATGTTTTTTCACAAGATGCTGTTTCTGCTATGCAAAAAGCGAACTACCAACTTTAAATTGATATGCAAAAAAAGCTCATTGATAATTTCCCTTTTATATCCTACACAAAAAAAACTTATGAGATTAATGAAATGGATACCCGTTGCCGGCTTTTTTTTGAATGGATGAACACACGTAGAACAGTTCGCGATTTCTCGGATAAATACATTCCTGAAAAAATAATTGAAAACATAATTCTTTCTGCATCTACAGCACCTTCGGGTGCACATAAACAACCCTGGACATTTTGTGTGGTAAAAAATCCTGAAGTGAAAAAGCAAATCCGTATTGCCGCAGAAAAAGAAGAAAAAGAAAGTTATGAAAACAGGATGACAGATGAATGGCTTAGAGATTTACAACCTATAGGAACCGACTGGCATAAACCATTTTTAGAAACTGCCCCTTATCTTATTGTTGTTTTTAAAAGAAGTTATGAACTGGAAAACAATAATTACAAACATCAAAATTATTATGTAACAGAAAGTTGCGGTATTGCCTGTGGATTTTTGCTTACAGCAATTCATGATGCAGGCTTGGTTGCATTAACGCATACTCCCAGCCCAATGAATTTTCTATCCAAAATTTTAAACCGCCCCGAAAATGAGAAACCATTTTTACTAATTCCTGTTGGTTATCCTGCAGAAAAATGTTGGGTTCCAGATTTAAAAAGGAAAGACATTTCAGAAATATGCGTTTGGATTTAGTGTGGAAAACTAACGACATAAGCTTTTGTATTATAACTTAGGCAATAGTTTTTCAATTTGCGATAGTTCAGTCTGACGTTTTTCAAATGCCTGCCATCGTAAATACACAGGTTGTGAAGAAGTAAAGGTTATTGTTACTAAACTAGACAAACTAGTTTATCAAGGAAAAATTGCTTTAAGTGTGGAGAATAGAAAAGTTCGCATCTGATGTTTCAGCAGGGTTTTCGTTGACGAGCTATTGAAGCAAAATATGAACCCCCCATGCGATTAGAGACATCAAATATATGATAAGTAACCCATCGTGTTCTTCATTGTTGCTACAGGCATCGGGGTTTCCGATAAGTAAACTTTTCAATTTAAAATTTCACACGAAAAACCCCGCTGAGACAAAAGTATGTTTGCTGACAAGAGACACTTTGTAAATTGTCTGTTGTATACTTAGCAAAAATTATACGATGGATGGGCTATTCACATTGTGTGTATATTTATATGCAGCAGTGGTTTTTTCACAAACTGCTATTAGCTGTCATGGCAACTGACACAATCAGACATCATGTTAAATAGCAATAACAATGAAAAAGATATTCAAGAAAATTTTTAAAATTACATTGCTGGCCTTTTTAACCACTATCCTTACAATCGCTGCTATTATTCTATTCCCTCAAAGATTGTTTGCAAACAAAATGAAATACAAAGAATTCACGGTGTGTTCAAACACTAAAATAAATAATTACATCAAAATTGTTTTAGACAATGCCATGAATCTTGTTCAAAAATCGGAACTATATGATTCTACCTATAAGTACAACATCATACTTTGTAATAATTCAGTCTATAATAAAATTGACGACCAACTATTAGGGGAAGGTCCGACTGCAAGAGTGACAATGAATAATGTGATTATTAAAGTTGGAATTGACCCAAAGAGTAATTTGGCTTTTCCCACTTTTCATAAAGTATGTAAAGTTAACTTGACGGAATTAATTGCTCATGAAATGATTCATTGCTTGCAAGCCAACAAGTATGGAATACTAAAATTTAATCCATTTAAACATCCGGAATTTTGGAAATTAGAAGGCTATCCTGAATATATTTCAAAACAGCCAGAGCTTTCAAGTAAGGGTTATAGTTTGACAGGCGACATAGACCACTACGTTACTCTCGAAACCAAAGCAACAGACATATGGATTTTATCAGAGGAAGGTGGTTGTGAAGTTCCAAATTATTATTACAAAGGAAGATTAATGATGCAGTATCTAATAGACATTAAGCATTTATCGTACGACCAAATACTTAAAGACACAGTTTCAGAAAGTATTGTTTACCAGGAGATGATTAAATGGAAAGATATTACTAAAGAGATTAAGAATTAGTGATGTATTCACTTTCGCAAGATTTTTTTTCCCGTTGTGAGTGTTATAATTTTCAGGGGCTTAAAGCCGTATACGGCTATTGTCTGGTGTTTGTGCGATGGGTTTGCGGTTAGGTAATCACTAAAAACCAGGAGGGATTTATAAAATAAAAATAACTTAACTAAGCTGTCAAAAATATTATTAAAAAAATTAAAATCTGTTTCATCACTTAAGAGTTTTTTGCATTTCGCCTAACGATTGCATTTACACAAACCTAAAATACCCTATTGAACAATGCCGCCCAAATAAGGATCACAACTTCATTTCGCCCCATCCCTTTCTATAGTCTCTTTTTACAAATTGATTGGCTGCTTCAAAGTTGGTGATCCGCATATTTGCCCCATCCCATTTATAAGTAATATAGCGGCCGGGTGTGCGTATTTCATCACGCATGCCATACACGGAGTCTTTTACTTTTATTTTTTCATGTAGATTAAAACTCCGCAATAATAAATTTCCCATTAGCACAGTTTCTGTAAGCGGCCCGGCATAGCCAACAAATGGAGAGTCGACTTCGGCTTTGCCATAGCCTGCAATACATGCATCAATCCATTGCCACCAGTGGCCATCCATATCACCTTCTACTCTTGGATATTTTTTAGGAACTTTTACATCTTTATTCAATGAAAGCGGTAGCAATCGTGGATGACTGCCTCCCCATCCGCAGGAAACTTTTCCTTTTGTTCCAACAAAAAGAGAGCCTCCTTCGAAATCATTTTCTGCCGGTATATCGGCCAGGGCTTCATTCATATTACTATCAGCATCGAGCTCATCAGGCCGCTCAGGAACAATGCCGCCATCCATCCAATACAATTTTAATTCTCTTCCATCTTTCAAAATAAATTTATAACGCAGCTTGCTTGATGGGGGAATACTTTCGGGGAAATCACCTTCTTTAAAAATACCTGAGTAAACCGTGGTTGCACTGCCGGTTATTTCTGTTGGATAACCAAGGTTAAGCAACTTAAATGCAGGCCCTATTATATGGCAGGCCATATCACCCAATGCTCCTGTACCAAAGCGCCACCAGCCGCGCCAGTTGAATGGCACGAGGTTATCTATGTAATCTGTTTTTTCCGCGGTACCCAGCCACAGATCCCAATTAAGTTCTTTAGGAACAGGAGGATGCTGAGCAGGCCAGGGTATTCCCTGCGGCCACACGGGACGGTTAGTCCAGTTATATACTTCCGTAATATCGCCGATAAGCCTGGCTTCAAACCATTCTCTCATGGTACGCATGCCTTCACACGAAGCACCCTGGTCGCCCATTTGTGTTACGACTTTATATTTTTCTGATGCCTGTGTAAGAATGCGTGCTTCATAAATATCATGCGTAAGTGGTTTTTGCAAATACAAATGCTTTTTTAATTGCATGGCGCTTAAGCCAACTATCGCATGGTTATGATCGGGAATTGCAACCGATACTGCATCGAAGTTTTTACTTTCCTTATCAAACATTTCACGCCAGTCCTCGTAGAATCCAGCTTTAGGAAATTCCTTACGGCGTGGTGCCGCCATGCGGTCATCAACATCACATAGAAAAGCGACAACCGCATTTTTTTTAGGGGCGCTGGCGTAATGGGCGATGTCACTTGCTCCTTCTCCGCCACAGCCTACCGCAGCGATGTATAATTTATCACTGGGTGCTACAAATCCTTTTCCGCCCAATACGTGGCGGGGCACTATATAAAATGCGGTTGCAGTAAGTGCTGTATTTTTAATAAACTCCCCACGGCTTATAATTTTCTTACCAGTTGTTTTCTTCGTGTCTTCCATAAAAATAATTTTTTAAATACATTTAAAAATAAGGCCTTACCAACATTTTAGATAGAGCGTTTTTATTTATTTAAAATCAAAAATGATGATTGATTGTTATAAAATTAAAATTGATTTAATGTCTTAAGTAATTAGTGCAATTTCGTGGTCTCTGGTATTCAGGAAAAGCAATTCGTTATCCTAAGGTATCAAAAGATTTTAAAAGAAGAAGTAACAATACTATTTGCAAGCGACGGTTATTAAACTATTTTTATCTTTCAAATTATTTATTATGAAGTCAATTAAAAGAAGAACATTTTTAGCAGCAGCTGCTACACTCACAGCCGGCACAGCCGCTATGGCGCTGCCTTCAATACCTTATGATGATAAAAAAATATTGGTACATCATGTATTCTTTTGGCTAAAGAACCCTGACTCTGCTGCTGACAGGGACGAACTAATATCAGGCCTTAAAAACCTTGGTAAGATCGAAAGCATCCGTAAAATTCATATAGGCATACCCGCAGCTACTGAAAAAAGACCTGTGATAGATACAAGCTGGCATGTGAGTGAGCTAATGTTTTTTGATGACTTAGCCGGCCAGAAGGCTTACCAGGATCACCCCATGCACGTGGCTTTCGCAAAAGACTATTCACATCTTTGGGAAAAAGTAGTGGTGTATGATGTTGAAGAAGTATAATAGCTTGCCTGGTTGCACATACTACCTTGTTTTGAAATCCTGGTTGGTAACTGGCGGAGCTGTTGGAATTGTTATAACATTAAACTCAAAGTGGTTAGCACTATGGCAATTATTGCAGGTAAGTGTAAGCAATTGAAAGCTATTTTTAAAAGATGAAAGGCTTTGCGATTTTATCGAGTTGGTAACACTATCTATCGCCGGATAAATCATTGAAATGGTTTTTATCTCGGGACGATTGGTTTCAATTTCCTGTGCCTCTTCAATCCGCTCTTTTATTTCTGCAATTTCATAATCAGCAAGTTTCCAGTTGTTATTGATTGCGGCAAACCAAAGTTTTGCATGATGCGTTTGTATGCCTCCCATAATTTCTCCGAGCCCCGGGCGGTATTGTTCTCTCAATTGCTCAATTTGAATGGCTAAACTATCCGGGTTATTTTTAAAATCCCGCTGTTTTCCTGTCTGTTCTGAGCAACTGAAAAGCAGTATGGATAGAAAGATGATTGGGTATTTCTTATTTGATGTCATAGAATTTCTTATATAAAAAATTCAATAATTGCTTTCATTTCGTGAGAGATTATTTTCCAGAAAAGTCGGGACAGTCTGCCGTTAAATGCATTCGATTCAATCTTTTTCTTGAGGATTACAATTACGCATCTAATTGACGGTTTTTATTTATTGAATGAAATACACCCTTTTTATTTTATTGTTTTCAATCTGGTAAACAGCCGTTGCTTCAATTGCTTTAGGGCCGGCACCCGTTACCCTTTCTTTGTCAATAATTATGTTGCCCTGTATAATTCTTTCCTTTATTTCACAATGCAATTCAGGTAAGTTACTAAACATATTTTCATAATCTTTTCTCATGCCATCCTTTCCTTTACCGGTTAACTTGCCCGGGAAATCGTACATCTCAGCATCATCAGCGTAAGGCTCTAAAAATGCATCAATATTTCTGGCGTTATAAGCATTTACCTGCCGCTGCACCAGTGCAACCGGGGTTTCACTAACTAATGTATCAGGCTTTATAAAAAAACCACGGTTAATTACAAGATCAATTTTGGTGAGATTTTCCAGGTTCTCAATTGGGTTAGCATTTAATAAAATTGCATTTGCCTTTTTGCCCACAGCAATGCTTCCTTCAGTTTTTTCATTATCAAATATTTTTGCGGAATTGATGGTAGCCGATCTTATAACCTGCCAGTTATTTAAACCGCTTTGTTGCATTGCTTTTAGTTCGCTGATGAATGAAGAGGCGTGTTGAGTACCAATATTACCTGCATCCGTACCTGCAACAATCGTAACACCTCCGTCTGATAATTTTTTTAAGTTCACCATTCTTACGGAATCCATATGGGCAAAATAGCTGCTCAATGCTTTGGAGTTAAATTGTATTTTTAATTTCGCGATAATAGCCGTATCGGGTAAATGTTTCGAATCAGTAATTGAACCAATTTGTTGAGGATTTGAATTTATAAGATCGTACGTTGTATACTTATTTTTTTGCCCAAATGTTTTTTCATATCCACCTGCTACAATAAGTGTAGGGCAGATGATTGCTTTTTTATTTTTTAATAATTGCACAAAATCATCAGTCACCACTTCATCCTCAACGTCGTGAACAAGGTAATCGCAACCACTTTCTACAGCCAGTTGTGCAGTTATTCTTTCTGTTGCATGCACAGCAACTTTCAGTTTGTTTTTATGGGCTTCATCAATAATAGCTTTTGCAACAGGCTGAAATTTTTTTGCAGCGCTGGCAGAATTTGCGATGTACCAGATCTTTATAAAATCAGGATGGTAAGGCAATTGTTGCTGTACATATTTAACGCCTTCTTCTTCTGTTTTTACAAGGCTGAAAGGTTCATCATTTTTTAAATTTTGAAATTGCTCCGGCTCATAGGAAGTAAGCAATGGCCCGGTCATATAAATTTTTGGAGCATATTTTTTATCTGCAAATGTATCACGCTGCTGAAGAAAACTATTGGTTGCGCCAACATCAATCACAGTAGTAATTCCTGCTCTTGTGTAGCGCCTAAGGAAATCTTCCATATTATTATGCGTCCATGCAATTTCTTTTTCATAGGGCCTGTCCTTTCGTAAATCAATCCCATCGGGCCTTGTGTACAATCCGCCCGTTTGAAAAAAATGCACATGTGCATCAGTAAGGCCGGGTATCAGGTATTTTCCACTTCCATCAACAATAGTCGCTATAGTTGGGATTTTTATTTTGTTGGAAGTATTTATCCCGGTAATTATTCCATCAGTAATAATTACCGTTTGCCCGGGAACTAATTTTTGTTTATCAACATCCACAATCGTTACATTGGAAATATAAGTTTGGCAAAATGATGCGAGAGAGAAAATTATGGAACAGGCAAGAAAGGCTATTTTATTTTTCATTATAGATAATTAAAAATGACTTTCAAAAATAAGATGAAAACGTTGCACTTACTGATATACATTTAGTAAATCTCAACCAGGCGAATGTTGCTTCATTTCTTTATCAAACGATGATAATATATAGCTGCTTATAAAAAATGTAAACAGGATGTATTTTTTTGTTTTGAAAACAAGGTCATTTTATTTTATTCAAATTATCAAAAAGTATTTGGGATGTTTCCGCAGGGTATCTTATTTTAGGGGAACAATCAGGTTATTGCCTGTGGGGAAATATGGCTTCTTTCACTAAATAAATATTCTGTTATGAACTCACGTCGTGATTTTCTACAAAAACTTACAGTTCCTTTTATTGCTATGCCTTTTCTAAATAAAAATAACGCCATAGGTTGTACGAACACTTCTCAATCTGACGGGCCTGTACTTAAGGTTGCGATTATGGGGCTTGGAAGTTACGGTACCCGTGTTGCCGAAGCTATGCAAACCTGTACGAGAGCAAAACTAACTGGAGTAATAAGTGGCACGCCATCTAAGATTAAAAACTGGCAAAGCAAATACAATATTCCTGAAAAGAACTGTTACAATTATGAAAACTTCGACAATATAAAAAGCAACCCGGATATTGATGCAGTATATGTAATCACTCCAAATGCACTGCATCATGACCAGGTTATAAGAGTAGCCAAAGCAGGTAAGCATGCGATAAGCGAGAAGCCAATGGCCTTAAATGCCAAAGAAGGGCAGGAGATGATCGATGAGTGTAAAAAGGCAAATGTGAAATTGCTGGTAGGATACAGGATGCACTTCGAGCCACATACAGTTGAGATCATAAGGATGAGGAAAGAAGGCGAATTTGGCAAAGCCCTTTTTTTCCAGGGGCTTAGCGGATTTACAATTGGTGATCCAACTCAATGGCGGTTAAATAAACAACTATCGGGCGGCGGGTCATTAATGGATATCGGCATCTATTCCATCAACGGCTCACGGTATATGATAGGCGAAGATCCTATTTGGGTAATTGCGGAAGAAACAAAAAATAATCCGGTGAAATTTAAAGAAGGCATTGATGAAACAATTCAATTCCAGTTAGGTTTTCCGGGTGGGGCAGTAGCTTCATGTTTATCAACTTACAGTATGAATAACCTGGATCGCTTTTTTCTAAATGGTGAAAAAGGCTGGGCTGAATTATATCCTGCGACTGGCTATGGGCCTATTGCAGGCCGTACTAATAAAGGTGAGCTTAACCAACCTATAGTAACTCATCAAACACTTCAAATGGATCGCATGGCAGGTATTATTTTCGATGGCGATAAGCCTATTGTACCCGTCGATGGTGAGGAAGCCCTGAAAGATCTCAAGATTATTGATGCAATATACGAGGCAACTAAGACAGGTAAAAAAATAGATTTAAAATTATAAAGAATCTGTATTTTTTGTATTCAGGCCTTGTAAGTATCTACATACTTTTAGGGAAGTTCTGTCTGGTTTGATTATCCATTTTTCTATGGTTTAAATTTATGATCAAGTTACTGCTAACTATTAAACTGCCGAAGATGGTGATCTGTATGTTTATAAGCTAAATACCCGGTTTCTTCCTTTGTCATTTTTCCGAAAAAAGGATGTACAAAACCGGGGTTTGAAACATGATTATGTTCTTCCATTAGTGCTAACCACTTCTTTCTTTAAATGAAAACCCGGCTGAGATGTCATTTTTCGAATTTTAAAAGCCACATTAAATATGGGAGGATTAAGATGTAAAGAGCAGTGACGGGAAGATATTATGCGATCTTACCATATTCTTCTTTCCGGCGTGAGTTAACTCCCTTACTTCTTCTATATCTATTTGTTCAATCACATCATCGGGAATCTCCACAGAAAATTCAAACTCGGGAAGCAACAGGCGTAGTTGAGGCATGTGAGAAAATCCATCGAATAATTTAATAAATTGTTGGGCAACTACCGGCAGTGGTATTTTTATTTCCTTATCTTTTTTTAAATCAATTCCAAACGGGTAAATGCTGTAATTAGTAACATATACATTTGGAAAAATATCCCGCAAGGCCAACGCTACAGCACAGTCTCTCTCAGCTACGTGCAATTCAATTCCGCAATTTCTACATTTTTTAATAATGTCTTTTGTAACTACAATAGTGAATTGAATTGGCATAGCGTGTGAGTTATAACATAAATATAAGTAGTTTTTCGCCTCCTCGGGATTTTCCAATTTTGAACTTTAAAATTAAAAAATCCCCACCAGAATCCCAGCTAGGTATTACTTAATTACAGATGAATGAAAATTTTATGCTTCAATTAAGTTTTATCTTCATTAAATCATTGCCGTATTTTGCTCTGCTAAATGCTATGAGTAGAATCAAGTCTTAGGAGGAATGTCGGTGGCCTCCTCCAAAGGAAGTCCTTCGGACAAAAAACAACGATTCAAAAAACACAAAAATTCAAAAAGAAACAATTTCAAATAACCAGGTAAATAACGAAAACATGAAATTAGGCGCATTTTCAATTAGCCTCAATGTAAAAGATATACAGGCTTCAAAACTTTTTTATGAAAACCTCGGATTCACGGTCCTGGCAGGAGATATTAAAATGAATTACCTGATAATGAAAAACGGGAATTCATTAATTGGATTATTCCAGGGAATGTTTGAAAACAACATTATAACTTTTAATCCGGGTTGGGACGAGAATGGAAAGAATATTGAACCGTTTGATGACGTAAGAGAAATTCAGCGACAGTTAAAAGATAAAGGTATCAAACAGGAAAGTGAAGTAACAACGAACACATCCGGGCCGGCAAGTATTATCTTTAAAGACCCTGATGGAAATGTCATCTATATTGATCAGCATCGTTAAACAACATTGAATTAAAAGAGTAGAAGAAATAGAAAATGATTTACATAACGCAATTAATTTACATTAAAGAAGGGCAGGAAAATGTTTTTCATCAATTTGAAGATATTGCTATCCCCGCAATTTTAAAATATAACGGACGGCTCTTGCTGCGAATAAGGCCGAACGAAAATTCTTTTATTGAATATTGCATTGACAAACCTTACGAAATACATATTGTGGAGTTTGACAATGAGCAGGATTTTGAAAACTTCAAACAAGATGAAGAACGAAAGAAATTTTTGCACTTAAAGGAGCAATCCGTAAAGGCTTCTATATTATTTCAAGGATTAAAATTATAACCTTCAAGTCTCGACAGTTCATTTGTTTTAATGCTACGATGGTTACTTTTTATTTAAACCCGGCTTTTGAGAATAACTAAAAGGTAAAAGTAACATGCATCATTCCTCTTATGTTCGTGGTAGTTTGGCCGTTAGACAGGTGTTGGCTTATTGGTAACTGGGCATTACAACCAATGGCCATTTTATTGAAGTTAACTTCCAATCCTGCTGCTGCGAGTAATGCGTTGCCCCCGGTATCCAGAACTTTTGAATTATTAAGCTTGTTAGACTGTAAATTTTCATAAAGCACTCCCGCGTTTGGATTAAAGGTTTCTTTTGCCTTGCTGATTGAATGAAAGATAAAAGCGCTTGAACTGAACCGGTTTCCAAATTGAAAGCTTTCTGCACTGCGATTTATTTTATAATTCAAATTGGTATTAAGTCCCCAGTCATTTACATGATAGGTGTACATGGCATTTAATAAAAAATCAACACTCCCGGTACCACTTTGATTATTAGCATCGGCAATAATATCATCAGGGTTTGCAGCAAACTTGCCTGTTGGCAATTTTATGCCTCCGCCAATCCACAACTGCTGGCTTATTCTATGGTCGTGGTTATCTTCTTTTCTTTTATCAAGCAATTTATAATTGGCTAAAAAAGTGATATCCCCCGGGCCGGTGCTGTTTTTTACCCCATCGTCAGATGATTGCCTGTTTATATTATAAGGCACAAAAGCCATCACCTGCCATTTTCTTCCGAGATTATAACCGCCCCATAATTCAACTGTTTGATAAAAATCTTTACTGAATTGCGTTAAGTCACCTCTTACCTGGCTATGGAAGCTCCGGAAAGTATACCTGGCGCCAAAAAAGTGTTGGCGAAATTGAGGGAATAATCCGATAAAATAATTACCGGAGCTGCAGCCGCAAATATCACAGGCAAAAATTTTCTGCATTGATACAAGCAAGAGCAGCATAAAAAATATTTTTTTCATCCAATTAGTATTAATTCAAAAGTATTACAATTATATCGCTGAGAATGAAATTAAGGTTGCTTGTATTTTATATGCGATTAAAAATTAAGGTGCTAAAACATTTCTGAAAAAGCTGTGATATAACCTAACAACTTTACATTGCTCCCGAAAATATTTTACTGATAGCGGCTATTAAAAATTTAAAAATAACTTTATACAAATAATTATCTATGCGATTAGTATTTACGTTTATTTGTTGTTGGTTTATTTTTCACGCCCATGCACAAACGGATTCTCTTTCCACAAAATTTCCAATTGATTCTAATTACTTTTCTTCTTTCGATGGTACAAAAATATATTATGAAGTACGTGGAAAAGGGAAGCCTGTGATACTAGTTCATGGTTTTATAGTAAACAGTAATTCATGGAAACGAACTGCCTTGTATGCCGGCCTTTTAAATAACGGCTATAAAATAATCCTTCCCGATTTGCGTGGTAATGGAAAATCGGGTAAGCCCCATGATACTGCCTCTTATGAGAATGATGCGGAAGCTAAAGACATTATGGGCGTGATGGATTTTTTAAAAATAAAACAATATAGCGCCATTGGATACTCCAGGGGTTCTATTATTACTGCACGATTGCTGGTACTGGATAATAGAGTGAAAAATGCTGTATTAGGTGGTATGGGCGCAGATTTCACTAACCCCGAATGGCCAAGAAGAAAAATGTTTTACAGGGCATTGATCGGAGATTCCATACCGGAACTACAGAGTGCGGTAGACTATGTGAAATCCCAGGGGCTTGACCGTATTGCGCTGGCGTATTTGCAAAAGGCGCAGCCATCAACTTCTAAGGAAGCGTTAGGTAAAATAAAAAAACCGGTGCTGGTTATTACCGGTGATAAAGATAGTGATAACGGCAGTGCAGGAGAACTCGCCAAACTTTTGCCAAACAGTTCAACTGCGACTACACCGGGCGATCATAATCATGCTTCAGCTACGATAGAATTTTCAAAAGCGGTTTTGGATTTTTTGAAAAGCAATAAGTAGGGTATGTATTATTAAAAAGCACATGTATTTCTTTTAATAATAAAAGTTTACCTTACTTATATGGATGCAAAAGTTATAGCCTTGCCAAACAGAAGTAAGCCTTTACTTTCCAGGTTAATGATTGTTGCATTAATTGAAGCCACTATAAAGCAATACCAGGGAATTCCATTTGGGCCTGCCGATATAAAAGGTGGCTCTTTTGCCCCATTAATAAAAAGGGATCTTATAGTACACAAAGAAGTGAAAACAAAAAGCCATACCCAATCAGCCTGGCAGGTTACCCCGGAAGCAATTGCCATCTTAAAAAATATGGGGGTAGATATTCTTTCTTAATTGATACCAGGCCCACTTTCGTTTTATAAAAAGGGATAAGACTAAATTTATTAGAGGGAATATTAAGAAGCTTTTAAAAAGTATTGCTGGTTTTTTTTAGCCTGTATTTTTAATTCACCCATCATTAACTTTGGTAAACATTTTAATTAATAAAGCTGGTTATGCCTGAAGCATCCAATCACAAAACTAAAATTCTTTCCAAAAACCTTTTCCCCGTAGTAGGTATTGGTGCATCCGCAGGTGGGCTGGAAGCTTTTAAAAAATTTATCAAAGCGATACCGGAAAATTCAGGCATGGCTTATATAATAGTGCAACATCTTCACCCTGAGCATACCAGCGTTTTACCGGAAATTCTGCAAAGAGAAACAAATATCACGGTACAGGAAGTGAGCGATAATATAAAAATAAAACCCAACCAGATTTATATTATTCCCGCCAATAAAATACTTACGGCAAACGACGGCGTGCTGCAGTTGAGTTCCAGGCATAAGGGAGAAAAAAATATGCCTATTGATATTTTCTTTTCATCGCTTGCCGAAGTTCACCAGAACCATGCGATAGGAATTATATTATCCGGCACAGGCGAAGATGGCACTGCAGGGTTAAGAAAAATTAAGGATCACGGTGGAATCACCTTTGCACAGGATTTGGATTCCGCAGCTTTTGATGATATGCCTCAAAATGCTATTAAAAATGAAGTGGTTGATTTTATCCTTACCCCTGAAAAGATGCCTCATCAATTGCTGGAGCTGGAAAATACCTTGGGTAGGTTAAACACCGATGAGCAACCACCTAAAGAACAGGCGTCCGAAGAGGAAAGTTTCCGCAAGATATTATCATTGATCCGCATTCGCAATGGTGCGGATTTTACTTATTATAAACAAACCACCATTCGCAGGCGCATTCTCCGGCGCATCGCTATACTTAAGCATGAAAAAATTGCTGATTACTTCCTATATCTGCAACAAAATAAAATTGAGCAGTCTATTTTATTTCATGACCTGCTGATACCGGTTACGGGATTTTTTCGTGACCCGAAAACTTTTGAACATGTACATAATACAGTGTTTCACGAACTAATTAAAAATAAATCAACAGTAAATCCGCTGCGTATATGGATAGCCGGTTGCTCTACCGGAGAAGAGGCTTATTCAATGGGCATCTCTCTTTACGAATATTTAAGCGACAAAATTTCCACCATAAAAATTCAAATCTTCGCAACAGATATTTCAGACCAGGCAATAGCTAAAGCGAGATCGGGTATCTATGGTAAAAGACAACTGGAAGGAATTTCTGAAATACGCCTTCAGCAATTCTTTACAAAGATTAACGGCAGTTACCAGATAAATAAAATTATAAGGGACATGTGCGTTTTTGCAACTCATAATTTTTTAAAGGATCCGCCTTTCGCAAAAATAGACCTCGTAAGCTGCCGTAATGTTCTTATTTACATGGAACCTTTTTTACAAAAAAAAGCGTTCACCACTTTTCATTATGCCCTCAATGAAAAAAGTTATTTATTATTAGGCAAGTCGGAAACTACCAACAATTCATCTGAGCTTTTTTTGCCTGCAGATAAAAAAGAAAAATTATACATAAGAAAATCGCTTACCGGTAAATTTATGCATGTTACTTCTCTTCACCGGGAAGAAGTATTGAAAGATAAAGATTATGGCCTGCGAAGCAATGAAAGAAAAAAAGATGACTTTCAAAAAAATGCGGATGATATTTTATTGTCAAAATATACTCCGGCTGGTGTAATAGTAAATGAGCAGTTTGATATTGTTCAATTCCGTGGATCCACAGGGCCTTACCTGGAGCCATCGCCCGGTAAGGCGAGTTTAAATATTCTTAAGATGGCCCGAGAAGGCTTATCATTTGAATTGCGAAATGCATTGCATAAATCAAAATCTACCGGTAAGGTTTTTATTAAACAGCATATTCCTTTAAATTATAACCAGGTAACTGAACAGGTGGGTATTGATGGGATTGTTAACCAAATAGCTAATATACCCATAGGGGCAGGAGACCATAGAAAAAAATTAGTGACCATCGAGGTAATTCCATTGTTGGATGCAATTGATCTGTACTTCTTAATTCTCTTTAGAGATGAAATAACAGCTGGCAATCATGCACCTATAAACGGGGAACAGGATTTAGCATATAAACCTGTTTACTCAAAACAAAAACGTGATGCCCCATACCTGCTGCACATTAAACAATTAGAAAAAGATCTTTTACAATCCCGGGAAGATATGCGCAGCATTACCGAAGACCAGGAGGCTGCCAATGAAGAACTTCAAAGTGCCAATGAAGAATTGCTGAGCGGTAGCGAGGAATTGCAAAGCCTCAATGAAGAACTTGAAACTAGTAAAGAAGAACTTCAAAGTACCAATGAAGAATTAATAACCGTAAACCAGGAACTTTTTGACCGTAATGAACAACTGAATAAAGCCCGCATGTATGCTGAAGGCATCATTACAACTATTCATGAACCCATTATAGTGCTTACTGCTGACTTTCGCATAAAAAATGCTAACAATTCTTTTTATAAATCTTTCTCGCTTACAGAAGATGAAACGCATGGTAAAATTTTATTTGAATTACAAAACAATGGGTGGAATATACCAGGGCTTAAGGAAAAACTTTTAATGGTGCAGCAAAAAAAAGAATTATTTCTTGAATGGGAACTTACTTATAAATTTCCTTTTGCCGGAGAGCGTATTATTTGCTTTCACGCCCAGCCGATAACTGAAGAAAATGAACGAAATCTTATTTTACTGGCGCTTGACGATATTACTTTAAGAAAAGAAGCAGAAAAATTCCAGTCTATTCAAAATTTGAAATTGATTTTGGAATCAATGCCCCAGATAACATTTTCTGCTACAGATATTGATGAACAGAAATCCAAAGAGAGGGCTAAAGATGAATTTATAACTATCGCCAGCCATGAACTGAAAACGCCTATCACAACTGCCAAAGCTCTTGTACAGCTACTGGAGCACAGCATGCAGAAAAAAAATAATACTGACCTTGTATATGCACAAAAAGCGAGTGCCTCGGTTGATAAGCTAAACAACCTTGTTTCGGAACTGCTGGATGTAACTAAGATTCAACATGGAAAACTAGGGCTAAACATTTCATCTTTTAATTTTAACGATATGCTGCGTGATGCTATTGAGAGCATACAAATTACCACCAGGGATCATAAGATTATAAAGAAAGGAGTGATAAAAACAAAAATTAAAGGGGATCAGGAGAGATTAAAGCAGGTCATCACTAACCTGCTCACAAATGCCATAAAATATTCTCCTGGCATCAATAAAGTTTTTGTGGATGTTGTGCTGAAAGATAGGATTATAACTGTTTCCATCAAAGATAGTGGTATAGGCATAAAAAAGAAAAATCTTAATAAAATCTTTGACCGATATTTCAGGGAGGAGGGCCCTGCTCATTTTCAGAGCCTGGGTATTGGTTTGTCAATAGCAAAAGAAATTGTCAGTCGCCACAATGGTAAAATATGGGCTGAAAGCGAGCCAGGCAAAGGCAGCACTTTTTATTTTACGCTCCCTGCTTAAAATCATCTCTCGTTATGCAAAAGTATTTTATGAAAATGATTTATTTAACGTCTACTTCTTATTACCTGTTTTTAGCTCGATCTTAATTGATAAATACTTATGGAATCTGTCAGAAAATTTTGAATTTTTTTTTAAGTATAATTTATCTATCAGGAGACAACTTAACTCTTCCGGAATACGATTTAGATTTTATTGATGGCAAGAGAATTGCTCTAAGGTCATTATTCATTTTAATTGCTGTTTCAGGACATTATGACGATTGCATTGAGAAACATAAAAAACGCCCTTCGGCAATTACTTAATATAAAGAAAATACCAGGCCTTGCCTATGCTTTTCTTCAGGATTACTATAGAAACCTAAAGTATTCGTTAGTTATAAATAACCACAATTCTCCCGGCAAGCAAAGGGCAATAATGCTTATGAATTTGCATGCAATAGAAAAAGGTTTGTCCTTTAAAAAAACACAAAATGGATTCGGTAAGCAAAAAGTGCTGAATTTATTAAAGCAAACAGACAACCACTTAAAACAAAATGGGAAAGATTCCCTGGGCTTAGCGGCATTAGGCGTATTGAACCAATATGTTCATCACCCGGAGTTAATGGAAGATAATTTTTTTGCAGACCAGTTTCACCTACTAACTGAAAAGTACCAGGCTGGTCCGCAATTGCTTACTGGCGGCACAAAGCCAATAACGAGAGAAACCATATCTTCCGATTTGGGATATTCACAATTATATAATTTTGTGTCTAAGCGTCATAGTGTTAGAGATTTTTCAAATGAAGAGGTTACTGAAGAACAGATATTACAAGCGGTTAAGTTTGCACAAACGGCCCCATCCGTTTGTAACCGCCAAACCGCAAGAGTTCACACGTTCTCAAAAGATTATTTCCTGGATATTATAAACGCCCAGCTGGGTGACCAGGGTTGGGTAAGGAATGCTAATAAACTATTTATCGTCACTACCGATTTGAATTATTTTGGTGGCACTTTTGAACGCAATCAGGCGTTTATTGAGGGTGGGCTTTTTTCAATGCAGTTTGTGATGGGCCTTCATGCACAAAAAATTGCCACCTGTTGTAAAATGTATATTCGTTCTCCATTAACGGATAAACAAATTTATAAAGCGACGGGTATTCAAAAAAATGAGATCCCGATTATGCTCATCCTTGCAGGCCATTACATGAAGGAAACAATAAAAGTTCCTTACTCATTCAGATTTCCTGTTCGTGACATTGTAAATTTCCATTAAAAAAAATTGGTGTTATATGCGGAGTTATAGATACCGCAAAAATGTATATCTGTGTCTTTAAGAATCTTCGCATCCTTAAAAGATCATGAATTGCGAAATTAATTTTAGGAATTTATTAATGTACCATGCATTAATGATAAAATTATTTGCAATCGTATGGCACATGGTGAAATTTCAAAAAAGAGAAATTGGAGAGAATGAAATTTGATATAATATTGTGAACAATTAATTTATTAAATCCCTGCTTTATGGTAACAAAATTTTACACTAAATTATCTTACGTTTTTTTATCTGCGGTTTTTTTATCTGTAAATACTTTGCAGGCACAGGTAAGCGAAACAGAACCAAATAACACTACTGCACAGGCAAACACACTTCCATTGAATGGCAACGGAAACGGTGCTATAAACCTTGCCGGCGATGTAGATTTTTGGATAGTTACTACTACTTCAGACGGCCAGCTTAATATTACATTCGACAATACCGGCAACCCCGATCTTAAAACTGTTTCATTATTTGACAATGATGGTGTTACATTAATAAACAGTGCAAATGTGGGAAATGGTATAGGAGGTTTAAATACTAACGGCCTTGCTGCGGGTACTTATTATATAAAAATCAATGGAAATTTGGGCACTGAAACGGGTGCATATATTCTTTCAAATATGTTAATAATTCCGGCGCAGGCTAATGACCTGGAGCCGAATACTCTTTTTTCACAGGCTGATGTGTTGCCATTGAATAATTCAACGACAGGGCATATTGGTTACTATTATAACAATAAAAGAGATACGACTGACTGGTATAAAGTAACCACAACTTCTGACGGAGTTCTTAAAGTTCTATATGATAATACAGGGTACGGGGATATAAAAACGATTTCGCTATATGATAATGACGGCGTTACATTATTAAGCTCTGCTGGTATAGGGAATGGCATTGGAGGATTGCAAAAAGATGGTCTTGCAGCAGGCACTTATTATATAAAAATTAATGGCCAATTTGGAAGCGAGTTTGGCGTTTATACCCTTTCAAATACTTTAGTAACACCTGTACAGCCTAATGATCCCGAACCAAATAATATTTTTACACAGGCAATAGTATTAGCAGAAAATGATTCAACAAAAGGCCACATAGGTTATTATTATAATGGGAAAACAGACACAACTGACTGGTATAAAGTAACCACAACTTCCGATGGAATATTTCGAATTCTATTTAATAAT
Organism: Chitinophagales bacterium; assembly: GCA_038239385.1. Taxonomy (GTDB): domain Bacteria; phylum Bacteroidota; class Bacteroidia; order Chitinophagales; family Chitinophagaceae; genus Ginsengibacter. The sequence continues at coordinate 135,356 of JBBSEV010000002.1, forward strand.
ACCGGGTATTCTGATATAAAAGTGATTTCGTTATATGATAATGATGGTATTACATTATTAAGCTCTGCCGGTGTAGGCAACGGTATTGGCGGGCTGCAAAAAGATGGCCTTGCAGCAGGTACTTATTATATAAAAATTAAAGGCCAATCAGGAAGTGAATTTGGCGCATACACCATTTCAGACACGATAATTACACCATTAAAGACCAATGATATTGAACCAAACAGTAATTTCTCACAGGCAGATATTTTAGCAACAAATGATTCAACAACGGGACATATAGGCTACTATTACAATAATAAAAGAGACACATCCGACTGGTATAGAATCACTATCACTAACAGCGGCAGCCTTACATTGTTATTAGATAACACAGGTAATCCCAATCTTTTTTTAAACCTATACGATGCTTCCGGTACCAATCAAATTGCAACCGTAACTGTCGGAAGCGGCATAGGAGGAATTATGACCGATACACTTGTATCAGGAATTTATTATGTGCAAATAACAGGTGCATCCGGTGCTGGTACCGAATTTGGCCCTTATTCACTTATTGATAGCTTTTTTAGTGCGCTCCCGGTAACCTTTACTGATTTTGATGGAAAGCTAATCAACAATCAGGTTCTCTTAAGCTGGCAAACTGCCACTGAGATTAATAATAAAGGTTTTGAAATACAAAAAAGCAGAGATGGGCAAAGCTTTTCGGACATTGGTTTTGTAGCGGGAAATGGTAATTCATCTTTAAAGAATAATTATAATTTTTATGATGTAAAAGTTTTAAGCGGATCAAATTATTATCGCTTAAAACAAATTGACATTGATAATAAATTTACTTATTCATCAATAATTAAAATTGATTATTCAAAATTTGATTGGGCAGTTTTAGGTAATCCTGTTTCCGGAAATACATGGATACAATTGCAAATGGATAAAAGTTCTCATGTCTCAATCCAGTTGTTTTCCATGCAGGGGAAAATTATCCGTTCCATTGATAAAGGAAATCTTTCACCTGGCACTTATTCTATTCCTTTGAATTTTATTAATGCAAGTTCAGGAATGTATATAATAAAATTAATAGCAGGGAACCGGTTTTTTACAAAAAAGATTATTAAATAAAAAGGGGCTGTATTAATACAAATTATAAGAAACGTCTCCAAAGGGGACGTTTCTTATTTAAGGAATGCTATAATGTCTTCCTTTATTAAGTGTCAATTATGAAATTAATTATCATTAAGCTTTTGCCATAAACTGTTTTATGTAATTTCTTGTTTTACATTGCTGTTTGTCCTTTCTGTTGGTCCAGTTTTGATTGCTAGCAGGAACAAGAAAAAATTGTCAAAGGAAATATGAAAGTTACCAGTCAATAAAATATCAATAAGAAAAAATTAATCTATATTCCTTCTAAAAATTGCGAGTGAATATAATCTACCACAGCCGGGAGGCTATTGGTTTCTTCAAAAACTTTTAACTGCCGGTCAGCGCCGGTGCCAGCTTCCAGCATATTGTGTACATTGTTAACGGCGTTGCGAATACCCAGCGGGCCGGTTACATCATTAATAAAATCCAGCAGCTCATAAATAAGCACCCTGGTATTTACTTCGGTTTCTTTACCAAAATCAATAAGGCTGCCTTCAATACCATAGCGGCCTGCACGCCATTTGTTTTCATTGATCAACACACGCGGATAGATAATAAAGTTGAGGTTTTCCATTCTCAATTTATAGAGCTTGGCGCATATACCCTGGAACAAGGCTGCGATGGTAATAGTTTCCATCACTGTCATTGGCACATCACATATGCGAAATTCTACGGTATTAAAAAAAGGATGTACACGAAGATCCCACCAGATCTTTTTTGCATTGTCAATACAATTTGTTTTTACCAGCAGCTTTACATAATTATCATACGATTCGATGCTTTCAAAAAAATCGGGTATGCCTGTACGTGGGAACTTGTCAAACACTTTGGTGCGAAAAGATTTGTAGCCCGTTTTTCTTCCTTCCCAAAATGGGGAATTAGTGCTTAGTGCATAAATATGAGGTAGAAAGTATCTTGCAGAGTTGGCTATATGAATCGCCATTTCACGGTTTTCCATTCCTACATGCACATGCAATCCAAAAATAAGATTGCTTCTTGCAGCTTCCTGTAACTCATTTACAATTTCACTATAGCGGGCATGGTCTGTAATCAACTGGCTTTCCCAATGGCTGAATGGATGCGTGCCAGAAGCGCCAATCCACAACCCAAGGTTGTCCGCAATACCGCTTATGGTTTTGCGAAGCGTTGCCACATCTACAAATGCTTCATCAATGTCCTGGCAAATATCTGTGCCTACTTCCACTACGGCCTGGTGCATCTCTGCCTTTACCTTATCTTTTATAACTTTTTCACCTTCATGAACAATCTTTTGTTCATGGCTTTTAAGTTCACGGGTAATAGGGTCTAACACCATGTATTCTTCTTCTATGCCCAGTGTAAAATGCCTGTAATTAATGCCGGCCATGAGTTAAATTGAAAATTGATAATTGAAAATTGAAAATTAAATCCACCAGAGTTGATTGTTGCCTTTCACAAATTGCCTATTGCCTATTGCCTGTTGTCTATTGTCTATTGTCTATTGTCCATTCGCCATCGTTCATTTTCCATCATATAATACTTTTCCATCAGCGCTTCTTCTCACATACTCTCCCCACATAAGGCTATCTTTTCCATCTTGCTGTGATTGTGCTTTTTCAATAGCATATGTAGCTGCAGTCTCCACAACCCAATCAAAATTTTCCTGGCCTACACTGGTAATTTCAGCGTCAGGTGCCGGGTTGCAGAAATCAATTGCATAAGGTACTCCATCCCGCAAAGCAAGTTCTACCGTATTAAAATCATAGCCGAGGTAATTACAAATTTTTAAAACGATATAGGTCATTAGTTCTATTCTTTCTTTATCTGGTTTAAAAGCAGCCACATATCTTAAGTGATGCGGATTGCGTGGCTCGTAAGGCATTATGTGTACATACTTTCCACCGATGCAATAACAACGATAGTACTCATCAAAAATAATTTCTTCCTGCAGCATCATGATAAGTTCACTTGTTTCTCCATGTTTTGTAAAAAAATCATTCGGGTCATTTACCTTATACACATTTTTCCATCCACCGCCGGCGTGTGGTTTCATGTATGCAGGAAAACCAATGTAACTAAATATTTTATCCCAATCCATTGGGTATTCAAGATTTGAAAAAGACTGGTCAGTTGTATCAGAAGGCAAACTGCTTGAAGGAATAATTACTGTTTTAGGAACAGGCACATTAATTTTTGTTGCCAGGCAATTATTAAAAAACTTTTCATCGGCGCTCCACCAGAAAGGGTTATTGATAACAGTTGTTCCGCAAAGAGCTGCATTTTTTAAGAAGGCACGGTAGAAGGGAACATCTTGTGAAATACGATCCAGTATTACCGCATAGCCACTGCTTTCACCCTGTATCACTTTATCAATATGAACAGGTTCAGCAGTGATATCTTTTATATTTTTACTGTTTATTCTTTCTATAAAAGCTTCGGGAAAACTTCTTTCTTTTCCGAATAATATTCCAATCTTTTTCATATTATTTTTTTGATGAAATGTGTCAGACCGCGGAGAATAAGTATAACCAAATATATTTTTTGAATCTGAATAAAACAAAATTATATTTTGTATATAATTTAATTTGCCCATGACAACCTATGAACATAATTGATAATTTAAAAGAAATTATCTGCTTCCGCCATTGGCTTTTCAATTTGAAATTTGATTATTTTTGGCCGCTCTATGCTCACGGAAAATGTACGAAGCCCACTTACTGAAACACATATTATTCCTTCTGTTTTACTGAAAAGAGAGGTGATCTGCGATGTTTATTTGCCCCCTGCATTAAATTCTGCGGTTGATGTAAGCATGCTTCTTATAAATGATGGACAGGATCTTTTAACCATGAACTTTGTAAACATCCTGGAAGAACTGTACGGGGAAGAAAGTATTTCTCCTTTGTTTTGTATAGGGATACATTGCAGCGCTAATAGAAAAAATGAATATGGCACTGCGAAATTTTTAGACTTTAAAGGAAGGGGAACAATGGCGACTTTGTACCAACGTTTTATTTTTGAAGAGTTATTTCCTTTCATAAAAGAGACCTATCCCCTTTATTCATTTAAAGAAAAATCATTTTGTGGTTTTTCATTAGGTGGATTGAATGCACTTGATATTGTTTGGAACAATCCTTACGAATTTACCAGGGCCGGTATTTTTAGCGGATCGCTATGGTGGCGCAATGTAAGCCAGGACGATCCTGCATTTGATGAGAACAATAACCGTATTATGCATAGCCAGATAAGGAATGGCGAATATGCACCCTGGTTAAAATTTTTCTTTGAAACCGGTACTCTGGATGAAACTGCCGACAGAAATAAAAATGGCATCATTGACTCAATAGATGACACTCTTTCTCTTATTGAAGAGCTTGTATTAAAAGGTTATGACCCCGCAATAGACATACGCTACCTGGAAATAAAAGAGGGCAGGCATGATGTAGCAACATGGGGGAGAGCCTTTCCTGAATTTCTCAGGTGGGGATGGGGAAATAACTTATAGCTCCCTTATTCAATTTTACCAATGTCAATAACAATTTGCAATTAAGCTCCCGGTTTAACTTCAGTTGTTGGGCTCGCAGCCATATCCTCTGTTGAGTTTCCTTTAAAAAAATCTTCGAAATGCTGTTCGGCTCCCGGGAAATGTTCTTTAAACATATCTGTGGCTTTATTCTTCAGATCAGCAAAATAGTTTTTTGCAGTTTCGCCGGCACTTTCTGCTTCATCTTTCAGCTTATGAAATTTATCTTTAAATGAATCAGACATTTTTTGTTTTTCTTCTTCTGTCATCTTATTGTATTTGTAGGCACCAAAAGCGGCTGCAGCTCCAAGTATAATTGTTGCAAGATGCTTATTATTTACACTCATATAATTTGATTTAGTTGGTTATTAATAATTATTACGTTACAATAAATCTGCCATAAAATATTATGTATTGACTTTCTGAAGTTGCAATGAAATTCCCAAATCAGGTAAGCATCTATTTATAAGGGACATTTCTTAATAATAGCTATGAATGAATTAAAAAAATTGCCTGGGAAAATAAATTATCGTCATGTAGGCCACACATAAAAATCTTTTTCCTTATTATTTTTTTGATTTTTTACCCGGTTGCATTCCTGGTAAATCCCAACTTCAGACACATCGTGTAACTTCAATTGCTGTATCAATCCTTCTGCATCTTTGGTTTTCACAAAATATTCAAGGATGTATGCATACCTGCAATTCTCATAATATGCTTCGTAAATATTTAATTTAGAAGCAGGGGATATTATTTTAAATACATCCAGATCAACTCTTGGATCGGTAACAAAAACAAAAACCTTGCTTTCATTTGCATTAGCGTCACTCAATCTTTCTCCCTGTAAAATTGAATAGCCACCTGCCTGTGTTGTTTTTATTTGCGCCTGTGCAATGCGTGATGTTCTTGCCTCTTTAGAAAATACGAATTTTAATTCACCAGATATAAAGCGGTGTTGTGCGATATACCTGAATACCCCATTATTTTTAGACTGCTGTAAAGTCACATCTACATTGCTGTTTAAAGATGTATTGAATTGTTCCCATCTTTTAATAAAAGGCTCTTTATCCAGTGTGGTTTCAAAGCATACGAATTGTACTTTTTTATCTGCTGTCATTGTTACAAGATAAGCTTAAAAAACGGGCTGGAGTTGAAGACATTTTCTTAGTTAAAATAATTAACACATTTAAAAAAATCAGCCCAACATTCATTTTGCAGGTCAAATCACTTAGGCTTCTTTTTCTACTGTAATTGTGCAGTCGCCGATGATGGCAGCAAGGGCGCCAACTGCCGCAAATACCGGTGCAAAAAAAGTACCCACAACACCGATAGTAAGTGGGAAACTCATTAGCTCTTTTCCATCTTTATCATGAATGGTTATCTTTCTTGTGTTTCCTTCCTCAATAAGCTCCTTGATTTTATTAAGCAGGTGTTCGCCTTTTATTTTAAAAGTTTCTTTTATAGTTGCCATAATTATTATTTTAGTTTAGAATATTAAAATTATCCCTTTAAATTTTTTGAAAAAGGCTACACCGTCATTTCGGCGACAGGAGAAATATCCCGAACTATGACGCAAGACTGAAACAAATTGATGTCATTACTTTTTCCATTCACTCATTGTAAAGTTCCTGAGATTTCTCAGTCGTGCCCACAGCACAAAGCCATTCACTTCTTCGAAGATATAAATGATTCAGACCTGCTTTTGTTTCTTAATTTTTTATTGTGCTTTTGCAAATTCACCATCTGCTTTAATATTCACTTCATCACTAATAATGGCTGAAGGATATTTAGAGCCAATATTAAAATCAGTGCGCTTAATTACGCCGGTTAATTTGAAACCTGCATCTGGTTTTTTACTCATTGGGTTGTCAATAGTTCCGCGATACAAAAGATCCATTGTGACAGGTTTTGTAACGTCATGCATCGTAAGATTACCGGCTAACTTATACTGATTTTTGCCGTTTGGTTTTATTGATGTGCTTTTAAATATGATAGATGGATAGGTTGCGACATCAAAAAAACTAGCGCTTTTTAAATCATTATCACGCATATCAACATCCGTATTTATTGAAGAAGCCTCTGCAGTAAGTTCAAAAACGGCATCGCTAAAATCTGGTTTGGATGAAGTGATCGTAACATCAAAATTTTTAAATAATCCATCTACATCAGATACCATAAGATGCGTAACCGTAAAAGTTAATTTAGAATGCATCTTATCATTCTTCCATGTAGTTTGTGCAAAGGTTGCTGTTTGAATTAAGAGGAAAGTAGCAAATAATAGTTTTTTCATTGTTGTTTTTTAGTAATTAATAAGCGATTGTAAAACGTTTTTTTAATATGTTTGGAATTTTCTTTGCCTCAGCTAAATCTCCCGGAACCCATTGTGCAGAGTGGCTAATACCTAATTCAAACTCACATCAAATTCCTTTTCTTCCGAAAGAGAATAATCTTTTACCACATTATACAAAGTATCCCTTTCAACAGGCGTTCGTTTAGCCTGCTTAATAAGTGCGACCAATTCCTGCGTATTCATTGAAGGGTTTTGTTCCTCACTTCCGGCCATTGAATAAATCTTAGTGGAATCATCTATTGTCCCATCAATGTCGTCTACGCCAAACGATAGAGAAAGCTGTGCATTCTGCCTGCCAAGCATTGGCCAGTAAGCTTTGAGATGGGGGAAATTGTCCATATAAATTCGTGCTACTGCATACATCTTCATGTCTTCAGTAATAGATGATTCAGGTACATTACTCATGTCATTATTCTGGTTGCGGAACTTAAGAGGAATGAATGTATTAAACCCTTTAGTGTGATCCTGTAAATTGCGTAACCTGCTCATATGATCTATGCGATGAGAGTAATTTTCAATATGGCCGTAAAGCATGGTAGCATTGGTATGCATTCCTAATTTATGCGCTTCTTCATGAATTTTTAACCACCCTTCAGCATTTACTTTATCTGCACTTATCTGGCTGCGGATCTCCTCATCAAAAATTTCAGCACCACCGCCAGGCAAGGATTGCAGGCCTGCATTTTTCAGCTTTAGCATGCCTTCCTCAATGGATAATTTTGCTTTTCTAAACATGTAGTCCAGCTCGACAGCTGTAAAACCTTTTATATGCAGGCCAGGCCTGTGGGCTTTAATGTCAGCGATGAGATTACAAAAAAAGCCAAGATCCATTTTTGGATGAACACCGCCTACTATATGTACTTCAGTCACGGGTTTTCCATCATAGCTTTTTACGATGTCAAGCATTTGATCATGGCTTAACACCCAGCCTTCATCGCGATGTGCATAGAGCCTTGAATAAGAACAAAATTTACAGGAGAAAACACAAACATTTGTTGGCTCTATATGAAAATTTCTATTGAAATAGGTTTTATCTCCGTGTTTCTTTTCTCTTATATAATTGGCGAAGGTCGCGGCAAGTCCAAGGCTGGCTTTTTCAAATAATATCATTCCATCTTCATCAGAGATCCTTTCGTTTGAGGTAATTTTCTCCGCAATTTTCTTAAATTCTTTTCCCTCTTTTAGTGAACTTATAATTTCTAAAAGTTCTGCTTCTTTAGTTGAATTAATCATGCAACAAAGTTAGTAAACAAAAAGCCCATCGCCAACCCACTTTCCCAAAGGGAAGGGAACTAAATTATTAGCAATTCTAAAAGTAAAAAGCCATCAGATTAGTCAATCTATTTGTTATCCCCTTCGGAGGATAGAGACTATTGTTCCTCTTCGTGAGATAAAGTATTATTGCTTAACGATTCTCTCAACTACTGTTTTTTCAGTGTACATTAGTTTCACAATATAGACTCCTGCAGGAAAACCAGCGAAGTTAACAGTCATTTCAGTATTTCCCCTGCCATTAAGATCTTTCAACCATACTAACTGACCAACGGAATTATAAATACCTACTTTTTGTAAGGTGGTTGGCACCTGGTAATTGCGGATTATAAAAGAGTTAGTGAATGGGCTTGGATAAATAAGATAACCCTGGTTCTTGAGTCGTTGTGGTAAGGTCTTGGTATATATATTTATATTATCAAGATATAGATTATTTTGCTGGTTACTTTTGGCAACAAAATAAACCTGGAAATTCTTATCACCTATAATTGGATTAAGGTAGATATTGATATTTTTCCATTGGCCCGGGTTGTTTGGAGTAAAACGGACACCACTCGCAAAATTAGGATCGCTTATAGTCTGTAGATCTTCACCCCATTTTTTCCATATTGTTGTAAAAGTTTGCCCGCAATCCTGTGTTATCTGCACTTCAAGTGTATCCAACGGAAGTACCGTACTTCCCGGATATTGAGCTCCCTGGGCATAAGCATAATCGAACGATACAAAAAATGAATCTATTTTTGCATCAAAATTTATAACAGGAGAAACGAATTTATCTATTGTATTACCGGCATCGTAATCAAAATTCTTAATAACCATGGACCCTACGCCGGTCCTGGCAGCAGCTGTAGCTCGTTCCCATGTTAATGAACCATCGGGATTTATTACACTCCAGTTTGTGGGAGGGAAAGAAGTTGTTTCAAAACCTTCTGCAACCGGCGCATCTAAAATTGGTGATATTACTATTGTTTTTCTTGCGGTATCATTCAAAGGATATTGTTCAGCCACTCCGTTAGGTTCAGTACTAAAAATGGTAAGAATGTGTGAACCGGAAACCGATGTAACCGGGTTAAGAGTAACAACCTGTGTGGAGCATCGCGGTAAGGCTCCTGAAAAATTAAATGTTCCAACACTGCCGTTATCTACCTGGTAATTTATTTTCAACGTTTTTAAAGTATCATATCCATAATTTGCAATAGTTACTTCAGGAACAAAATCCGGAACACATAAAGTTCCGAATGGCTTATTAACCGAAAGCACTGAAGCGTTGAATTGCCTGGTATCAATTTTAGAAACTGCAAAATTATCAATGTAAATATCGTTCCCATAATCTGTAACTGCCCGTATCCCTAATATGATTGAATTTGTGATGAGCCCGCAGGTAGGTATGGTTATAGTTTCATTGCGCCATTGATTTGCAGTAGGAGTAAAGGCAATTGTAACGAAATCACCGGTGGTTGAAAGCCCAGCACCTCCTTTATTATATGTTGTTGATAGCCAGGTTACCCCACAGTCTGTTGAATATAATATTTGTAATGAATCTTTCTCAGTTGGAGAGTACTGAGCGTAGGCAACATCAAAATTGATATTTATTGAATCAGCACCAGCCAGGTTAATTTTTGGTGATTTTAAAATATCCTGTTCCCCCTTGGAATTGTAATTATATGCATCAAATTTCATAGACGCTAAACCTGTTTTTTTCGCAGTTGTGATCCTGGCCCATGAAACATTTCCATCAGGATTAAATAAGCTCCAGCCGCCGGGAGGTGGAAAAGTTGGGGATTCAAATCCTTCAACATTTGGCAGCGCTAAAGATTGCAAAACATTGAATGTAATAGAAGCAGTATCATTTGAAGTTCTCTGGTCGGTAGCTCCATTTGGCTCAAACGTATATGCCTGCAAAGTATGAAGACCGGGTGGTGGATTCAATGGAAAGTTAAGGGTTAAGTTTTGAGTTTTAAAAAGATTAAGAGATAAACCGGTAAACGAATTTGTTCCAATATTCACTCCGTCTAATATAAGCCCGATTGAAACCGATCTTAGTTGAGCACTGCCAACATTAGTAATGGTTACTTTAGGTGTTAAAGGAAGGTCACAATATGGCGCAGCATTATTAGGATCAATAATAGTTGATAGAGCAGCATCATTTATAAATGTTTGAAAGGAAACTTCAGCCCACCATACGCCATACTTCGATTGATTATCTGCGGGACCGGCGCTTTGCTCAGCATATTGTTGTATAGTCCATAAATTTCCTGTAACCGGGTCAAGGGCAGAATGACTATAATCTCCCCAGCGGGCCCTTCCACTTCCATAATCTTTCCAATAAGTGCTAATACCGCCGTGATATACATATTCATCGTCAGTAGTGTTGGCCGGTGTAGCCGCAGACCGTGTACTATATGCTGCGTTAACCTTTGTAGCCGGTGAAGAAACAGTATAACCTATAATTACATTCTCTGCAGGGTTTACTGCAATCGTAGGGAAATATCTTGAAGTTAATCCCGATGCATCATCAATCCGGCCTCTTTGTAAAACTGCGCCTGCAGGCGAAAGTTGCCACCACTGTATTGCTGTATGATCAAATGTGGTGGCGGGTAAACCTATGTGATGGGCACACCAGATTTGACCATTAATCATAACCCCGGAACTTATCCTCGCATCATTTACCGCCAGCTTTCTTGTTTCTCCTGACTGTTGAGCCAGATTTCCAAGATTTCCATCTGCCCATGGACTTCCACCTGAAGGAAATACTGCTGTTGCTGTATTCCAGGTAAGTGAAGGAATATTACCGGTGACTGTAGACAACCTAATAGCGGATGCACTACCACTCCAGTTTTGAAGAATATAAAAGGTAGTTGCCGGTACTGTTGAAAGGCCATACGCAGTCACAGGGCAAGCGGCATCGCCATCTGATACTGTTTTTTCGATCGTCTGCGCATTTGTTCCAAAAGCTATTGGTTTACCTGCTGCTAAATTTGCTTTATCAAATACAAATAAAATAGGCCCTGAAAAATTTGCAGCCCCGGGATATTTCCTTCCGGAAATTACCAGTAACCTGTTATCAAAACCTAAGTAAGGATGATCAAGAAGAAGATCCCCATCAACTGAAGAAGGGGTAAAACTATACCTATACCATCCATTGGAAGGATCACCAGTTTGAGAAACAGCAATAAAAACTTTATTTACATTATCTGTTGAAATTCCACTTATCCAAAACCTATTGAGGTAAGGATCGTATTGCATATAGGGGTCAGAAATATTAGGATTATTAAAAAAAGTAGCGAATGTCATTTGGCTTAATACTGCGCCCCCATTTTTTGCATGTACAATTATGAAATCATTGGTTGCAGTTACTACATTATTTATACCGACTGCGCCATGTGTGTCGGGGGGAATAGTTTGCAGGGGATCTATGTGGCCTAAAAAATCCTGTAAGGGTGGGGGAGATGCAGCCTGGATGCCGTTAGGGCTAAATGGAGGTAAGTTATGTTGCTTTATAATTTTTGCAGCGTGTGGAATTGGCATGTCATGTAATGGCCTCCAGCCACCATCAATTTCCTTTTCCGTATTTCTTTGTTGAAACTGAGAGGCATTAACATCAGCAAGCTCTTTAAAATTAAATTTTTCAGCAGTAGCGGTTTGAGAATAAATTTTTCCAGGAAAAGTAAAAAAGAATATGGAAATAAAAATCCCCTTAAACACCAGGTACGAAAGTTTTTTCAATGAAGTTATTTTAAGCTTTGGGATTCCAGGAAATGAATTTGAAGGGTTAAAAATATGACTTTTTTTTAAACTAAATGTTACAACCTCAGGAATATAGTATCAGATATTCACTCTGAAATTTATTAACCGGAATCTTGTAAAAAGATAATTATCGGAGTGTGCCAGATCGTAGGATTTTCTTTTAAAACTTTTCAAATGGACAAAATAAGGTTGAATAGTAAATTTAATTTTAGGTGAGTTGTATTATCTATTCAATCACATTTAAAGCTCGTTTACAACTATGAATTACCTTGAGCTAAGTAACTATGAGTTCTATTATGTCCAATGAGAAATTTAATTTATATCTTGAACTTTTAAAGCCTGTTCCCAAATACGCTCCATTTAAAAAGAACCTATAATGAATATTAAGTTTCGGCTTATTGTAATGAACTTCCTGGAATTTTTTGTGTGGGGATCATGGCTCATTTCTTTAGGTGGATATATGTTTAGTAAACTACATGCAACCGGCTCCCAGATTGGATTAACGTATGGTACTATGGGAATCGCTTCCTGCTTTATGCCAGCCCTTATGGGAATTATAGCAGACAGGTGGATCAATGCTGAAAGGGTTTTAGGTATTTGTCATATGATTGGAGCAGCCTTATTATTCTGGGCTTTTAAAGTTCATGACCCATCGATGATGTATTGGGTAATGCTATTTAATGCCATGTTTTTTATGCCAACTATTGCCTTAAATAATACTGTTTCATATATCACTTTGGAAAAAAAAGGTATTGATATTGTAAAAGTTTTTCCTCCAATAAGGGTATGGGGTACTGTGGGGTTTATTGTTTCGGTGTGGGTTGTTGATTTATTTAACTGGACGCTTACTCCATATCAATTTATTGTAAGTGCTGTAGCAGCATTGGTGTTGGCTGTATATAGTTTTACAATGCCTGCCTGCAAACCGGCTAAAACATCAAAGGGCGCTTCATGGGTTTCGACTTTTGGCCTGGACGCATTTGTACTTTTTAAAAGAAAAAAAATGGTCATATTTTTTTTATTCGCCATGCTTTTGGGAGCTGCCCTTCAAATAACAAATGCATTTGGTAAACCATTTTTAGATGACTTCGGAAAAATTGATATTTACAAGAATACATTCGGGGTAAAACATTCTAATATTCTTATTTCAATTTCTCAGATATCCGAAACGTTATTTATACTGGCCATTCCATTTTTCCTTCGCAGATTTGGGATTAAGATTGTTATGCTTATAAGCATCTTCGCCTGGGTTTTTCGGTTTGGATTATTTGGCATTGGAAACCCGGGAGCAGGCTTGTGGTTGCTAGTTTTATCAATGATCATTTATGGAATGGCATTCGATTTCTTTAATATTTCGGGTTCTTTATTTGTAGAAAAAGAAGCTGATGTAAAAATAAGAGCCAGCGCACAGGGATTATTTATGGTAATGACTAATGGAATAGGTGCTTATTTTGGCGGGCTTTTCAGCGGTATGGTAGTGGATCATTTTACTACGAATAACATAACTGACTGGAGAAGTACGTGGTTTACTTTTGCCGGGTATGCTTTAGTGCTGGGTATTATTTTTCCGATAGTTTTTAAATATAAACATGATCGAAATGCGATACAAACCATTCATCCCGAACCAATATTAAGTACGAAGTAAAGTATGTTTCTATTATCGCCATTTTATGGGGAAACTGAAAAGAGCAGTAGCCCTGTAGAATATAGATTGATTACTATTTTATCCATAAAAATTCTTTAGCTAATTCTTAAACAAAAAAACCCGGCTCTTGGGGGAACCGGGTAATCGCTTTTATAGAACAGAAAAAATCACTTAAGTGCTTCGATCTTCTTTACAAAATTTGATTTGGGCTGTGCGCCAACTAACTTATCAACTACTTTACCATCCTTTACAAAAAGTATTGCCGGGATACTGGTAATTCCGTAATTAATGCTTAATTGTGGATTCTGATCCACGTTTACTTTACCTATGTTTACAGAGCCATCATATTCCTTGGAAAGTTCTTCAACTACAGGGCCTATTGCACGACACGGGCCGCACCATTCTGCCCAAAAGTCTATCATAGTAAGCTTTTCTGAATCAAGAACTTTTTCTTTAAAATTCGCATCTGTATATTCTGTTGCCATGATTTAAAATATTTATTTAAAGTTTATTTTTTGCTTTAATAGCAAAATTACATCCATTATTACTATTATGATGATTTGGCATATCCACACTATGTTAATTCCACCATAACATCGAGTTCTGGCTTTTGTTGCAGGAACTTAGCCATTTCGTCATTCATCTCAAATCCATTTTCATTTGAATACATTCCAAATTTCATTTTAGAATTAGGTTCGTTTATGCAAAATTTTAAAAAGGATTTGCCGGGGAATTGCTGCACATTATCTTCAATGAATTCTATAACTTCAGGAGTTATATATTTTGGATGCGCTTCTATCTGAAGTTTTTTTGTACATAATTTCATTAACGATTCCAGGAGTGTAATATTAGAAACTTTAAATTCAAATTCTGATTTTTGGTATCGTTGCCGGAAACAGCCGGTTAAAAATATTACCATACCGGGCTCCAGGTAATTATTTAGTTTTACATAGTCATCGCTCCAGAGAGTAAGTTCCATTTTGGAAGTATAGTCCTCTATAAAAAACACGCCATATTTATTTCCATTTTTGGAGATGCGGTGTTGTGCTTCAGCAACCAGGCCACCAATGCGGAAAGTGCGCCCCGGATTTGGATGAATATTGACCGCCTCCTTAAATTCATTGAACTCTGCAATTGTTGTGAGCCCATAATATTTTATCTGGAAAGAATAATTATCCAATGGATGGCCACTCATGAATATACCAATTACCTCTTTTTCAAAATCGAGTAATTTAATAAGAGGCCACGGCTCACACGCTGCTAATGTGGGTGGAGTAACTTCAGCCATTTTAAGATCACCAAAGAGGGTATTAATACTTCCTGAGAGCTGAGCCTGGTATTGATTACCAAACTTTATTATTTTTTCAAGGCCATTTATATTTTCACCCGGTGGTATGAAAAAATATTGAGCCCTATGGTATTCTTTGAAGCAATCAAATGCGCCTGCGTACGCAAGACTCTCCAGTGATTTTTTATTCACTGTTCGCTGGTTAACTCTTTTAATAAAGTCGTAAATTGAATTGAATGCGCCCCGTTTTTCTCTTTCGAGGATTATGGCATCCAGGGCAGCGTCACCAACACCCTTCATACCACTAAAACCAAATCGTATTTCACCTTTTTTATTTACTGCAAAACCTTTTTGGGATTCATTGATATCAGGCCCAAGTACAGGTAATCCCATTCTTTTACACTCCTCCATAAAGAAAGTAATTTTCTCAATTGAGCCAGAGTGATTAAGCACAGCAGCCATATATTCACTTGGATAATGTGCTTTCAGATAGGCAGTTTGATAAGCAACTAAAGCGTAACAGGTAGAGTGAGATTTATTAAAAGCATATTGTGCGAACTTCTCCCAATCAGTCCAGATTTTTTCCAATATTGACGCTTTAAAACCTTTAGCATTGCCGCCGGAAATAAATTGCGCCTTCATTTTATCAAGCTGATTCCTGTCTTTTTTACCCATAGCCTTTCGCAGATAATCTGCATCACCTTTACTGAAGCCGGCAAGTTTTTGTGATAATAACATCACCTGCTCCTGGTAAACAGTAATGCCATATGTATCTTTTAAAAATTCTTCCATCTCGGGCAGGTCAAAAATTATCTGCTCGCGGCCATGCTTACGTTCAATATAGTTTGGGATATACGCCATAGGCCCTGGCCTGAATAGTGCATTCATGGCAATAAGATCATCAAACTTATCTGGCTTAAGGTCCCTTAAATATTTTTGCATACCCGCACTTTCAAACTGGAAAGTGCCATTAGTGTCTGCACGCTGGTATAGTTTATAGGTATCTTCGTCATTAAGAGGTAATGCATCAAGATCAATGTTTACTCCATGGTTTTGTTGAATCAGTCGCAGGGCCGTTTTCAAAATACTTAATGTTCTTAATCCAAGAAAGTCCATTTTCAATACGCCGGCACTTTCAATATTATTTCCATCAATTTGCGTAAGCCATAGATCAGAATCTTTTGACGAAGCAACTGGTATTAATTCCATTAAGTCATATGGTGCAATAATAATTGCAGAAGCATGAATGCCCGTATTTCTCACAGAACCTTCCAATATTTCTGCTTCGTGTAGAACCTTACTTCGCATATCGTCACCGTTATATATATCCTGGAGCTTTTTTATATTGTCAATACTGTCTCCACCTCCACCCATACTTTCGTCGGCAAATGATCGTAAGCCTGTAAGTGAAGTTTTCAAAATTTTTCTTAAGGAAGTTCCTGGCCTGTCAGGTATTAATTTAGCTAACGCATTACTCTCCGCTAAAGGTAAATCCATTACACGAGCCACATCTTTTATGCTCATTTTTGCGGCCATTGTTCCATAAGTTATAATTTGGGCCACCTGGTTTTTACCATATTTTTCAACCACATAATTCAAAACTTTCTGCCTTCCTTCATCATCAAAGTCGGTATCAATATCGGGCATTGATTTACGATCCGGATTTAAAAATCTTTCAAAAAGTAAATTGTATTTTATAGGATCAATATTGGTAATGCCAATACAATAAGCTACTACCGAGCCTGCTGCAGAGCCCCTGCCAGGGCCAACGAAGACACCCATTTTTTTTCCCTCAATTATAAAATCACTTACTATTAAAAAGTAACCTGCAAAGCCCATAGTTTTAATCGTGAATAACTCAAAATTGATACGCTCTTCTATTTCCCGGGTCATATCTGCATATCGCTTTTTTGCGCCTGTCCATGTTAAATGCTCCAGGTAAGCTTCCTGGGTTTCAAATTCTTTTGGCACTGTAAAGTGTGGTAAAAGAATATCTCTTTTAAGATCGAGCACCTCAATTTTATCAATGATCTCGTTAGTGTTATCAAGCGCATGAGGCAAGTCATCAAAGGCTGCCTGCATTTCCGTAGTATTTTTTAAATAAAACTGGTTATTGGGAAATGCAAAGCGTTTATTCTTAACTGATATATCATCATCCGTAAACTCTCTTGATGCAGGTGTTGCTTGTTTTTCTCCTGTATTGATACAAAGTAAAATATCATGCGCATTAAAATCTTTTTCATCTACATAATGGGAATCATTACTTGCAATAACATTTACGTTATATTTTTTTGCAAATCTTAATAATACTTTATTTACTTTTTCCTGGTCCGGAATGCCATGCCTTTGTAATTCTACATAATAATCTTTCTGAAAAATATTGAGCCACCATTTGAATTCGTTTTCAGCTTCAACCTCACCTTTTTTTAAAATTGTTTGTGGAACCAGGGCACCTAAACAACAGGTAGTAGCGATCAGGCCTTCATGATGCTTATGAATTAATTCTTTATCAATTCTTGGATACTTGGAATACATCCCCTCAATATATCCCAATGAGGTAAGCTTCACAAGGTTCTTATACCCGATATTATTTTTTGCCAATAGAATCTGGTGGTGGCGTGGATCTTTCTGCTCTTTTGTGAACTGCTTTTGAAACCTGTTTTCTGTAATATAAAATTCGCAACCGACAATTGGCTTCACCTTTAATGAACCATCATCATTTTTTAAAGTATGTGCATGCTTTACAAACTCAAAAACCCCAAACATATTCCCATGATCGGAAATAGCGAGAGCAGGCATACCATCTGTAATAGCTTTATCATAAAGTGCTTTTATGGAAGCAGCTCCGTCAAGCAGGGAAAATTGTGTATGTACGTGCAGGTGAGAAAACTTCATTCGTAAGATAAAATCTGGTTACAAATATCGCAAAAAGAGGAGAGGAGTGTTGTATCGGTTTTCCACAACAAGTTAATAATTATGTATGAAGTACGATATGGGATGTACGATGTGAAAACTTGTTGATGACTGATAATAGCAATCAAACCAAAGTAAAATTGGTTTTTTTATCATTGTACGTTATACATCCACCGTAGTTAATTGGATCCAATTATTGCCTGCAAAAAGTAGGGCTACCTAATTTTGTTTTTATTTTTAAGCTTTGAACCCTACCTTCACCAAGCTTGAGAAAATAACTTTTTAAATTTTGCGTTTCTCAAACCCTACGTTTTCACTTTAATTAAATAGTTATTTATTAAAGAAAGTTGGAAGATGTAGTTTTTAATAAACGAATTATAACCCCCCATCCAGTATGAAAAAACTCACAGCGTTTTTAATCCTGTTACTAATGGCAGGCACTGTGCAACACGCAAATGCTCAAAGTAGTGTAAATAATTTTGATTTTACATCTGAAATTGAGAATGCTTCTCCAATATTTATTGACGATATATCATTTACTCCTGATGGTATTTTACGTAGTACAGAAAATGGGATAATAAAAATTTTGAAACCAACTAACGACCATATTGTTATGGGAGTAACCAATGAAGTGGATGAAAAAAGTTCATTATCGTCTATTGAGAAATTCTCCGGCCTTCAATTTAAATATTCAATGCTTCTTAATGTAAATGTGGAAGCTTTAAAAAATATTACTTTATTAGGATTTATTGAAAACTGGATAGGC
>JBBSEV010000003.1:0-150301 GCA_038239385.1 Chitinophagales bacterium
TAAAAGCCGATATCAGCGATGACTTTTTAAATGTACTTGATGATAATGATGCCTATAAAATAGCGAACAGTTCAGAAAATGTCAGTTTAAAGAGAGAGGGAAAATTGTTATCAGTAGAGCGCCATCATACCATAAATTCAACCGATACTTTTTATTTGGATGTAACCAATCTGAAGGCCCAGGCTTACCAATGGCAAGTGACTATGGAGAATATGAATCAGCCTGGCATAAGCGGATTTTTGCAGGACAATTATACAAATAGCAGCACAATACTTAATCTGAATGGAAGCAACGCGGTAGACTTTGCTGTTAACAGTACGGCGGCCTCATATGCTGCAGACCGGTTCAGTATAGTGTTTACGCAGGCCAAAGTACTATCAGTAGCGTTCACTAACGTAAAAGCTTACCAGCAGAATGCTAATAATATCAATGTAGAATGGACAGTTCAAAATGAAAGCAACATCAGGCAATATGAAGTAGAGAAATCCACAGATGGGAATGGTTATACAAAAGTAAATATAACGGCAGCAAAAAATACAGCGGCAAATACCTATGCATGGGTTGATGCAGATGTAGAAGCAGGCTATAATTACTACCGGATCAAAAGTATAGATGTAACCGGAAAGACTGAATATAGTAAAGTGGTAAAAGTATTTATAGCCACATTGAAACAGGCCATAACAATATATCCTAATCCAATTAAGGAGGGTATTATCAATTTGCAATTAATAAACCAATCAAAGGGATTGTATGGAGTAAAGCTTATAAATGCCAGTGGCGAAACGATTCTTATAAAAGCAATACAGCATGGGGATGGAAGCAGTACCGAAAAGATCGGGATTCAAAGAATGGCAAAAGGAATCTATACATTAGAAATAACAAAACCAGCCGGTGAAATAATGATTAATAAATTGATGTACTAAGATGATTTACCAATCAACAATATATTCAACTTATTAATGCAGAATTATAAAGATCAATTGAGTTATTGTTGCTGTTGCTTTTGTTGAATCTCCTGGTAATAACGATAAGAATTAATTGGTTCACCAGGGTTTTTAGCCTGGTAGCTAAATTTAGGCAGGCCTTGTTTGTCAGAAGTTTTTTTAGCAGTACCGTTTTTTATTTCCACCGAAACTTCCAGGGTATGTTCACCCGAACCCTTGTAAGTACCTTTTACGGGAGTACAATCCGCAAAATTTCTACCAGTTGCAAGCCTCACATGCTGATCATTTACAGTACAGTTATTAGTTGGATCAAGCCCAAGCCATCCATAATTAGGAATGTAAGCCTCAACCCATGCATGAGTAGCTCCTTCCCCACGCATCTCTTTATCTTTTGGACAAATATAACCGCTAACATAGCGTGAAGGAATATCAAACATGCGTAAAAATATAAGCAGTATGTGAGCAAAATCCTGGCAAACACCGGCTTTCATTTTCCATACATCTTCCAATTTAGTTTCAACATTTGTAATCCCTTTTTGATAGTTGAAATTATTATAAACATATTCTGAAAGCAGTATTCCATTTTTTAATGGAGTGAGATCTTCATTAATTATACCGTTTAAAATATTTCTAACTTCAGGTGCAGAGGCAAACATTTCTGGTTTTAGAAAATCAATGTAAGCCGTATGAAATTTCAGATTTCTTAAGACGTTCCATTGTTCAGGGGAACTCATATCATCCATTGGAAAATTGATAGGTTTTGTAATAACGTCTGCAATAGATTCAATTAAAAGGCTCGTATGCGGTTTTATTATTGAAAATACGCCTATATGATTTCCAAAATAATCTACAAATGTTTCCACATCCGGATCATTTGTAATTTTAATTTCATGATTTCTTACTTCCAATAAACTATCGATAATCGGATAAAGCATAATCTGGTTAGTACAGTCAATAACTGGATAAGAGTAAGAATAACGGGTAATATGATTTATTTTATAAGTGGGCATTTTATAGATTTAGGTATTGCCAAAATAATATTTGCTAAATGCATCGGAAATCTCAAATAACTCCTGCCGGGTTTGCAAAAGAAATGCATCCAGTGCCTGGTTATCATTTTCATTTACGTTGCTGTATTTTATATTGTTCATTGTTTTACCTATTAAAAATTCCAGGCGGTCAAAATTTTCCGGAAGGCTTTCAGCATTTAACCTCCCAAAATATTTATACAGGCGCTCCATACTATATAAAATTGAATGAGGAAATTCGGCATTATAAAGTATGAGATCCAAAACATTTTTTTTGGTGAAGTTGCCTTTATAAGTTTTAAGATATACTTCAAAACCAAAAAGAGCATATAACAAATACCTCAGGTTAATGGCTTCATAATTATCATTTTGATTGCCGTGATTGCCATTCATTTGGATTCTTGTAATATCAGAAGAATGAATAGCCCGTTCTAAAAATTTACCTATGTTAATGTAAGTGAAGCCTTCTCCCCGGGTCATAGTGTTATCAACAGTACCGGTAAATAATAAGCCGTTTTTTATTAATAAGTCAATTGTTGAAATAGGATCTGCCGTACTAACTTCCTTCCCTAAATCTTCATTCCGTATAAAATGATAATAATCATTTAAGCATTGCCATACTTCTTTTGAAATATGATCCTGTATTCCTCTCGCATTTTCACGGGAAAACATCACATTATTGTAAGCAGAGGCGCTGTTATCGTGGCTGAATATCATGTATTCAAGCGCCTTTGGGGAATTGGTTTCTATCTCTTTAATTTCATCTTCGGAAAGTTCTCCATAAATTTTAAGCAAGGGGCTCCAAATAAAATTACTAGCTTCATCCTGCGAAGAAATATATTGGGTTAAAATAACCTGGAGCATGCCGTTGGTTCTTTCCATGTACCTGCCCAGCCAATAAATAGTATCTGCAACGCGACTTAACATATTACTTTATTGGTTTAGTTTTATAAGGTATATCAATATAGCTTATTATTAGATCTCTCTCAGTTTGAAGGCAAATTTTACTCGAAATTTTGCACAAAAAAAAGTAGGATAACAAACTGTCATCCTACTAAAATTAGTGTATCAATTTTAAATTTTAAAAAGGTATTTCAAAGGACGTCTTCTTAGGGGGGAGGCATTGACGGTCATTACACGCCATATATTCTATATTTCCTGTGATTTTTTTATTTCCTGGAAGCAACTTTACCAGTTGAATAAATTCAACTTTATTCTCAAAAAATTTCTGATCTACCTTAAACTCTTTTTCAAAAATTGTTTTTCTATTTCCTATTTCTTTTACTTTTCCTATTTTAGAAGCATTAGTAAAAGACATAGTAGTTGGTAAGGCTCCTCCCTCCGGATTGCTTACAGAATAAATGTGCCACTTAGGGTCTACAGAAGTCAAGATATGTACTTCATATTGATTACTACCCTTTTTTATGGTTTTATAAGTAAAACTAACGGGATTAAGAATTTGCGCAAAAGAACATTGGATTATAACAGCGGACAATATTGTAAAAAATAATTTCTTCATAATTTCTTTATACAAAATTACGAAATTACAGCCCCGCACATAGAGGTTACAGCACAACCAGGAGATGATTTAACGTTAGTTTATAGAAAATAAAGAAGAGAATATCTTTATTCCGTCAGTATTGCCAAGAGCCTTATTACACGCTCTTTCAGGGTGTGGCATCATACCGATTACATTTCGGTTTTTATTACAAATGCCGGCTATATTATTTGTGGATCCATTGGGTGAATAATCGGAATCAACTAAACCATCTTCGTTGCAGTACCTGTATAAAACCTGGTTATTTACATCCATTTCATGTAATACACTTGCTTCGGCAAAGTACTTTCCCTCGCCATGCGCTATCGGTATTTTATAGACATTCTTCGTGCCGTCATTAATGGCCGCAGTGATATGAATATTTTTACAAACGAATTGCATATTGGCGTTTCTTAAAAGCACACCCGGCAATAAACCACTTTCACAAAGAATCTGGAAACCATTGCATATGCCTAATACCATGCCACCGGCATTGGCAAACTCAATAACACTTTGCATCATTGGACTAAACCTTGCAATGGCTCCGCACCTGAGATAATCTCCATAACTAAAACCACCCGGTAATACAATACAATCGTCAGTATTAAACATTGATAAATCCTTATCCTTATGCCATAAATTAATTACTTCAAGCTTTAAATCATTTTCAAGTGCATTCATCATATCTCTGTCACAATTAGATCCTGGGAAAACAACAACACCAAATTTCATGTTTATGATTTTATTTTTTGTAAAGATAATTTAGATGTTTTACTATTTTATATAAGTAATATATATTACAAATGCTGCCATTATCCAATGCATGACAGTTGCAATCCATTTTTTTTCAATATAAAAAAAAGCACAGGCAATAAATGCTGATAAAGGAACAGTCGCCAGGAACCAATATTTAAAATTATAGCTGCTATTTATAAATGGAATGAATAGCGCAACAATAAGGTACAGTATCATAAGCCCCCAGCTTTTACGTACCTGTACTATCTGCCTCCTTGCATTTAATTGTATAAAAAAAGCCCCGACAATGGTAGAAATAACAATTAATGCCAGCCCCAAATATTCAATGTTATTTTTTGCAAATAAAGGGTAATCTATTTCAATACCGGGCACGTGGAAGCTATATAATTTATCAGTTAAAAAAAGCCAGGCAAATAAAAAATACCAGGGAACGAGAATACCAAGAAGAGGAATTATCCATTCCGCAATTCGTGGCGGACGGGTAAGTAACAACCCAAAAATAATGAGCATAGCAAAGGCAAGAGCAGGGAAATAAAAAAAAGTACTTACACCTATTGCAATCCCCATATTGAATAAAGTTGTTTTTATATGCTGATTGTTATACACTGTGCTCATTTTAGCCCACACCCAAATGAGTAAAGTATTAATGAGCATGGGAGCACTTAATACATTCCATTCAATAAAAAAGGACGTGATTAGTAAATAACTCATACCGGGCAGGTAATTAGGTTTTTGCATAAGCCTCCGATTATTGAGCAAGCGATTAAAACTAATCGCCTGTGTATATAAAAGAATAAACATTATAAGCGAATAAATCAGGGGAAAGGAATCAAGGTAAGGTTTAATAAATGCCATAATGTGGTTATAAAGAAAACCATCAGATTTTTGAATGGCAGGTATTTGCGGTGAAATGAACCAGCCGAGCTTTAAAAGCAAGCCATAAACAAAAAGCATGAAAGTATTAAATGGATTATTGGCCCGGAAGATGCCTGTCACAAATGAGAGTTGAATTGAAACTTAAAAATAAAAAATTAAAGCCGTAAAGATGCATGAGATCAAACATGAAAATTATTTAATGATATTTTATTCTGGAAATCTCAATCTTTATTCCCCCAAAATTTATAAAAGAAGAGAACACAAGAGGAATAAATATTTCGTGTATTAGTATTCTATTTTGGCAAAAGAAATATAATTTCTATAAGTACAGGGTACAATAATTTGTGAGGAGCTTACTTGCTTGGCATAACGTGGCATAAACTCGTAACCCCTGTCAAGGCTTCTAAAAGGTGGATACCTCGTAAGGTTACCATCGCTTGAAATGCTTTGATCATTGATGAGTTGGGTACGCCTTTCAAGTTCATTAAAAATAAAATGAAGTTGACCCCCGGTGAGCATCGTATTATAAGAAAGGTAATTATCAGTCTCGTCATCAAACTGTGATTTGTGAACTACATTGCTCCATACAATTTTTCCATTATTATCCAGGTTAAGTATAATTATATTATCGTAATAATATCTTACCTGGGAGCTGCTAAAAGAATTACGCGGCCTTCCGGAATACAAGTAATATGAATATGATTGGGAATACAAATAATAAGGACTGTACGAATAAGGATAACCATAGAGGTAATCGTAACGGTTCCAGGGATTACCGCGGGATTGTGTAGAGTGATCTTCGGCGGCTAGGATAAAGCCACCATCTCTCTTAAGAATTACATCCTTAATAAAAAAATTATTTAAAGCGTATTTGGATCCGCCCTCTGTTTTTGCTATTGATCTTATCGTGTCGTTCAACACTGCAAAATTTTCTCCGATTAAGGTATTTGATTTTTTGTCCCATACCGCTGTATAGAGACCCTCAACATTTCCACGTTTTTTTGCATAGTATAATGAATTAATAAGATAATGATCATTTACATTGTCCACTTTTAGTTTTATTTCATCGAGATAATGATCGCTAAGATTTAACACCTGTGAACTAAAAGAATCGGAAGATGGTGATTTTGTTATTAAAGCTACTGACTCCAAATAATCCCTGGAACTGGATTTCGTGGATTTGGTAAAAACAAAATTCCCTTCGTTATCTACAAAAAAATCGCTGAAAACATCTTTATGATCTTCAAATGAAGTTTGAATTCTTGTTTTGTGTAAAAGCCCGAGGCTGTCAGTAAAAAGCGAGGTGGTAAAATTGAATTTATCGTTTCTTTTCTGGATTTTATAGATCATAATCTTCGACCTGTCTTCGCTGTTTATGGTACTATAAATTTTATTATCAGCAAAAAAACTAATGTAGGTAGTATCAAGCTCAAAAGGTTTTTTTAATAGATTTCCTTCACCATCTATTTTTGCCGCCATACAATAAAGAATGCTTCTTTTCTGATATTGATAAATCAGGTATGCAAAATCCGGGTAAGCAATAAAGTCAACATTAAGCGTTTTATCAGGCATGAAATCAAGGTCAACTCTTTGCTTTAGTTTCATGCTGTTATCATATACACTTATAGCATATTTATTCCTTATATTCTTGTAGACAAGAAAATTGTTCTTAATCTTACCGATTATTTCAAAATCCAGTGAGCGTACATCCTGCGACTCAGGTTCTGTATAGGT
This sequence comes from Chitinophagales bacterium, assembly GCA_038239385.1. Classification (GTDB taxonomy): domain Bacteria; phylum Bacteroidota; class Bacteroidia; order Chitinophagales; family Chitinophagaceae; genus Ginsengibacter. The sequence continues at coordinate 6,876 of JBBSEV010000003.1, forward strand.
TATCTGCTGAGGTAAAGCGGATTTAGCAGTAAAAAACAAAAGAAAAACCAGAACAATATTCTTCATATTCCTGTTATTAAAATAAATTTTGGAAAACGTTTCAATCATATACTAAGATGAATCATTTAAATTCGATATATTACTAATTTACGATAAAAATTATGCCCGTTGTTTTAATATCCGGAGGCACAGGCCTTATTGGTACAAATTTAACACGTCATTTAATTGAAAAAAATTATGAGGTAATTATTCTCACAAGAGATAAAGATAGGCCATCAGAAAATTCAAAAATTGCTTATTCGTATTGGGATATCACCAAGCAGGAGATTGATCACGAAGCTGTGATAAGAGCCGATCATATTATTCATCTTGCAGGGGCGGGTGTTATGGATAAAAAGTGGACAAGAGATTATAAAAATCAAATTGTAGAAAGCCGTACGAAAAGTAGTTCCCTTCTTATAAAGTCCTTACAAGAAAATTCTCACCATATAAAATCATTTGTTTCCGCTTCTGCCATTGGCTGGTATGGCGGAGATGCAAAGCCTCTTAAAAGACAAGAAGGATTTATAGAAACTGATCCTGCAGACAATTCTTTCCTGGGAGAAACATGCAGGCTTTGGGAAGAAAGTATTGCGCCGGTTGAAGAATTAGGCATACGCCTTGTAAAATTGCGAACCGGGATTGTATTAAGTAATGAGGGAGGTGCTTATAAAGAATTTAAAATGCCTTTAAAGTTTGGAATTGCAGGAATATTAGGTAACGGTAAGCAGGTAGTAAGCTGGATACATGTCGATGATCTTTGCCGGATGTATATTGAGGCTATAGAAAACAATGAGCTAAGAGGTAGTTATAATGCGGTAGCGCCAATACCCGTCACCAATAAAAAATTAATACTGCAGGCTGCCGAGACAACAAAAAATAAATTTTACATACCAGTACATGTGCCTGGTTTTATAATAAAAATGTTGATGGGAAAGCGAAGTATTGAAATATTAAAGAGCTGTACGGTTAGTGATAAAAAAATAAAGGCAACCCATTTTACATTTTTGTATCCTTCAATTGAATCAACAATAGAAGAATTGGCCATGAAAAAATTTAATTAGGCATACTACTGTTCAGAGAAAATGTAGACATCTTATAAATCATCTGTTCTAAATTTTTTCATAGCGAAAAAATAATATCCCAAAATGTAGACGAGGCTTGCTATTACAAGGATATATTCAGCCGGGGCATCCTTATAAATTACTGCTTTTCCAAATGGTATGGGAAGCATAACATCTGTGACTTGCAGGGGGAGAAAATACCCCAGGGGACTAAGCTCCATTTTAAAATTTACCAACGCGGTGATGAGCCATTCGAAGATCAATCCAAATAAAAAAAATACAGCTATAGCCGCACCGCTTCTTCTAAAAAGTACCGCGAGAAACATAGCAAAAGTTATGTAGGCAACCGTCTGAATAAAAATATAACCTACGTTTTCGATTCCTGAAAAAGAAAAGTGAGACCCTGTTGTTATAAAACCAAAAAGCAATGCCACCAGGAAATTAAAAAATGTTGCAATCGCTGAAAAAATAATTGCAAACACAAATTTTACTGATATAAATTGTCCGCGTGTCCAGCCATCAATTATATTTTGACGATGGGTTTTAAAATTAAATTCATTGGTCAAAAGCATTATAAAAAGAATACCGGGAAAATAAAGAAGCCAGCTGCTCATCCAGCCAACCGTTTGCCACACTTTTGGAAATGAATAAGGAGTGCCAAAAAGAAGTTGAGTTTGAGGTAAATTTTCTACCGTAAGTTCGTTTACATAGTAACCGGTATAGTTAATGCCAAGAATCGCAAATGAATAGAGAATAGAAAATATCCAAAAAGCTTTGTAGCTTTTTACTTTAAGCCATTCAATTTTTAATAAATGTAGCATGCCTTTATTTAGTTATTTGTAAGTTCAAAAAACCTAGCCTCAAGGCTTTTCTTTTTTAGCAGCAGGTGATTAAGAACGATATCATTATTGAAGCAGTAATTATTTATTGCTGCAAGGTCCGCAGTGTTAACCGGGAAGAAAATTTTTACCATACCCGTTTCTTTCGTAACTCTTATTTGGTTGTCCATCTTTTGTAATAAAATCATTAATTTTTCATTGTCATTTGATCCAACTTCAACCATATCTTCATTGGATAAAATCTCGTTTACATTCCCTGTGGTCACGAGTTCCCCTTTTTTTAATATCGCAACATGCGTACATACTTTTTCTACTTCATCAAGCAGGTGGCTAGCCATTATAATTGTTTTTCCCTGGCTGTGAAGATCCTTCATTAGTCCTCTTATCTCAGCAATACCCACCGGGTCAAGCCCGTTAGTAGGTTCATCAAATACCAGCACACGGGGATTACCTAAAAGGCACGATGCTATGGCAAGCCTCTGTTTCATTCCTAAAGAATACGTGCTGAATTTTGAATCTTTTCTCCTGGTAAGATCCACTGTTTCAAGCACCTGCGGAATATCTTCTTTTCCCCTTTGTTTTATTTCTGATGCAATCTCAAGATTTTTTACCCCGGATAGGTAATGATAAAAATTGGGCGTTTCTAAAAGAGTACCAATCTTTTTTCTGTGTTGTTCTGAAGCAACTTCATCAAAGAGGCGATAAGTACCGGTAGTAGGTTTTAAAATATCCATAATGGTTCCCAGCAATGTAGTTTTGCCACTTCCATTTGGACCAAGTATTCCAAAAACAGATCCTTCAGGTACTGAAAAGCTTACATCTTTTAGTGCCTGAATTCGCCCGTAAGATTTTGATAAATGATCAATCGAAACAATTGCCATAAAGGTTAAAAATTGACAGAAGAATTTTAAAGATACAAATGCAAAATATAAAATCAGGAATATAATTTTTGAATTGTAAAACAGAGTTCAACTAATTTTCGTATAGATATTTCAAATACCTATGGGCAAAACATTAGACGGTTTTTTTGTTTATAGCGTATTTGATTCAAAAAACAAGTATTTTAGCATACAATTTTTAATATACCTATTTTAAAATCTACACATGATCCCAAAACTTTACTTTAGATTTTGCCTGATTGCTATTATTCTTACCACCCTAATTAATCCGGCTAAAATTATTGCACAATGCGGAGTTCCTCCCGCAAGTGGTTCTGTAACAATAGCTGTTGTAAATAATGTTATAAATACTTATTATCCTGGTGCCGCCGATGTGTCTGCAGGAAGTAATTCTTTAACTGTAGGTTCTGTAGATGCCAGGGGAAATGCAACGCCCGTTGCTGCCGGTGATCTCATTTTAATTATACAAATACAAGGCGCAGATATTAATGCGACAAACAGCGATTTATATGGCGATAATGTATCCGGTGCGCCTGCAAGCGGCTATATGAATACAAATATTTATTCAGGGGATTATGAATACAATTCTGTTGCAAGTGTTGCAGGATCTACTATAAACCTTAGTTATACACTGGCTAATAATTATTATAATATGAATTTTTCTGCCGGAAATTCTATTCGGCGTTACCAGGTTGTACGTATTCCCCGCTATTATAATTTTACTATAAAATCAGGGGCATCAGTTACAGCACCTGTATGGAATGGTTCTACAGGAGGTATTGTTGTGATAGAAGCTGCTAACGTATTTACACTTAACGGTTCAATTGATGTAAATTATAAAGGCTTTAGGGGTGGTGGTGGAAAAAATTTAACGGGTGCTACTGCCGGCAATAGCAATGGAAGCGGATCGCTTACCAATACTGATTATAGATGGGAATCACCAATAACAAATGCAGCAAATCTTACAGGCGGTGTAAAGGGCGAAGGTATAGCAGGAACACCTGCTTATTATTTTGTTTCAGGGGCGACCACCACTACTACTGCAAGTGTTGAAGGATATATAAATGGGAGTATGGGAAGAGGTGCAGCAGGTAATGCAGGAGGTGGAGGTACTGATGGTTCACCTGTGGGAGCTACCACTGAAAATCAATACAACTCTGGCGGCGGCGGCGGAGGAAATGGTGGAACAGGTGGAATGGGAGGTAGTGGTTGGCATGGCGCAACAGGCGATGTAAATACTTATCCAACTGGAGGCTATGGAGGAAGCGGTTTTGCAGAAAGATCAGTTCAAAAATTTGTTTTTGGAGGAGGTGGAGGTGCAGGTACCGCCAACAATTCGCTTTCTTCAAATGAATACAGTTGCAGCGGCGGCAGTGGTGGGGGAATCATTCTTGTGAGAGCGAAAAGTTATGCCGGTACAGGTACTGCAAACGCAGATGGATCAAATGCACCAGGCGTTACGGCTACTTATACTCCTGCGCAAACTGATGCTGCAGGTGGAGGTGGCGCAGGTGGTACAATAATAATGGTTACAACACAAGCAGGGCCTGCAGGTTTAAATTCAATTATTGCATCGGCCATAGGTGGTGATGGTGGTGACATGACAAATTATTTTGATCATGGTCCTGGTGGCGGTGGCGGTGGAGGGGTTGTCATTTCAAATGGAACTTTTCTTCTTACAAAGATAGCTGGTGGAGGAAATGGGCAAACAAGATCAGGTACCCCAACCGGGCCTATTGATAATGATTACGGGGCTACTCCAGGTAGTTCGGGAATTTCTGTTACGCTCACTAGCCCTCCGCAATTAAAAAATTTAAATGATCTGGCTTCCCCTTGTGGGGTGTTGCCTGTGAGCCTAACAAATTTTACGGCAAGGTGGAATAATTCCGAAGTTGATCTAAACTGGCAAATCAACAATGAGATTAATATCAGCTCTTTTGATTTGGAATACAGTAATAGTGGAACTGATTTTTCTAAACTTACTTCTTTAGTCTATCGCAAAGGGGTGTCTATTTATTCTTATGTTCACCTATCGCCATCATCCAAAAACTTTTACAGGCTAAAGATGATTGATGCAGATGGAAAATACTTTTATAGTAAGATATTAAGCGTACAAAAAAATCTCTCGCATAATAAAGTGCTGGTAGTTTATCCGAATCCGGCGTATCATGATTTAACAGTGCAGTTAACAGCTATTCATTCAGAAAAAATTTCTATACAAATAATTGATAATTCCGGCAGGGTATTAATAAATAAATCCTTCAATGTTTTTGCAGGAGAAAATTATTTATCAATTGATGGAATAGAGAAGCTTCCAGCATCCACTTATTTTGTGAAAGTAAAATCAGGTTATATAAATGAATTGCAAAAAATAGTTACCAGGAAAAAATAAACGTAAATAGCCCTGAAATAAGTTGACAGATTTTTAAATAAGCCCAACTGCCTCAGGTGGTTGAGCTTATTTATTTAATTTCTTACAGGCTTACCTGTTTTCAAAACACTTTGTATTCGTTCGAGTGTTTTCTTTTCTCCACACAGGCTTAAGAATGCTTCTCTCTCCAGGTTGAGTAAATATTGCTCACTTACTAAAGTAGGTTCGCTAAGGTCGCCACCACACATTACATACGCCAGCTTTTGTGCAATTTTTACATCATGCTCTGTGATATAATTACCGCGATACATTCCGTTTATTCCGGCATATAACATTCCAAGTCCCGAGCGGCCCAATACTTTTATATCAGTTCTTTGAACTGGTTTGGTGTAGCCCGCATCATAAATATCAAGTGCACTTTGTTTGGCATCTGCAATTCTTCTTGACTGATTTATACTTACTGCGTCTATCCCTTTGCGTAAGATACCCAAATCAAAAGCCTCAAAGGCGGAAGTGGAAACTTTTGCAGTTCCTATGGTAAGAAAACGGCTTTGCAGCGTTATGGTTTCCGGCTCGTTTACATGCATATCATCAGCGGCTCTTAAGGTAAATTCTTTGGTACCACCACCACCGGGTATCAGGCCCACTCCCAGCTCTACCAGTCCTATGTAAGTTTCCGCAGCAGCCTGCACTTTATCACTGTGCAGCAACATTTCACAGGCGCCGCCAAGCGCCAAGCCATGCGGGGCCACCACTACCGGGATTGAAGAATACCTCACCCGCATCATGGTATTTTGAAACATCCGGATCGCCATATCAAGCTCATCGTATTCCTGTTCCGCTGCATACATGAAGATCATTCCCACATTTGCCCCAGCGCTAAACTGCGCTCCTTCATTAGCAATTACCAATCCTTTGAATTTTTCTTCAGCAATAGAAATAGATTTGTTTACCGCCTCAAGCACTTCGCTTCCAATGCTTCCCATTTTTGTATTCCATTGCAGGCCCAATACGTCGTCGCCAAGATCATATAAATTACAAGCCGCATTATTCCAAATCGTTTTTTCTTTCAGGTCGCTGAGAATAATAAATGACTCGCCTCCCGGCATTTCTTTATAGGAACCTGAACTAACGTCGTAGTATAGCCGTTTACCGTTTTGTACTTTGTAAAAGCTTGTATTGCCCGCAGCAATAAAATCAGTTACCCATTGGGCTACATCATATCCTGCAGCTTTCATTGCTTCAGTAGTTCCTTTTACACCGAGTACATCCCATGTTTCAAAAGCACCTATTTCCCAGCCGAAGCCTGCTTTCATAGCATCATCAATGCGATAAATTTCATCACTGATTTCAGGAATCCGATGGGAAATGTAAGAGAACAAACTGTAATGAAATTCACGATAGAATTCTCCTGCTTTATCTTTTCCAGTTAATAAGATTTTAAACTTTTGCTTAAGATCGTCAATTGGCTTAACAACATCCAGCGTAGCAAATTTTGGTTTTTGCCTTGGGCCATAATCAAATGTATCGAGGTTGAGAGTAAGAATTTCACTTTGGCCATTTTCGCCTTTTACTTTCTTAAAAAACCCTTGGCCGGTTTTATCGCCAAGCCATTTATTGTCTACCAATTTCTGGAGCCATGATGGAATATTGAAAGTTTCTTTTGCTTCGTCGCCGGGGCAATTATCTTTTACCCCAATAGCTACTTTTACCAATGTATCGATTCCTACCACATCTGCAGTGCGAAAAGTTGCGGATTTTGGCCTGCCAATTATAGGTCCTGTTAGAGCCTCTACTTCATCAATGCCAAAACCAAGCTTTTCCATTATATGGAAGATCGACATGATGCTGAATACTCCAACTCGATTTGCGATAAATGCAGGCGTGTCTTTACAAAGAACGGTAGTCTTACCAAGATACAGATCTCCATAATGCATTAAAAAATCTATGACGGCGCTATCTGTAAAAGGTGTAGGAATAATTTCCAATAATCTTAAATACCTGGGAGGATTAAAAAAATGAGTTCCGCAAAAATATTTTTTAAAATCATCGCTTCTTCCTTCAGCCATCATGTGAATGGGGATGCCTGAAGTGTTTGAAGTGATTAATGTGCCAGGCCTGCGGTATTTTTCTACTTCATCGAAAATGAGTTTTTTTATATCAAGTCTTTCTACTACAACTTCGATTGTCCAATCACACCCTGTAATATCTTTCATGTTATCTTCAAAGTTGCCGGTCGTAATATTCTTAAGTACCTCTTTTGTAAAAAGAGGAGAGGGATTTGATTTAACCGCCGCAGCTAGTGCTTCGTTTACAATGCGATTCTTTACAACCTGCTTATCAAGCGACAATCCTTTTTTTGTTTCTGCTTCAGTCAATTCTTTCGGCGGAATATCAAGCAATAAAACCTGTAAGCCAATGCCAGCAAAATGACAAGCAATACGGCTTCCCATTACACCACTTCCTAACACCGCCACTTTATTAATATTTCTTTTTTGCATATCGTATTAGTTAGTTAAACAACTATAAAACCGAAATTAAGCTTTTTAAAAATATGCCAATTTCAATAGGTGCTATAATTTCTATGGGTGAACCGATAGATCGCTGCCAGCCCAATTCCCCATGCCTGGCTATTAAGATAACTTCTTGGCCGATATTGGCCTCCTATAAGCCCGGCATCACCTTCAAGGCGAATATAAAATTGCTTTTTATAAATATCCATCTCGAGCCCAAAAGGTATCATTGCCTGCCATTGATAAAAATTTTTTCCTTGCAGATTCGGCAACTTCATTGTAGAGGTAAAAGTTCCTGTATTATTGAGAACAAAGCTATCAAGCTGTGTTTGATATTTATGTAGTGAAGCGAAACTTGCCTGGTAATGCAGGGCAACAAATAGAAATAATTATTTGAAATTTTAAACCGCCTGTTCAAGCCAGCCATTAGTCCAAAGAACTGTTGGTTTTGGACCAAAGAATAAGTTTGGATTGATAATGTGGAGTCAGCTTGAGAATAATCACGCCTCTCAACTGACAATCCTTTTTTCACAAGGATGTTAGTAATCAATAAACCAGTTTGAATTGTATTTTTTTTCCAGAAACGTGAGTCCGTTCCCTGTTTATATATTTCTGTAGTTATATAATAAGTCTTTAAAGACTGGTTGCCCGGGCTGCCGCTAAACCCATTATAATTCAAGCTGTTTAAAAAATTTTGATAGGTTGCAGGGTCCTTCATTATTGGAGCTATCGTTGTGGGATTATTACCTGCACCATTTATGTAGAAAACTTTGTATCCAAGACTGATATTTTTAAGTTCTAATCGCTGGGCGTTTCCAGTGTTAAAAAGAAAAAGGATTAAACATAAAACTAATATGGTTGCCAGGTAATATCTCATAACAGGTAATTCTAAAGGGTTAAAAATTTTGTTCCTTTAATCCTTTGTGTAAAGTATAATTTTCAAGTTATCATCTTTTTGTAAAGTATTGTTAAACACATAAGAAACTATGCTAAAATTGTTTTTATCAGCCCATGTAAGGATTGGATATTTTGGAAAGTATTTCTTTAAGAAAGAGTATTGAAAATAGTATCCCGACAATGCACTCACCGGATGTAATTTTAGATTATTGGAAATGCTATCTGCTATTTTTTCAAGTTCATTTTCTTTTAATAAATAAGGATTAAAAAAGGGAGTATAATAACTCGTATAAAACCCTTTATCACAAAAAGCAGGCAAGTATTGAATGTTGGTTGATTCAATCAGCATCTTATTCTGCAGTTTATATTTTTTCCGGATTATTACACAAGCATTCAATGCTTTTTCATGATTGGCATTATTCAGATTTTTAAAATCGAACCAGATTGATGTTGATAAACCCCGCTCTTTGTAAATGTCTAAAAGCTCTTCAATTTTTATAGTTGAAATACCCGAAGAATCATGATAAACATAAAATGAATTAATGGTGCTGTCGAAGTAAACATCTATTTCAAAGCCCGCAATGTCAGCGGGTAATTTATTCATGGCTTCTGCTGAGTCAATAGCTTTTCTCCAGGTTTTTGAATGAATGAGAAGCGATTGTCCGCAATGTGGAAAATCAACAGCCGGGTAGTTTTTTATGAACGATGAAGGAATCAACACTCTTGCCATTCCTTTGTGCATGTAAATATCAATAGCCAGCAGGATAATAATTATCAGTACTCCTAAAAAGATTTTATTTTTATAATAATGCTTACTTTTCAAGAGGTTTCTATAATTAAAAAACTTGTGCGTTGAATAAAGGTAAACCGCAAATGCATTTGAGCTTGCCATCATGTAAGGCGGCCTTTACATTTTTACTAAAACTACTTATTTTACTTATCCTGCTAAAATGCATTTTCTTTTTTTATAATCTCCATTCGGGAAATGGCTGGCAGATCACCGGTTTTTCAAATGTAATTTTATTGTTGTTGTGGTCTTTGTTTTATGATATTGCTATTATTTCTGTTATCGCAATTCCGCTTACATTTTTCTCATTCTTATTTAAAAAGAATAAGGCCATCCTCAAAGCTATAGCCGTATTATTTGGCGCTTTGTTTTCTTTTATGGTCTTGCTAAATGCTATTGACATTTTTTATTTTCCGTTTAAGCTGCAACGTGCAGATGCTGAATTATTATATGTGCTTCGTAATCCTTTCCACGAAGTTAATGTCACTTATTTTTTGTTTGCGATCCTTATTATTATTGCTTTCATATTATTTGCCATTTTACTGTATACGTGGATTTCTCTATTCAATAAATCCAATAGATTTCGCCATTCGGAAGTAGCATCTTTTTTATTTTTCTCAATAATTTGTTTAATAGTTTTTATTAGCGGACAAAAAAAACTTGCACCAACTTACCCCTTAGTGAATATTGATTATAACCAGCTTCCACTGGTTCAAAATTCTTTTCATCAATTTGTTTACTCTCTTTTTAGAAAAAATGAATCTATCATTTTCAATGAAGATTATATTCATAAGCTTCCTGATTCAACAAGACTATCTATTATAAAAAATAATGTACTAGAATTAAAAGATTCTTCTCGAAAGAACGTAGTTCTTTTTATAATGGAAAGCATACCTTATGATTTTTTTGATACAAGCAGCGTGTATAAAGTGAAGATGCCATTTATTGATAGTATTGTAAAAAAAAGTATTTTTTTTACCAAATGCTTTAGCTATTCATACAACTCTAATAAAGGAATTACCGCAATACTTGCCGGGACTCCCACACTTACTGAAATACCATTGTATCATTCTGCTTATACTTCCATACCACTAACCCATATTGGGTCTGCTTTAGGCACCCAGGGATATGGATCTGCTTTCTTTATAGGAGACAATTACGATGATTTCGGATTTGCAAAATGTGTCAATTGGCTTGGAATACAACATTATTATTGCATGACCGATGTTCCGGGTTACCAGCACATGGAAAAGCACACTATGGGGTTACACGATGAATTTGTTTTAGATTTTATGAAAGATAAAATTGATCAGTTGAAACAACCGTTTTTAGCTGTAGATTTTAATATATCAACCCATTTCCCGGGAAATCTTCCTTCCACTTTTACCGAAAAATATCCGTCTATAAACAGAACCGCACGGATGAAAACCATGAGCTATTATAGTGAGTGCTTGTCTGATTTTTTTAAGACTGCTTCCCGCCAGCCCTGGTATAAAAACACGGTTTTTATTTTTTGTTCAGACCATTGGATGTATCCTGATTTCAGTAATTTAAAAAGTGATGTGGAAAAGAATTTTAGGATTGCTACTTTTATTTTCGACCCTCAAAAAAATGCACAAACTGTCATTAATACACCCATAAGCCAGCTGGATATTTTGAATACTGTTTTACACATCAGTAATTACAAAAAGAAATTTATAAGCTATGGAGAAGATCTTTTGCAAATACCACCTGATTCAAACAGGGTAGTTTTTGCAAAAGCTAATAATATTCTTTACCAGGCATTTGATAGCAGTTATGTTCTTGGTTTTAATGTAGTACAAGGCAAGCCGGAATTTTGCTATAATTATATTAAAGACACAGAAAGAAAATATAATTTAATCGATTCTGGTAATAATGAAAATGTGGAAAGACTCCTAAAAAAAATGAAGGCTTTTCTACATACTGGTTATATCCAATATGAAAATAAGAAGGTTTATTAACTCACTCCGCTTCCATTTGCAATCACCGTGTCCGGAGCAACGAAATATAATTTTCCTTCTTTATTCTCTGCCATTAAAATCATACCATTACTTTCTATTCCACGCATTTTTCTTGGTGCAAGATTGGCGACTACCACTACCTGTTTTGATAAAATTTCTTCCGGAGAAAAATGTTCTGCTATGCCGGAAAGAATGATTCGCTTTTCAAAACCAAGATCTATTTCAAGTTTTAAAAGCTTATCAGCCTTTTCCACTTTCTCTGCAGAAATAATAGTTCCAACTTTTAGATCAATTTTTGCGAAATCATCAAATGCTATCTGAGATTTTAAAAGTTGTTTATCATAATTTTCTTCTTCTGTTTTGGCATTGATTATTTCTTTTGCATTCATATTTTTTTGTGATGAGTTTTTATTTCCTTTTTCGATAGTATTTCCTTCTTCATTTCCTTTATTATTCTGTACACTACTGTTATGCAATTTTTCTATTTGTGCTATAATTTCTCCATCCTCAATTTTTCTAAACAGTAATTCAGGTGCACGAAGGCTATAGCCAACACTTAGTAGTTTCATGCTTCCGGCGTTTTTCCATTCAAGCATTTTATCAACCACCTTCATAAGATGTATCATTTTCTTTGCAGTAAAAGGTAGAAATGGATTTATGTAAACGGCCAAATTCGCACATAGCTGTAAGCAAATGTGAAGGCAATTATCAATCTTGTTTTGTGCATCTGTTGTAGGTTGCCCGTTGACAGTGGTCTGCTTCGCAAGTATCCACGGCTGATTGTCCTGCATGTATTTATTTCCCTTTCTTGCAAGATCAATTACTTCAAACAATGCATCCCTGAATTTAAATTGGTCAAGCAGATTTTCAATTTTCAGTTTTGTGTTTGAAATTTCCTTAATAAGTTGTTTATCCGTTTCATCTACAAGTTCCTTATGTAAAAGGGCGACTTTGCCTTTGCATAACTTATGCATTAATACAAAAGTGCGATTCACAAAATTGCCAAAGATTGCAACAAGTTCACTATTGTTTCTGTCCTGGAAATCTTTCCATGTAAAATCGTTGTCTTTGGTTTCAGGTGCATTGGCGCAAAGTACATACCTAAGCACATCCTGCTGTTCCGGAAAATCTTTTAAATATTCATCAACCCACACAGCCCAATTGCGGCTGGTGGAAACTTTCTGCCCTTCAATATTGAGAAATTCATTTGCCGGTACGTTATCAGGTAAAATGAAATCGCCATGTGCCTTTAACATCGCAGGAAAAATAATACAATGAAAAACGATATTGTCCTTTCCTATAAAGTGCACCAATCTTGTTTCCTCGTCGCACCAGTAATCTTTCCAGTTCTTTAATAATTCTTTAGTTGCGGAAATATACCCAATGGGTGCATCAAACCATACATACAACACTTTGCCTCCTCCACCTTCGGGCGCTGGAGGGCTTGGAACTTTTATACCCCAGTTACTGTCACGTGTCATTGCTCTTGGCTGCAAGCCTTTATCAAGCCAACTTTTGCACTGGCCATATACATTATTTTTCCATTCTTTATGACCTTCGAGTATGTATTGCCGTAAGAAGCTCTCGTAATTTTGTAAAGGAAAATACCAATGTGTTGTTTTCTTCTTCACGGGGATCGCATCACTTAAGGCGCTTTTTGGATTTATTAATAATTCCGGGCTTAACGAAGAGCCGCAATTTTCACACTGATCACCATAGGCATTTGGGTACCCGCATACAGGGCACGTACCTGTAATGTACCTGTCGGCTAAAAAAGTTTTTTTCTCTTCATCGTAATATTGCTCTGTTTCTATCTCTTCAAATATCCCCTTTTCATAAAGATTCAAAAAGAAATCTGATGCGGTTTTATGATGTATAGAATTAGAAGTACGGGAATAAATATCAAATGAAACCCCCATTTGCGCCAGGCTGTCTTTAATAATCATGTGATACTTATCTACTACTTCCTGCGGCGTAGTATTTTCCTTCATTGCCCTTATGGTAATAGGTACTCCATGTTCATCACTACCGCCTACAAATTTTACATCCTTACCCTGGAGCCTGAGATAACGTGCATATATATCTGCCGGGAGATAGCAGCCTGCAAGATGGCCAATATGCAACGGGCCATTGGCATAAGGCAAGGCAGCAGTTAATAAGTATCGTTTAAAATCTTTCATATAAGGCCTCCCGCTGTAATTTTATTTCTAAGTTTTTATTTAAACACCTCTCTACTCTAAAAATGTTTTTGAGTTTGCAAAAATACCGCAAAGCAGTTCAATGCCCAAACGACAAGCTCTCCCTGAGAAGTATATCTTTTATAATAAGGGCAAAGTAATTTGCAATCATTCTACACAATGTTACCTTTATTTATATAAGGCTTTATAATCCGTCACTAGCAGAAGGATTGATTTCATTTTTTTTCAATTATATATGAATCGCAAGCATTTTCTTTCCTCATTAATTCCATTGGCTTCAGTAACTCCTGCATTTAAAATAAATAGCGCCCTTAATATTGGATATGATCATTTTAGCAAAGTTCCACCGCATTTAAGGAGAGGGGATATAATAGGAATAACATGCCCCTCAGGTTTTATAACTATGGAAGATATTCAACCTGCCGTAAAGAAAATGCAGGAGTGGGGTTTTGAAATACGAATCGGAAATACAGTTGGAGCCCGGGATTTTACATTTGCCGGAAGTGATGCAGAAAGAACAAAGGATTTACAAAATATGCTGGATGATTCATCAATAAAAGCGATTATGCTTGGGCGGGGTGGCTATGGAGCTGTGCGGATAATTGATGGCATTGATTTCAAAAAATTCTCTTTGAAGCCTAAATGGATAATAGGTTTTAGTGATGCGACTGTAATTCATTCACACATTAATAAAAATTTTGGAATTGCTTCAATTCATTCCAAAATGTGTAACAGCTTTCCTGCCGACTTACAGATAGCAGAACAAACACAGATAAACTCTATCGAATCCATAAGAAAATGCCTCGTTGGAGAAAAAGTAACCTATCCGGTTGTAATAAATACAAATAATAAAGAAGGAGTTGGTGAGGGAATATTGGTCGGAGGAAATCTTTCCATTTTGGAAAACCTGTCCGGAACGCAATCCGATATTGATACTGATAATAAGATTTTGTTTCTTGAAGAAGTAGGTGAATACCCTTATAATATAGACCGGATGATGTGGAATTTAAAACGTACGGGTAAATTTAAAAAGTTGAAAGGATTAATTATAGGCAGTTTCAAAAATAAACCTGATGATCCCGGTGAAGAATTTGGCAAATCAATTTATGATATGGTTTTAGAAAAAACTAAAGAATATAATTTTCCCATATGTTTCGACTTTCCTGTAGGGCATCAGAAGGAAAATTATGCTTTAATATGCGGTGCAAAACATAGATTGACCGTTAATGAAAAGGAAGTAGAACTGAAGCAAATTTAAAATCCTTGTTTTTATTTTATCAGAAGTAATTGGGTAATCAAGCTCAAGAAATAAAATATGATTAGAATACCACCTTATTTAAAACCCGGACATACTGTAGGAATTTTATGTCCTTCCGGTTATATGCCTTATGAAAAGGCGTCAACAGCAATTGAAACTTTAAAAGAATGGGGATTTAAAGTTGTGATTGGAAAAACTTTGGGTAATCAATACAATTATTTTTCCGGCAATGATGAGGAGCGTCTTATTGATCTGCAACAAATGCTTGATGATGATAGCATACATGCAATCTTATGCGCACGTGGAGGCTATGGAATGGGAAGAATAATTGATTCACTGAATTTTAAGAAGTTTAAAAAAAATCCAAAATGGATTATTGGATTCAGTGACATCACAATTCTGCAAAGCCACCTTTTTGCTAATTTTAAAATCGCATCGCTACATGCGCCTATGGCTGCTGCATTTAATGATGGGGGAAATAAAAATCAATTTATACAAAGCTTACACGATGCTCTTACTGGAAGAAAAGCGATATACAGTTGCCAGGGTAGTCAGTACAATCAAAAAGGTAAAACGCATGGCATTTTAGTGGGGGGTAATCTTTCTTTATTAGCTCATATGTGTGGTTCTTCGTCAGCAATAAATACTAAAAGAAAAATTCTTTTCATCGAAGACGTAGGTGAATATATTTATAATGTTGACAGGATGCTTTATCAATTAAAACGTTGCGGTAAACTTGATAATCTTGCAGGCATGATCGTTGGAAAATTTACGGATATGAAAGACACGATAATTCCTTTTGGGCAATCAACACAAGAAGTGATTTATAATATTGTAAAAAACTATGCTTACCCTGTTTGTTTTGAATTTCCTGTAAGCCATGATAAGGAAAATTATGCACTCAAAATCGGTGTGAAATATGAATTAAAGGTTTCAGCTACATCTGTTCAATTAGAAGAATTCTAAATTAATTTCCCCGTAGCTCCTGCACTACAAATATTTTATAAATAAACAGAGAGGAATGTAATCATAACAAGGAATCCAGTTTTTGATGAAACAATAAAAAGTCGTTAAGATTATTATGGCCCGCCTTATCAATGGTAATAAATTCATCGCCCGACTTAAATTTTTTTGTAAGCTGATATGCGCCACTGAAAGGAATAACATTATCATCATTTCCATGAAAGATGGTTACCGGCACTTTTACTTCCTGCAAATATTCAAAAGTTGCGAGTTTAAAATGTGCCATGTAAGAAGTTGGGTATATAGGCGCATAGTGACTTAATAAATCGGGCATACTATAATAGGGAGTTTCAAGTATCAGTCGTTTACAACTTTTTTTTGAAGCAACATAAGCTGCTATGCCCGATCCTAATGATTTACCGTAAATGATGATACTGTCTTTATTAAATTTTGAATTGGCAAGCTTATAAACTTCAATTGCCTGTTTATATAAATTTTCTTCTGTTAGTTTACCTGTTGTTTTCCCATAACCCGGATAATCAGCCATCCATACTTCATAATCCTTTTTGGTAAAGTTGGCAGCATATTTCGAATACCACTCTATATTTCCCCGGTTACCATGAAAATATAAAACTACTCCTTTCACTATGTGGCTTGGTGGTAAAAATTGAACAAGGTTCAGAGTATCTCTCGCATTGAGAGGAATATTTATTTCTTTGAAGGGAACATTGAAATTAAATACATAATCATGTGGCAAAGGAACAGGATGAAAGATTAATTTTTCCTGGAGATAATATAATGCAATGCCAATGGAACAATAAATTATAATGATTGCTTTTGTCCATCTAAGTATTCTTTTTTTATTATAAATATGCCTTTGCATAACAATGATTATAAACTTTTAATTTTTCAAAATATCCCTTATGAAATTATGATATTCAGGAAATGTTGGCAGGTTATTGTGACCTCCGCCCTGTATATGGATTAGGGTTATTCTCTGTGGATTTAATCGTTGTAGTTGCTCACTTTGTTTTATAGGTATTAGCCAATCTTTCGTTCCATGCAAAATATAAGTATGACAGGTTACTTTAGGCAACCATTTGTTAGTACGCATATGATATCGCAATACATATTTCATTGGTAAAATAGGAACAAAACGCTGCACTGCTTTTCGAAAACTATAAAAAGGTGCATCAAGAATTAGATATCTTGGGGAGTTATCACTGGCGAGCTTAGCTGCAAAGCCGCTACCAAGGCTTCTTCCATATACAATTATGTGATGTTCCTGGTAACGGGCTTTTAAGTCGTTGTAAACAAATTGCATGTCTTCATACATTACCTGCTCACCTCTTATACCTGTGCTTTTTCCAAAGCCGCGAAAATCGACCAATACGACATCGTATCCATATCGGTAAAAGTCTTTCGCATATTTTGCCCATCCTTTTATGCTTCTTGTGTTCCCATGAAAATAAAGTATCAGCCCGTTCGGATCTTTCACATAAAAATGCAAGCCGTTTATCCTTACTCCCGCTTCAACATCAAAAAATAATTCTTTAAAAGGGACGTCGTATTTATACAGGAAATCCTGTGTAAGTTTTTCGGGTTTAAAAATAAATTTCTCCTGTATTAAATAAATAATGATAGTTACAACAGCATAACCGGCAATTATATAAATAATAGTGGGAGACATTATTCATTGTTCATCAGTAAAAATAAAGGTTAATTTCATCAGCCATGTGACTAATATAAGATTGATATAGTACACCGTTTAAAAACTAAGCGAACTCAATTCATATACTTTCATTTGTGGGGGAACACCAAATGTACCGCTCGTAAGAGCTGCTAAATATTTGCAGATTTTAAGTTCCTCTTTAACAGGAAATAAATAATATTATGCTATATCTCTTTTCAACAATTTTTCTTAAAAAAAATCCTCTTCAAAATATTTGAAGAGGATTTGCGTGGCAAAGGCTACATGGTTTTATAAAGCGATTTGCTTTTCTGCAACCATTTTTCTTAAGTTAATAAGTCCATAGCGCATACGGCCGAGAGCAGTGTTGATACTGCAATCAGTGAGCTTCGCAATTTCTTTAAAACTTAAATCTGCATAATGCCGCATTACAATTACTTCTCTTTGATCTTCCGGAAGTAGATCAAGTAATTTTCTTACCCTGTCGTGGCTTTGAGATTGGATCATTCTTTCTTCAGCGCCGGCTTCAGCGAAATTGATCACTTCAAAAATGTCGCGATCATCGCTTGTTTTAATTGAAGGGCTGCGCTTAATTTTTCTAAAATGATCAACACATAAATTATGTGCAATCCTCATAACCCATGGTAAAAATTTTCCCTCGTCTGTGTAGCGTCCTCCTTTAATTGTATCAATTACTTTAATAAAAGCGTCCTGGAAAATATCTTCGGCAAGATATTTGTCTTTAACCAATAAGTAAATTGAAGTGTAAATTTTATCCTTGTAGCGATTTACAAGAATTGAGAGAGCTTCAGAATCACCATCAAGATAAAGATGGATCAATTTCTGATCAGATAGAGTGTTCAAAGTTTTCATAAACTGTTACGATTTTTTTGTTTAGGATATTGTGCAAGTCACTCCAATTAAAGAGAAATTAGTGGGAAACTTTTTTGCGAAGCGCAGTAAGGTTCATCATTCTTTCAGGAAAATTGGAATACCGAAAATAGAACATTCAATATATCTTCCAAATGTTTTGCTAATATTTTTTCGTAAATATTAAAAATAGAGTGGTATCACTCGAAATCCATTCGTAAAACTACGATTCGTTATTTTTGCAATCCACAAATGAAAACTACGAAACGTATTTCCGGAACTCCGCCTAAAAATTTTGCAGCTTCAAAGACTAGTAATATTCTTATAAAAGGTGCAAGAGTTCATAATCTTAAAAATGTAACTATAGAAATTCCCCGTAATAAATTTATTGTTGTTACAGGAGTTTCAGGTTCAGGCAAATCTTCATTAACTATTGATACTTTATTTGCTGAAGGGCAACGGCGATATGCTGAAAGCCTAAGTGCCTATGCAAGGCAGTTTATGGCGCGAATGAATAAGCCAGATGTAGATTACATTAAAGGTTTGTGCCCTGCTATTGCTATCGAGCAAAAAGTAATATCCCGTACACCCCGCTCTACGGTTGGAAGCATGACTGAAATTTATGATTACCTGCGGTTGTTATTTGCACGTGTCGGCAAAACAATTTCACCAGTATCTGGAAGGGAAGTAAAAAAAGATGATGTACCCGATGTGGTAGAAGCTATAAAAAATTGTAAGAAAGGAGATAAAGTTTTATTGCTGGTTGCATTTAAGCAGCTTCATAACAGGAATGTAAAGGAGGAATTAAATATCCTGATGCAAAAAGGCTTTTCCAGAATTTATATGAATAGCGAAATTATAAGAATTGAAGATATTCAAGATAGCAAGGATGTTTCTTCAATGTTTAAGCATACAACTCCGTATGTGCTTATTGACAGGTTACTGGTAAAAGACTTTGATGAAGATGATGATCATCGTATGTCCGACTCCGTTACAACAGCTTTTTATGAAGGTGAAGGAGAAGTGATCCTGGAAATAAATGAAAATAAAACATTACATTTTTCAAATAAATTTGAGCTTGATGGAATAAAATTTGAAGAGCCTGTTCCCAACCTGTTTTCTTTTAATAATCCATATGGGGCTTGTCCTGTTTGCGGAGGTTTTTCCCTGGTACTTGGCATAGACCCCGACCTGGTAATGCCTGATAAGAGATTAAGTATTTATGAAAATGGTATCGCTCCGTGGAGGGGCGAAAAATTAGGCCTATGGAAAGAGAATCTTATTCGTGTGGCAAGAAGGTTCGATTTTCCGATACACAAACCTATTATAGATCTTACCACAGCACAATACGACTTGCTCTGGACAGGTAATGAATATTTTTCAGGCTTAAATGAATTTTTTAAAGAGGTAGAGCAGAATTTATATAAGGTGCAATACCGGGTATTATTAAGCCGCTACAGGGGCCGCACACTTTGCCCGGAATGCAGGGGTTACCGGCTGCGAAAGGAAGCGCTTTACGTAAAAGTAAATCACAAAAATATTGGAGAGCTTTGTGAAATGCCGGTAAAGGATCTTAAAAAATGGTTTGAGGAAATTCAATTATCCGATTACTATTTTATAGTTGCCAAAAGAATTTTGATTGAAATAAATAATCGCCTTGATACGCTTCTTGATGTAGGCCTTGGTTATCTCACATTAAACAGGCTTGCCAATTCACTTAGTGGCGGTGAAAGCCAGCGGATACAACTCACACGCAGCCTGGGAAGTAATCTCACAAATTCATTGTACATTTTAGATGAGCCTTCTATAGGCCTGCATGCAAGAGATACTGAGAGGCTTATCGTGGTTTTAAAAAACCTGCGTGATATGGGTAATACAGTGGTAGTAGTAGAGCATGATGAAAGCATAATGAGGCATGCAGATCATATAATTGATATGGGGCCGCTTGCAAGTCATCTTGGAGGTGAGGTTGTTGCAGAAGGTGACTATGATGAATTAATAAATAATTCACAAAGCCTTACGGGTAAATATTTAAAAGGTGAATTCACTATAGAACCACCCAGGCATACACGGAAATGGAATCGATCTATAACTGTACAGGGCGCAAGACAGAATAATTTACAGAATATAGATGTAATATTTCCGCTAAATGTTTTATGTGTAGTTAGCGGGGTAAGTGGTAGCGGAAAAACAACATTGGTAAAGCAAATTTTATCTCCTTCGTTAAAAAAAATAAAAGGCGAATTTGCCGAGAAAGTCGGTTTGAGTAAAGGGCTTACTGGTGATATAGATTACATATCGCAGGTTGAAATGATTGATCAGAATCCTATTGGAAAATCTTCAAGGAGTAATCCAGTTACTTACATCAAGGCTTACGATGAAATAAGGGAACTTTTTAGCAAACAACCATTAAGTAAGATGAGAGGTTATCTTCCCAAACATTTTTCTTTTAATGTGGATGGTGGAAGATGTGATGCCTGTAAAGGAGAAGGAGAACAAGTGGTAGAAATGCAATTTCTTGCAGACGTACATTTGATATGTGATGTATGCGGTGGTAAAAGATTTAAGCAGGAAGTGCTGGAAGTTACCTACAATGAAAAGAACATTTTTGATGTACTTGAAATGAGTGTTGATGAAGCGATTGATTTTTTTGGAAAAGAAAAACCCGGAGGGAAAAAGAATGAATCACAGGGAGCGGATGTTGCCAAAAAAATTCAACCCTTAAGCGATGTAGGATTAGGATATATCAAGCTTGGCCAATCATCTGATACGTTGAGCGGTGGCGAAGCACAGCGAGTAAAACTGGCATCTTTCCTGGGTAAGGGGAGTGGGCAAGGAAATTTGTTATTCATTTTTGACGAGCCTACAACAGGCCTTCATTTTCATGATATAAAAAAACTACTGGCTTCTTTTAATGCACTCATTGAGCAAGGCCACTCTATAATAGTTATTGAGCACAATACCGATGTGATAAAATCCGCGGACTGGATAATTGATCTTGGCCCTGAAGCCGGTGATGGTGGAGGAAATCTTGTGTATGCCGGAGTTCCATCAGGACTTAAAAGCGCAGAGGAAAGTTATACGGGGAAATACCTGTGATCTACCGAAGCCTATTACTCTCCTTAATTAATTTTGAATCCATATAGATGCCTCTTGCGGCAGCAATAAGAAAAATAATAATAAGTAAATGAAGGGCAGACCAGAGACTAAAATTTCCGGTGGAAAATTTATTGGTTTGCCGTATGTACATAAATATAATAAGGCACTCAGCTAAAAGAGCAAATAGGATAATACGGAACTGAACGCTGCGATGTTTAAATAAAAAGATATTTATAATAATACCGGTTCCTAAGGCGCTGGTAAGGATAAGCAGAAAGAAATTATCTGCAGCCATTACTGCATGATAAGTATTATCTACTGCCAGGGAACCACTATAAAAAGGAAATTTCAATGTTAGGAAAGCTATGATTGCCGCCAGCACCATCCATATTGTTTGTACACGTTGTATCATGAAAAAATGTTTTTATTTACAAATTGGGCAATATAAAACATGGATAAATGATCTTATTTTTTATAATCATTTCAGCCAGCAAGATATTCTTTATTAAAATATAAAATTTCCCAACCCATTACAATTCGGGATATAATGGAAATTTATCCATCAATTCTTTTACTTCATTTTTTACACCCGTAATTAATTTTTCATTATCAATATTCATTAATATTTTATCAACAAGATCAACTACTTCTTCCATATCATTTTCTTTCATTCCTCTTGTAGTGATTGCAGGCACACCTACCCGCATTCCTGAAGTAACAAAGGGGCTTTTATCATCAAACGGGACCGAATTTTTGTTCAAGGTAATTCCTGCCTTGTCCAGGGTTTCCTGTGCTTTTTTGCCGGTTATATTTTTATTGCGAAGATCAATTAGCATTAAATGATTATCCGTTCCGTTGCTTATAAGGTCATATCCTCTTTCATTAAAAGCTTTGGCCATAGCCTGGGCATTTACCTGTATTTGTTTTGCATAGTCAGTAAACTCATCGCTTAATATCTCTCCGAATGAAACAGCTTTTGCAGCAATTACATGCTCAAGCGGGCCACCTTGTGTGCCCGGAAAAACGCCCATATCAAGTAGATGGCTCATCATTCTTATATTTCCTTTATTATCTTTTATTCCAAAAGGGTTTTCAAAATCTTTTTTCATTAAAATAATTCCACCTCTTGGGCCTCTTAAAGTTTTGTGCGTAGTGGAAGTAACAAAATTACAATGATCAAAAGGTGATTTCAACAATCCTTTGGCGATAAGCCCGGCGGGATGTGCCATATCACAATATACAAATGCGCCTACTTCATCAGCTACATTTCTTATGCGCTCATAATCCCAATCGCGGCTGTAAGCAGATGCGCCAACAATTATAAGTTTAGGCTTTTCATTTCTTGCTTTTTGCTCCAGCATTTCATAATCTATAAGCCCGCTTTCTTTTTTCACTCCATAAAAATGGGCTTCATATAATTTACCAGAAAAATTTACCGGCGACCCATGAGTAAGATGTCCACCCATACTAAGATCAAGTCCCAGAATTTTATCACCTGCTTGAAGTATGGCAAGCATAAGAGCAGCATTGGCCTGGGCGCCGCTATGAGGTTGCACATTCGCATATTCGCAATCAAAGATTTGTTTTAGCCTGTCAATAGCCAGTTGTTCCGTTTCATCTACAAATTCGCATCCCCCGTAGTATCTTTTCCCTGGATATCCTTCTGCATATTTATTAGTAAGTACGGTACCCATTGCCTTTAGCACCTGCGATGATGTAAAATTTTCGGATGCGATTAATTCAATACCCTGCCGCTGCCTGTTTAATTCTTTATTAATAAGTTCAAAAACCTGGGTATCATTTTGCATGAATTGTTTTTGCGGCAAAGATATAAGATGCCCTTTATCCTTCAAGGGAAGAAAAAAAATACTTTAGAAATAGTTTAATCGTTTTTCTGACACTTAAAAAAAATCAGGTGGCAATTACTCTTGAAAATTGTTTTATAATCCAGGTACAAACATCATTAATAACATCGTATATGATCATAATTTTGCTATATTCACTTTTCGTTTGAGGCAGGTGATTATTAAACAAATGAATAAATGAAGGCTATAATTCCCGTTGCAGGAGCAGGTACTAAACTGAGGCCGCATACATATACACAACCTAAAGCACTAATTCCACTTGCAGGAAAAACCATTTTAAGTATAAACGTTGACCAGTTGCATGAAGCAGGCATACATGATTTTATTTTTATAGTAGGTTATCTTGGTGAAAAAATCCAGGATTATATGAGGTCAAAATACCCTCAGCTTAACTGTCATTTTATTTATCAGAATGAAAGAAAAGGAACAGGCCATGCTATTGATCTTGCAAAGCAAATAGTTGGCGACGACGAAGTATTTATTGCCCTTGGAGATACCATTTGTGAATATGATATTGATGCGGTACTTGCATCGCCTAATTCTATGCTTGGTGTAAAAAAAGTTGATGATCCGCGCAACTTTGGTGTGGCCGAAATTGATGAAAAGGGTTTTATTACAAGAGTTGTTGAAAAGCCATCAATTCCCAGGTCAAATTTGGCGCTTGTCGGTCTGTACAAAATAAAAGATTCCAAAGTTCTTTTTAAATGCCTTGATAAAATCATTTCAAATAATATTAAAACACATAATGAATTCAACCTTACTGATGGGCTTGAATGTATGATTGAGAATGGAGAAAGATTTGAAACCTTTAAGGTCGAAAACTGGTTTGATTGTGGCAAAAAAGAAACCTTACTGCAATCAAATGCAATCCTGTTACAGAAATTCGGCGGTACAATCGCTGAGTCTAATAAGTTTGAAAACACCATTTTTATACCTCCTGTAAGTATTGCAGAAGGCTGTGATATAAAGAATTCAATTATAGGACCTCATGTTGCTATGGGAGAAAATACGATTGTAAATTACTCAATAGTGAAAGCTTCTATTATTGGATCTTTCTCTAAATTATATGATGTGGTTCTTGATGATTCTCTTATAGGAAGTGATACGGAAATAAGAGGCGAAACACGCTCGCTTAATATTGGAGATAATACTGAAATAGACCTGGGATATTAATTAGCAAATTAGCTGATTATGTTTGCGAACCGCATAACTTCACTTTTACATATTGATTTTCCCATTATCCAGGCAGGAATGGTGTGGGCTGGCGGCTGGCGTTTAGCCAGCGCAGTGAGTAATGCAGGTGGTCTTGGTGTTATTGGCGCAGGAAGCATGTATCCTGAAATTCTAAATGAGCATGTACTTAAATGTAAGACTGCGACCAGTAAGCCTTACGCAGTAAATCTACCCCTCCTATATCCTGAAATTGATAAACATCTCAATGTGATTATTGATCATAAAGTACCTGTAGTAATCACCTCTGCAGGAAATCCATCGAAGTTTACTGGTATGCTAAAAGATCATGGAATTATTGTGATGCATGTTGTAAGCAGCAGTCGCTTCGCTAAGAAAGCGGAGCTTGCAGGCTGTCACGCGGTAATTGCGGAAGGTTTTGAAGCTGGCGGCCATAATGGAAAAGAAGAAACCACCATTATGGTATTGATTCCCCTGGTTTCGTCGGCAGTAACAATACCAGTAGTTGCCGCTGGGGGAATTGCTACAGGTCGCCAAATGTTGGCCGCTATGATTTTAGGCGCAGATGGAGTCCAGTTGGGCAGCCGCTTTGTAGCATCTGAGGAAGCTTCTTCACATATAAACTTTAAAGAAGCATTAATAAACGCAAACGAAGGAGATACTATATTAACTTTAAAGGAACTTACTCCGGTAAGAATGCTTAAGAATAAATTTTTTGAGCAAATAAATACTGCTTATGAAAACCATGCATCCATAAGTCAATTGAATGAATTACTGGGTAAAGGCAGGGCAAAAAAAGGAATGTTTGAGGGTGATATGAATGAAGGTGAATTGGAAATAGGGCAGGTAAGCGCCATGATAAATGAAATAAAACCAGCCGCGGAAATTGTGAAAGAGATTTGGCTGCAATTCAATGAGGCACTCAACAAGCCACTAAAATAAATCATATATTTGTTCGTTATTAGACAATATCTTACAACAACCCCTTACAGAATGTGTTTTCCGCAAGAAAAGATTTCCCTAAGAATCTTTTTATTTTTGTTTTTTTCGATGCTTTTTTTCGCGTCCGGCGTTTTTGCCCAGGTGCCTGCTGAGGATTTACCTATTGATCCCAATGCATTAAAAAATGCCTCGCCTTCTGATCTTCAAAATTTTCTTCGTGACAATAATGCGCAGAATAAAAAAGCAGGCGATGATATTCATAAGACCCTGGAGGATTTGAAAAATAAAAACATCATCGTAAAAGACAGTACCCAAAAAGACGACTTTAAAAGAAATTTCTCTTCTCCTGAAGCTGTTTATGGTAGTGACTTATTTCAGCAAAAACAGATATTAGAACTTTCAGAACTTTCTACGCCGCCACTTGATTATCCAATTGGTGTAGGCGATATTATAGTGGTTTCACTTTGGGGCGGAGCAGATTTTGAGCAAAGTTATGTAGTTGCCCGTGATGGCACTATTTTTCCATCAGGCCTTGGTAAAATAACTGTACAGGGCCTGACATTTCAAAATGCGAGAGCCATTATTCATGATCGTTTTGCAAAAGTGATTCCCCCTTCAACAAACGTTTCAGTTACACTCGGGCAGCCAAGAACAATAGTAGTGCAGGCATCCGGTGAAGTATTACAACCAGGGCCACTTGTGGTTTCGGCATTTACAAATGCATTAAATGTTGTGGCTTTGGCAGGAGGTATTTCGGATTTCGGCAATTTGCGTAACATTCTTATTTCACGCAACGGCCGTATTATTGATTCAATTGATGTCTACAAATATTTAACTACAGGAGATTTTGGCAAGCACCTTTATCTTGAAAATAATGATTTTGTAATCGTACCATTTCTCGATAAGAAGGTTCTGGCCTCTGGCCAGTTTAGAAGGCCGATGTACTACCAGCTTAAAAAGGATGAAGGCATGATCAATCTTTTAAAATTCACCGGCGGGTTCACTGCTGACGCCTATTCATCAGGAGGTGTGATTATAAGAAATGTAAATGAAAAGCAAACTATAAAAAATGTAAATTTTAAAGCAATTGGCCTAAAAGCAAGTGGAACAATAACCGATGAAGCTTTGTATGATGGCGATGTGGTAGTAGTAAATCCTATAAATGCAGGGCTTGATAATAAAGTAATAGTAAAAGGTGAAGTTTCTTACCCAAATGTGTATGAGATAAGGAAAGGTGACCGTTTGTTTGATGTGATAAACAGGGCAGGCGGTATTACTCCAAATTCCTACCTGGAAAGGGCTTACGTTTATAAAGGAGCAGGCGATTCTACTAATTTAAAATCTGATAAAATTGATGTAAGCCTTGAAGATTTAAATAAAAATGTAAACAGCTCTTATAATATCCCTATCGAGCCAAATGATGTAATTGAAGTTTTCAACAGGAACCAGTTTAGCGACAGGCAATTTGTATCTATAGAAGGAGAAGTAAGAAAGCCGGGCAAAGTTCAGAAGTTTGGAGGCATGACCTTAAAAGACCTTATTTACTTTGCAAATGGAATAAAGCCTTCCGCGGAATTTGGAAGAATAGAAGTTTCCAGTATTGTAGATATTGATTCAGCACAAAAAGGTTTAAAACCTACAAAAACTTTAATCAATACTTATTCCATAAAGCCCAACCTGGAACTGGATTCTGTTACAGAAAATATTAAGCTTAAACCATACGACCAGGTTTTTGTAAGAAAAAACCCAACTTTTAATTTACAGCAAAATATACAGATAGAGGGTGAAGTAACCTACCAGGGTACCTATTCAAAAATCAAAAAAGATGAGCGCTTATCATCATTTATAGAAAGAGCAGGAGGTGTTACGGAAAACTCTGACCCGTCAGGCGCTACATTGTACAGGATACGTGATACTCTTATGAGGGAAAATCCATTACTGAAAAGAAACCGTACAAAGTATATAAAAGATACCAGTGGAAGAATTGTTGACAGCGTTCTTTTTGATCCTGCAGAACCTATCAGTATTGATCTTGCAAAGGCTTTGGAAAATAAAAACTCCAAATATGACATGGTGTTACAGGAAGGAGATCTTATATATGTTCCTGCTATCAACCCTATTGTTACTGTAAAGGGTGCCCTGCAAACTCCATTATTAAAAATATACTTTGATGAAGAACATACTAAACTTGGCTATTACATAGATAAGGCTGGAGGATTTGGCGAAAGGCCATGGCGCAAAAGAATTTATGTTACCTATGCTAATGGTAGAAGTAAACGAACGCATAATTTTGGCTTCTTCCATTTCTATCCCAAAGTAAGACAGGGAAGCATGGTAGTAGTACCTGAGAAACCCATCGGTAAAAATTTGGGAAGTTTTGTGGGACAGTTGTTTGTAACATCAATTCCAATTGCACTGGCGTTTATACTTACAAGATTATAATATTCACTTATGAGTACGCAGGAATTAACTACGTCTATATTTCAAAGGTTAAGTAAGTTTAAGGTAATAATTATTATCGCAGGCATATTGAGCGCATCAGCACTTATTCTATACGCTATGCAAAAACCGGTAACCTATACTTCCAAGTCTTCTGTTTTTCCGTTAACAAGCTCCAACGATAATAATGCAACATCATCAACACTCAGCGCTTTATTAGGTACGGAAGGAACCAAAAGCTTTAGTGACGAAGCTTCGGTAAATATTATCGAGCTGGCTCAGAGCCGTACAACAAGAGAAGAGGTGGCTGCCATTCGCGATTCTTCAAAGGGGAATAAAACTATCGCAGAATTGCTGGTAGATGACATCAATGACCACCGAAGCTGGCTTGAAGAGAAAGCGATAAAGCCTGTAAATGAATACGCCCTTATTACCTGGGCAGGAGATCAGTTGAAAGAAGGATTGAATGCTTCAATCAATAAAAACAATACGCTGGTGCTCTCATATACTG
The DNA here is from genome assembly GCA_038239385.1 of Chitinophagales bacterium. GTDB lineage: Bacteria > Bacteroidota > Bacteroidia > Chitinophagales > Chitinophagaceae > Ginsengibacter. The sequence goes on from JBBSEV010000003.1 coordinate 35,293, forward strand.
GCCGCAGCCCTGATCTGGTAAGAACAATAAGTTATGGTTTTATAAATAAAATTTCTCTTTTTTATATTGATCTCAAAAGGGAAAAAGCAAGCCGTGATTTTCAGTTTGCTACGAGTAAAGTAGACTCTCTCAGAACAATAATGAATTCAAAAGATCAGAAGCTTATCGCCATTGATAAAAGAACTTTATTTACAAACACCAGTAAACTTGAGTATAGGGTGCCAACTGAAAATTTATTGGCAGATAAGCAAATGATTCGTCAGCAATATGCACAGGCTGTGGCTAACCAGCAGAATGCTGCTTATAAATTGCAGAAAGCCACGCCTCTTATAAAAGTTCTTGATAAGCCTGAACCGCCATATGATGTTAAAAATAAATCGGCTGTTCTGTTTGGAATAATTGGATTTTTTAGCGGAGTTATTTTTATAAGCAGCCTGTTGGCAATTGGGATTATTTTAAAATATACTAAAGAAGAGCTTAATAAATCTCTGTTCGGTTCAGCTCATACAAAAAATACTTCAAAGACTGCTTCTGTTTTATGATTTTCTAAAAAGCCATTTACCCATTTCTTTGAAAGTTACTTTTTTGCCATAAAGCAATATTCCTGTCCTGTAAATTTTAGCCGCAAGCATTGTTGTCAATATAAATCCTGCAATAAGAGAGAACATTGATATGGCAATTTGCCAGGCAGGTACACTGTTAGAGGGAATTCTGGCCATCATTACTATAGGCGAAGAAAAAGGGATCATGCTTCCCCATACAGAAACAGGTGCATCAGGCTTGCCGGCTGCCGTTGTCATGATTATAAAAGATAAAATTATTGGCATCGTTATCGGCAGCATCAGCGATTGAGCTTCCTGGGGATCTTCATTTACTACACTACCTACGGCGGCAAATAAGGAGGCATAAAAAAGATAACCACCAATAAAATAAAAAAGAAAACAAGGAATTATTAGTCCCCAGTTGGCACTAAGAATTGTATTTTTTGTAGTTAAGAATTTCATAGCAGCAGTGTTACCTGCAGGCCCCATTGAAGTGTTCATATTTTGAGCATGGAGCAGTGCATCATGAGAAAGAAATGACGAAGCTATGGTTGACAAGCCAATAATTAAAACAATCCAGATTAATAATTGAGTAAGCCCTACGGCAGCAATACCTAAGATCTTACCCATCATCAATTGAAAAGGCTTTACAGAACTGATGATAACTTCTGCAATGCGGTTCATCTTTTCTTCCATAACACCACGCATTACTGCAGCTCCATAGATAAATAATGTCATATAAATTAATATGCCACTGCCAAAACCAATACCATAAGAAAGCCCTGAATTGGATTGGGCCGTTTTATCGCCCTGCTTTATCACCGGGCTGAATTTATACAGGCTTTCTTCATTTATATCATTTATGGAATCAAGTATTTTTTTATCAATTTTATTTTGAAGAAAAGCCTTATTGCGAATGGCATTGTTCAATTGATCTTTTACTTTTTCTTCAGCTTCCATTCCCAATTGCTTATCCGAAATCAGTGAAACAGAATCCTGTTTCGATTCGTAATTTTTAGGAATATTAAGGAAGGCAGTATAGCCTTTCTCTATAAAATTATTTTGGTTTACGCCGCCAGGAAATTCATAGGTAATAATTTTATCGCTTTGAAAATTATTCTTGAAAATTCCATTTTCATCTGCCACTGCTATTTTTTGCTTATCTACACTTTTAATTGAAAAATATGCGGAAGCAAAAATGAAACCTATAAAAAATAAAGGAAGCAAAATAGTTGAAAGAATAAACGTTTTATTTCTTACCCTTGTTAAATACTCTCTTTTAATAATCAGCCATATTTTATTCATATCAAATGTTGATTCGTTAAATATTGAAATTGAATGTTGATCTTTTCGGGTTGTATTTTAAACTATACTTTCTCAAATTGCCTTGCTAATTTGGTGTCGTCTACTTTCCTGATAAAAATATCATTAAGTGTAGGTAATATTTCATTAAATGAAATAACACTCGCATGATTGTCTAAAAATTCTTTAAGTACTGAAGCGGGATTGTAGCCTTCTTTAATCTTCACAGTTAGAAAATTATTTTTTGTACTTACAATGTTGAATATATTGTTTTCAAAAGGTTCCGGTAACTGATCAAATCCTACTTTAAAAATATTTTCTTTGCTATCCTGTTTTACTTGTTTTACACTTCCATCCAGGATTTTCTTGCCTTTATTCACGAGTATAATCTCATCACATATTTCTTCCACTTGCTCCATCCTGTGGGTACTGAAAATTATAGTCGTTCCCTTCTGGGCCAGCTTAAAAATTTCATCTTTTATAAGATTACTGTTTACAGGATCAAGCCCGCTAAAAGGTTCATCAAGAATGAGGAGGCGCGGTTCATGTAAGACCGTTATAACAAACTGAAGTTTCTGGCTCATGCCCTTACTAAGGTCATCTACTTTTTTATTCCACCAGCTTTCCATTTCGAATTTTACAAACCATTCTTTTATCTTTTTCATAGCGTCCTGCCTGCTCATCCCTTTAAGCATGGCCAGGTATAATGCCTGTTCCCCGATTTTCATTTTTTTATACAATCCTCTTTCTTCCGGCATATAGCCAATCTTTAAAATATCTTTGGAAGGGTCAAACTTTTTACCCTGAAAAAGAATACTTCCGCTATCCGGGTAAAATATACCGGTTATCATTCGTAATAAGGTTGTTTTACCCGCCCCATTTGGCCCAAGTAAACCAAAAATACTTTTCTCTGGTATCGAAAAGCTTATATCATCCACTGCTTTTTGAGTAGCATAATATTTTTTTAGATTTTGTAATTCTAAAATATTCATGGAAGGCTTTAGTTTTAAATATTGCTGTACTTCTATTAAAAATAATTGTGGCGAAGGTATCGAACACTGGTAAATGTAAAAAGAAGCGAATATTTTTATATAGAAATTTTATGAATGGTATTAATGGGTTATAATAAAGCTATAGCCTTTGCGATTCTTTCTCCATCCATTGCTGCACTTACGATTCCGCCTGCATAGCCTGCCCCTTCTCCACACGGATATAAATTTTTTACCTGGGGATGATTAAACTGCATTTCATCTCTTGGTATTCTCACAGGAGATGATGTACGGCTTTCTGTTGCTACAAGTATGGCTTCATTTGTATAGTAGCCACTATTTCCGTAGCGTGACGGCATTTTTTTTGCAAATGCCTTTATTGCCTTTTGCAACCTTTGTGTAACAAAAGTGGGTAGCACATCTTTAAGTTGGTAGGACTTAAGCCCTGGAATATAAGAACACTTCGGCAGTGTTGGCGAAAGCCGGTTCTCAGTAAAATCATCCATACGTTGAGCTGGTGCAACAAAGTTTCCGCCACCTGCAGCGAATGCGGCTTCTTCCACTTGTTTTTGAAAATGCATCATTAGCAGGGGCGATTTCAAATTAAGAGTTTCCTCTTTTTTGCCCATAGTTTTCATATAATTCCATGCATCGTCTACTTCTACCTGCACCACAAGGCCACTGTTTGCATACGGATTATTTCTTTTAGAAGGGCTCCATCCATTTGTAACAATTTCACCGGCATTAGTTGCCGCAGGGGCAATAATACCGCCGGGGCACATGCAAAAAGAAAATACTCCACGTTCCTCAACCTGCTCAACAAGGCTATAAGATGCAGGTGGCAAAAGGTCAGCTTCCAACGCGGTTATATCCTGTTGATTATTTTTTGAATATTGTATATCATTTATAACAGACTGTGGGTGTTCAATTCTTACTCCGAGAGCAAACCCCTTGGCAATAATGGATAGTCTTTTTTTATAAAGAAGGAGGTAAATATCCCGGGCGGAATGGCCTGTAGCAAGGATAAAAGAATTTGCGGGAAACAAATCTCCATCAGAAGTTTTTACAACTTTGATGATATCATTTTCAACAATAATATCAGTAACTTTTTTATTGAAAAAAAACTCACCGCCACAATCAACTATACGTTTACGCATAGCCGTTATAATATGCGGAAGTTTGTTAGTTCCTATATGAGGATGGGATTCGTATAAAATATTTTCATCAGCACCAAAATGTACAAAAAGGTTTAATATCCTGTCAATATTTCCCCGCTTCGAGCTTCGGGTATATAATTTTCCATCGCTGTAAGTACCTGCACCACCTTCTCCAAAACAATAGTTACTTTCAGGATTAATGATGCCAATTTTATTCAATGTTGCAAGATCCCTTCGCCTTTCCCTTACATCTTTCCCTCTTTCAAGTATTACGGGCTTTATTCCACATTCAATGAGTTGAATAGCAGCGAATAATCCTGCAGGCCCTGCACCAATTATAACAACTTTCTTTTGAGACTTTGCTACATCCTGAAACTCAAATTGATATAAGTTCCTTTGCCTGAATGGCTCATTTATAAAAGCAATCACTGTAAGATGAATCTGTACAGTTTTACTTCTTGCATCCAATGATTTTTTAAGGATATGGTATCCAGTGATTTCATTTAGTTTAAAGCCAGCATTCTTTGCTATAAAATGCTTAACTGAATTATCATCAGCTGCCACCTGGGCCGGAACTTTAAGTGAAATCTGTTTTTGCATATTAAGCGCCGGATACTATTCCGGAAACTATTATTAACAGGCTGCCTTGAAGATATCTTTATCAGAACGGAAGATCATCAATCGCATCCTGGGAAGAAGAGGTAAACGTATCCAAAGGCTCAAGATGGTCATCATCAGATGAGGCTTCCTTCCCTGCTTGTAAAATTTGCTCTATGCGCCATGCATCCAGGTTGCTGAAATAAGAAGTACGCCCATCCTTTTCCCATTTGGTTCCTTTGATGTTAAAGTAAACTTTTATTTCATCGCCAACATTTATCCTGTCAACAATATTTGTACGATCCTGTACACATTGAAATTTTATAAAGTTGGTAATTAGCTTACCATTGATGTCTTCAGATTTTTCAACTACAAATTCACGTACCTTAAATGTTTCTGTTCTTTGTATTGTATCAAATTTTTCCAAAAGTTTCCCTGTTAATTCGTAGCTCATATTTGTAATTTAATTTTTAAAGATAAATTCATTTGGCTTATAAATATTTTGTTTTAATTAGAATAGCAATTTTTTTTATTCACATTCACATAAATTAAATTTTACTGATTCTGACTTCAATATACTGATTCAAAAATTAAAAATTTTTTGCATAAAAAAATTGCAATTTCCCTGTAAAGCAATGTGGACATAACTCTTAAAATTTAATCAGGTCTTTAGAATAAAATTGGATATTTTTTTTGAAAGCCGGTACTGTTTAATTCATTAAAAAAACAAAGAATAAAAAATTTTTTTTTCAACAAATTATTTTGATATTCGCTGTCATGCAGAGAAAATTTCAACAAATTGGTTTTGTTTAAATTTTTTTATGTCATGCCCTCAGAAGGATATTTAAAAATCTCTAAAAGAGCTTACTGAAAAAAATGACTAAGGCTTGCGAAACAGTTTGGCAGAATTGTCTCAATATCATAAAAGATATCGTTGAATGGCAGCATTACAAAACATGGTTCGAGCCCATAATTCCTGTTTTATTGAAAGAGGGAATATTAACCATCCAGGTGCCAAGCCAGTTTTTTTATGAGTACATTGAAGAACATTATGTAAACCTTCTTGCGAAAACTTTGAAGAGAGAATTAGGAAAAGATGCGAGGCTGGAATATCGTATTATGGTGGATAGCGGCAATGATAATAACAAGCCGCTGATGATGGATATTCCGGGGCATGGATATAAATCATATTCAAATAATGAAATGGATTTCCCTTTAGTAATAAATAATCCTGTTAAAAATCCCTTTGTAATTCCGGGCCTTAAAAAAATGCAAATTGATCCGCAGTTAAATCCTGTATACGTATTTGATACATATATTGAAGGGGATTGCAATCGTGTAGCAAGGCGTGCAGGAAAAACGGTTGCTGAAAAGCCCGGCTCTACTTCATTTAATCCTCTTGTGATTTATGGTGGAGTAGGATTAGGCAAAACACATCTTGCACAGGCTATAGGGAATGAAGTTAAAAGGCTTCATAATAATAAAGTTGTCTTATATGTCAGTTCAGAAAAATTTATTAATCAATTTGTCGACCATAGTCGTAATAATGCAATAAATGATTTTATTCATTTTTACCAGTTGATAGATATTCTTATAATTGATGATGTCCAGTTTTTTATAAGAGCAGAAAAATCTCAGGATGCATTGTTTGCAATTTTTAACCATTTACACCAAAGCGGCAAGCAGCTAATCCTTACATCGGACAAACCTCCAAAAGATCTTGAAGGCGTACAGGAGAGATTACTTAGTCGTTTTCGTTGGGGCCTTAGTGCAGATCTCCAGATACCTGATTACGATACGAAGATTGAAATACTGGAAAAGAAAATGAAAAATGACGGGCTTGAAATGCCTAAAGAAGTAGTAAAATATATAGCTTATAATATCCAAAACAATATACGTGAACTTGAAGGTGCTTTAATTTCTCTCTTGGCACAATCTTCGCTTAATAAGCGTGAAATTGATTTAGAATTAGCTAAAAAAGTTTTGAGAAATTTTATAAAATCTTCATCAAAAGAAATTACTATAGATACCATACAGAAAATGGTATGCGATTACTTTGATGTGCCTTATGAAAAGCTTCTGCAGAAAACACGTAAGCGTGAGATTGTACAGGCAAGGCAGATAACTATGTTTCTTGCAAAAGCCTTTACAAAAAATTCATTAAAAACAATAGGGGAGCATTTTGGTGGCCGTGATCATACAACTGTTATTCACAGTTGCCAAACAGTAAAAGATCTGATGGATACCGATACTTTGTTTAAAGAAAGTGTCATAGAACTTCAGCAAAAAGTTCAGCTTGCTGCCATGTAATCTTAAGTATTAAAATTCCCTAAACCTTCAATTATTTATTTTAAACTTTGAAATGCAAATGTTACTTTTGCAACCCTTATTTACTTTGAGTAGGAGAGGTGCCTGAGTGGCCGAAAGGAACGGTTTGCTAAATCGTCGTACGGGTTAAACTGTACCGTGGGTTCGAATCCCACCCTCTCCGCAAGCCACTTTAACCTTAGGTAAATTATTCGGGGCGTAGCGTAGCCCGGTTATCGCGCCACATTTGGGATGTGGAGGTCGCAAGTTCGAATCTTGCCGCCCCGACAAAGTTGATTTCTTCTAAAATTAAAAGCTCATAAAACTTAGTGTTTATGGGCTTTTTTGATTTTGCCGATATCATTGATGGTATAAAATTCCTGGAAAGCCTTCTTAGTATAATTTATTTACAATATTTAATTTATTGGCTTTTACATCTTGTTGCGGTTATGGAAAAAATATTCTAATAGTCTTTTATCCTTCTATAGTGCTTTTTTAGTCATTCAATTAAATTGCTTTTGTTGTCTTGTTTCTTTAAAGTATTAGTACTTAAATTGGATTATATAAATTCGATTGCATCCAATTTTTCATTTATGAAATATCATTTGCTTTTTTTCGTCGCACTTTTAGATTCAATAACCGCCTTAGCACAAAATGATACACTTTCAACCAGCTTCAACTTAGATCCTGCAAAGGACATGAAACAACATGATTTTTTATACGCCGGTGAATGGCAGAATTCTTCTTTCAAAGATCAGCAAATGTTTATCGTGAAAGATGGCAAAATCGATTGGAGTTACACCATGCCCTGGGAAGGTGAATATGGTGATGCAACATTGCTTTCAAACGGTAATATTCTTTTCTCACGCTTTCACGGTGCAAGTGAAGTAACGCCTGATAAAAAGATTGTATGGAATTATGATGCGCCTGCAAATTGCGAGATACACACCTGCCAGCCATTGGGCAGTAGTAAAGTATTTATGATGTTGAACATGGTACCTGCTAAAGCAATCATCGTTAATAAAAAAGATAATTCCATTGTAAAAGAATTAACCATACCAACCGGCGGAACCAGTACGCATGGTATGTTTCGCCATTGCCGTTATACAAAAGATGGAACGTTCCTGATTGCACACATGGATATGGGTAAAGTAGTAGAATACGATTCAGCAGGCAAAGCAATATGGTCTGTTGATGCGCCGTCTGCATGGGCAGCCATCAGGTTGAAAAATGGTAATACTTTAATAAGCGGAAATCAAAATGGTTACGTGCGTGAAGTAAATAAAGAAGGCAAAATAGTTTGGGAGTTTACAAAAGAAGATGCAGCAAAACAAGGCATAAAAATTTATACCGTGCAGCAGGTGGAAAGGCTTGCAAATGGCAATACTGTTATTGCAAACTGGAGTGGCGGCACTATGAGTAAAGAAGAACAAGATAGTTCGGCGCAGATAATAGAAGTAACTCCCGCTAAAAAAATTATATGGGTTTTATCACAATGGAACAATCCAAATCTTAACCGTGCAAGCGGCATACAATTATTAAATGAAAAAGGTATTGCAGAGAATGGAGATTTGGAAAGATAATTGTGTAAACACTTATACAAATTATAGATTTTAGAATTATAACTTTTATAAAAATTTAGTATGATTAAAACCAGGTTACATCCATTTTTATTTGCTGCTATCACCATTGCAATGGTTATCTCTTCCTGTAATAACAAAGAAGAAACAACTTCAATAAATGATGGCGGTTTAATATTACCCACAGGATTTTCATCAACCATTGTAGCAGATTCACTTGGTAAAACAAGGCATCTTGTTGTAACGGCACAGCATGATATTTATGTTCGTTTGGCGGAATCAAAAGATGGCAAAGGCACACTTTTATTGCATGAAGAAAATGGCAAAGCAAAACTTGTAAATGGTTTTGGTAATTATGGCGGCACCGGCGTATACCTCGCAAAAGATTATTTATATACAGCTTCCGATTCCGAAATTTTCAGGTATAAACTTGATGGCGATAATCATATAGTAGACACGGCGCAGCGTGAAAGAATTGTGACGGGTCTGGTGGATGGCGAAGAGCATAGCACAAAATCAATTATGATGGATGGCGATAATAATTTGTACATACCGATCGGCTGTCCATCAAACTCCTGCCAGGCAAAAGACAGGCAAACTGGTTCAATGGGAGTGCCCGGTTGCCCTTTGCTTGAAACTGCAGGAGGCGTGTGGATGTTTAAGGCTAATAAAAAAGATCAAACATATACTGATGGCATTCGCTATGCAACCGGCCTGCGCAATGTGGTTGCTGTTGCGTGGAATTATCAAAGCAATAAACTATTTGTGATGCAGCATGGAAGAGACCAGTTAAATACCATCTTCCCGGCTTTGTATAATGCGAAGCAAAATGCACAATTGCCTGCTGAATGTATGTATGCATTAACGAATGGTGCAAATGCAGGTTGGCCATACATTTATTATGATCCTTTTAAAAATAAAAAAATGCTGGCACCGGAATATGGTGGTGATGGTGTTAAAACGCTTGACAGTAATTTTATTGATCCTGCTGCTGCATATCCTGCGCACATGGCACCTGATGGTTTGTTGTTTTATACAGGTGATATGTTTCCTGAAAAATATAAGAACGGTGCCTTCATTGCATTTCATGGTTCATGGAATCGTTCGCCTGAACCACAGGCAGGTTATTTTGTAGTGTTCCAGCCATTTAAAAACGGAATGCCGGATGGTGATTGGGAAGTATTTGCTGATGGTTTTTCAGGCTCGCCTGACAGCACAACAAGTGGTCATGCAGTGCATCGTCCGTGCGGATTAGCACAAGGTCCTGATGGCGCTTTGTATGTTACAGATGATAATAAGGGAACCATCTTTAAAATAACATATAACAAGAAAGACCTGGATCGTGATAAAAATAAATCAACGCCAAATAATTTCAGGGATGTGCAGGCAACTGCTTCTAATGATATTTCAACATCTGCAAACAATGCAGGTAAAAATATTTATGCTGCAAGTTGCGTAACCTGTCATCAGCCGGATGGAAAAGGTACCGGCACTATGATACCACCGCTTTCAAACACCAGCTATGTTTCAGGCGATAAAAGCAAACTGATAAATGTTCTATTAAAAGGTATCAATAAAGAAAAAATTGATGGGAAAGATTACAGCAATGTTATGCCGCCGTTTCCGCAATTATCAGATGAAGACATTGCGAATGTGCTCACATACATACGCAGCAATTTCGGCAATAATGCTTCAGCAATAACAAGCGATGAAGTAAAAATGGCAAGAAATAAAAAGTAGATAATGCTTTATAAAATAAAAACAACTTGCTTATGAAATATTCACTAAAATTTCTACCGGTATCCTTAGTAATAATTATGCTGACCTCTTTTAATTATAAAGATGGTCAGAAAAATTTATTAGATAAAAGCTTATCGCAATGGGGAATGTACCAAAGTTATCGCCATACAAATGATTACAAAGGAGAGATACCTAAAGATTCCAATGGCAACATCATTCCGCCTGTTGGGTACAATAAAAATGTAGGTAACGTTTTTTCGGTTAAAGAAGAAAACGGCGATCCTGTATTAAGAATCAGCGGCGAAATTTATGGCTGTTTGTTTACAAAAGAAGAATATGAAAATTATGATCTGAAGCTGAAAGTAAAATGGGGCACATTAAAATGGACGCCGCGTATAAACAAGCTGAAAGATGCCGGTATCTGTTATCATTCCATTGGCGATTGCGGTGTAGATTACTGGCATACATGGATGCTTGCGCAGGAGTTTCAAATTATGCAAGGTCACATGGGGGATTACTGGAATATTTCAAATTCAGCAATTGATGTAAGAGCGTTTTTACCGGAAGGCACCATGAATCCTGTTGCGGGAAATGACCAACCTTTTTTACCCGTAGGAACAGGCACCGGCACAGCAGGATTTTGTTTACGAACCGTTGATAATGCAAGCCCGGAAGGCGAATGGACGAACGTGGAATTAATTTGTTACGGTGGCAAAAGCCTTCATATTGTAAATGGAAAAGTGGTGATGGTACTCGCCAATTCAAGGTATCATGTTGATGGGAAAGATATGCCGCTCACGAAAGGAAAAATACAATTGCAAAGTGAAGGCGCTGAAGTATTTTATAAAGATATCACGATAAAAAATATTGACGCATTGCCTGCGGAATATACATCCTATTTTAAATGATATTTGTTTTGATGGTTGCTGAATTGAAATGACCAAAACAGAGCCAGTTATTTTAAGAACAGATCAATTATGTACAAATCAATATTTTTTTTCCTGTTTTGTTTCATTTGTAATTGTTGTTTTTCGCAAACACAAACAGGTGATACAATACGCAAACATTTGCTGATGGATTTCGGCTGGCACTTTGCATTCGGGCATCCATTCGATACAAAAAAAGATTTCAATACCAGCACTGGTTATTTTTCCTATTTGGCTAAAGCAAGTTATGGCGATGGTGCAGCTGCTAAAAATTTTGATGACCGGAGTTGGCGCAAAATAAACCTGCCGTATGATTGGGCAGTTGAGTTACCATTTGATAATAAAGGAAGCGCAAGTCATGGCTTTAAAGCTGTTGGCCGCAACTTTCCAAACACAAGTATTGGCTGGTACAGGAAAACATTTCCTATTCCGGCATCAGATTATGGAAAGCGCATCAGCATTGCATTTGATGGCGTTTACCGCAACTCAATGGTTTGGGTAAATGGTTTTTATCTTGGCACCGAAGCAAGCGGCTATAATAGTTTTGAATATAATATATCAGAGTACTTAAATTATGGTGGCGAGAATACGATTGCTGTTCGTGTAGATGCTACAATGGAAGAAGGCTGGTTTTATGAAGGTGCCGGTATTTACAGGCATGTATCGCTGAACAAAACATCACCGGTTCATGTGGCAACTAACGGAACTTTTATAACAACGCAACTCAATAATAGCAACGCTGATGTTACTGCGCAGTCAACTCTGATTAATGAAAGCAAATCAACCAAAACAATAAGTATAGTTCAAACAATTATTGATGTATCAAACAAAATAATTGCAACAGATAGTACAAATAATATTTTGCTGAATGCATACCAGGAAAAAAATCTAACCAATATTCTGCATGTAAATAACCCGCATTTATGGAGTGTTGATACGCCTTACTTGCATATATTGATTACCACTGTTTTTGATGATGGAAAACTGATGGATAAATATGAAACAACATTTGGCATGCGCACTATAAGGTTTGATGCCAATGAAGGTTTTTTTCTTAACGGAAAACATTTAAAAATACAGGGTACCGATAACCACCAGGATGCTGCAGGCGTGGGCACTGCAATGCCCGATGCATTAATTGAATACCGCATTAAACAATTAAAATCTTTTGGGTGCAATGGTTACAGGTGTTCGCATAATCCGCCAACACCGGAATTATTAGATGCCTGCGACAGGCTTGGCATGTTGGTGATTGATGAAAACCGGTTGATGGGTGTTACCTCAACACATTTTGATGCATTGAAAACAATGATGTTGCGTGACCGTAACCATCCATGTATTATAAGCTGGAGCATTGGTAATGAAGAATGGGGAATTGAAGGCAATGAGCTTGGCGCAAGAATAGCATCAACGATGCAGTCGTATGCAAAATCAATTGATACAACCCGTGCTATCACAGCGGCAATAAGCGGCGGATGGCAGAAAGGAATTTCGAATGTGATTGATGTAATGGGCGTAAATTATATCGGGCAAATAAATACAGATGAACATCATAAGGAATTTCCAAACCAGCCAATGTGGGGAACGGAAGAAGGTGCTACGCACACAACAAGAGGAATATATGCTGATGATTCTGCCAGGCATTATTTATCTGCTTACGACCATAAGCCGCATGATGATTTTTACAGCATTGAAGATGCATGGAAATATTATACAGTACGTAAATATTTAGCGGGCATGTTTATATGGACGGGCTTTGATTATCGTGGTGAACCAACACCTTTCGGGTTCCCGTCAACAGCCTCACAAACAGGAATATTAGATCAATGTGGTTTTCCTAAAGATGTTTTTTATTACCTCAAATCATGGTGGACGAAAGATACAGTTTTACACATTTTTCCGCATTGGAACTGGAAAGGCATGGAAGGAAAAGAAATAGATATTTGGGCATACAGCAACTGCGATGAAGTGGAATTATTTCTGAATAAAAAAAGTTTGGGTAAACAAACAATGCTTCTAAACGGGCATCTTGAATGGAAGGTAAAATACCAGTCCGGCATATTATCTGCTATTGGTTATAAGAATGGAAAAAAAGTTGCAACAGATGCAACGCAAACAACCGGCGATGCAGTTGCGATAAATCTTTCTGCAAATAAAAATATCATCAAAGCAAACAAAGAAGATGTAGCAATAATTACGGTTGATGTAAAAGATAAAAGCAATTTGCATTTGCCCGTTGCTGATAATGAAATAAATTTTACGATTAACGGTCCCGGAAAAATTATTGGTGTTGGCAATGGCGACCCGGCTTCGTTAGAACCTGATAAATATATTGATACTATACAAACTGTATCAATAGAAAACCTTAAAGAAAAAATTGTAAACAGCTTTGATAACCCTGCTGAAATTAAGCCGGATTATAATGATGCAAACTGGGACAACGCTTTTAAAAATGAACGCACACAGGCATTTGGCACATCAGCCAAAGTAATTATTTATAGAGGCAATTTTACATTACCAAAATATAGTAATGATGCTCAGGTTTCATTTTTCTATAAGCCGGTTGGCAAAGAACAATCCATATACATTAATGGAAAACTTATTGCTGACAGCATAAAAGAAAATGGTTCCAATACGGCATTTGTTTTAGAGAAATCAATATTGCATGAAGGAAAAAATTCCATTACAATTGTTGCATCTCCGTTATTAAAACAACATAGCTGGGACAATATAAATATGGATGCGGGCATCTTTCAAATTATAACACCGGCAACCGTTTGGAAGCGAAAATTATTTAACGGATTGGCTCAGGTTATTGTACAATCAACCGGTGCAGCCGGCGAGATTACACTTACTGCAACATCAAATGGTTTACAACAGACTCACTTAAAATTACAATCAACATCAGGTGAAATAAGAGCTTCGGTTATGGATGCTGTTAACCCATCAAAAAAATGATAATGTCCTATTTCATTTTAAAAATTTATAAATAAATGATACCAAAGATTTTCATACTTATGTTCATTGCAGGTATCTTTTTTGCGGGAGCAAATGCCCAAACTAAAACTGATTTTTATAACGTAAAAAATTTTAGTGCGAAAGCGGATGGCAAAACATTATATGGTAAAGCCATCAATAAAGCCATTGACGTTGCAGCCAAAGCAGGTGGCGGTACAGTATATTTTCCTGCAGGAAATTACTTTACAGGCGCCATTCATTTGCAAAGTAATGTGGCATTATATATTGACCAGGGTGCAACAATAATTGCAGCGCCTGTTACTGCTGCAAACGGTTATGATGAAGAAGAAGCCGGACCAAATAATGAATACGAAGATGCAGGCCACCAGCATTGGCACAACAGTCTTATTTGGGGTGATAGTTTGCATGATATTGCTATTCTTGGAACAGGTTTGATCAATGGAAAAAATTTGTATAAAGACTGGGCGCATGGCGATAAGCAAAGCGCAAACAAAGCCATTGGTTTGGTAAGATGCCGGAATGTAATTATTAAAGATATTTCGATTTTGCATGGCGGATGGTTTGCAATTCTGGCAACAGGAGTTGACAATTTTACGCTGGATAATGTAAAGTTTGATACCAATCGTGACGGTGTTGATATTGATTGTTGTCACAATGTACGGGTATCAAATTGTTACGTGAATTCGCCGTATGATGATGGCATTTGTTTGAAGAGCACATTTGCGTTAGGGTATTTCCGCTCAACAGAAAATGTTACCATTACTAATTGCCAGGTGAGTGGTTATGATGAAGGAACATTGTTAGACGGAACGTATCAGCGAAGCGATAATCCGCAATATCATTTTACGCCAACGGGCAGAATAAAATTCGGAACCGAATCAAACGGAGGTTTTAAAAATATTACTATCTCTAATTGCGTGTTTGATTATTGCCGCGGGCTTGCGTTGGAAAGTGTTGATGGCGCTTTGCTCGAAGATGTTACCATCAATAATATTACCATGCGTGATGTAACCAATGATCCAATCTTTATTCGTCTTGGTGCAAGGATGCGTGGACCGGCGGGAACACCTGTTGGTGAAATAAGACGGGTAATCATCAGCAATATTGTTTCTTATAATTCTGCCAGTAATTCTGCATGCACAATCAGCGGAATTCCTAATCACGATGTAGATGATATTACATTCAGCAATATCAAAATGTATTTTAAAGGCGGCGGTAATAAACTACAGTCAGATACAATTCCGGAGAACGAAAAAAATTATCCTGAGCCGGGAATGTTTGGTGGAAACCCTGCTTATGGAATGTTCATCCGTCATGCAAAAAATATTAAGTTAAGTGATGTTGAATTTCATTTTATAAATGATGATAACCGCCCTGCATTTTATTTAGATGATATAAAAAGCATTTATATGTTTCATGTAACGCCGCAGAAAAAAGATGGCGCTCCATCCATCATAAAAAATAAAGTTGATGATATAATGATTGTACAAAGCCCAAGTTTGAAAGATGATTAATAAATATAAACTATGAAAAAGAAAAGCATTTTTATAATACTGATTTTTTACGCACTGTTTGCATTGCCCTCTACAATATTTGCACAACAGAACAAGCTATCTAATCCTAACGCCACGAAAGAAGCCAAAGCTTTGTATGCTTATGTCAACGATATGTTTGGTAAAAAAACATTATCAGGGCAAATGTTCTCCGGCTGGGGCTTTGATGAAATTAGTTACATCTATAACATCACAGGTAAATATCCTGCTATTAAAGGCTTCGATTTTATTCAGTCAGCACAAAACGATTCTGTAGTAAAAGGTGCGATCGAATGGTGGAAAGATGGCGGCATCTCCACCATCATGTGGCATTGGGGCGCACCCGGCATTGGCGAAGGTTATCCCAATAGTAAAAAAGAAATTGATATCAATAAATGTTTCGAAAAAGGAACCGTAGAATATGATTCATTTCATACTGAATTAAAAACAAAAGCCGACTTGTTAGAAAGATTGCAAAAAGCTAACGTACCTGTTTTGTGGCGCCCCTTTCATGAACTCAACGGCAACTGGTTTTGGTGGGGCAAACAAGGCCCGGATAACTTTAAACGCCTCTGGAAAACGATGTATAATTATTTTGTAAACGATAGAAAATTAAACAATTTAATCTGGGTGTTGTGCTATACCGGCGAGCCTGATAGCGCCTGGTATCCCGGTGACAAATATGTTGACATAGCCGGTGCTGATACCTATGGAAAAGGTGATAGCGCAATGCCGCTTATGTATAAGGCGGTGAAAGATATTACGGGCACACGAGTTCCGATTGTTTATCATGAATGCGGCACGCCGCCTAACCCTGATTCATGTTTGAAAGATGGCGTTATGTGGAGCTGGTGGATGGAATGGCACACAAGCCACATACGTAAAGTTGATACTATTTATTTAAAAAAATTGTATAACCACGACTTAATAATTACCCGGGATGAAGTTCCGGATATAATGAAAGTGTATGGAAAAAAATAAATGAAGAGATAACGCAGGTTTATTAAAATATAAATTAATCAGTATGAAATTAAAGTTTATCGTCTTGTTCTTTGCCTTGTATTTTATTCAATATGCAAATGCACAAAAACAAAAATATTTTGATATTGCATCTCCTAATAACAACATCTCAGTGCACATAGATGTGAGCAATAAAATAGTTTGGTCAGTTAAACATAAAGGCGAAATCATCATTGAGCCGTCCTCCATATCATTGCAATTGCAAAATGAAACGTTGGGTGATAATGCTGGAATCACTTCATCCAAAACAGAAAAAATAAATACAACTTTCAATGCAATCAATTATATCAAATTAACCGTTACTGATAACTGCAACCAGCTTACTTTAAATTGTAAAGGAAATTATGGTTTGATTTTCAGAGTCTACAATGATGCAGTTGCTTATCGCTTCTTCACAAAGAAAAAAGACAGCATCATTATAAAAAATGAAGAAGCCAATTTTAATTTTACCAAAGATGATTCTGCTTTCATTCCAATACAATGGGATTATCGTGGCGGAAAGAATTTCAATTCATCTTTCGAGGCGCTTTATCATGAAATAAATCTTTCACAGTTCCCAAAAGATTCACTCGCATTTCTTCCCTTATTAGTTGATGTGGGGCAAAATAAAAAAGTGGTTGTGTTGGAAGCTGACCTCGAAGACTATCCTGGCATGTATCTCAATCTCACACCCGGTGGCAAAGGTCTTAAAGGCGTGTATGCCCCTTTTCCCTTGGAGGCGCAAAATGGCGGATATAATAACATAAATATCATACCCACAAAACGTGCTGACTATATTGCTAAAACCACCGGCACACGCAGTTTTCCCTGGCGTGCTGTAGTTATCAGCGAACAGGATAAAGAGCTTTTAAATAATGATATTGTACAAAAGCTTGCCTCACCGCCCAGGCTCTCTGATGTTAGCTGGATAGAACCCGGCCAGGTTGCATGGGATTGGTGGAATGCAAGAAACATTACGCATGTAGATTTTAAGGTTGGCCTTAACACAGTTACCTATAGATATTTTATAGATTTTGCATCAGCAAATAAAATAAAATACATCATCATTGACGGTGGCTGGTCGCCGCAGCTGGATCTTTTTAAAGTAAACCCTGCACTTGATCTTCAGCAGGTGATTGACTATGGCAAACAAAAAAATGTAGGTGTTATTTTATGGGCTTCATGGAATGCGATAGTACACCAGATGGACACAGCCTTTCCCCATTATGCTAAAATGGGTGCCAAAGGATTCAAGATAGATTTTATTGATCGTGATGACCAGGTGGCTGTGGCTTCATTATATGAAATTGCAAAGAAGGCAGCCGATAATAAATTGATGGTAGATTATCACGGAGCGTTTAAGCCAACAGGCTTGCAGCGCACTTATCCTAATGTGATGGGTTATGAAGGTGTAAAAGGTTTGGAGAATTATAAATGGGCGGATGAAGATCAGCCGCGATATACGGTTACCATTCCTTTCATCAGGATGATGGCAGGCCCGATGGATTATACGCCGGGTGCGATGCGAAATGTAAACCAGGCTAACTATCGGGCTATCGGTAACAACCCCATGAGCAAAGGCACCCGCTGTAACCAGTTAGCAATGTATGTGATATTTGAAGCGCCACTGCAAATGCTTTCAGACAACCCGACCATTTATATGAAGGAGCAGGAATGCACTGATTTTATAACAAAAGTTCCGGTTACGTTCGATGAAACTATTCCGCTTGATGGTAAGGTAGGCGAGTATGTTGCCCTTGCACGCAAAAAAGCTGATACATATTTTGTTGGCGCCATGACCAACTGGACTGCCAGAGATATAACATTAGATTTTTCATTTCTCCCAGCAGGAAATTACCAGGCAGAAATATTCAGTGATGGCATGAATGCCGATCGTGATGGAACAGATTATAAAAAGGAAGTGATTAAAATTTCTTCCCGCGATAAAATAAATATTCATCTTGCGCCGGGCGGCGGATGGGCAGCAAGGGTAAGTAAAACGCAATAGCATATTATCTTGACGCTAAATAGAAAAGATTTTTTGTGAGGATAATCTGCAACCCGTATGCCGTGCTTTAGATCGCTATTCCGCAATCACCCAAACAATTATTGTTTTTCATCAAACATTGCCGCATCAAGCCCATCTGCGTGTGCAGCAATTTTTATTTCTTTTCCGGGTGTTGTCTTTTGTACTGTAACAAGAATTCGCCCGTTATAACATTGCGGGTATTGGTTTTATAAAATCCATCATAATTAAGCTCGCCATTATCTACTCCAATAATTTTAGCGCCTTCCGCCTTTACGGTGATAGGCATTTTGGCATCAACTACAGTCAAGCCTACTTTTCGATACCAGCTGATACCGTGAATAAAATAGCCCGTATTTCTATCGCCTGTTGGCGGTGGATTTACGTGCCCTTCAACATTCCAATCGTGCGGTAGATTGAGTACACGCCATTTGCTATCATCGAACGAAATGTCTTTCGCATCAGCATTATCGCCGATCATAAATCGCCAGTTATGGTCAAAAGGAATTACCTCCTTAGCGCTGATGAAGAATCAGCAAATTGAAAATTTTATTAGCTCGAGGAAGAAGTAAATGAAAAAGGCAGCGCATTAAAATACTCATCATGAAGTTTTTTCTGCATCTTCTATTGATTCTTATTCATTCAAAAGATGAATGAAAAGAAGGAAAGGAAAGTTATGAATTCCGGTATTAATTGCTAAGCCAGAAGTGCTATCAATAAATAGACACACGTCCTTAATTTTATTAAAGGATATTATTAATAATACAAGCATGTCATTATTTTACTTCTGATTGAGAATAGATTAATGAAATACCAACCATTTTGTCTTTCGTAATCCTCTTTTTAATATAATTCAAAATTCTCTTGTTGTTAATTATAATTCAACTCGTGTCTAACTTCACAATGAATTGATTTCCTATCATACCTTAATAAAAGTTCTTGTGCCTTGGGAAGAACAAACGCCGTTTCATAATCTTCACCGATAAATTGTTTTACAGAAGCGATATTTTCAAACCACATAATGGTTGTAAATTCAAACTCATCTTCTACCTCCCGTCTTAAAAGCTGGATACCATTATAACCTGGTATTTTTTTATTGGAGATAATTTCAAAAATTTCATGCTTGAGCAAATTTTCGTAGCCATCTGCATTTTCTTTTGTTGTGTAACCATGCCAAATTCTTGCGATCATAACTTTATATTTAAATGTTTGGGATAAATTTCAATAACCAATTCGATGTGTGCAAAATTGATTGGTGTTGAATTCCATTCCCTATAATTCAAAAACTACATCATCTCACTATCAATTGTTTTTATCCCTCAATTTTATATTGCTTGAATTTATTTTATCCAAGCATCAACGTTATTGAATGATAACGCTTGCTTCTTTTAATCCCGGCGAAATAATTGACAATTTTACCTGCCCGGCTTTCTGGTGGGATTGCACATAGGCGAGCAAGTTTCCGTGTAAGGCATTTTGTTTGCCGGGAGTTATTGTATAGCTTGTTGTACTTCCGTTCTCAAGCCCCAACAATGCGGCGGGACCAAGTACACTAACATTAATTTCATTCGTTGCAGTGTAAACAGGATTGCCGTTTTTATCAACAATATAAATTTCAATATTAGCTGTTTGTTTTTTTGTTTTATCAAATGATGTTTTATCAGCAATTGCTTTTATTGCATAAGGTTCACCAGCAGTTTTAATGATATCATGCGTTAGCTCTTTTCCGTTTTTAAAACCTTTCACCAGCAATTCACCTGGTTCATAAACAGTATTCCAACTAAGTGTTTTATTCTTTGCATCTGCCATTAATTTTTCGCCCAAAGATTTTCCATTGATAAATAATTCTGCTTCATCGCAATTAGTAAAGCAGCTAACAGTGATGCTGTCACCAACATTATAATTCCATAGTGGTGCAGCGTTGATACGTCCGCGATTGGTGCTGATAGTTTTACCAATTGCAGCAGTACCTATATAAATCATCGGCTTATCGCTCCATAAGCTTTGCCTTAAATAAAATGCCGCTTTTTTAAAACCCGCCATATCAATCAAGCCTGCTTCATTGCCAATAGATGGATATTGCTTTGCTTCACCCATATAATCAATGCCCGTCCATAAGTATTGTGCAGAGATGTAATCATTGTTGGCCACAGCTTCCCATGCACTCACATTCATTCCATTTTCACTTCCGTAAATAATGCGGTCAGGATATTTTTTATGGTCATCTGCATAGCGAAACTCCTGGTAATTATAACCCACTGCATCCAGCACTTCAGGGTAGCCTACCTCGTTAGACATAACAACGCCTGCAAGTGCGGCAGTAACAGGTCTTGTAGTATCAATTTGTTTTACGATTGCCGCCAAATGTGTAGCAATGCGTGTTAATTCACTTGCCGGCGGATGTCCCTGCGTGTAACCTCTTCCATATATCTGCGGATTGTTTCCGCTATTCAGAACTTCATGCGTATAAGGATCGTTTGGGTAATCAATTTCATTGCCAATGCTCCATAAAATTATGGAGGGATGATTGCGGTTACGCATCACCATATCTTTCACATCACGGTCTGCCCATTCTTTAAAATATTCATGAGAACCCTGCTGACCGGGTGTTCCGACATTCCAGCCTTCTATCCACTTGTTCTTACCAAGTTCCCATTCATCAAATGATTCATCCATTACCAGGAAACCCATACTGTCGCAGAGATCATACAAATAATCTGCATGCGGGTTGTGGCTTAAGCGAAGCGAATTACAGCCTGCTTCTTTTAAAATTTTCAATCTTCTTTCCCACGCTTCACGCGGAACGGCAACACCTAAAGCACCTGCATCATCGTGAATGCAAACGCCTTTAATCTTCATGTTTTTTCCGTTCAAAAAAAAGCCTTTGTTTGCATCAAACACTGTCGTGCGAAAACCAATATGCTGTGTTACATCATCTGTGATTTTTCCGTTGTTGTACAACACAACTTTAAGTGTATATAATGCTGGATTATCTGTTGACCAAAGCGAAGGATTTGCAAGGGGTAAATTTATTGTTGCCTTGAAACTCTCACCTGCATTGGCTTTCACCATTTGTTTGCCTCGTGCAACTTGTTTGCCTTTATTATCTGTTAAGATAGATTTTACAAGTATTGAAGCATTTGTAGCAGCATGATTGGTAAATGCAACAGCGATATTTGCACTTGCTTTTTCTTTGGATACCTGCGGCGTGGAAAAAGTTACGCCCCATAAATCAATGCTTATATCATTCGCAGCAATTAAATAAACATTGCGGTAAATTCCCGAACCTGTGTACCATCTTGAATCAGCAAATTCATTGTGGTCAACCTTAACAGCAATTACATTATTGCCTGCATGCAGGTAGTTTGTAAGCTCGTATTGAAAAGGTATAAAACCATTTGGTCGCTTACCTAAATAGTGCCCGTTCAACCATACTTCGCTGTTTTTATATACACCATCAAAATATATATAAATATGTTTGGAATGCAGTGCCTGCGGGAGCGTAAACGTTTTTCTATACAAGCCAATGCCGGCAGGAAGATAAGCCGTAGCACTTGCCCATTGATTGCTAAACGGCCCTTCAATGCTCCAGTCGTGCGGAAGATTCAGTTGCCGCCAGTTGTTATCATTGAACGATTCTTCTTCTGCATGTGCAGTATCGCCTTTATAAAACTTCCACTTGTCGTTGAACAATAATGTTTGTCGTACCTGTGCGAAAGCGGTTATACTTATGCAAATAGTAATGACTATCGTAAGTGTGCTTGTGTAAATTTTTTGCATTCAAATTTATTTGAAAACCAATATACAAGTTAAGTTGAAATGATGATTATGTTTTTGAATGTATATCTTTTAATTGCTTTTCATTAACTACATTAATTGTTGCAGGAACAATTAAACAGAGACACTTCAGCAATTGCAAAACGTTGTAGTGCATAAAAAAAGTCAAGTTCAATTGTATAAATGATTTGAAAAAAACTTCTATGCAGAAATCCAAACATCAATCCTTATCCAACATGGCACCATCAAGCCCATCTGCCTGCGCTTTAATTTTTATTTCTTTTCCGGGTGTTGTCTTCTGTACTGTAACAAGAATCCGTCCATTATAAGCATTGCGGGTATTGGTTTTATAAAGTCCGTCGTAATTAAGCTCACCATTATCTACTCCAATAATTTCAGCGCCTTCCACCTTTACGGCGATAGGCATTTTGGCATCAACTACAGTCAAGCCTTTTTGATCAGTAACCGTAACTTCAAAGAGCATCACACCGCTTGTATCAGGGATACTCAATTTTCTGATTACAAGTTTTGCGGCTGCACCCGTAGTTATCAGTTTAGACATGGTTACCTGTTTTCCTTTCAAATAGCCAACAGCTTTTAATTCGCCTGGCTTATACGCTACCTTCCAGTCATTAAAATATGTATTATGCGAAACTGCTTTGCGGCCCAGCGAATGATTATTAAGAAAAAGTTCTACTTCATCACAATTGGTAGCAGCTCTTACGGTGTAGATGGAATCTTTTATTAAGTTCCATGAAAATGTTGCAGGCGGCGATGCCCATGCATTTCGTGGTGGCTCTCCCGTTAGTGAGTAAATCTGAAGCACCGGCGCTTCCTGCCAGTAAGCTGCCCGTTGATAAAAGCCGGCTTTCTTTCCTCCTGCAATATCTATCTCGCCTGCTGAACTTCCTCTCCGCGGCAATGCGCTGGTCTCTCCCAAATAATCAATACCCGTCCAGATAAAATCGCCTATCACATAATCATTATCCCTCACACCAAGCCAGTTGTGCAGGGCATGTGTTGTTTCCGTTCCAAGAAATATGCGGTTGGGAAAACGTCTTCTTTCCGGCACATACGTGCTGTCTTTATACAAACGGTCAATATAATTATAACCGCCAATATCAAGCTGATCCATAAAGCCGTTTCGTGAAGAAACATACGACTGGTCGCATGCTGAAGTAACAGGTCTCGTAACATCTTCTTCATGACAAATATCTACCAGCTTTTTTGCAAGCATCCAGCCATCATCATTAAACTGATCAGGTATTTCATTGCCGATGCTATAAAGAATTACGCTCGGATGATTGCGGTCACGATGCAGCATAGCACGCAGATCAGTTTCGTACCATTGTTTAAAATAAAGATGATAACCAAACTTTGATTTACCTCTTGTATTCTCTGTGTAATTAAGTGTCCAGTCGCGGGTCCATTCATCAAAGGCTTCATCAAAAACATAGAAACCCATTTTATCGCAGAGGTCATAAAACTCCGGTGCAAAAGGGTGATGACTTGGACGGATTGCATTGCATCCCATTTCTTTTAATATACCCAGCCTGTAGGCCCAAACAGCTGTGGGCACTGCATTGCCAAATGAACCTGCATCCTGGTGGACGCATATACCTTTCAGCTTCACCGGATTTTCATTTACAAAAAGCCCTTTGTCTTTATCAAAGCGAAGACTACGGATACCAAACGTTGTAAATGTTTCATCAAGCTTTTTACCATCCAATAAAAGTGTACTTCTGAGTTGATATAATACAGGTATTTTATTTGACCAAAGAGAAGGTTGCGGAACCTCAATCACCTGGCTAACTTTCATTCCAGGCTTCATGCTTTGCATGGTAATTTTAGATTCAACGCTTGTCAAAATTTTTCCGTCCGGCGATATCACTGTGCTCTGTACAATAACATCTTTGGGTTGAGGCTTTACGTTCCAGGGATCTTTCAACCATGCCTGTCGCTGCGTTTCTGTGAGAAAATAGGGATCAATAATATAATCAGCTTTTATGGTTGCTTTTTGTTGAGATATTTCAGGTGTTGAAATAAATATGCCGCCATCCAGCCTGAACTGCGTGTAGCCGGTTGTTATCAGGCGAACATGCCTGTAAATGCCCGAACCGGCGTACCAGCGCAAAGCAGGTTCTGCAGCATCATCCACACGAACGGCGATTAAATTAGGTTTCCCGTCTTTATTGAGATATTCAGTGATGTCATAATTTATATTGATAAAACCATAAGGTCTGTGACCAAGAAAAATTCCATTAATCCAAACATCGCTGTTCATGTAAATGCCATCAAATTGCACGACCACTTTTTTAAGCGTATCCGGCGTTAAAAAACTTTTTCGATACCAACCGATACCGTGAATAAAATAACCTGTATTTCTATCACCTGCAGGCGGTGGATTCATCGGACCTTCAATACTCCAATCGTGCGGCAGGTTAAGTACACGCCAATGACTATCATCGAACGAAACGTCTTTAGCAGCCTGGTTATCTCCAAGCCAAAAGCGCCAATCATTATCGATAGGAATTACCTGCCGTGGATTTGAAGTTGTATCAGCGAATGCAAAGTTTTTATCTGTCATACTTTCGGAACCTGATTGACAATAGGCAATGACCGTAAAAAAGCAAGAGCTTAAAAAAAGTAACAGATAGCTAAAACTTTTCGCAGCGTATGTCCTTAAAACCTGGCGCATGTAAATCATAAAATTTCGATTGAATGGTTATAAGAATGCATTTTACAAACATTTCATTATAGTTTGCCTGTCGCTTCGGTATAATTTGTTTCTATGAATATATCGAAAGTAGCTGATTGTTGAGTAAGGACAGGATATTTCCAACGTTAGGTTAATGCAAAAAACCAGTGAATCCAATTACAACTGTTTTCATTTTAATTTGTTTTATGATTTGTAAACAATGTTATTATTAGCTTGATACTTTACTCTTATCAGCGATGTCAAATCAAATAGCCATTTCTTTAAGAACATCATGTGTCCAACCATATTTTAATCCGGGTGATTTTTTTATTGCAAGTATTACATTATAAATTCAAGAGGGTTGCCCTTTGCCGGTAGTTAGTAGTTGCAACAAGCTGTCTTTAAAATATTTGTTCCAACCCTTAACACAACTTTCATAACATTCAACTTCAGAAACCAAACCGATGTGTGTAAAATTGATTTGTGTTGAGTCTTTGTTCTCTATAATTTCAAAAATTATATCGGTGTTTTTCCATTCAGTTTTGTCGTTAAATGAAGGAAGATAGCAGTCGGTAACATGCCAAATAATTTTCTTACCGGGAATACATTCAGTAATTTTAAAAGTTACCCGGCTTTCTCTTGAATGATAAGTAAAAACATCATTTCTCTTTTCTGATTTGCCTTCAATGTTTTTGCTCCACCATTCAGTTACTTTACAAATATTTTTGAATGCATCATGCGCTGAAATATTTGCGGTGATACTGCAATGATAATTTTGCTTTTTCATTTTTATTAAATTTAAGGTTCTTTATCAAATTGTTTCATTACGCCCTCCTGTCCAATCGGGTTCTCTCCCTCGCTTTCATAGTGTGAGAGGTCTTCGTTAATGCCAACCAACCGGAGCACCTGACCTCCCGGAGCCTGAAAGTAAAGATGCGGATCCGGCACATTAAGCTTGTTTACCCCGAAATCGAGAATTTTCTTTTTCATTTCTTCAACGTTATCAGATTTGATTTCAAGCCATACGGCTTTTGTTCTTCGCAGTGAAAACTCGCTCTCATCAGTAACATCATCTCCATAAACAAAAGTTACATAGAAGTTGTCTCCCATGCGCATGTCGTCTTTTCAGTCAAATTTCCTGGTGATTTTGCAGCCCAGCACATCACAATAAAATTTATGAATTCTATCTCTTTCTGCCCTGGGCACTACATAAGCTGAATGGTTCCCAAAAATTATCTTTGCCATGATTTTTAATTTTTAAGAAGGTTGTCCTTTGCCTTCGGTTATTAATTGTAACAAGCTTCCTTTTACATATTGGTCCCAACCCTTCACGCAGTCATTATAACATTCTACCTGCGGTTGCAAACCAACATGTGTGAAATTTATTTTGGTTGAATTATTCTCTGGTAAGATTTCAAAAACTACATCAGTATCGTTCCATTCTTTTTTGTCATTAAGCCAATGCAGATAACAGTCTGTTACATGCCATGAAATTTTTTTGTCGGGAACAGATTCGGCAACCTTAAAGGTGACAAATGTGTCGCCCAAATGCACAGTAAAAACATCGTTTTGCTTTTCAGATTTTCCTTCCAGGTTTTTAGCCCACCATTCATTTACATGGCTGATACCTTCAAAGGCTTTGTGTGCGGAAGTGTTTGCAGTAATACTGCAATTATAATTTTCTGTTTTCATTTTAATTTGTTTTTAGATTTTGTAAATAGTTTTTGCACCTGATATAATTCATTGTTAGCGATGTCAAATCACATAGCCAATTCTTTAAGCACATCATGTGTCCAGCCATATTTTAATCCGGGAGATTTTTTTGCCTTGGCTACCGCTTCATCAATTGATTCAGCTTCGAAAATTAAAGCGCCTTCTATAATCCCCTCGTAATCTGAAACGCTTTGTGCAGTTATAGATTTACCTCCTTTAACAGGCAGCGCTGCACTTGCATTTAAGAGCGTTATCCACTCACTTAATTCTTTAAAATTTTGTTCCTTTTCATTGGCGGGAACTTCTATGCCGCCGGTATGTCGTGATATTAATAGGAATTTCATTTTTTTGTTGATTTTTTTGTTTAATGATATTTCTAATTTTTTAAGTCTGCCTTTCCAAAACTTATTGAAATAGTTGATGAATTGCTGCAGCTTATTAAAGCCATCTTGTTTCATGTTTTAGATTTTAAATATTTTTTAATACCATTCTCATTACCTGGAGACCTATCCAGTGTTTGATTTAGGAGGGTTGTCCTATGCCGGTATTTATCAGTTGCAAAAAACTTCCTTTAAAGTATTGCTCCCATCCTTTCACGCAACTTTCATAACATTCAACTTCGGGAACCAAACCGATGTGAGTAAGATTTATTTTGGTTGCATTATTCTCCGGCACGATTTCAAAAACCATATCAGTATCATTCCATTCAGTTTTGTCTTTAAGCCAGGGCAAATAGCAATCTGTTACATGCCATGCAATTTTTTTGTCCGGTATAGATTCAGTTATCTTAAAGGTCACAAAGACTTCATCAGAGAAGCGAACAGTAAAAACATCGTTTTGGTTTTCTGATTTGCCTTCAATATTTTTTACCCACCACTCATTTACATGGTTAATGCTTTCAAATGCCTGGTGTGCTGACGTGTTTGCAGTGATACTGCAGTTGTAATTTTCATTTTTCATTTTTTGTTGATTTTATTGTTTAGTAATGTTTCCAATTTTTTAAGCTTCCCTTCCCAAAACTTGTTAAAATAGTTGATGTATTCCTGCAGCTTGTTAAAGCCATCCTGTTTCAACAGGCAATACCTTTCCCTGCCAATGTTTTCGATAGAAATAAAGTCCGCTGATTCTAAAATTTTGATGTGCTTTGAAACAGCCGGTCTACTCATATCAAAATTTTCCGCTAACGCATTTATAGTTAAACTGTCTTTTGAAAGCAGTTGTAATATTTGCCTTCTGCTTGGGTCTGCAATTACCTGGAATGCATCAAGGGTTGTTTGTGCCATGGGTTTTTGCGTTTAAAAGGTTATTAATTTTTTTGATGTTTCTCAGCCAGCCGTCATCCATTATAGAATACATATTGAAGTTTTCAATTTCTTTAAAACCACTATGCACTAATTTGAGTTCGGTGCCATTATCTTTTGGAGTGAGTGTCCATACAACAATTGAATCAAGTGTAATCTTTCCCTCGCCCGGTCCACCTTTCCACGAGTAAGAAAGTTTTTTAAAAGGGATAATCTCTAAGACCTTGCAATAAATATTTCCATCAAAATCGAACTTGGGCATAGGGTTGATTTTAAATTGAAAATCATAACCCAATATCAGTTCAAAATCATTTGGCATTAACCATTGCGCCATCAGTTCTGTATTGGTTAAATACTCCCAAACATCCTTTGGCGGATGCTGGTAAAAAAATGTGTGCTGAATGCTTTTTGTCATAATGTGTAACTTTTAGGTTACACAAATATATATGTAACTTTTGAGTTACGCAAATTTTAAAATAAATTTTTTTCCTCTTCAAAGGTTGATCAAAAAGTAGTCAGGCAAAAAAATTCAATTTGTAAAAGTCAGTTGGAGTTTGTAATGCCTAAAGGATTCTGACGGCTGTAAATGCCAATACATTTAGTGGAGCGATGAAGGAGTGATTTTGATTCCACAGTAAGTGAATTTAAAACTATAACTCAGTGTTTACGGGTTTTTTTTGGTTTTTAACCCACCAATTAATATCAAAAAACATCAATTCTGTTGCGACAAATTAGGTTACATAAACAGTGTAGGTTTTGTGCAAAAATAAGTTGATTAACTATTAACATAGTTGTGTTAATGACTGATTGTAATTCTAAATTAATATTGTACAAAAAATCATCCAACATATTGCTTCCTGAAATTTTCTGGAGTTACGCCTGTTTTTTCTTTGAATAATCTTGAAAAATAAAAGCTTGATTCAAAATGTAAACCATAAGCAATCTCTTTTATGGAAAGTGATGGATCAGACAGAAACATCTTTGCTTTTTCAATTTTTAGCTGAATAAGATACTGCCCCGGCGCAAGCCCGGTATATGCTTTAAAAACTTTTCTGAACCACGAGTAACTTACATTTAATTCCTCTGCTATTTTTTCAACAGAAATATTTTCATCAATGTTTTCTCTTAGAAGTATGCGTGCTTTATTTACGATTGTTTCTATAGAATCTTCCGATATCGAATTTTGCTTGCAAATGGAATGTATTTGACCTAATAGATGAAGAACGGCCCCGGAAATCAAAGGTTGGTAACCGGTTTTTTCCTGTCTTGTTTTTTCAATTATTTCAATAATGATGTTTACTACTTCCTCTCTAATACCAATGTTCAATGTGGGGGTGTCTAGTTTAAAAAAATCCTGAAGCATAATGTTTTCTATGGTACCTCCCTTAAAACCTACCCAATATTCATCCCAGCCTATAGAATATTTCGGCATAAAACGATGCCATACGCCGGGAAATAAAATGATTATGGTTCCCTCTTTTATATTTGTTAATTCACAGGCAGAAGATTCAAATAAACCTTCACCTTTAGTAATATAAATTATTTGATATTCATTGTTAAGAACTCTGCCTTTTTCCCAATTAAAATAATGATGCGTTGGATGATTTAAAGGTGGATAGATTTCTCCAGGGTTAATTCTGTTACAGCCTGCATTTAATACACACAATCCCCAGCTTTCATCTTCTTTACTTACCGGAACATATTTATAATAGTTAATCATTCGGCGGGTGTGTTATTTGCTTAATGGCAATATCAAAATATGCTGCTAATATATCAAATTGTGCATTTACTAATCTTCTTAATACAGATATGTTTGTTTTTATTAAACCAGATTGATTGCTATATGAGAGAATTATTGCTGCAATAATATGTTTGTAATATCTCCTTCTGCAAAAAATTCCGGTCTATAAAATTTATGTAAGTATACTCTTTGTTGATTATGCATTTGCGTTAACAATTATAGTACTATTTGTAAAACGAAAATACCTGGATGGAGTGTACTGTTATGATAAAGATGCTTGTATTGTAAAAGGAGTGCAATAAATTCAATGAGCTCAACGCAATTTAAAATCGGATTATTTGCCATTGGCCTTGATACGTATTGGGATCAGTTTATTGAATTGAAGCAAAAACTTGAAGGTTACTTAAATGAAGTTGATCAAAAAATATCTGCAATACATCCGCACATTATTAATCTTGGTTTAATAGATACCGTTGATAAGGCATTTGAAGCAGGAAGAAAATTCAGGGAAGAAGATGTTGATATCATTTTTTTATATGTTACAACTTATGCATTATCAGCTACAGTATTACCTGTTGTTCAACGGGCAAAAGTGCCGGTGATTATTTTAAATTTATCGCCGGAAACGGCCATTGATTATAAAGCGTTCAATAGCCTTAAGAACAGAACAGACATGACGGAGGAATGGCTCTCATGGTGCAGCGCATGCCCCGTTCCGGAAATTGCTAATGTATTTAATCGTACCGGTATAAGTTTTTACCAGGTCACCGGAATGTTGAATAATGATGATGAATGCTGGAATGAAATTACGGAATGGGTTCAGGCAGCTAAAGTCGCTAATATAATGTTCTATAACCGCATGGGTTGTATAGGGCATTACTATAGTGGCATGCTTGATATTTACACGGATCTTACCCTGCAGTTAAAATACTTTGGAGGTCATTTTGAAATGATTGAGGTAGACGAATTATCCTCAATTCGCAAAAATATCACCAGCAAAGAAATTGCTGATCGTCTGGATTATTTTAATCAAATATTTGATGTGCAGCCTGATTGTTCGCAAGATGAACTAGACAATGCTTCGCAAACATCTGTTGCATTAGATAAGTTAGTCGAAAAGTATAAACTCGGCTCAATTGCTTACTATTATAAAGGCACTGGTAATAAAGAAAATGAAGATACTATTAGTTCGATCATATTGGGTAATTCTTTACTTACGGCGAGGGGTATCCCAGTAGCCGGCGAATACGAAATAAAAAACGCCCAGGCCATGAAGATCATGGATGGGTTTGACGCCGGAGGTTCCTTTACAGAGTATTATGCAATGGATTTTGAAAAGGATGTTGTGCTAATGGGACATGATGGTCCCGGCCATATCTCTATTGCAGAAGATAAAATAAAAGTCAGGCCACTACATGTTTATCATGGTAAAACAGGTAAAGGCCTCTCAATAGAAATGGCTGTTAAGCGAGGCCCTGTAACACTTTTGGCCGTAACAGAAGATGGAAACGGCAAATTGATCTTGTTGGTAGCAGAAGGTGAATCAGTTGACGGTTCTATACTTGAGATCGGAAATACCAACAGCCGTTATAAATTCTCAATTGGTGCCCGCGCTTTTGTAAATGGATGGAATTCTTATGGGCCGGCACATCATTGTGCTATCGGGGTTGGCCATATAAGTTCCAAAATAAAAAAGCTTAGTAAGTTACTTCATATGGATATGATACAGGTATGCTAAAAGATCACTTAGATAAATGACACTAAATTTTTCTTTAAATAATTAAAAATAAACTTGCTGATATGAAACAATATTCTTGTACGCCCTTAAAAAGTTTCTGCCTGAGTGTAATAACTTTTCTTTCATTTATTATTTTTTCTGCCAATTCTCTCATTGCTCAGAACAACGCTGTTATTAAAGGTACAGTTACCAATGAAAAAGGATTGCCTTTGTCAAATGCATCTGTTATCG
The DNA here is from genome assembly GCA_038239385.1 of Chitinophagales bacterium. Taxonomy (GTDB): domain Bacteria; phylum Bacteroidota; class Bacteroidia; order Chitinophagales; family Chitinophagaceae; genus Ginsengibacter. Next base: position 67,168 of record JBBSEV010000003.1, read on the forward strand.
TAAAGGGAACTGCAATTGGAACATCAACAAATACTAATGGCAGCTACGAATTTTCTGTGCCGGATTTAAAAGGAACATTGATAATTTCCTTTACAGGTTACGAACCCAAAGAAGTTAAAATAAATAATGCTACTAATATTAATACATCTCTGGCCATCCAAAATAATACACTCAATGAAGTGATTGTTACCGGTTATTCCAAACAATCGAAAAGAGATGTAACGGGCGCTGTATCTACTGTTACTGCTGATGTTATTTCAAAAACTCCAGTAACCGATGTAGGTTCAGTTTTGCAAGGGCGTGTCGCGGGTGTGAGCGTAGATGCACAAGGAGGCCCTGGTAGTATTTCTTCTGTACGTATCCGTGGATTTGGCAGCAATGGAAATAATGACGTGCTCTATGTAATTGACGGAGTACAAATGCGGGGTGGAAGCAATTTAATAAACCCAAATGATATTGAAACAATCACGGTATTAAAAGATCCGTCAAATACTTCATTATATGGTGCGCAGGGTGGCAATGGAGTTATTGTTATTACTACTAAAACAGGTAAACGCGGAGCATCTCCTAAATTGGAATATTCAAGTTATGGATCGTGGGAGTCTCCAACAAATTATCCGAAAAGTTTAAGCCCCCAGGCTTATGCAAATGCTTATTGGAATTATTTGAAAAATTCTAACTTGCCTTTGATCGACCAGTTCTATGGCACCGGAGATGTACCGGTTCTTCCTGATTATATTATAGGCAGGAATGTGCCACCGCAATTGGTAGCCGCTGAAGGCAGTGCAGCTGCTAATCCTGCATTGTATAATTTATCAAGTTATAGAATTTTAAAAACAAATAAGGGAGGTACAGATTGGTTCAGGTCTGTATTAGGTACGAGGTTTACCCATAATCATCAGCTAAGTTTAAGTGGGGCAACAGATAAAAGTAATTACTCCCTGGGATTTGGTTATTTGGATAACCAGGGCACGTTACTCTCTACTTATTTCAAGAGATATTCTCTTAGAATAAATACTGAATTCAGACCAACACAATGGTTAAGAATAGGAGAAAATGTACAATTTTCTTATACCCAGGGTGCAGGAACAGATAATCATAATCCGCAAGGTACACTTGCTGATCTTTATCAACGAAGTCCTCTGATACCGCTATATGATATCGCAGGTAATTATTCCGGGCCTAAAGGTTTTGCAGATACAAAAGCCTTACATGCAGGAGGAAACAATCCTGTGCTTGGACAAAAAAATGGACGTAAAACCAGCGGCGGCTATAATGCAGGAATGATAGGTTCTGCTTTCATAGATATAGAGCCCATAAAAGGATTGATTTTTGAAAGTAAAGTTGGCGCCCAGTTTTATCCGTACAGTTACCGGTTTTTCTTGGACACGTTTCCGCAAAATGTTTTTTCCGCACCATACAATCAATTTTCTGAAGGTGGTGGATATAATAGCGACTTAAGATGGACAAATAAAATTTCGTATGATTTGCGTATCGGAGCCCTTCATAAAATAAGTGCTTTCGCAGCCTATGAATCTGATAAAAATTTTACGAGGTTTAGCAGCGGTACCACGCCCAATTTACCCTACACTACACCGGGCTATCTTAATTTAAATAATGGAGTACCCAATCCTAACGGTGGCCCTTATAATACGGTAAGCGGAGGTAGTGATAATGAAACCAGTACATCTCTGTTCGGCAATATAAATTATACTTTAGCCGACAAATATCTTTTCAGTTTTGTTGCAAGAAGAGATGGCTCATCCAAGTTTGGCCCTTTGAACCGTTATGGAAACTTTTTTTCCTACTCTGCCGGATGGAGGGTTTCAAAAGCAAAATTCATGCAAAATGTAAGTTGGGTTAATGATCTTAAACTAAGAGCAGCTTATGGGGAAAACGGCAATAACGCCATTCCATCAGGTTTATACCAGGATAGCTATACCACAAGTGGCTACATAAATTACAGCAGTTACGATTTAGATGGCACCAACAATTCCGCCTTCACCGGTGCAGGTTTATTTCAATTAGGAAATCCCTACATTCATTGGGAAACAAATAAAACTACCAACCTGGGTTTCGATGCCACTTTATTCGATAATCGTTTTACGGTTGCTTTCAGTTGGTTCGATAGAAAAACAAAAGATCTTTTGGCAGTGCCGCCTATAACCGGTTTAAGAGGCGATGCCCTCTCGCCATTTGAAAATATCATGCAATTTTCCAACAAAGGAATTGAGTTGGAACTGGGCTACAATAATAAAATTGGAGAGCTCTCGTACGATATGAATTTTAACATCGCCACTTACCGAAACAATGTTGATTATATAAGCAGGGACAGTACCGCACACATTGATGGCAACTCGTATGCGCCTACACATTTTTCATTAACCCGCAGTGAAGTGGGACGGCCGCTTTCAAGCTTTTTTGGATTTGTGCAGGAAGGTATATTTCAATCAGCTGATGACTACACTAAATACGGAGTTACGCATAATGGCCTTACTGCTGCTACTGCTGCAGGTCATTTTAAATTCAAAGACATAAATAATGATGGCAAAATAAATGACGACGACCGTACATTTATCGGAAACCCGCATCCTAAATTCAGTTATGGTTATAACCTAAATTTATATTACAAGAACTTTGACCTGGGTATATTTTTACAAGGTGTTTCCGGAAATCAAATATTCAACTACTGGCGTGCTTATACTGTATTTCCGGGTGCACAGGGCGAGGGAGCAGATAATACTTGGAGCCCGACAAATACAAATGCAAAGTTGCCAATCTGGAATAGTACTTCCTCCGATGATATAAAACCGTCCAGCTTTTTTATAGAAGATGGTTCATACCTGCGGTTAAAAAGCCTCCAACTCGGTTACACATTTCCAGCATCAAAAGCCTTTAGTAAAATAAGGGTATATGTGCAAGGGTATAACCTGGCTACGTTCACTAAATATTCAGGAATAGATCCGGAAATAAGCACAGGCAGCGCTACTAATATCGGGGTTGATTTTGGAGGTAATTATCCCATTTCAAAGAAATTTATTATTGGCCTTAATGTAGGATTATAATCAACTTTAAAGTTTATAAAAATGAAAAAATTATTAATTATATCTGTGTTTTGGGTTTTTATAATTACAGGATGTAAAAAGACTTTTCTCGATGTGCCTAACACAACGGGCATTACTTTAGGAGAATTAAAAAACAAAGCGGGTGTGCAGCAATTGCTGGTAGCCGCTTATCACGATGTTACCGGGCTTACAGCCAAATCAAGTTGGTGGAGCACCTCTGGTACCAATTGGATATATGGTGATGTTACTTCCGGCGATGCTTACAGAGGTGGTAGTAATGACGGCGCCGATGGAGTCACTATTGAACATTTTTTAACGCAGCCTTCTACTGCGCACATTGCCGATAAATGGCGCACTGTGTATGATGGTGTTTCACGCTGCAATAAAGTGATACGGGCTGCGAATGCTGCCATTGATATGACTATAGATGAAAAGACAAAAGCAATTGCAGAAGCAAGGTTTCTAAGAGGGCATTTTCATTTTGAAGCAAAAAAAATGTGGAACAATGTACCTTTTATAGACGAAATAACTGATTCGCTTTATGAAGTGTCGAAAGGATTTACTGTATCAAACGAAATTGATATCTGGCCCAACATAGAGGCGGATTTTCAGTTTGCTTATGATAATATGCCTGAAGTACAAAAATATAAAGGCCAGGCTAACAAATGGGCAGCAGCCTGCTATCTTGCGAAGGCATACATGTTTGAGAAAAAGTTTGCTGAAGCAAAAGCCCTGTTAAATACAATTATACCTGCCGCTTATGGTGGTAATGGCGGTGGTGTAAATGCGCAGGGACAGCCTTACGCATTAATGCAAAACTTTGATGATAATTTTAATCCATCCTTAGAAAATAGCCCTGAACATATATTTCAAATTGAATTCTCTGCTAATGACGGGGCTAATTCCGGTAATTCTAATATAGGTGAATCTGGTAATACACCTACTTTTTATCCGTTAACCAGTTTTTATGTAAGTTGGAAACAACCATCTTTTAATCTTGTAAATGCATTTAAAACTGATGCTAACGGATTACCTATGCTTGATAACTTCAATGATGATAATGTATCCAACGATATGGATTATAAAGGTTACGATTATTACAATACTTTCCAGGAAACGGTGGATCCAAGGCTTGACTGGACTGTTGGAAGGCGAGGCATTCCATACCTGGATTGGACTACGCCATCTTATTACAGTGGTTACGGAAGCAACCCGGGAAGTGATCCCGATTATGGCTGGATAACTAACCGCTCTTTTGGAGGCCCATACATTCCTGTAAAAAATAATTTCAGGTATGCTAATGGAGACTTTACAAAATACAGTGAAAATTACGCCCAGTATTATTTGCTTACAAGCGCCGTTAACGTTAGCATCATCAGGTTTGCCGATGTGCTGCTTTGGGCAGCTGAGTGTGAAGTAGAAATTGGAAGTTTGGAAAGAGCTCGTGAGCTTGTAAATTATGTACGTAATCGTGCAAAAACTGGCCGTTCAGTAGAAGTAGTGTATGATGATATTGGTGGTTATGTTGCTTCTGCCAATTATTTTGTAGATACTTATAATGTAGCATGGGCCGATCAAAATGAAGCACGTAAAGCGGTTCGTTTCGAAAGAAGGATAGAACTCGCCCTGGAAGGACATCGCTTCTTTGACCTTGTACGTTGGGGTATAGCAGCGAATTATATCAATACATATCTTCAAACAGAGAGCGAAAGATTACCTGCTGATCTTACAGGGATAAGTTTCACTGCAAACAAAAATGAATATTTTCCTATACCACAGGTTGAAATTGATTTGAATTCTAAATTGAAACAGAATCCAGGTTATTAGTTTCTTCTTGAGTTAGATAATATCGTGAATAAATGTATTAGAGAATGGTAATTATAATGAATGGGATTTTCTATTGAACCCAGCTTTTTTATGATAAAGTTTTACACTTGATGTAACCGATTTATTTTTTCGCAAAACAATATGAAAAAAATCATTACATTTTTCACCTGTATACTTCTTACTTATTTTGGTTTAGCACAAAATATCTTGTTTGATGATGACTGGCGTTTTAATCTTGGGGATATTAGAAATGCAGAAGCAGTAAAATTTGATGATACCAAATGGAGACATGTTGATCTTCCGCATGATTGGAGCATTGAAAATCTACCAGGCGCAAATTCTCCTTTCAATCCTGATGTTATTAATGGAGTAAGCATTGGGTTTACAACCGGGGGAACAGGCTGGTATCGCAAAACATTCATTATTCCATCAAATGGAAAGAATAAAAAAATTTATATCCAGTTTGACGGTGTTTATATGAATGCGGATATTTGGCTTAATGGCGAGCATCTAGGCAATCATCCTTATGGATACACTTCTTTTTATTATGACATCAGTGATAAAATAAAATGGAATCAAAAGAATATAATCGCCGTACAGGTGAAGAACGAAGGAGCAACAAGCCGATGGTATTCCGGTTCAGGTATTTACAGGCATGTTTGGTTAAAATCGGTTAGTCCAATTCATGTGATACAAGGGGGAACTTATATTACAACACCTGAAGTAAGTACATCGTTAGCTAAAGTAAATATCAAAACAAAAGTGCAAAATAAATCAGGCGTTTCATCCACAGTAACTTTAATAAATAAAATTTTAAATGCAAAAGGAAAAGAAATAGTAAGAACAATATCAAAACAAATAATAGAAGTCAATGGACTATATGAATTTGAAGATACTGCAATGGTAAATTCTCCGGCATTATGGTCTGTTGAAATGCCAACATTAAACAAAGCAGTTACTGAAGTTTACACTAACGGAAAATTATCAGATCGTGTTGAAACAAAATTCGGCATCCGTAAAATTTCATTCGACGCAGTGAATGGATTTTTGTCGAATAATAAACCAATGAAACTGCAAGGGGCATGTTTTCATAATGATAACGGACCATTAGGTTCTAAATCTTATGATCGTGCAGAAATAAAACGTGTTGAATTATTAAAGGCAAGTGGTTTTAATGCAATAAGATGTTCCCACAATCCGCCACCACCTGCGTTCTTAGACGCTTGCGATAGTATAGGGGTTCTGGTAATTGATGAGGCTTTTGATATGTGGAATGAACCAAAGAATATGGAAGATTATCATTTATATTTTAAGGACTGGTGGCAGAAAGATTTGGAAAGTATGTTGCTTCGTGATAGAAATCATCCTTCAATAATTATGTGGAGCATTGGTAATGAAATTCCTGGTATGGAAAAGGGTGAAGTTGCAGACACGGCAAAAATGCTTGCGGACTTTGTACATAACATTGATTCTACACGTCCGATTACTGCAGCAGTAAATAGCGTATCAGAAAAGAAAGATGCCTTTTTTTCAGCGCTTGATATTTGCGGCTATAATTATGCAAGAGATAACTATGAAAATGATCATCAGCGCAAGCCTGAGCGTATCATTTTTGGAAGTGAATCCTATGCTTTAACGGCGTTTGATTACTGGATGAGTGTGATTGATCATCCATGGGTTATTGGTGATTTTATTTGGACAGGTTTTGACTATATCGGTGAAGCGAGTATAGGGTGGCGTGGCTATTACCAGGAAAAAAATTTCTATCCCTGGAATCTTGCTTATTGCGGAGATATTGACATTTGCGGATGGAAGCGTCCGCAATCTTTTTACCGTGATGCACTGTGGAAAAAAGATCAGCTATCCGTTTTTGTAAAACCTTTGCAGCCTACGTTTCCTGTTAATGCAAACAAACAAGACTGGAGTATATGGAACTGGTATGATGCAGTGGCTGACTGGAATTGGAAAGGATATAAAGATTCAGTTTTTGAAGTGAATGCTTATTCATCATGTGAAGAAGCAGAGATGTTTTCAAATGGAAAATCTCTTGGCAGAAAATCAACAAACCGTTCTACAAAATTTATGGCCGTCTGGAATGTGCCTTATGCGGCAGGCGAGTTAAAAGTAATTGGCTATACCCACAATCATCAGGTAACGTCTTCAGTTTTGCAAACAGCAAATGAACCAGTTCAAATAAAATTAAGTGCCGACAGAAATGAATTATTTGCAAACAATGAAGACCTGAGCTATGTAACAGTAGAATTGCTCGATAATAAAAAAATAAAAAACCCTAAAGCAGAAAATGAAATTCATTTTTCAATAAGTGGTGAAGGAACTATTGCTGGCGTAGGAAATGCAAACCCCATGAGTGTTGAAAGCTATCAGCAGCCACAACGCAAAGCCTGGCAGGGAAGATGTTTGGTAGTAATTAAATCAACACATAAAGCAGGCAAACTTATTTTAAAAGCAAATTCTGAAGGCTTAAAAACTGCAGAAATAATTATTACATCACACTAAAAGTTATTTTATGAATACAGTTATTTATTAAGCACACAAAGTAGGAACATATAATTGTCTACCAAAAAACCTTCGTAACCCCAGCATTCGCCGCTCCACGTTTTCCAGTCTTTAGTTCGGCCATTATTACATCTACCCTGGAAATTTCCTTCACTCATACTTTTAAGAAGCGGTAATAAAATTGCATCAGCATCTTTTTTTCTGCCCAATTTTTGCAGTGCATTAATAAAAAAATAGGTATAACATGCAGTTGCCCCCCCATTCTCATAAATCTGAAATCCATCTAGGTTATCTTCACGTTTTCCGCCACCAACTTCGGGTTTTAAATCTGTATAATCAGCACGGATCACCGGAATTAAATTTCCCGGCAAGCCTAATTCAAAATTGATAAATCCAACTTCTTTCATTTTAAAAAAGAACTTATCCATAATGCTGTTAGCTAAAGGAGTTTCAATAAGATCATAGCTAATGGCAATGGAATTTACAAACGTAAACCAATAGTCATGTAGCTTTCCATCAAGGCTTTTCCATCCTGCAAGAATACCTGTTGCATCATTATAAAAAGTTTTAGTATAAATATTTTTTAGTTTGATAGCGTTTGTTTTATACAACTCAGCATCACCATGCATTTCAAATTTATTACACACTTCACTTAATAAATTAAGCGCCTTATAGGCTAGTGCATTTGAATAAGCATCCTTATTTCCAAAGCCGATAGTATCCCACCAATTCGCCGGCCGCATTGATGAATCGCCTTTCCAGCTTCCACTATTTCCTGAAAAACAAAATTCCAATAAGCCGTCGCCGTCATTATCTGTGCTCAGCATTTCGTTAATCCAAACTTTTATTTTAGAATAATTTTTAATGAACCATTTTCTGTCATTGCTTCCTGTTGTATAGTTGCATACGGCAATTAATAATGATGGATAAGAATCAAGGCTGTTGCAGGTAGTGGTCGATTTGGGGATGTCCCATTGCTTATCATAATCATAGCCTAATAGACCATATCCTTTTTGTCCGGCCAAATAACGATCCAGTGTCATACGTATCAAATCCAGCGTTGTAAGACCATTTGCTAATTGCGGAGTGTGTAAAGCCACTTCAGAATATTTGAATAAAGTAAAAGCACATGCATCGCTTGCAGAATTATTAGATAATATTTTTAATAAAGGATTAACCTGGAATATGCTGATAAAATTTTTACGAAAGCAATCATAGATCGAATCATTTTCGATACCATTAATTTCAGGATGAATAGTTACCACTTCAAAATAATATTCAATTTTCGTTGATGATTTTATTGCTTCAGGGAATTCAATTTTTACAAATGGATGTTCGATAAAACGCTGCGAACTATATCGCACTTTTTGATCAGGAATATTGCATGTAATACGCAAGGTGCCCATATCAGGAAAATGTAAAATTGCAGGAAGTGTAACTTCATTTTTTTCACCTTTCATTATTCCTAAAAGAGTTGCGTGATTCGCATATTGGCTGATATTGAATATAAAGGGATTTGTATGCCCGGCATGATAAGTTGAAATCAGTGAGAAGGAAGATTTTGTTTTGATCATTTCCCAAACAGGCAATTCATGTTTGCCTTGTGAAGCAAGCCTGTAGATTGTTTTAGCCTTATGTATTGATGAAGTATAAGCGGGCTGTAAAGAAGCTTCATCGTTTAAAATTAGATTGGTTCCTAAATTACTTTTACCAAGAGAATCAATTGCAAAAAAATTAAATTGCGGAGATTGAAGGTGAGCGAAGATTTTTAAAAATGTTGATTCAGTTTGCAAAGATGCCACTGCATCGGAAATGTCTAGAACTTTTACAACGACACTTGCAAGCGCTGCATTTTTTATAAAGTTTCTTCTTTTCATACATCCCGGGTTTTAAACATTCGTGGTATTAAATTAACTATATTGTTTTGTATTAAGAGTAAAAAGGATCTATAAAAAATAATTAAAATAAAATTGAAAACTGCACTTCTTCTATCAATTATTTGTATAGCAATTAATAGCACTGCGCAAAACAATTTGGATTTTGAAGATGGACTTACTAACTGGATAATCAATGGTAATGCAGATAACGTTACGCCTGATAAGAGCAATGCTTATAAAGGAAATGCCTGTGTAAAGATTTCGAACTTAAGCAGCCTTATACAGCGCATCAATGCATCACCTTTATCAATTATTCAATTGAATGCATATGTAAAATCAAATGAAAAAGTAAAGGCATATTCTTTCATTCAATTTTATGATTCACTTAATCACCTGCTATTTGAAGATAAAAATAGCAGTATAACTTCAGCTCAATATCAGCGTATAGGAAACTACACAGAAGCACCTCCATATACAAGATATATTATGATTGGTATTGAAACAGATTCTTCAAACAGTTATATATATGCCGATAATTTTTCCATTAAGATTGAAAGCAATGATACAGCGGCTAATAAGCCCACATGTAATCTTGATGAATACATGCAGCCTTTCTGGAAATCGGATACTATTTACAATGAAACTGTTTTAATGTATTCAGTGAATGGGAAACCTGCAACCGGCAAGTTATTATTTAATCCTTCAAAAATTATATCGGTAAAAAGTTATGATCTGAATATTAAATATAAACAAGGCCTGGATTATATAACGAAAGGTAAGATGATTATAAGAAGTAAAAATTCATCAATGCCTTTCCGGGCAGATATTTCGTTTGATACTAAAACTAATCTTGCATGGTATAACCTGCAATCACAATGGATAGTTGTGACTTATATGCATCATGACAAATGGAATGGTCCACTACCTTCTTACAAAGGAAATAAAATGCCGAACACAATTGCAAAGCTTACTTCCAAATCACCACTTAAAATTGTTGCTTTGGGCATGAGCATAACAAGAGGATTAAATGTGAGCAGCTATGATACGATTGCTCCTTACATGCCAACTTACATTGACCTTTTCTCTTACCAGCTAAAAAAGAAATATGGCTACGATGATATCACGATCTATAATGAAGGCTTGCCTGGTGCAGTTGTAGACTGGGGCGCTGATCATGCAGATACCTATATCAGCCCATTGAAACCCGATCTTGTAATTCTTGATTTTGGGATGAATGATTTTTGGCGATATACTCCGCAGCAGTTTATCGGATACATTAAAACTATTATCAAAAAAGTGAAATTCTCAAATCCAGATGCAGAGTTTTTACTTTTATCAAACATAAAGTTTGATCCTGATTATGTTTTGAATAGTGATAAAAATAAAACCTGGTATCAAAATAATTTACGCGGCTACAATACAGAACTTCAGCAATTGGAAGCAATCGGAATTATTGATTTTGATATGACAACTTTAAGCGATAAAATTTATAGTATAAAGAAAGCAAAGGATTGTATTGCCAATCCACTTCATCCTAACGATTATCTTGCCCGATGGTATGCACAAGGAATGGCGGCGCTTTTCTAAATCGCTTTGAACCGAGGATTTCAAGTTACAATCTTGTCTTCCAGCAATTATTTTGTAGGGTAAAATGAAGGGGCTTAAACATTTTTCTCACTTTGATTTTGTAAATGCTTACTAAATTTTTTTTGTTTGGAACAAAGGACGAGCAACACCGTTTTGAATTACTATTAGCGCATTGGGATGTTATGATAGAAAAAGTTTTGGTTGAGTAATTTGTTACAGAGTAGCTACTGAAGCGCAAATTATTACACTAACTTTTTAACTATAATCAATTACTGAAAAACATACTATTATCAGAATAAGTTTCACGGTTTCTTTGGTTGCTTTATAGAAAATCTTTAATCCCTTCCCCCAAATCAAACACCTTTACCTTGCCATTTAGTTCTGATTGAATAAGCGAACTACCTGCTGCACTTCTGTAGCCACTTGCACAATGAACTATAATAGGTTTGTTTGTTGGAATTTCCTTAATCCTGTTTCTTACTTCTGACAAGGGAATAGGTATACTATTTGGGAATATTTTTCCTTCTGATACTTCAGAAGTATTTCTTACATCTACAATGGTATAATCTTGCTGGTGCTTCCTGAATGGGCCTACATCAATCTTTTCTTCTTTTAAATTGGCATCATCAATAACAAAAGCTTCTTCTATATTTGTTTCATAACCAATAACGGCAGCCCTTTCCAGCATTCGTTGCAGTTGCTCTTTACTTTCTGCCGCCAAATAAAATTTTTCATCTGGTTTGATAATGCTACCTAACCAGGTTTCAAATTTTCCATCTTCCATGAGATTGACAGAATGTGAAAGATGACCTTCTTTGAATGTTTCTTCTTTTCTTGTATCAACAATCCAAATAGCTTTATTTAAAGATTGATTTGAATTTTTATTGATTGTTGCACCTGTTTTTATTTGTGCAATACTTTTTTTTAAAGACGATGCGCCTTTTTTATTTATCTCTACGTCAAAAGAAAAGTAGGCTGGCACAAAAGGTTGATCGTTCAAAAGTTCTTTTACAAACTCATCCTCAGGTTTATCCTGTAATGACCAATTGCTTTTCTTTTCTTCCCCGATAGTGCTGCTGCTGGCTTTGCTAAGAACTTTCCCGCAAAGCGTACCTGCACCATGTGCGGGATAAACAATAATATCATCATTCAGTGGTATTAATTTATTTCTCAAACTATGGTACATCTGTCTTGCCAATTCATTTGCTGCTGTGTGTGTATCGCCTGCGCCGGGTCTTAGGTCTGGCCTGCCACAATCACCAATAAAAAGTGTATCTCCTGTAAAAATTGCTTTCTGTTTTCCATCATGTTCCAAAAGAATGCAGATACTATCGGGTGAATGGCCGGGTGTATTGATAGCGGTTAATTTTATTTTGCCAAGTTGTATGGTTCCGCCTTCATCGAATGGTTGATGAGGATATAAAGCATTTACCAACTTGCTTGTATAAATTGTTGCGCCTTTTGTATCATGAAGCTCCAAATGACTGCTTACAAAATCTGCATGAGGATGGGTTTCAATTACACCTGTAATCTGTGCTTCATTTTCTTTTGCATAATCAAGATATTGCTGTGGATTACGGGAAGGGTCAATCAGAATTATTTTCTTTTCGCACTCACTCAATATTGCATAGCTGAAATGCGAAAGATTCTTGTCTTCAAATTGTTTTATTTGCATTCTTTTTTATTTACTCTGCAAACTTCACTCAATTTCAATACCTGTTCTGTGACACTTGTCACAAAAAGAGAAGTTAGGAGTTTTATTAAGGTATTATATTAATTAGTTAGGAAATTTTTTTGAACAAATGTAGAATATTACCGTAAGTATGAAGTGTTGAACATGATTGAAGGTTATTTCGACAATCCTTTCAATTGAAGAATAAATTTGTTCGTATTATACCCTGCTAATCCCTCATGTTTTAATACTATTTTTCCTTCTTTATTGATCACTATCGTCGTTGGCAAAGTTCCACTGAAAATTTCACTAGAAACCTCTCCGGAACGATTATATAAAGGAATAATAAAATGATTTTTTTCAATATATTTAATTGCTTTTGCTTTGTCTTCATCTTCGTTCATAAACAGAAAAGTAAACCTGTCATCATCACTTAATTTCAGATATAACTCATTTAAAGAAGACATTTCTGCCCGGCACGGTGGGCACCACGATGCCCATAAGTTTATGAATACTACCTTGCCTTTTAAATCGCTTGTAGCTAGAGTTTTACCATTAGAATCTGTAAATGAAAAAGATATATTTTCAGCTAAGTTTTTATTTACTTCATCTTTGTTTAATTCTATATTAAATAAACCAGCTGAAACCATTTTTTGCAATAGCCAGGATTTTGCATCCGGGCTAAAAATGATAAGAATAGCAAAGCTAAAAAACAATATGCTTAGCCCTCTTTTTTTTAACTTATCAAACAAGTCCTTTAAATTCATAAAATTGATTTAATCTTTACTGCTATAATCATACTCTATTTTGATTATTATTCTTATCCAAATACCTTTCTTCCTTTTGTAAAGTTCACCAAAATCTATTTCTTTTCTGTAACACTTGTCACCAAACAATAGTGTGACTTATGTCACAGTGATTATATTTCGAAAGGTCTAATTTTAATTTCGAACAAATGGTTCAAGTTATTACTTGGTTGCCTTGCATGTCTTGGGCTTATTTATTTAATCGTAGTTCTTCTACACTACTAATAAAAATACGGGAAAGGTTTAAAAATATTTTTACCTGAATACATAATCATACCCTTCTAACTGTGAAAGCAGATCAGGTGATTCATCTGTTGCAATAACCCTTCCCTGGACTTTGGGAGATACTGGTGAATGTTCTTTTAAGTAATCTCTCATTATTTGATGTAAAGTGACGTCAAGTTTTTTTGGATTGTTTACATGTTCTACCCTGCATAAATTATCATCGGGATCACCTTCACGCTCACAGGCCACTATGCTATACACTTTTGCTTTATCCAGGAGTTCTCCTTTTACTTTAACCCAGTTCAATCTTTTATTAAAAATATTGTGTGCTGTAAAATTTATTTCCATTCCTGCAAAGCGAACCATCCATCCGCCAAAGCGCTCAGCAGCACTTTTCGCAAATACATTATGCAACTCAGATTCAAGCCAGGCAAGCAATTGGGCACCTGATATTTCACCGGTTTTTGCATCACTATCTACCGGTAACATACTCCATAAATATTCATTAGTTATATCTGCTGTCCCTGTTGAATCCGGAATTAGTGGGGGACAAAAGCGAAAGCCATTGCTCAATGCAATATCCGGATTAAACTTCCACATTATAGCATCAGTTATCATATTATCCATCGGGCTTTCTAAAACGAAATAACGAACAAGAGGCGTTTTAGTTTTACCTATAACAGTGTTCAATTCTTTCCTGTAAGGCTCTCTTGCCAGCTTAATCATGTTAAGCATTTCTTCATCAGCTTTATATTTTTCAGGATCAACATCTAACAACTGGTAGTTATGATCTTTTACTTTTCCATCTTCGATTACAATATCAAGTTTTGAAATGAATGAACCAAAGGCCCCTGGCTCTGTAACCTTTGCATATTTTGCTTCAATAGGTTTTCTTACTCTTTCATGTGTGTCTGCACCTAAAATATAATCAACACCGTCAATCTCTTTTTTATTTCCAAGATCAACCTGTTGAGTAAGCCCCATGTGAGTAATTAAAAAAACCATTTTGCACACTTCATAGTCACGTAATATTTTTATGTATTTGCTTACATTAATTTCAGGATTTGTAAACCGGATCCCTTTACTGTATGCAGGCGATTGCCGACGTGGAGTAAGCGGATCATTGTAACCAATAAAACCAATTTTTATCCCCGCAAGAATCACTGTCCAGTAAGGCGGAAACATCAGATCACCATTGAGTTCATCATTAGTATCATGGAACATATTTGCACATATCTTATCAGCATTGTAACCACCTAAATCTTTTTGCATCATTTCTTTTCCATACACTACTTCCCAATTTCCCGGCAACACAAGGTCGTACCCAATATTATTTATTAGAGGAATAATGGCCTGTCCTTTACTCAACGCCGCAACACCACCTCCCTGGAAACAATCGCCTCCATCAATAATTAGTGTATTGCCTGTATTTTGTTTTTTTAAATCGAGGAGCATTGTTTTTAACACAGCAAGGCCTCCACGTTTTTTATATACCGCCTTACCATTTTCCCAAAAAAATTCATCATGGGTATATAGTTGTGCATGTATATCTGCAGTGTGTAATAACGTTATATGCTGTGCTTTATCTTTTCGTACAGCATTGGTTTTCTTAATTTCTTTTTCATGTTGAGCATCCCCGGATGCTGCTCCCGCAATTTGCGGTAAACCAACAAATGCAAGTCCGGCTAAGCCTGCTGTGTTCTTTATAAATTTTCGCCGGCTGTTTGCAGTGTTTGACTGATTATCTGAAGGCCCTGGCAATAATGGATCTTGCTGACACATGAAATATTATTTACAGAATATTAAATGATTAAAAATTTAAAGAACCAATAAATTAATGTGGCAGTTTTTCTTTCATCAATCCATAAACCCATGTACCGCCAATTGCACTAAGTAAAGCAACAACAACTACCAATGCGCCTGTTCCAATTTGGGCATACATTGGTCCAGGACAAGCTCCGGTAAGCGCCCATCCAAAACCAAAAAGCAATCCGCCATAAACCTGGCCTTTGTTGAATCTCTTTTGATGCAGTTCAATCTTTTCTCCGCTAAGCGTTTTTATGTTGAGCCTCTTTATTAACTGTACAGAAATAATTCCTATTACAACAGCAGACCCAATTACACCATACATGTGAAAACTTTGTAAGCGAAACATTTCCTGGATCCGAAACCATGAAATGACTTCTGACTTCACTAAAATAATTCCAAATAAAATCCCTACGAATAAGTATTTTAAATAAGACCACACAGGCTCTTTTTCTTTTTGTTCTTCAGCATAAATTGTATCTAAAGAACGCACTTCAAAATCTGTATTGGTTTCTTTGTTTAAGGTTGTTATATCATTCATACATTAAAGCATTAAAATAAATGGGAGAATAAGGTTAGCCATTATAAAACCTCCGATCATAAAACATATAGTGGCAATTAATGAAGGGAGTTGTAAATTAGAAAGTCCCATGATCGAATGGCCGGAAGTACAGCCACCAGCATATCTTGTACCAAAGCCTACCAAAAAACCTCCGCCAACTATTAGTATAAGACCTTTCAGCGTGAACAACTGCTGAAAGTTAAAAAGCTGCTTAGGTAACTGCGAATGATAATCAGTAATGCCGTAGGTTGACAGCTCACTTACTAATTTTGGATTTACCTGAACAGGCTGATCATTCATAAGTAAAGTTGCCGCAATAAACCCGCCGATTAATATTCCCGTGACTAAAACTATATTCCATATCTCTTTTTTCCAATCATAACTAAAGTAAGGGATTTTTGAAGGGAGGCATGCTGCACATATATGCCGCAAAGATGAGGATATGCCAAAAGTTTTATTCCCAATAATTAATAATAAAGGAACCATCAAGCCAATTAGCGGGCCAGCCACATACCATGGCCAGGGTTGTTTTAATATTTCTAACATCGTATTCTTTTAAATTTTATTTGTTGAAAAAGATTTCCTTTATCAATATAAAAATACCCATTACCAGCACGAACCACCCAAAACCTTTTTTCAACTTTTCCCCTTTTATTTTTTTATTTAATAAGCCTCCTATGATAATGCCTGTAATCGCTATTAAGGTAATTATAGTCAGGAAAATCCAATCAATAGCAAAGTGGCCCAGGTCTCCTGTAAACCCAATCAAAGAATTTAATGCAATAATTAATAATGAGGTGCCTACTGCTTCTTTCATCGGTAAGCCTACAAAAAGAACTAAAGTAGGTATTAATAAAAATCCACCGCCAGCACCTAAAATGCCGGTTGCCAATCCTACCGCAACACCATACACCAGAAGTTTTATTAAATTTATTTTAGTTTGAACGGGTTGTTCATCCCTTGTTTCTTTATTCCCATTTCTTATCATAGCATTAGCGGCAGCTATCATTAAAATAGCAAACAAAATCATGGTAAGCAAAGAATGTGTGATGATAAAAGCTCCTATGACAAATATTTTTTCAGGAACGTAGGGTATGATAAATTTTCTTGTAATAAACACAGTAGTTATAGAAGATAACCCAAATAACAAAGCAACCTTAACCCGTACTAAGTTCTTACGATAGTTATTTATAGCGCCCGCGAGGCTTGTTGAACCTACTATAAATAATGAATAAGAAGTAGATAGAACCGGATTGATATTAAACAGGTATACCAGTACAGGCACAGTTAAAATAGAACCGCCACCGCCGATTAAGCCTAATGAAATACCAATAAATAAGGAAGCTATGTACCCTACTATTTCCATAAATGCAAATATGACGGTAAAAAATCAGAGACATTGTGATAGTTGTCACATAAAAAAATTTAAGGTATCCGGATGACGGCTAATGATTTGTAATTAAGTATTGCACCAACGGCGGAAACAATTGCAGAGAAAAAAACCAGGTGGCTTGTCAACTTCCTTTTAGTGATTGGGCGCTTTAATCCATTCAATAGAATTTCTATGAATGACAGCCCAATTTTTCGTTTCCATCTTTTTTAATAAACGGCTGATTACTTCTCTTGAAGAATTGAGGTCGTTGGCAATATCCTGGTGGGTCATTTTTAAATTTACCCCTAACTTCTTTACCTGCTTTTTTAAATAATCTTCCAGGCGTTCATCCATATTAGAGAAGGCAATGGCATCAATTGTTTTTAGTAATTCTTCAAAGCGATTACGATAGGATGTGATTACAAACTGGTACCAGCTTTTGTATTTGCTCATCCATTGGTCCATAAATTCCAGGGGAATAGCTAACAATGTAGCATCTGTAAGTGCTTTCGCTAACACTTCACTTGTTTCATGTTTGGCTGCGCATACCATTGAAAGAGAACAAGCCTGCCCTGCATCAAGATGATAAATAAAAAACTCTTTGCCTTCATCATCTTCTCTGTACAGCTTAATAACACCATCTATAATAAGCATTGTTGAACGAATTGTTTGGCCAACCCGTAGTAATGCTTCACCGGCTTTTACTTCCCTTATTGTGCCATGTTTAATTATATCCTTATATAAATTTTCTTGAAGGTTTGGAAAAAGTTGCTCAAGCTGTTGTGTGTCCATATTTTCTTTTGAGGAAGAAAAGTAATATAATTAAAAAGAATTATTTCCATAAATGAAACATGATGTTGAAAAATCGCAGAGATCGTGATATTTGAAACATTAAATTTTTTTAATGAATTAAAATTTCATCTTTTGTATTGCGTCTGAAAAGAAAGGATAAATTTTACCAAACATATTTGCAGTCTTTTATTAAGTCGGTATTACTTACTGCAAATGTTCGTTTCAATTATAGATGTGTTGAAATTTTTTTTAAATTCAACCTATTCTGCTGGAGTTTGCCTTCTTTAGTTTGATTAATGTTCTGTGCCATTGGTCTTTTCTGTAAGAATTTATTTCCTTATCATTTAATTTTTCTTCCATTCTTTTATAGAAAGCCTCTAACAGGTTTGGATTGAAAACCTGGCTATAACCATGTTGCGAAACAGCTCTGTGGAGATTTGTGATAGCTGCCGGCGTATCTTCTGTTAAATCCTGCGTAAAGGAATTAATATTTATATTTTCCTTAGTAAATCCGGCTTTTAAAAGAGCATTACGAATCTGCTCAATCGAAAGATAATATAAAGGGATATTTATTTTGTCCATGTATTGTTTAAATGGTTCTTTATTAAAAACTTCATAAATAACATCCCAATGTTTTTTCATGCTACCTGCATGGCCAAACTGAAGCACAGCTATACCACCTGGCTTTAGTGATTCATGAATACTTCTTAATGCATTTTCAAGATTTTGCATTGCAAACAATTCATATTTTTCCCTTTCAGCAAATGGTAAGTATGCATAAAATATTTTGCTTGTTTTATAAGGCGGTTGCCAATGAAGCCCTTCATTTGAAATGATAATGTTTGTATCTTTTGTTTCTGCTGAAAGATTATAAAAAGAACCTGTAACACCTTTAATTTTTTCTCCGGAATTTTTTATAAGACGATTTACATTTTGTTCGCTATAATCAAGCCCTGTAAGGTCAATCTCTGCACCATGAAAACCATTTTCCAAAGCATGGAGAAATTCAATGGTAAGATTTCCGGGACCACAAGCAATATCCAATGCCTTAATAGTTTCAGGATTTTTAAATGCTGATTTTGCCATTTCAATAGCACATTGAATTACGGTTCTGCCAATGGTTTTTTGTGACGATGAATTCAATTCATAGTCTTTGCTCATGTGAAAGTGTTTATCTTGTTGTATCATTTTATATTAATTATTGAATGAAGTTTTTAATAATTATATCTCGTAATAATCAAGCTCTTTACCAAACGTTTCCTTTGTGAAAAGTGCAGCTATTGCGGAAATAAAAATTGCACATATAATTACTAATGCTGCACTGTTTACCAAACCTAAAGAAGGTTTTACCTGTTGAAAAATAAATGAAAGTGGAATGAATATAGCTCTCATAAAATTAGGTGCAGATACGGTTGCAGTGGCGCGCAAATTAGTACCAAACGTTTCGGAGACAGTTGTCAGTAATATAGGGAAGTAAGTTGAACCTATAACAGCACATCGTGCATAAAATTCAAATAAAGTTTGTGGCGGAAAATAAAGAAACCAAAGCACGCCGGCGAGCTGAATAAAAAGAGCAACATATATTGTTTTCTTCCTGCTCTTTAACCATTGACTTATTAAGGTCATAAAGATTTCGCCTGTAGAAATTCCAATATAAAAAACTGCAAGGGCTGTACCTGCGTCAGGAATTTCTTTCATGACGAATTGCTTCCCAAATTCCGGTGCAGCCGAAGCTAATATGCTTACTATTATAGTTACAGGTGACCCTATTAATATTAATTTCAGATATTTAAAAACTAATTTTTTACTGGAAACAAGTTTTAAAAAATTCCCTCGGTTTATGTGTGTATCTTCTAATGACTTTTTAAAAATTCCACTTTCAGAAACACTTATTCTTAAAATCAATAAAATAATTCCCATGCAGCTTCCGATTATATATGCAGTGCGCCAGTAAAAATGGTGTGCAATAAATGAAGCGAATACAATTCCATATAATCCGGTTGCAGCTATCAGCACAGTTCCATAACCTCTTTTCGCTGGCTTTATTAGTTCGCAAATAAGTGTTACACCTGCGCCCAATTCACCTGCTAAACCGAAGCCGGCAATTAATCTTAGTAATTTGTATTGTGTTATACTTTCTACATAAGCTGTTGCAAAAGTGGCAAGAGAGTATATTATGATTGAACCAAACAAAACTTTTAACCTGCCTTTTTTATCACCGAGAATTCCCCACACAATTCCGCCTATCAGCATTCCGGTGAATGTCCAATCCATAATGCTGATGCCGGTAGTTAATAAATCTTTTTCAACCACGCCTAAACTAGTAAGGCTTTGTATGCGCACTACATTAAAGAGATACACATCATACATATCCACGAAGTATCCCAATGCAGAAACTATAATGGCGGTTGTAATAAGCCAATTATATTTTTTTACAGGTAAAGCAATATCCATCATTGAATTATTTTTGTTGTAAACAAATACTTTATTCATGTGAGTGTATATAGCGGGATAATATTCTCAACTTTTCACCAATGCTACCCATGCCGGTTCATTACAATTAAATGGAGTGCTTTCACCTGTTCTTTCTGCCTGGATATGTTTCATGGTAACTCTTTCTAAATTTTTAAATCCGCATTGTTTCACTATGTTCATGTAATAATCCGGGTCGTAACAATTCATAAACTCAAGCCCGACTGATTCAATTATTTTTCTTCGGGTTTCTATACCATGTGCCCTGTTTTGCTCATTTACAAATTCAGGGTTTAAACCAAAATCACATACAAACCCTGAAACGGCGCCTGCAAAAAATGTGAGCACATTTCTTAAATCATTTTCGTGTAAATAATAAGTAATGCCTTCCATTACTAAAAGAGATGGCAATGTTGTATTCCATCCTTTTTTCGCCAGCGCTTCTCTCAGCAATTCTATATTGGTAATATCGCATTCAATAAATTGAATGTTAGGGCAGGTATTATTCAAATAGTTTTCTTTCTCACTCATTACATACTTATCTACATCAAATATTATACAGTGAGGATAAAGCGAAGCAACCTCAACTGATAAAGGATCTATTCCTGCAGCCAGTATTATTACCTGCCCTGAAACATTTTCATTTTTACATTTTTCTAAAAATTGTACCGTACATTTTCTAACAAAAAACTTCCGATTAGTCAGTAGCTGTGTTTGTAAAAAATTTTCCTTCTTGTCAAACTTTTTGAATAATGAGTCGGCACCGCTTAAATCCAGGCTGTCAAAATAATTCTGTGCAGCTTTACTATGCAGAACATCTTTTGACGTCCAGTTAAGTACAAGTGCGGAAGTATCTGAAATGTTCATCGCTTTATTTTTTAGATTTTTTAATAACATGATTTTAATTCACCAATACTTCTTGATTAGTAATTAGTGAAATTCTATTTATAGAGTCAATACTTTCTGAGTTAGTTATTTTTTTTGTTGGGTCAATAACAAGCCACAACATGCTTCCAACAAATACAACGCCTGCAATTACAAACACGGGTGCATTAAAACTATGCGTTGCATCTGCTATCGCACCAAAAAAAATGGCAAGTAAAAATGCGCCCATGTTACCTGCAAAATTCATGATGCCTGTAACCGTGCAGGCTTTGCTTCCACCAATATCAATACAGGCAGAAAAACTATTAATACCATTTAAAGGGATGAAAAAATAGGCACACATAAACATAATTGAAACAACTGTATTACTTGGAGTAATGGCAGCCACTAAAAGCAGTATGCTCATTATGTATAAACATAAAATGCCAACAAAACGGCGACCGAATTTTAAACCTCTTTTCTTCACAAGCCAATCACAGAAAAAACCGCCAACAACTCCGCCGACTATACCAAAAACAAATAAAGTGGAAGCTGTTGATTTCATTGCATCTTCGGAAAAATGCCTGCCTTGCTGTAAATAAATTGGCATCCATGCAATAAAAAAATATAATGCCCATTGGGAACAAAAAAATGATGTAATCAATGCCAATAAATTTTTATCTTTTAGCGCAAGCTTCCAGGGAAATGGTTCACTGTCATTTGTATATTGCCGGTTGGTTTCAATTAAATTTTTCTCGGTAACTGAAATGCCTTTCATTTCTGAAGGTTCATTTTTAAACCATGAAAAACATACAAGCACCCACACCAACCCAATTAATCCGTTTACAAAAAATGGTGCACGCCATCCATAAGCTTGTGCAATGGGCACTATAATTAAAGGTGCAACAGCCGCACCTGCACTTGAGCCAATTGTAAGCCATGATACAGCTCGTGCAGTTTCGCGCTTAGGTACCCATCGTGCAATAGCACCGGTACTTGTGGGGAATGCACCGGCTTCTCCAACACCAAATAAGAATCGCGTTATTATCAATGATAAATATCCTGATGTTATACCTGTAATGGCAGTAAACAAACTCCACATAATTACAATGCGTATAAAAACTTTTTTCTGCCCGATTCTATCTGCCATCGCACCGGCAGGGATTTCGAATAACGCATATGCTAATGCAAATGCGCCGAGCACCCAGCCAAACTGGGTATTGCTTAAGTTGAATGCAGACTTAATACGCACACCAACAATTGAAATAGTAATCCTGTCGAGATAAGTAATGAGAATTAAAAAGAATAGCATTATCATCACGCGATAACGATATGGAAATTTATTTTTCATGTTGATAGCGATGATTCATTTGGCTCCATTCTTTACCGGGAAATGTTGATGAGGTAGTGTTTGTTTTATTTGGCTGTCCATGTGACGATGTAACTATTACGATAGTAAACAGCAACGAACATACCGGCCTATAAATATTATTTTTCATAGACTTGTTATTTCAGTATTTGATGTTAGTAATGCATTTTCTCCAGGTATTAAGATTTGCCTGTTTTTCTTTTTGAATACATTGAACATTACATAGAATATTATTCCTGCTATTACACAAATTGATATAACCTGTATATCATTTTGCTTAGAAGCTGATAGCAACCAGAGAGAAAACAGAACACCAACAATTGCAAATGCATATCCGATTGGAAGCTTAAAATAATTTGTAGCTTTTGGATTTTTTATCCTCAGTTTTATTAATGATACGCTTACTATTAAATATACCAGCACCCTCGCGATTACACTGATGGATACAGCATAAATAAAAGACCCGGTTATTGAAATTATGATCGCAATACCTGCATAAAAAAGCAGAGACCAAACAGGTGTTTGATATTTTGGATGCGTATATGAAAATATTTTAGGAAGCTGCCCTTCATCACTCATAGCAAATGGAAGTCGTGAGCTTACCAGCATATTTGTATTTAATGTTGCAACAATTGATATTACGGCACCAATACTGATTACAACAGCTCCGGTGTGCCCGATAAACATGGTAGCTGCATCTGCTAATGGTTTTTCTGAAGAGGCAAGCGCAGGTATTGTTCCGATACATATTACCTGGATTAAGCAATAAAATATTGTAACAACCAATGCAGATATAATCAACGCAAATGGCAATGTTTTGCGGGGGTTTTTTATTTCTCCTGAGTTTACCAGCACTCCTTCAAAACCGCCGAATGCAAAAGTTAATAATAATACTGAGTTTGAAAATGAAGAGAAATTTGGCATGCTTGCAGATTTAAAAAGATTAATATTTATGTGAAACAACCCTATAATTATAAATGCAAGCAACGGAAGCAACTTTGCAATGGTAAGAATGCTGGTAACACGTACAGAGCTTTTAACACCTATGTAATTTATGAATGTAAGCAGCGATATAACTGAAGTGATCACACATATTCTTACTGCTGTATTATTGAATAATGATGAGAAAAATGAAAGATAGGTTACCAGTAAATTTATTAATGCTGCAAAAATTACAATGCGGGTTAATTGAGACAGCCAGCCCATCATAAAAGCAGGAAAGCGTCCAAAAGCTGTAAAAGCATACAGATATGGTCCACCTGTTTTGTTGAAACGGCTGCTTATTTCAGCAAAAATTAAAATAATGACAAATACAATTACAGCACAAACAAAAAAAGCAACAATACTATACACGCCCGATAACTTAAATATTTTTGATGGCAACCCGAAAATGCCGGCACCTATTATTGAGTTAATCATCATCAGTACCAAATCCCATTTTCTAATACTTCTGTTTAACATAGTTGGTTAATAAAATATTTGCGGTTGGTTAAAAGGTATTGAAGGAGATATTTTAAATTGCTATCAACATTATTCAGCCTTCTTTCCCCACACTGCTATAATTGGATGTGTTAATACAATGGTGTTTTTATCATGTTCAATTCTGCTCAGTTCTTTTATCCATTCATCAAGCTGCTCTTCATTCATCAATTTTTTTTGCAGGATGGATTTGCTCATGGCTTGCGCAGTCATACGATAAAATTTCTTAAGCACATAAGTATGGTCTGCGAGAATTAACTGCACGTCATACGTTACATCTTTCAAGCCGGTGCTTTTAAAATAATGGATCAATTTTCTTCCGATAGTTGCATCAGCAAAAAGACTATTCACTACTTCTTTAAAAATTGGGTAAGCATCGCTTTCAGGGTATGACTGAAAAAAATTTGCGTCAGGGTCTTGTGCAAAAACAATTCCTCCCGGCTTGCAAACCCTTTTCATTTCTTTTATTGTAGCCTCTGCATCAGGAATATGATGAAGAATGTAACGGCAAAAAACAAAATCAAAACTGTTGTCATCAAAGGGAAGAGCAAGTGCATCGCCGGAGATAAAATTTAAGTTTGGATGTAATAAGGTTTTCTCTTCATTAGCTGTTTCAATTAATGATGCATCGCCATCAAGACCTGTAATGATTGAGTTGGAAAAACGGTCATTCAACATCAACGTTGTATCACCCAATCCGCAACCAATATCTAATATGCTTGCATGTTTTGGTAATGAAATATTTTTTAAAGCATTTAATGATACAGGCTCTAAAAATTCAGCAAGCAAATGCTGGCGTTCGAGGTCTGTTTCTTCAATAGTGTATGTCATAATTTGATAAATTGTTTGTAGAGAAATTGATTTTTATTATACCCATTGTTTTATTAGGTATAACTGTATATTATTCCTTTACAAATTTTAGGTTTGTAATTTTTTTATCCTCTGCAATGCTTATATAATATGTGCCCGACGGTAAACTGCTGACATCGCACAAGTAATTATTATTGCGAGCAGTTATTTTCTTAACTCTATTTCCTGAAACATTTATTATAGAAATTGCGACAGGAACAGACGCGTTTAAACCTGTAATTCGCAAAATATTTTTTGCAGGGTTTGGAGTAATTTTTATTGATGTTGAAGCGCTAAAACTAATGGCTACAATTTTTGAGTAGGTGAAATGTCCGTCCTTATCAATCATTTTCAGGCGATACTCCAGTGTTTGCTGCAGTCCATTTACAAAAGGCAAAGCATTATCAGTAAATGAATAGTTAGCCAAAACATTACTGTTTTCTTTTGCAGCAACACCTCCAATTTTAGAAAAGTTTATTGCATCAATACTTCTTTCAATGTCAAAATAACTGGTGTTTATTTCCTGTTCCGTTTGCCAGGCAAGATGTACAGCTTTACTCTGGTATGTAGCGGTAAAATCAGTTAAGGTTAAGGGCAATGTGCCTGAAGCAAAATCTGTTAACCCCAGCCAGTAATCGTTTATACTTGCGGAACTAAGAGCAAATATTTTTTGATAGTTTCCACTGCCATCAGTTTTCACTTTATATATACCTAATGAGTTTTGTATGCGTGCAATGAAAAAAATATTATTCATATCAGTTGACCATAACGGATCGGCTGTAAGTGTATCAGATGCTGCAAGCTGAAGAAGAAGTGTTTTGTTAGCGCCATCGGGTTTAATTTTATAAATAGCATTTGTAACATAAAATAAACCGGGCTTGGTTTTATACCAGGCAATCCATTGCCCGTCAGGCGACCATACCGGGAATAAATCTCCGGGAAGTGTATTTGGTACCTGCAGTGGATTGCTTCCGTCATAATTTTTTGTATAAATACCATAATGCACGTTATGATAAGTAACTAAAGAATCTGACAAACGCACAACAGGCTGGTCAGAATAACAATCGCAAGGGGTGCAACCAATATCATGAAAAGAATTAGTACCGTCAATATTAGAAGTATACATGCTGCATGCAAAGCCATAAGCTAATTGTGAATCGTGGGGAGAAAAATCAAAATAGTCAAGATAATCACCGCCATTAAAAAAGACCAGCGTGTCTTTATGCGTAACTAAATTCCTGATCAATAGACTTGCGTCAAGGCTTTGATTGGGATTCTGGCCATTAGCAAAAGCCATATAATTACCCGTATGTGAAACCACCGGGCGGTATCCTAATGTAACAAATGTTTTTTGCCCGGCATTATTAATAGAATAAATCGTATCAGGATGAATAGTTGAAGTGTCATTGTGATGACTGAATACCAAAGTGCCATTAAGGTTTTGTGCCTGCATGGTAATTGTAGTACACAGGAAAATGAAGCTGAGAGAAATTGTTTTCATGGCAATATTTTGAGTGTAGAATATTTTAATTTATAACCGAATGTTTACAACTTAAGACCGAAAATAAAAGGAATGCTATGTAGCAGCAATCCCCTTTTAAGGGCAGTAATTGGGAGAAGCTAAAACAATTAAATGTCGGCTGCGGTGTACTAATACAGGCTTATATGCAGTTAAGGAAATTCAGGAAATTAATAATGGGCGATCAAATAAAAATTGAACTAAAAAGGCAGTTTACAACATTATCAAATGATTTTTTCTTTCAGCACTTTTGCTATGGCTTCTTTTCCACAATTAACATAAAGCTTTGAGTAAATATTTTTAAGATGGGAGCGTACGGTTTCGTAAGCAATGCCAAGTTCGTAGGCAATTAATTTAATGCTGTATCCTTCTGTAAGCAAATGCAGAATTTCATTTTCCCTCTTGGATAAGTCATAAGCCTGCTGGGCATTTTTTTGCTGGAAAGATTGTAACACACGCCTGGCAACGGTTGGAGACATTGGAGCACCACCTTCAGTTACTTCTTTTATCGCATCAAATAATTTATAGGGAGTTGTGATTTTTAATATATAACCATTGGCACCGGCACATAAACTGTCAAATATTTTTTTATCATCTTCAAACATAGTGTACATAATAACCGATATATCAGGATTGGTCTCTTTAATAATTCGGGTTCCATGAATACCTGATTGTTCGGGCAGATCAATATCCATAATTACTACATCGGGCTTTAGACGCCTTGTAATATTTGCCGCGTCCAGGCAATGATTATAATCACCAAGAACAACAAACTCTGATGAACTTTTTAAAAGCACTACAAGTGATTGTCTTAGCTGTTCGTTGTCTTCAAAAATAATGATGCTTACAGCCATAATGGAAGATAAAGATAATCAGATATTAACCCGTCAAAATCCCCTTTAAAGGTTACCCGCATTATGAGAGTAATATATTGATGGTTGTTCCATGGCCTTTGGAAGAATTTATAATAAAGCGTCCCTTCCATTTTTCAATCCTGTTCCGCATATTTTTTAAGCCATTCCGATGTGAAGGTTGAGATACATCAAATCCTTTTCCATTATCGCTAATAATAAGATTGATTTGCTTTTTTTCAGCCTTTATATTTATTTCTACTTCGGTTGCCATAGCGTGTTTTTGGATATTAGTAATGGCTTCTTTATACACCAGGAATAAATCCCGTCGCTGCTCCATTGCCATGTTGCGATTACTCAATTTTTTATCGCTGTTGAAATGGAAATTTATAGAAGTGGTTTCAAAAATATCGGCAGCATACCTTCGCATGCGTGCAATGATGTCAGTGATAGAATCATTGTTGCTGTTGATGCTCCAAACAATATCATCAAGTGCCTGTCCTGATGATTGTATTTCCCCGGCAATACGCTTAAGGTAAGAATCAATTATTTCAGGATGCTGCAGGTTTTGCTCACTTAGCATAGTAAGAATATTTATATTAGTAAGCTTTGCTCCAATATCATCATGAAGATCCGAAGATATATTGTTGCGCACTTTTTGCAACTTTAATAATTGATTAATGCGGTATCGATATAAACTATAAGCTGCTGCGATAA
Organism: Chitinophagales bacterium; assembly: GCA_038239385.1. Classification (GTDB taxonomy): domain Bacteria; phylum Bacteroidota; class Bacteroidia; order Chitinophagales; family Chitinophagaceae; genus Ginsengibacter. The sequence goes on from JBBSEV010000003.1 coordinate 95,396, forward strand.
GAATTAAAATGCATAATAAATAGAACCACAACGTTTGATAAAAAGCGGGAGAAATAGTTAACTTAACACTTGCAGGATGCAGGCTTTCTGTTCCATCTGAAAGAATTGTTTTTACCTCGAAAGTATAAAGCCCGGGATTTAGATTTGCAAAATTAATCGTCTTCTGTTCTCCAATATTTATCCAACCTGTGGCATGATCTTCAAACAACCTGTAAGCGTAAGTATTGAACTCTCCATTGTCATAATTAATACCCGTAAAGCTTATGCTAAGGGAATTATTACGATGCGAAAATTTCAAAAAAGTGTTGCCTGCTTTTGAAAGGGAATCACCAAATAAATGAATATCCGTGATATAAGTATTTACTGGTAGTTTTTTATTCAAAATGTCTTTTGAATAAAACCAGCTATAGGCATTATTGAAGCCTGCATACATTTTGCCAGATGCCGTGTCAAAATACATTCTGCCACCACTCGCATTTGCATTAGGCAATCCATCTTCTTTTTTTAATAAAGAAAATTTTTCTTCCAGAATATTGAAATATAATAAGCCTACATTTGAACTCATCCATAAAAAATGATTCCATGGCCCATTGATTTGGTCTACTCTTAAAGCCCCTAAAGTTGAAGGTTGTTTATAAATTTTTATATGCCCACTTTTAAGGTCCCACTTAATTAAAACAAAATCTTCCGGGCAAATCCATAGATTACCTTCCGTATCTGCAATTGACGAAATCAGTTGGCCGGATATTTCTTCGGCTATACCAGGGATTTTGGTTATAAGCGTGTCAAACATTTTTTTAGATTGGTTCCAACGTGTAATCCCTTCTATGCCTGACATCCAGATATTACCCCATTTATCTTCGCTAATACTAAAGGGATAACGGAGTGGAAATCCTTTTTTAAGTGGATCAGGTGCAAAACGTGTCCATTGTCGGTTATTCAGATCCATCATAAACATGCCCATTCCGCCACCCATTCCCATCCATAATCTATGGTGGCTATCTACAAGGCTTGCTGTAATAGGCACGCTGTCCAGTATGCCCGGCATGCCGGGTTGCAAGAATGTATGCGATAACCCACTACCTGCATTAAGGAGCAATGCTCCGGATTGGGTAGAAATAAAAAGACTGTCTTTTGAATAATAACTAATATTCCACGGTTGATTTTTCTTTTTATTTTTTTCAGGAATCAGTTGGCTTAAAAAATTTCCCTTATCATCATACATTAAAATGCCTGATCCAAAAGCGCTCACAAAAAGCTTGTCATGAAAAACAGCAAAACCATTAACAAAATTATCTACATCCTGAATTTTTGCTGCTGCGGGAGTTGTGATATTATGGAAAGTGTTTTTATAAAACGATTGCTTAAATATTCCATCATCGGTACTTACCCATAAACGGTTATCACGATCAGTAAAAATCTTATTGCATTGAATGCCGGCAAGGCATTTACCTTCATAAACTATACTTGGATCCCGGGCATTATATCTAAATAGAATAAGGCCATTTTGATAACTGCTGTTTATACAAATTGTACTATCGTTTATAAACGCAATCCTGCTTTTCCATTGAATTTCATTTCTTACAACAGATGGAAGTGAGAAACTAAATATTTTTTGTTTTAAAAAATCTATTGCATTCAAATGTTTGTCATTCTCATAAACATTGTAATTACCTATTAAGCTTTGTCCATAGGTGTTCAGATTAAGTACTATGTTTGGAAGCCTGTCACGAATCTTTAATAACTTCCATTCATCCCCCGGCATACGGTCAATACTTTCCAGTGTTTTTTTCTTTACGTTCAGTACACAAAGACTGTCTGCTAATGGAACAAAAAAATTCCCATTCTGCAACTTATAAACTGAATAAACAAATGCAATTCTTTTTTTTCCAAGATCAGCCGGAGAATAGGCATCGTATCTAAAAATAAGATGTAAAGAAGAATCAAAAACATAAAGGCCGCCCAATGTAGAAACAATAATATTCTTATTATTATCAACTAATAAATCATTGATTCTATTGGTATATTTTTTTAATTCTTTTGCACCGGGAATTATAAGTTGCTTAGAAACGCCAGTGTAAGTATTGAGTATCGCCAATCCTTTTAAGGTGCCAACTAACATTCTGTTACCACCATAGTTAACGATCCGGTATATATCATTTGATGGTAAATGGTTAGGGGAGCCATCCCCATAATATTTTACAAAGTCTTTTCCATCAAAACGATTCAAACCCGCCCTTGTTGCAATCCATATAAACCCATCTTCATCCTGCGCAATATCATCTACTTCATTATTAGATAAGCCATTGTCAGTATTGTAATGATCAAAAGCAAAGTTTGAAAGCTGGGTGTGTGCTTTAAGATAAAAACTTAGAATAAATAATATGATTAATGTTTGCTTCAATGCATAGAAATTTATCTCACTGCTTAAAGATAAAAATAATATTCCTGTATAGTTATGAGATAATTTGATTAGCATTTGGAGTTTTAAAATGTGCATAATAAATTCAATTACGAATTATGAACTGCACCATTTTTCTCTTTATATATTTAGGCTTTTTTTAATTGCCTTTATCGTAAAGAACCTCCCAAAAGTTTTATTGGAGAATATGAATGAAACAATACCAAACAATAACCAACACTTTCAATGCAATTGTAAATGCCCTTAAGTAAAAAAAATTTGTTCATAAAACGATCGGGTATTCCCGGGGCAGGCAAAGGCTTGTTCACCAAAATATTTATAGTTAAAGGAGACCTTATTGTAGAATATAAAGGAAGAATTACCACATGGAAAAAAGTGCTGGAAGCAAATTGCTTCAATGGCTATGTTTTTTATATAAACCGTAATCATGTAATTGATGCCAAACCTTACTTAAAGGCATTTGGAAAGTATGCCAATGATGCAGATGGGTTAAGAAAAATCAAAGGGCTTGTAAATAATTCAAAATATGTTAATGAAGGTGGAAGAATATTTATAAAAGCGATAAAAGATATTCCTGCCGGAAGTGAAATATTAGTAAATTATAAAAAGGAATACTGGGATGTAATAAAATATAATTCCAGGTTCATTTCAAATAAGATGCCTGCATAAACCCGGTGTCTTATAAATAAATAGAATGATAAATTTCACTTAATTAGGAACCTTATTTCTATCTGGTTTATTCCGCTTCTTTTAGTTCATTATCAATCCATCTTCTTAATTTTAACGTATAATTTATAATAACCGGCTGTCAGGATTTTTTTTCTTTTAAAAAATAAGGCAATTTTTATTTCGATTAATGAGATACACTACTGCATACTACCTCATGTTACTTTATGTTACCGTAATGTTTAAGCCATTAATCCCTATTATCAGTGATGCATTATCACATACATTTTCCGAGACCATACATATTGAAACAGTTCATGCAAAATATGGAAGTAATCATTTGGAAAAAGAACTCGCCGCTTCAGGTACAGATAATGCAAATAATAAAAATCAAAATACAATTACGTCTGAAGACCAGGTTCTCATACATGTTGCTTCTAATGAAATAAAATATCACTTTGGTTTAAATAGTATCATAAAAGATTATCCCTTTTGTAAACCGTTTACACTCTCTTCAGTTTTTATAATTAAGGCAGGGCCTCCTCCAAAGGCTTCCTAACATTTTTAAGAAATTTAATGTGTAAGGAGGCATGCTCCTTAAGCAAGTGTATGCCTTCTATTTTCTTTATTTGAATAAGCTTTATTTGAATAAGCTATAAGTAAAGTTATGGCTACTAATATTTACAATATTAATTCAGTGTAAGGTTCCATTTTTTACCTACCAAAATTTATTTATGTCTAAAGTTCTATTATTTATATTCATTCTTTTATATTCAATTTCCGCTAAGTCCCAGGTTAGCATAAGGGGGAGCGTAATTGACGATAAAACAAATTTGCCTGTAGCAGGTGCAACCATTACCTTGATGCCAGCAGATATTTTTGCAGTTACCGATGCGAATGGCAGATTTTTCTTTAAAGGAAAATATGATACCAGTTCTTATGTTATCGTAAATAACATTGGTTATGCATCAAAAAATTTCAATACTAATGAATTACAAAACAATAAAAGTATCGCCATTACACAGCAGCAAATAGAATTACAAAATGTAGTTATTGTTTCAAATGCAGGCGATATTTATAAACCTATAAGCCGCACTGATATTGCTATGCGTGGCGTAAACAATTCGCAGGAAGTATTACGCATTATTCCCGGGATTGTAATAGGCCAGCACCAGGGTGGAGGAAAGGCTGAGCAAATATTTTTGCGGGGCTTTGATGCGGATCATGGAACAGATTTCAGGGAAGACGTTGATGGTTTACCAATAAACATGGTTTCTCATGCACACGGCCAGGGCTTTGCCGACAGCCATTTTATTATCCCCGAAACAATTGAAAGTGTGGATTTCAAAAAAGGCCCTTATACTGCAAGCAAAGGTGATTTTGCCACAACAGGTTTTGTTGATTTCAATACTAAAAATACACTCGACAATAATACGGTAAAAGTGGAGGGAGGCATGTTTAATACATTTCGTGGCCTTGGTATGTTTAATCTTTTAAGTGAAAAGGCTAAAGAGAAACAGCAATCATGGTATGTTGCATCCGAGTATAGGTACTCAGATGCTTACTTTGACAATCCCCAACATTTTAAACGCTTCAATTTATTTACAAAATACAATGGCAGGTTATCTGAGCACAATTTCCTTTCACTTTCTGCCACTACGTTCTGGAGTAAATGGGATGCTTCCGGCCAAATACCTGACAGAGCCGTGGACCAGGGCCTCATTGGTTTTTATGGAGCACTCGATCCTTTTGAAGGTGGATTAACTTACCGTACTAACGTCAACGCACAGTTGGTAACTTCTTTAAATAATGGAGACATAATAAAGAACCAAATTTATTATTCCAATACTCATTTTGACCTTCATACAAACTTTACTTTCTTTTTAGACGACCCAATAAATGGTGATGAGATAAGGCAAAGAGAAGGAAGAAACCTTATGGGTTATAATGGAAGCTATAACCACACAGGATACGCAGGCGGAACAAAACTCTCCACAGAACTTGGTGTGAATGTACGGCAAGACCTTACCCATAACTCAGAGCTTTCACATACGGTAGACCGTTTTACATTGCTGAACCGGATAAAATTGGGGGATGTTACTGAGTTAAGTATTTCTCCATACGTAAGCGAAACATTTGCTTTTAGTAAACGCTTTAGTATTAATGCGGGCCTGCGTTTCGATCAATTCTATCATAAATACAATAATAAATTATCAAGCGATAGTACACTGCCCGGGGTTGGTATTTACAAAGCAGATGCTAATACATTGGGACCCAAGTTAAATTTCTATTACCATGTAAATGACAGAATGCAATTTTATCTTACTTCTGGTAAGGGGTATCATTCAAACGATACCAGGGCTGTTGTGGTTGAACATGGATATAAGAGTTTACCTTCTGCTTACAGTGCAGACTTGGGAACGGTGTTCAAGCCAACGGGCAAAGTATTAATTAATGCTGCACTATGGTATATCTATCTTGAGCAGGAATTTGTTTATAGTGGTGATGGTGGTTTTGTAGAATTCAATGGGAAGACACGCCGTGTAGGTTTTGATTTCTCTGGCCGGTATCAGCCAATTCGCTCTTTATATTTTGATGTTGATTTGAATTATGCACGTGGCCGTTCAACTGAAAATCCTAAAGGAGCAAACTATATTCCTCTTGCGCCTAAATGGACAAGTACCGGGGGGTTAACCTTTACTAATAAGAATGGATTCAATGGGAGCCTGCGTTACCGTTATATCGGCGACAGGCCCGGTAATGAAGATAATAGCCTTGTTGCAAAAGGATATTTTATAACTGATGCCGTACTTAACTATACAAAACCTAAATATGAAATAGGCTTAGTTATAAATAATGTATTAAACACCAAATGGAAAGAAACTCAATTTGATACTGAAACCCGCTTGAAAAATGAAGCCCAATCAGTAGATGAAATTTGCTTTACACCGGGGACTAAGTTTTCAGCAAAGCTGAGCTTTGCGTTTTATTTTAAATAAAATTATAATTCATATAAAAAATATTCGGTAAAAGAAAGCTTGAATAATGTAAATAAATTCAAGCATGAAGTCTTTCTGGAACAAGAAATATTTTAAGTATTTGTGTATTATCATTTCAAATAGGATATTTATTAAACCTGTAGTTGGTTTCTATTAACGTTCAAATATTTATTTCCATATTAATATAGCCATTCCCGTTAGTATAAATCCTGCACCTATTAAAACTTTGGCGGTAATGGGTTCTTTAAGAATAAGAAAAGAAAGTATTAAGGTAACTACAATACTTGCTTTGTCAATAGATGCCACATAAGATACGGGTCCTTCCTTCATTGCCCTGTAATAAAATATCCAGGAAAGAGAAGTGGTAATGCCCGATATGGCTAAGAAGATTAGATTTTTCGCCGGGGCATTGGCAATTTCAGTGTAGGCATTTTTTAAAATAAATGCATTGGCAATTACAATCGTAAAAACAACTGCCGTACGAATTGCGAGGGCAGCATCACTGCTTAAATCTTTCATCCCAAACTTTGCTATGACAGAAGTAAAGCCTGCAAATATCATTGAAATGATTGCGTATATTATCCACCTTTCCATAAATTTTTTTATTACTAAATTAACTAATCAATTTTTCGCAGCACAAATTACATAGTGATGATTTTAGTTTACTTCAGCAAATGGCGCAATGCTTACTTTTAACAGCCGTGTATATTTTGTTTTTCTTCAATCGTACCTTTTCCTAAATATATATGTTTTGCTTAGGGATATATATGTATTTAAAAAAAGCAAGTATGTATTTGAAAAAGCAAAGCTTGAATCTGGGAAATCTAAGCTCGCATTTGTGAAGAGTAAGCATGCATTTGAAAAAAGCAACCATGCATTTTCAAAAAAACAAGCATTCATTTGTGGAGAGTAAGCTTGCATTTCTCAGGAAGATGGTTCCAATTCCTCTGCGAGTTTTATGAAACAGGAATTGATGAATTTGAATTTTTTTTTTTTTAAAAATTGAAGATATTTAAAAGATTCGTGAGACACGAACCACGGAGCAGCAAAAGGATATTTTATAACTGATTCCGTACTTAGCTATACAAAACCTAAATACGAAATAGGCTTATTTATAAATAATGTATTAAACACCAAATGGAAAGAAACTCAATTTGATACTGAAACCCGCTTGAAAAATGAAGCCCAATCTGTTGATGAAATTTGCTTTACACTAGGGACTAAGTTTTCAGCAAAGCTGAGCTTTGCGTTTTATTTTAAATGATGCGAAAGTACTTAGATAGGAAAACGTTCTGAAAACACGAGGGGTTAAAGGCCAAATAAAATAATTAATCTACTATAGTATCTCTACTCAATATTGTATTAGGTACAATGGATAATTTTGTTAGCGGAACGTTTTAAGCAATTTTCTATTCTTTCATCACAGGCAGGTCGATATAACTTCCATACTGTTGATTGCAGTAAATTGTTTCCGTTGCTTTTATGAAATCACTTTCTTTTGCTTCGAAAATATTAGGAATGTATTTTTGAGGGTTGCGATCAATAATAGGAAACCAGGTACTCTGAACCTGTATCATGATATGATGGCCTTTTAAAAAGGTGTGGTTAATATCATGCAGGTCAATAATAAATTCTTCTATTTTACCAGGAACGAGAGGGGAGGGTTTTTCAAAACTATTACGAAAGCGGCCTCTTATAACTTCCATGGCAACCGGTAACTGGTAACCACTCATTTTCCTGCTGGCAGTATCAATATCCGGATATACATCAATAAGCTTTACCACAAAATCTGCATCCGTACCTGAAGTAGATGCAAAGAGATGTGCTTTTACTTTTCCGGTAACGGTAACGTTTTGTGTCAGGCTATCCATTTTAAAACTTATAACATCCGGTCTTGTCGTTACAAAACGTTGGTCTTCCACATGCCATGTAAACCACCGGCTTCCTTCACTGTAAGTAGCTTCAATAGGTAAAGTACGGTAAGGTACAGGGCTGGCAGGGTCGCTTATATAGCTGACAGAACCTGAAACTAAGGTTGGTTTTGTAAAGCCCGCTTTTCGATCTGCAGTAGCATACAACTTTTGCAACACAGCTTTCTTAGGTGGCCACGAGTCGTAGGTTTTCCAGGTATTAGTGCCTGTTTGAAAACAATTGGCTTCGGCAAACTTGCCATCGCCAATGCCTTTAAGCCAATAATCGAACCATCGCTTCTCCAATGCCTGAAACCAAACTGATGTAGTGCTGCCGAAATTTATCTGGCCGAGACTATCTCCCTTAGGTCCTTCCCACCCACCATGGTTCCATGGGCCAAGTACAATAAAATTACGGTTAAAACTGTCTTTCTTTTCAAGATGCTGATACATGATCTGTGGCCCGTTCATATCCTCCTGGTCGAAATAACCACCTACATGCATCACTGGTATTTGCGGCCGCTGAATATAGGTAAGCGTAGATGAATTTTTCCAGTAATCGTCATACGCAGGATGTTTTGTAAAATCGTTCCATGAAGCAAGCCGTCCTTTATAATATTTATCGTTTACGTTTTTTAAAGAGCCTAAATGTAAGTACCAGTTATAGAGGTCATATTCGGGAAAAGGGAAATTGCTATTAGATAATTTATCATTCTCAACAAGATAACTATACTCAAATCCGTAGCTTAAACGGAATGCACCGTTATGATGAAAATCATCTCCTAAAAACATATCGGCAGGTGAAGCCTGTGGCGAGCTCGCCTTAAGAGCCGGATGCGGATCAACAGAGGCATCTAACGCAAGGTACCCGGGATACGAAACACCATTTATGCCTGCTTTGCCATTGTTATTCTTAATATTTTTTATGAGCCAGTCAACAGCATCATAAGCATCGGTACTTTCATCAGTTTTTGTCTTATCCATTAAATGATAGAGCGGCCGCGTCATTTCAAAAGTGCCTTCGCTTTTAAATTTCCCCCGCATATCCTGAAATACAAAGATATACCCCTCTTTAGCCATCGGCTGAAAAGACCCCATTTCTTTTACTACTATGGTAGAGTCTTCAGGTAAAGGGAAGTCCGCACCGTAGGGCGTTCGCTGTATCAGAAAAGGAACCGGGTTTGTATGTTGTGTGGGAACAAGCACCACAGTAAAAAGTTTTATACCATCCCGCATTGGTATCATGTATGTTTTCTTGGTATAAGACGAGATCGTATCTGTTTGTGCATGAACGCTGATAGAAAGTGAACTCATTACAAGAATAAAAAGAAGATTTTTTTTCATTTTAATATATTTCTGATAAAAATTATTTGTTTCGCAACAATGTTTTATAATAAATTCAAATAGATCAATTTGTCTAAAGTTGCTGCTTACGATTTGCATTGCCGATGGCAGGTTATTTATTGAACGTTCAGCCCGGAACTACCGATGATTATATAATTATAGATGAAGTTAACTACAAAAGTTGATAAGAATTCCGTTAGCTGGAACGCAAGATGACAAAACAACTATAGATGAGGAAATGCACGTCAGACCTGCGATTGGGGATATATGTGTTGGCGGTAGTTTAGTCTCGGTTAAAACCCCAATCATTAAATTCTGGTCGATATTTCAATAAATAATATTCCGTTTTTTCTATTGGGTCAGTTCTATTAAGCCTGACTTCAAATAGAAGATTATTATCTCTTGCAGCCTTAGAATATAGATTGTCAATCAGGTGAGAAAATCTTATAAGCTGATTATAAATAACCATAGTATCGTGAAACATATCTATCCATTCATCAAAAGGAAGAACTTCAATTTGCGAAGCAGGGTCGTTCTTTATATAATTACATGGATGAATATAACGACCAATAAAATAATAATTGGAATGCGCAATAGAATTTCTGATTTGCGTTTTGTATGCATTTTTTATTGCTAAATAAATATTTGAATATTTATCTTTTATTCTATCCCTAATTTTATTTCTAATTATATCTTCTCGTTTACCAGTCGAAGGGCTATTGTCTCGGTTACTTTCTTTGATTTTAAAATGCCAATCATAAGGCTCGCCGTAAGTTAATTTTGTAAACTGATATAGTTTTTTAATAAATAAATCTGCTTCCCAAATCTTTATGTAAATCAACATTTCTAACTGGATTGATGTCGATTCAGATTCTGTTAAAATATCAATCTCTTTTTGCTTTTCTTCCGACCATTCAAACTTTTTGATATAATCTTCGAATGATAAATCTGAGACTGAATTTTGTCTATAATTGTGAATAAATTTATAGTGCCAATAGTCTGAATGACCTTCTGTGTTAGGACCAATCATATAGGGATTTTTAAGCAAGGTATTATCCCAACTATTTGCCTCTGGATGGTAAAAACCGTTTACTCTAATTAACAATAGGTCGCCATCGTGTGTTTGATTATTCAAAATATCTTCGAATAATTTATCGAATTCTGGTTGTAGCTGTTGAGTTTTTTTATCTAGTATGTCAGTGAATAGCATTATCCGGAAAATTACGGCTAAAATTGGTTAAGGTATCCATAGGGTGTTTCCATCTTCAAAAGCAGATAAGATAAATTTTATAAATCTCTTAGTAACTTTAAATAACCTACCCGATATTGTTTTCGGTATCCCAGCCGAGTCTACCCTTAGGGGACTCGGCGTGTGGAGAGCAATAGTGTCTATTTTGATTTGCTTAAATCAATATCCATCATCTGCATAATATTATCAACTTCAAAAATTCCCTGCACTCCCTTGCAATAAAACCCCGCGGAACTATGCTGATAATCCTCAGGACAGATGGCAAGATTCCATTTTCCTGTACATGGGTTCCAATGGATGTAATCGAGTTTTTGTTCAATGAATTTTTTTGTAAAACATTCCTTGTTATCAAAAGAATCTTTAAATACTTCATGAAGCTTGCCTCTTTTTTTATCGGAAGGCCTCACCGCATTTGATAATTTAGATAATATGATCTCGTCATTGATTTCCTGTAATCGTTCCACTATATCATATGCCATAAAACGTTTGCCGTTCCAAACGATAGTATTTATGTTTTTACCAGTGTTGGAAAAACTTATCAATGCATGTAAATGATTGGGCATAATTACATAGCCATTGATATAATGCCCGTTTTTTTGTAAACTATTAAACCACTTATATACACAATCATAACCCTTTGTAATCTTAAAGAGATGCAACCAGTCAAAGCACGTTATTGTTATAAAATAAGTACCATCACTTGCGGATATTTGTTGCTTAACGGCCATAAAGCAATATACAATAAAATGCTACGATAGCTTTATGCTCGCCGAGTCCCCTGCGGGAGACTCGGCTGGGACGGAGTCGTCCTCCATTAAGTCTATAATTCTTCCGTTCTTTAATCTAAATGGACCATTCATTTTATTGTTTTCCCTTTTCATTTCGTCACTAGCATGATTGCAGTTGTCAACATGTTGTTGAAGCAATTTAACATCAAAAGTATCCCAATATTCGCCTTCGTCATCTACAGTAAAATTGTCAAAATATGGTTGAATTTGTTTAAGAAAATTAATAATAAGAATATGTACACTTAAGTCCGCAAATTGAGTTTTGCAGAATTCTTGTACATAAAGATTCTCGTCAAACTCTAATATGAAAGGGTCGCTATTTGAGTCCGGTTGAAGTTGAATACCTTTTGTTGAGCCTTCATAATTCCAATCTTGTTCATCTTTAATTCTTTCTAAAAGTTTATTGTCTTCTTGAAATATAAAATACTCCCAATGATTAAGCTCTGCAAACTTTTTAGAGACATCAATTACTTTGTCAAAATTATTTGATGAAGAAAGTTGTCCTTCAAAATGGATTGTAACCCCCATATAGAATTTTAGGCTGTGTCAAAATTGCGCATAACACTTAAATATATGGTACCCAAATCGTATTGTCAAAGAAAACTATGATTGATTCTCAGTAAGATAATCTTCGCCTTTTGTATTGTAGTTGCGGCAATACAATTTTGATTTCCCTGGTTCGCCGTTTCCATTTCCGGTTTCACCAGTCTATGTTTCCCTTTTTAAATAAATCATCCAACGGGCTAAAGCCATGGTTCGTGTCTCATGAATCAGTTCAGTTGTGTTTCGTGAGACTCGAACCACTGAGGTTGGAAGGGTTTCGTAGCAAAACTTACCTGTTACTGATTCACATATCCAATCATCTGGTAGTAAGACATAGCTGTTCTAGCGGCGAGGGAAACTTTCACTTCCGGAATCATGTCTTCTTTTTTAATAACAATCCTTGCCATGGATTGCCCGCATGAAATAAATTTCACGCCTGCTTTTTGAAGTTCTTCAATCAATGCTATGTTAGGATTTTTGACTTTATATTTCTCCATATATTTTTCATCTTTCAACAAAACATTCAGCCCTTGCTTGAACACGATTACCACTGCATTAATATTAGCAACGGGTATTCCCGCAGCAACATGCAGATTAAGCGATCTTGCAATTTCTGCAATGCCGTCACTTGTCTTTTTCATTTTGTTCTTATCAATATTAGCTATTAAAAACAAAAGCTTGTACCGTAAAGCCGGATCCTGCTTTTCATCAATATAAGGCACAGGCAACACACCAGATTCTTTACTGATCTTTATATATGGATAAGACATGGTGGCTTGCAATTCGGCTTCATGAATACTGTCTTTCTGTTCTTCAGTCAGTGTGTCTTTGAGCAGGGAGATATTATTTGCTTTTAGTATGTTTGAACAACCCGTTGCAAACAAAAATATCAATAAGGAAAATAATGTTTTTTTCATAATTGGTTTTATTTTTATTTAATATAGTAGCTTCTTTTGACTAAATCCATGGTTCGTGTCTCACGAGCCAGTTCAGTTGTGTTTCGTGAGACACGAACCACGGAGGTTGGTATTTACGCATAAAAATAAACCAACCAATTTACATTTACCTGGTTCTCAACATATGTCTATTAGATAAATTTTTATAAATCTCTTTGTAACTTTAAATAACCTACCCGATATAGTTTATGCTTAAATGGTTCATAACACCGGTTTTTTTTCTTCTTAATTTACAGGTACTGTTTTCAAACGATCCTATAAATAGTCGTGGTTTATTTTCACATACTGGAACTATTAAAATCACTTTCGTAAATGTGGTAAAAGGCCTTCCGATGCTTTTGCAAAGTAAAATTTATACAAATAGTTTCGGTGAGGATTATTCAATAAACAAATTCAAATATTATATCGGTGGGTGTAACCTTGCGGGTTCAAAAGTGGCACACCAGGATAGCGATAGTTACCACCTGGTTAATGAAAGTGATACGGCAAGCCTAAGCTTTATTTTTACTGCTGAAGAAGGGATATACGATTCGGTATTTTTTTTATTGGGAGTGGATAGCCTTTATAATGTAAGTGGTGCACAAACCGGAGACCTTGATCCCGCTAATGATATGTTCTGGACATGGAACAGCGGCTATGTGATGGCTAAGATGGAAGGCAGGTCCTCATCTTCGGCGCTTAATAATATTTTTGAATTTCATATCGGTGGCTTTGCAGGCAGGTACAGTGTTTTAAAAAACATTGCTTTACCATTAGCGCCCGGCAAGTTGGTAGTTCACAAAGGCAGCACCTCTGAAGTTATCATACAGGCTGATGCTGATGCATGGTGGCAAAGCCCAAATGATATACGCCTGAGCAATTCACCGGCAATTACAACTCCTGGTATAATGGCAAAAAAGATAAGCGATAATTATAGTAAGATGTTCTCAGTAAAATCGGTAAGTAACCATTAATAATTAATAGTTGAAAATCATAATTGTTACTTTAATACTCATAGGCATTACCCTTTTTGCAGGTATTGTAAATGGCAGCAGAAATAATGTAACGGATGCCAGCGATAGTTTTATTGATAGCCCGTTAGTGTTTAAAATTCCGAAAGGCTTTCCCGAACTACCATTAAATATTTTTGCAAAAAATCATCTTACTGAAGCAGGCTTCCAGTTGGGGAGAAAATTATTTTACGATGGCAGGCTAAGCAAAGATGGAAATTTTCCCTGCGCTTCCTGTCACCAGCAGTATGCTGCTTTTTCTACAAGTGATCATGACCTCAGCCATGGATTTAATAATTCTTTTACAACAAGAAATGCCCCTGCATTGATAAACATTGCGTGGATGAAGAGCCTTCATTTTGATGGCGCTATTAATCATATTGAGCTTCAGCCATTGGCCCCCATCACTTCTATAAATGAAATGTCTGAAAATATTGACAGCGTACTTTTAAAACTTAAGAAGGATACTATGTATGTAAGAATGTTTAAAGCTGCATTCGGAACAACGCTTATCAATTCACAAAGAATGCTCAGGGCATTGGCACAATTCGTTGGCAGTTTAGTTTCGGCAAATTCCAAATACGATAAAGTAAAACGCGGAGAGGAAATGTTTAGCCCCCTTGAAGAAAATGGTTACAGGGTTTTCAAATCAAATTGCGAAACCTGTCACCGCGAGCCACTTTTTACAGATAATTCTTTTAGAAATAATGGCCTTCCACTGGACAGGTATTTATGTGATATGGGAAGAATGAATGTCACAGGTAATAAGGAAGATTCATTAAAATTTAAAGTACCTACACTTCGCAACATTGCCCTTACCTATCCCTATATGCATGATGGCCGCATATACAGCCTGTATAATGTGATTGAGCATTATCGCAAAGGCATACAAGTTGGGCCTACATTAGATTCTGTGCTTACTAGGAAGATTACAATAACCGATATAGAGAAGCGTGACCTCGTCTATTTTTTAAAAACCTTAACTGATACATCCTTTGTAAAAAATCCCCGATTTTCTCAGCCTCTTTAGATTTGTAATGTTTGAGGTAAGGAATTTTAAATAGAAATCTTTCATAAATCATCTCTCCATATTTGCTCTTAAACAGCAACTTAACTATCGTTTGATAATTTTCTTACCTATAAAAATAAATAACGCAGAAATTATTATAAATAGCAACATCAAAACTCCGGCATTTATTAATGCTTTAGTTAAGCCCAGATTTGCAACATCAATAAATGGATATGGATAAGAGCCAGAGAAATTGCCGCGTATTAAAATATATACGAGATAGAGTAAAGGGTAAAAAGCCCAAATTAATATTTGAGAGTATTTAATAGGCCTGGTTATTTCGTACAGGTACCAAAAAATAATTACTAAAACAGGTATAACCGAGTGAAGCAATTCATCTACTATTAACTGTAATCCTTTAGGTTGCCAAATGTGCCTTAATACAACCTGGTAAACCAAACCGACGATAGTAATATAAACTGCGATAGCAGTAAGCGTTCCGGACTTTCCTGTCAGTTTTGAGCCTTTGTTTTTAATAAAAAGTAAAGAGGTAAAATAAATGGCGACAATTAAGTTAGTTAGAATTGTAAAAAAACTAAAAAACTTAATAGTAGTTTCCGGAATAGACGCCACCCGGTTTTCAATCATTAAAAAGTATTGAGCTATTATGGCAAACCAGCCAACCAGGGCAAATAACGCCGTTAAGTTTTTTTTCATTCCGCTATATCTTTTAGTTTACTAATGCCATAGTAACGTATTCATGAACCAAAATTAAAAAATGAATATAACTGATATTTACAAATCACTTATTGACATTGATAAACTTTATTTTTAGAATATGTTTTAGACTTTCTATCTTAAATGGCTTTGTATCGTTTCTATGAAAGTGTTAAGGGCGAATGGTTTTTCTATATAGCCATCTGCCTGCGCTTTTTCAGTAATGTGCTGAATATTTGTATTAGCAGAAAAAATTAAGACAGGAATATTTTTTGTTTCCTCATGTTGCTTCACGATACCAATTGCTTTTTCCCCGCCAATTCCGGGGATCCCTAAGTCTGCTAAAATAAGATCAGGTTGTAACGATTCAATGTCATTGAGAATGTTGTCACATTTTGTCAATGTTGCTGTCGTAAAATCATATTTGGATAAGACGATTTTACATATAGTAACCAATTGTCCTTAATTATTCTATCATGAAAAATCTGCAATCCATACATTTATTGAAATTATTATGGATACTGAAAAATTTGCAGTGATTAACATCATTAAGAAATTTTGACAAATAATTTCTGTCAATGATTCAGTTTATATAATCTGAAAAAGCCCTGGTATAAAACTTGAAAATATAAAGACGTAAACAAATTATTAATCAAAAATAAAAGGAGGTTATTATGAACATCTTAAAAAGAAGCGGACAGTTAACTGATAGTTTCCCTTTACTTTTCAACGATTTTTTTACAAGGGATCTATACGACTGGAACCAGTCAAATTTTTCCAACACAGGCACCACCGTACCTGCCGTGAATATTAAAGAAACCAAAGAAAGCTTTGAAGTTGAAATGGCCGCACCCGGTATGGCCAAAGATGATTTTAAGATTCATCTCGACGGAAATCTTTTAACCATTTCAGCAGAAGCCAAAAATGAACGTGAAGAAAAAAGTGAAAGCAATTATTCCAAACGTGAATTTAGTTACCAGTCATTTCAGCGTTCCTTTACCTTATCTAAAGATGTGGTGGATTCAGATAAGATTAATGCGAAATACCAGGACGGCGTATTAAAACTCTTAATACCCAAGAAAGAAGAAGCCAAAGAAAAACCACCTCGCATGATCGAGATTTCTTAATTATTTAAATTGATTTTCTTTAGAAGTTGCCTTTGAAAAAAGGCAACTTTAGTTTTATATATTCTTTACTTTATGAAACCTGAAAAATTTAATGATTCAGATGAGGTAAGCTTCCCTTTTTTTGATCCAATCAAACGTATACTTTTTCATTTCTTCGGTTTAAAATCAAGCTGGCTAAATTGTTTTTTAATACCAAGCATAAATCCCATATTATCTGTTAAGTCACCGCTGTCAATGGCTACGCCTGCTGTAAACATCAATCCGGCAATGGGGGATTTGTATGTTAATTGCTGCAGTGTGTACACCTGATCTTTATGCGGTACAAAAGCTGAGGTGGTACTATACGTACCGTAGTTACGGGTAATTGTAATTAAGGTTTTTGCTTCAAGCCTCGAACCTATGCCATATAAAAAGCCGAAGTGGAAACCAATAACCCGGTTGTTTAAAATATTATCATTGCCGTATATAGTACTATCGGGAGCGTCCCAGTTATAAGGAACGTACCTTGTAAAATATTTGCTTGCCCTTACCCGGTTAATAAACAGGGGCGTGCCGATAATCTGATCCTGGTATTCCCACCCGGTTTTATAAAATCCGTTATTATAAAAACTTTGCCTGTCATGAGCTTCTACAAAGCTCAGCATGTCTTTTGTATCTAATAATTCAACAACCACTTTCTTTAAAACACTATTTGCTTTTTTCAATGAGAAGCTTAAACCTATAAGCCGGTCAACGTTTCGTATATCAACATCACGGCCTGTTTCAAAAGGCGTTTGATTATAGCCATTTATAATAATTTTATCGTTCTCCCATTTAAAGCCTGCTTCCAAAAGCCCTCTCTGGTCGCCGGGCCTGTTAGGGAGAATACCGTTAGTGCTTGTGCCCACGCTTCCATCGTCTGCCGCCCTTACAAACAAAACATCAAAAAAACCTTTTAGTGATTTTTCAAGTTGCACACTTCCCCTTCTTCCTCCCCACTCGGCAAAATGTTGCACCCCACCATACAGCTTAAGTTTCTTTTTGCCTAATTGTACATAAAAAATTTTCTCGTGATAGTAAGCGTCTTTCATATACCTGTTGTTGCCAAACCACCCATGGCTTAACTGGCCTTTAAAACTTACAAAGCCCCTGGTAAAAGGCACAGGTATATAATCAGTAACTGCTATACCAATTTTGGGTATTGGCAAGGCATTGCCGCTTATGCCAAGCGAACCTGATGAAAGATTGTGATCAATATCTCCGGTAGTTTCTTCATAGCGGCCTGCTCTTAACTGCCATTTTTTATAGCCGGCTTTTACATAGCCTTCTTCTATAAATGTTTCGCCAAATTGCTGATTATTGTAAACGCTTAAACCATAGCTTATAAAAAATTTTTGACGGGCGGAGTCTGAACTGTTACCAGGCTTTTTGCCCAGCCAGTGAAAATTTGCCAACCTTATATTGGTTGAGAGGTCGGATTTTCGATCTGCTATAGTTCCGAATTTATTAGAGACCATCCACAGTGGCTGGTAATCTTTTGAAGCGATTGTACCTGTTGTTCCCAATTCAATTTTTAGAGAATCAGCAAACTGGGCCTTGGCGTTAAAAGTCAAAGCCACAAGCTGTATAGATAACAAAAAAATGATTTTCGTGATCATATTTTTTAAGCGATTTGAGATTGTCTCAATAATGCATTTTGCGCTAACGACAGGTATTGTTGAAGGTATGGTGTTCATTGCTCGTTAGTTGGTACTGTAGCCGATTTATAATTTACAGATGAAGTTATGAACAAAAGACGATAAGAATTCCGCATGCTTGAACAAAAGATGACAAGACAATTTGTAGCTGATTGCTCCCACATCCTGCCCTACTTGCAGCAAGTCTTCGTTTTTACATCATATAAAATATACAATAAATCATTCCCAAATTAAATGCAGAATGACAGATTATCGCACCTAAAATCGATCCTGAATATCTTTTGAAAACGAAAAACAGCACACTTACGAAAAACATGCTCAATACCCAAATTAAAGTGGGCGTTGTCAGGAAATTCCAACGATTGTTGATAAACACCAATCCGAAATGTGAAATATGCGTTGCAGCAAATGCTGAACTATCAACAATAGATGCTTTTTTCTCGCCTATTGACTTTGCAAAACTTGAATGAACAATTCCCCTAAAAAATAATTCTTCACCTATTGGGCTAAACGTTATACCGGTTAATGCCATAATTGTAAATAAGATTGTTTTGTCGTGGTGATTTATTCCTTCAGGTATTTTGTATGACCTTCCTATATAATTATACCAATTTTCGTAAGAGTTTCCATATATGCTTTGCCCTAAAAAGTAAAGCAGCACACTTACAACCAACCCTGCAATAAAAGCAATTAAAAGCCAACTATATTTTTTAGGTTTAGTTATTCCAATTTCTCTTCGCCCGTATTTGCTCAGAAATATAAAAGGTGCAATTGCTGAAATAGACATTATCAGTCCTATGGAGCTGTAATTGCCCGAAGCATTTGCATTAAGAACCAAAATAAATCGGGGAATACAAACTATGACAATTAAAAAAAGTCCGAGTTTCCAATTGAACCCAAAAAATTTATTCCAAAACGGCCTTAATTCTTTTTCCAAAATTTGAAGATATGTGCTTAATGTAAAGTTCAAATAAAATTGCCACTAACGTGTTTCTGGGTTTTGCGTTGGCGGGGCATTTTTGCTTAAGCCATTCAAAATTTTTCGCCCCAACCTGGATATGGCTGAACTTCTTAGAAATATTACATTGCTATTTCGGAGTACCTGTTGCGATGGACGTTTGCAGCTCATTAAGCCGGGCTTCCAATGCGGCAATCTTTTCATTTTGCTTTTCAACAATTGTCTGTAATTCCTGTATCCCTTTTATTGCAATCACTCCAAAGCTGCCGTAATCAATTGTATATATATCAAGGTTACGTTCTTTGTTTAAATTACGGGTGACAACGGATGGAAAAACCTTCATTATATCCTGGGCAATAAAACCATTATACTCCTGATTATCTGTTGTATTCTTAAATTGATAGGAACAAGGTTTCAATTGATTTATCCTATCAAGCATGGGAGCTATTGGCTTAATGTGAGTTTTTAAACGTTCATCAGATAAAGAAGTATATGCCCCCGTTGTGTTATTAAATGATCCCCTGAACGCATCATTGAAATATAATTGAAGCAGGGCGTTATAAGTGACCAATTCCCAATTATCCGCTGTAGATGAGTTCTGTATGTCAAGACCATAGCTACCATGGCTTATTTGAACTTTATACTTTGTGGGATCTGTTGTGCCTACTCCCAAATTTCCAGCTTTTGTTAATACCATGTTGGTAATATTTCCATTTGTTCTGAATTGAAAACCATTTAGGTTTAGAATATTATTATAGACTATTCCGCCTGATACATTACTCACAGGCTTCCCAAATAATATACTGGTTTCTGCATTATCTGGCGCAAGTATACTTACATAATTGTCGGTTGCGCTTTCAACAACTAACGAAGAGTTAAACCAGGCTGTAACACCTGCGCTTCCGTTGGCGACATGCAATTTATTCGTTGGGTTATTTGTTCCTATACCTACATTTTGAGCAATCGAATTTTGGCAAAAAAAATTGACGTTATATAAAAAATACAAGTTGACTTTTTCATAATAGAAATTTTAGCAGATAAAATTAGTAAATAACCAAAAGAAGGCATAGCTATTAGTCTAAAATTTTATTACCAAATGTCGATCATAGATTAAATGTATTTTTATTCAAAGAAAAAACAATTCATGAAAATGTAGTTATGTGCTGCGGAGGCAAGGTAGCTGGCGGTTCGGGCTATGAAGTTCGGAAGAACATGGATATCTCTTTAAAAAATAGTAACTCTTAAGATATTACAAACTAATTATTTTTAGGTATCGATAATTTATAAATCAACGCTAACATGAAACAAAAAAATAAAAGAACCGCAAACTTTTTTGAAAATCTGGCTGCCAAAGCTACCATTGCCACGGGGAGTACAACGGCTATTCTTATTAGTTTTGGAGCAATCATCGTGTGGGCAGCTACAGGCCCCGTGTTCCATTATTCAGAAACCTGGCAACTGGTTATTAACACAGGCACAACAATAATTACTTTTTTAATGGTTTTTCTTATTCAAAAATCTCAAAACAAAGAATCGCTGGCTGTACAGCTGAAATTAAATGAATTGGTGGCCGCCAATGAATTGGCAAGCAACAGGCTTGTTGATGTGGAGGACCTCACTGAAGAGGAGTTAGTAGTGCTTAAAAAATATTATTGCAAGCTGAAAGAGAAAACGGAAAGTGAAAACAGTCTCCAAACTTCTCATAGTGTTGAAGAGGCTAAGTCCCGTAGTGAGATTAAAAGCCGGGCACAGAAAAAGCAAAAGAGAAGCAATAAAGGAATGTAGGGTTGCCTTGCTTTTTTGAGGAGAAAAATACAATACCGATGATAAAATAAATAAGTTAGTGCAAAGGGAGGGTAATGGGATTGTGGAAGACAGTAAATTATTAGACAATTTATGAACGTTTATTAATTAGTGCGGTATAGTTATATTGTGCAACTTCTATTTTTAGGTTTCTCACCAAAAATTATTGATTCAAACTCTTATGAAAAAAATATTGTTGATAATCTTCTTTTGCCCGATTCAGGTTAGTTTGGTTTTTTCTCAAACAATGAAAGAGAAAGGTTTTGTTTCTTTTACAATTGGCGCTGCTATCCCGGCAGGCAAATTTGCAAGCAATGATTTATTTGATAAATCATCTGGCTTTGCAAAAACCGGTGAGTCTGTTTCACTCTCTTATTCCAAATTTTTATCGAAGCATTGGGGTATTTCTGTTGACATTTATGGGCAACGAAACCCGCTTAATACAAATGCCCTCGAAAGCAGGTTTTCAGAAACTAAAATATACCAGGGATTTTCATTTGGCTCTGACCCTAATAATCCACCACCGCAGACTACATACGCCATTTATCCAAACTGGAAGTTTGAAAAGAAAGCATGGTTATATAGTGCTTTGCTTTTAGGTGGAAATGGACGCTGGGCGGTGGGTAAGTCAAACACAACTGAACTTATAACAAAAGTTTTAATTGGGGTTGTATATGCGAAATCTCCTGAACTGAAAGGGAGCAGCATTACTGATACTGCAACCGCCAATATTGTGCAAAGCAAGAGTTCAGCTTTTGGATTTATCTTTTCGTTTAGCGGTGACTTACACTATTATTTAAACAAGGTGATATTTCTCTCTTCAGCTATCTCTTACACCGGCACAAATCAAATAACTTTCAAAGACGTTAAAGCAATTTTGACAACAACTAAAGGAACTTTTGGCCGTCCTGATTACTCAGTACAACAATCGACAACAACAGGTAATGGAAAACAAATGATAAGCTCAGTTAACTTATCGCTTGGTGTTGGTATTAAGCTGTAATATTTTTGATGTATTAATAAAACGGGAACATAAGTATTTACTTTCTCAGTGTGCACTTTTTTGCGCAATCCGGGATTAAGAGGAACACTTACAAAAGTTAGATAAATAAACCGGCCGCCATCATTTTTACATCTTCTTCCTGTGTGCAGGATGATGCGCAATGATTACAAATTGCCGCACATTTTAAACAGGCGTCAATACAACTTTTGTATGTGTGATAACCTGTCATAGTTTTGTTTTTTATCGATTAGAAAATAATTTTCAAATTACTATTGATGAAATGTTTATGGCAATTTTATTTTCCCATTCGCTCTAATATTGCTTTCATTTCTGCAATTTCTTTTTCCTGGGAAGTGATGATGCCTTCGGACAATTTTTTTACTTCAGGATCCTGCAGGTTCGCATGTTTGCTTACTAAAATTGCCGACGAGTGATGCGGTATCATTGCCTTCATATATTGGACATCGCCAATGGGTGTTTGGGTTCTCAATCCTGCTAATACCAAGCCGAATAAAACTATAGCCCCTAAAATAATTCCGGTATTTATTTTTTTACTGGGATACATTTTACCCATCATCAGCATCATCACGACGGCCATCGGTGACACCATTAATAAAGCCATGTAAGTTCTTGTAGTACTTATATAGATGTGATTGGCTTCGTCAACATTTAAAAACATAACACTGTACATAATGATAAAAGAAATAACCATCATTACAGTAAACATCTTGTAACTCATGCCTGGCATATTATTCATTTTGTTGCTGCTTTCCATCTTGTATTTTTTATTAGTAAGTAAATATCAATCCTGCCCCAAAACCCATATCGCTATCATAGTGAGTACCTAATGAAATATATTTTGAAGTGATGTACCTGAAACCTGCTGCGTACTCTTTGTCGGTATTTATCATCATACTAAATCGTAACCTGCTTGTAACAGGAATATCTTCGCGGCTAAACTGGAACCTGAATTTGCCATCCCCATCAACCCGAAAGTCTGCCATAAACAGCATAGGCAGCGTATATGCAACACCTGCAACTACTGTATGACGATTGTTCTTATTACTCTTTTGCCCGAACCAGTTTTTTTCTTCGCTGCCAAAAATATTTTTTACACTTCCGTGTAAATCGAAAAAGTTTTTTTGGTATGCACCTTCCCTTTTATAATGATAGTCGAACCCAATATAAGGATACAACCATTGCATACGACCTAAGTAACGGCCAAACATTGTTTCGCTTTCGTAACCATGTTCATCATGATAACCTAAGTGCCACATTTCTGAAAATTTGTAACGTGTGTTTGCCAACATTGCTTCTCCATCGCTTCCATTGCTTTGGATGCCCACGTTTGCCATAAAATGAAACATGCGGTCATCTGATTTTAAGTTTCGGTAAGCCATTGCAGGATCGGGTATCTCAGGATTCGGAGGTGAATCTTCGTACCTGAAAATTCTACCCATTCCGCTCATCATGTGGTATAAAACGTGGCAGTGGAAGAACCAGTCTCCACTTTTATCTGCAGCAAATTCTATGGTATCTCGTTCCATAGGCATAATGTCTATGACGTTTTTTAGCGGAGCATAATCGCCTTGCCCATTTAATATTCTAAAGTCATGACCATGCAGGTGCATAGGGTGTCGCATCATACTGTTGTTAAACATAATTATTCTTACATTCTCTCCTTTCTTAATTAATATCCTATCGCTTTCTGAAATGGTTTTGTTATCTAACGTCCATACATACCTGTTCATATTACCTGTGAGGTCAAACTTTAATTCTTTAACCGGACCTTCCGGTAAAGTAGTTTTATATGTAGATCGCAACATGCCATAATTGAGTGTAACAATATCGGAGTTCATGTTATCCATGTCCATGCCTGCCATGCTATGCTGATGATTATTCATTTGAATGTCCTTTCGCTTGTTCATCTGCATTGGCTTCCCATCCATATGCGTTGTATCATCCCCGCCTGACGGACGGGCAGGCATCTTCATGTCTTTCATCGTTCCTGGCTGCATACCTTTTTTAGCTTTTTCCATACCTGTTATTTCAGGATACATAACAGTGTTCATATCCATTTCCTGGTTCTGCATTTTCATTCCTTCCATCTCAATCATGTTGCCATGCATATCCATCATGTTGTTCATCATCTTCATGCCTGCGAAATATTTTAGCTTAGGTAACTTTGCTACAGGCACTTTTTCTCCGTTGCCTAACCAAAGCGAAGCCGACTTGCTGCGGTCTTCAGGCGTTATTAAAAATTCGTATTGTTTATTTTCCGGAATGGTTATTACAACATCATAGGTTTCAGAAACCGCTATGATTAACCTGTCAACTTCTACCGGTTCTACATCAAGGCCATCACTTGCAACCACTGTTATTTTTCCGCCTGAATACGTAAGCCAATAATAATCGGATGCACCGCCATTTGCTATACGCAGTCTTACTTTATCTCCTGCTTTAAATTGAGGGTAGGCATCTTCTTTTTTACCATTGATAAGAAAAGCATCGTAATAAACATCACTCACATCCATCGCATTCATACGCTTCCATTCATTAGTGATTTTTGTTTTGAAGTGCCCTGACCCAATTGCTTCTGCGTAGCTTTGAGTAGTACCTTTTTGTATGGCAAACCAATCTGAAGCATTATGCAGCCTGCGATTAATTTGTTCTGGTTTCATGTCTGACCCCTCACTCAATGCAACAGGTATCGTTGGTATATCCCACTCCTTCCTTTTGTTCATGATAAACATTCCATACATGCCTATTTGTTCCTGGAACATGGAATGACTATGATAAAAGTGCGTACCATTTTGTATGATCAGAAATTTATACAAATGGGTAGTGTGGGGCATTATAGGCATCTGCGTTAGGTTTGGAACGCCATCATATTGATTGGGTAAATGCAGCCCATGCCAGTGCAAAGCTGTTTCTTCATTGAGATTGTTATGTACATAAATCTCTGCGGTATCGCCTTCCGTAAAAGTGAGTGTGGGCATAGGTATCTGGCCATTTACCGCAATAGACCTTTTTATTTTTCCTGAAAAATTTACCATCGTATCAGCGATGTATAAATCATATCTGACTGTTCTTGGCGGATTATTATTGGGAAGATATTTTTTCTGGAATTTTGTATAGGTAGGTTCGGCAGACATATTCATTTGCATACCGTTAATATCCATCTTCATATTGCCCATATCCATTTGCTTGTCCATAGGTTTATCTTTATCCATTTTCATACCCGGCATATCTTTCATTTCATTATTCTTTGACATGGTATCCTTCATTTGCATATTATCATGCATTTGGGGAGCGGGTTTTTGATTTGAAACTTTTGCTGTTTTTTTTACCAGTTTCATTCCACATTTAGGACAATTGCCAGGCTTATCTATTTTTATTTCAGGATGCATAACACAGGTATATATAACTTTCTGCGTTTCGCTGTTTTTTTGGTTACTTACTTTAGGTTTTTTATTGGGTTGAGCTTTAGGCTTGTCCATTTTCATGCCCGACATATCTTTCATATCATGCTGTGCAAATGCAAAGGCAGATGCTGAGAAGAGGATTACTAGTAAGAATATTTTTTTCATTTTTATCTTGATTTTACTTTTAACATACTTGCATTAATAGCGACTACAACAGTACTTATAGTCATGAGTAAGGCACCAGCTGCGGGGCTTAATAAAACGCCTGTCTTATATAAAACACCTGCGGCTAAAGGCAAGGCCACCACATTATAGCCTGTTGCCCAAATTAAATTCTGTATCATTTTCCGGTAGGTTGCTTTGCCAAACAAAATCAGGTTTACAATATCCTGCGGATTACTATTTACTAAAACAATGCCTGCTGTTTCTGCTGCTATATCACTACCACTGCCAACGGCAATACCTACATCTGCCTGTGCTAATGCAGGTGCATCATTTACACCATCGCCTGTCATGGCAACAAATTCCTCTTTGCTTTGTAACTCTTTTATCTTCTCTAATTTTTGATGCGGTAATACTTCGGCAATGAAACTATCCATACCTAAAGTCTTACTGACACTGGCTGCTACCTTTGCATTATCTCCCGTAAGTAAAATTGATTTGATATGATTTTCTTTTAGTGTTTGAATTGCTTTTGAGGATTCAGGTCTGATTTCATCTGACAAGGCAATGTATCCAGTCAATACATTATTGATAATTACAAATACAACAGTTTCTGTATCATTTGCTGTAAATCCTTCGGGTAAAGAAATATTGTTTTCTTTTAAATATCCAGGGCTTACTACTAACATCTTTTTGCCTTCTACAGTTGCTTCAACTCCTTTACCTGTAATGGCATTAAAATTTTCAGTTGCTGGAATTGTAATTAATAAATCTTTTACTTTTTGTAAAATTCCTGTAGCAATAGGATGCTCAGATTTTTGTTCTAATGCAGATGCAAGACGTATCAATTCATTTTCACTAATGTCTTTTTGTAAAGAAACAATTTTAGAAACCTCAAACTTGCCAACAGTAAGCGTACCTGTTTTGTCGAAAACAACTGTAGTAATCTTTCTTGAATTTTCAAATGCGGTTCTGTTCTTTATCAACAAGCCATGCTTTGCAGACAGGGCTGTTGACTTTGCTACTACTAACGGTACGGCCAACCCTAAAGCGTGGGGACAACAAATCACAATCACTGTAACCATTCTTTCCATTGCAAAAGCTAAAGACTGCCCTGTTAAATACCAATATAAAAAAGTAATAATTCCTGATACAATAGCTATAACTGTAAGCCATCTTGCAGCAGTATCCGCCAGCAACTGTGTTCTTGATTTTGATCTTTGCGCATCATCTACTAACTTAATTACCTGTGATAGGTAGGAATCTTTTGCAGCATGGGATACCGTTATTTTTATTGCACCATTACCATTTATTGCACCGGCAATAACTTTATCATCCTTTATTTTTTGTACCGGTTTGCTTTCTCCGGTAAGCATACTTTCATTCAGGTAACTTTCACCATCTGCAATAATTCCATCTGCTGCTACTTTCTCTCCCGGCTTTACCAAAATTATATCCCCTTCTTTAAGGGTATCTGTTTTTACATCATGTACTTTGTCATCCATTACCATGTGTGCATCTGATGGCATTAACTGTACTAATAATTCTAATTCTTTTGATGCCCCCGCGACAGATTTCATTTCTATCCAATGACCTAACAACATGATGAGTATAAGTGTTGTGAGTTCCCAAAAGAAATCCATGCCTTGTAAGCCGAATACAATTGCTACACTGTAGATGTATGCTACGGTGATTGCAAAGCCAATCAGGAACATCATGCCCGGATTCTTAGCCTTTACTTCATCTACCAAACCTTTCAGGAATGGCCAGCCACCATAAAAGAAAACAACCGTTGATAATGCAAATAACAGGTATGAAGATCCGGGAAAGCTGATATTAAGAGTTAACCAATGCTGAATCATTTCAGAAAGCAGCATTATTGGTATGGTCAACACCAATACTACATAAAACCTTTTTTTAAAATCATCTATCATGGAAGTGTGCATATTATGCCCTTCATGTTTTCCCTCAACCTTTTTGAGCGGAATTAAGGCCATGCCGCAAAGCGGGCAATTGCCCTGCCTAACCTGAATTATTTGCGGGTGCATAGAGCAGGTATATTTTTGCTTCTGATGTTGATGTTCCATATTGATTTTAATTTTTTAAAGCAATGCTGTCCTTCATTGTGGTTGCCCAATTCATAATTAACTCTTTATTTATTTTGGAAAGGTTTGCATTAGTATGAACTAAAGTATATGAGGCCAGGGGCATTGTTTCATCTTCAATACTTTTCGCTATTGACTTTAATTTATTTTGTTGTTTGCGTTTTGTATAACTTCCAAATTCACTAAAGTTTAGGTCTCCTTTTCCATCTTTAATATGCGAAGCCATCCACCACGCTCCTGGCTGAATGAATGAATACCAGGGATAGTTAGTGTTGTTGCTGTGGCAATCATAGCAAGATGTTTTAAGAATTATTTGCATACTTTCAGGAACGTCAACAACTTTTGATATATCCATTGGCAATACCTGCGCACTTCTGTTTTTAGCTGGCTGTATAAATTGTATTAGTACAAATAAAACCAGTATTGCCAAAAGAATTTTTTTAATCAGTTTCATCCTTTCTTTATTTTAATTCTTCTTTTATAGAACCGCATGTTGGCATCTTTGTTCCGAGGTATGGATTTTTAATCTCCTTAGTTTCACTAATCCAGTTTGCACCTTTTTTATTGTTGTACATCGGGCAATGATCATAATATAAAGATTGTCCTGCGCTAAATGCTTTAACAAGGTCGTACAAGTCTTTGCTTAGCATATCAAAATGTTCCCGCTGATGTTTGATATTGTCGCCGTTCATACCAATATGCTCAGCATGTTCCCCGGCATCGTCCTTTATATCTTCAAAAGTTTTCTTTTTATCGGAAGTCAATGAAGATTCATCAACGTTTTGAAAGGCTGCTGTCATTGCATTACCTGCGGTGGCAGCATCCTTACCATTATCATTTGTTAATGCGTTTTTCATTTGCAGGTAACTGCTGACTATTGCCTTCATAGAAACAGACTTTGTTTGATTACCTGCGACTGTGGAAGGTGAATTAATAGTATCATCCATAGCATTATTGTCCACTTTATTTACTTCATCAGATTTAATGTTATTGTTACTGCAAGCAGTGAATGTGATTGCAATTACAAAAAATATACTTTTCATTTTTATTTTTTTAAGGTTATAAACTGAATGGGATGATTACAACGTTTCCTTTATACTACCGCATGTTAGCATTGTGCTGCCGAAATACGGATTTTTGATCCTGTTTTCATTGGTTAACCACCAGGACTTTTTCATCGGGCAATAAGCTCCGTAAATTGTTTGTGATGAGAGTTTAATAGCTTTGGCCAAAGCGAACATATTTGTGGAGAAGTTCGCGAAGAATTGCCTTTGTTGATCTACGCCTTTGGCTTCTGAAATTAACCTTGCATCTTTCACCAGGGCATTTATGTTGCCTTCTGAAATTACTTTGTAATCAATACCATTGGCTGATTTTACAAACTGTTCAGCACTTGCTGAAGCGGACGTAGCGTTACCTGCTACAAGAGCATCTTTAATATTGTAGTATGAAGTGAGTAACCGTGATAGTTGGGTTTGTGTTGTACTGTCCTGGGCGAAACTTTGCGTGAACGCAGTTGCAAATATGGCAACTATAAAAAATAGCTTTTTCATTTAATTGATTTGATTTAATGTTATAAGAATAATTACAGGCACGGTATCGAACCGTGGAAAACATTAAACAAAATCATATCTGAAAACTCTGGATAGCTATACGGATGTCCTGTATCGGGGGATGGTGACTTCGGACAAAGTATTTGATGCTTACATTTTGCTGAGAAGAAAATAAAATATCAATATTGAAAAAAGTGGAAATGAAGATTGTAAAAAATATAGTGGCAATATCTGTTGCGGATCGAGGAACTGACTTATCAAGCTGTGAAAACTTCGTTACTTTATCATTACAACAATTATCTTTCTCATCTTTAGTCTTATGATGATGACCTTTATTGTGATGCTCATGTTTTTTGCCATCTGCGTGTACATGCACAGCAATTTCAGTTGCTTCTTCATTGTGGTGATGCGAATTAAAACCCATATTAATTCCAACAGCACATGCAAAACCTATAATCGTATTCAATGAGAAAACGATTAGTAAGAGGGCTGCTTTTAATTGTATAGAATTATTTTTTATCACTACCAGCTTATAAAAGTAGAATTTATTTACAACATGCTTTTTTGCGAACGAATACGGCTTTGAAAGTTCTTAAAAGCAATTGTACTATCGTATATCTTAATTTCAAAATAACAATGTTATTGCCATTACTGCACTCATACAAATCATTAATGAATCTTCCAATATTGTGATGGTGCTCATAGGTAAATTAAATACTGCTCCAAGACAAGCACATTTAATTTTTCTTTTATTTAAAACACTTTGAAGTACTCCAATGATACTTACTGACATAACTACAAAAGTGATCGAGTTAGTAACCAAAGGA
The DNA here is from genome assembly GCA_038239385.1 of Chitinophagales bacterium. Classification (GTDB taxonomy): domain Bacteria; phylum Bacteroidota; class Bacteroidia; order Chitinophagales; family Chitinophagaceae; genus Ginsengibacter. The sequence continues at coordinate 125,627 of JBBSEV010000003.1, forward strand.
TTGAACTTTAAAAAATAAGCTATCCCTAAACCTAATTCAATAAAAGCATATACATATCCCCAGGCTTTCCATTTCTTTGCGATAATATCATACATAATGTAGCTATCGGCAAACCCACGTACATCTAAAAATTTAAAAAAGGAAAACACTAAAAAGAAGCCAGCCATAAAATTTTGCATCCATAAATGCCAGTCAAAAAACCCCCTGCTCGCCTCTATTAAAAAAGTAAATCCGGTTATATATGCAAATACCAGAATAATAGGCTTATAAGTTGCAAACCATGATCTTGTTTTTTCTTCGCTTATTGCATGATGCATTCCACCGTCAGCTTCTGTAATGGTAAAATTGCCTGCATTCTGTAATGCAGTTTGCAAAGTGTTTACGGGTATATGTTGTTGCATAGTAACACTGGCTTGCGGAGATTGCAGTTGAACCTCTGCATTAATAATCTGAGCTGTTTTAAGTAACGCGCTTTTTACTTTTGCTACACAACCATTACAGGTCATGCCGGCTATATTGTATGTATGTGTCATTGTTGAAATTTATCACACAAAGTTATGATGGACAAAAGGAGGTATTGTTATACAATTTTGTGAATCTGTTGTAAGATTTTGGATTATTGTTTAAGCACTGATGCATGGATTTGCTTATCGTTTTCCCAAATACAAATTACCTGTTCATTATTTAGGGCTTTTAGAATTGGTTGACTTCCTTTGCCAAGCACTTCCTTTTGACCTTGTGCCGTTATAACAACTACTGCACCATTCTCTGTCCATGCATAATTTTTTTTGCCATTAACAACTTCCATCGTACAACTCTTTCCTTCACCAATTTCTTTTTCAGGCATGCCGGGCGTACTGGCAAAAACTTTTGATTGCCTTCTCCATACTGTCTCAACAACTCCATTGTTAAGAGCCATTGCACCTCCATCCATAGGGCATCCATTCAGCTTCCAGTTTCCTGTGCCTAATTTTTGCGCTTCTCCAAATGTATTGCCATCATCATTTGATTTTATAAGATATAGATCCCTGTTTCCATGCAACCAATTGCGAAACATTACATAAACATATTTGTCTTTTACAATCACCGAAGGTTTGCAACATTCACAAACTGTTGTGTCAGGAGATGAATAGATCAGTTTGTTGGGTAACCATGTTTTACCACCATCAGTTGATCCTGCCCCGTAAATTTTATTATGATTATCAGTTCTTAAATCGAGCCATATTGCAAATACTTTATCTACATCACTGCTTAAAGCCATAAGGCCTTCCTTTGCTGTCGTGTCCGCATCATTTACTTTACCTCCTTGTGCCCACTTCCCGTTTTCTTCTTTATAAAAAGAAAATATATCACCTTTAGAAGTGCATGCAGTCACTATGATGCGTTCATTTACGGTGGCAACCTGCGGGCCTCTCGTGGCAAATGAATATGATCCGGGTAAAACCGAAATTACCGATGGTGCTGAAAAAGTTTTTCCATGGTTTGATGAGTAAGAATAAAAAATACTGTCACCGATGCCATACACTAAATGAAGGTTGTTATCCTTGTCTTTTGCAAGATTTGGCATTTCACCATCAGCTATTATAAAATCAGTTTTGTTATTGTTCGTTTTTGTTGAACAACTATTCAGCAGGCAAACAGCTAAGAGTATAATAAGTAATTTATTCATGCTAAATATTGTCAAGGGAAGTACGTTTATTTTGTTTGAGGGATTTATAAAAGGTAGGAGTAAGGCCTGTTTGTTTTTTAAATTGATTAGATAAATAAGCGAGGCTGCTATAGCCAAGGCGATCCGCAATTTCAGAAAGAGAGAGTTCATCGTATTTCAATAACTCTTTTACTTTTTCTATTTTTTGAGCAATAAAATATTTTTCAATGGTCACACCTTCCACTTCAGAAAACAGGCTGCTCAGGTAATGGTAATCATGGTGAAGTTTTTCGCTAAGATGTTGCGAGAAATTTGTTGTAAGCTGGTCTTTAGAATAATGCACCAACTCAACGATGATGGTTTTTATCTTTTCTATTAACCTGCTTTTTTTATCATCAATCAGTTCAAAGCCGAATGACTGCAACAGGTTGTTGAGTTCAATTTTCTTTTGACCGGTTAGTTGTTCTTCTATTTCCACTTCGCCCAATTCTACCGTTTTCGGATGCACGCCAAACTTTATCAATTCATCTTTCACTAGCATTTTGCAGCGATTGCAAACCATATTTTTTATGTAGAGCTGCATATATTATTTACAAGTTAGTTAACTCAAATTATAAGATGCTTTATTATTCCTCTTCAACAATCCTGATTTCCTTCTTAGTTCTGATAGCCTATTCGGCATTACCATGCGTTAAAAAAATTATATTCCAGTCGTACAAATAATCCATTAGGAGATGTTCGTAGCAGGCTTCCCAAAAGTTGGTGACGGTAGCCAACATCAACTCTTGCGACGCTATTGATTATTAACTGTGCAGCGGGTGCAATATCAATGTAATATCTTCCCGAACCCAAATTAAATTGATTCAAAAATTCAAGCATCAGGTTGAGATTTGTCTGCTTGTAATCTTTATATTCTTTTGGCAGCATTAATTTTCCTGCTGATAATGTGTAATTAATGGCTTTGCTTTTGTCTTCGCCATAAATAAACTTATTTGAACTGCTGTTGTCTGTTGCTTTTACAAATGACACACTTGAAGACAAAGCAACTTTATGCAATAATTGCGTTGCCACAATACCTCCTTCAAAGCCGCTGTTGAATCCATAGAGGTTTATATCTTCCTGGTCAACAACACTGTTGTTAATACTTATTCTTGCAAAAGCTGCCATTCGAAAATGCCTCTGTACTTCATCACTGCTAATGAACCGGTACTTGCCATAAATGCTTCCTCCTTCTGACCTGAAATTGTTGCTTTTGTTACTAAAGAAAGCATCTCCATGTATCATTATTTTTCTTGAAACGCCGAACATTATTTCGGGTATTAAATGATAATCGGTTTTAGAAGAATTTTTTTCACCTAAAAAATAATTGTTCAATCGTAATCCAATACTTTTTGTGGCCATATTACTTGCGGGCTCCGTAAATACATACAGTTCCTGCGATTTGGTTTTTGAAGAAAGCAAAACGAGCGTAAATATTGTAAGTAATAATTTCATGGCTATTAAAATTAAAAGGGGTTACTTTAAAGCAACCCCTTGTGTAAGATTATTATATTGTTGCATAATAAACCCCTCTCTCTCCAGGTAGTATAGACGCAGCATTTTTTTTGTACTCTTTGTTAGACACAAAACCTTTGTCAACAAGTTTTACCTTTTGAAGCCCGTTCAAAACCTGCTGTTTCGCATTTAAGAAATGAAAGGTTTTATCATCTACTGTTACAGGCTCATTTGGCTTTACTTCTATATTTTTAAAATTAATAGTTACCACGAAGTTTGCAACAAAAAACCCCGCATCTTCGACTTTCTTTTTAAGGGCATTAAAATCTACATTACTGCCTTGTTTGAAGGTTATTTCGAAAGTAGAAGTTTGAACATTGGGATCTACATTATCAACAAATGCTAATGTTTTCAATGCCTTATTAATAGAATTGCTGCACATGCTACAGGTGAGGCCGCTCGCCTGCAATGAAACTTTTGTTACCTGTGCACCGGCTGCTATTGAAATTGTAATAGCCAAAAATAAGAGAAGAGCTTTCATACTTTTTATTTTTTTAGATGAATTATTATGATTTTTTTCTTTGGTAGTGACAACATTCCGGCAACCTCTCATAAACATCGTCGTTTGCCCGGTACTTTTCAGTATCATTCCCTGCAGAGGCTACTTTCTTTTGTACTGCATCAGCAACATCATTTTTTGAAACGCTGTATTTTACTATAAGCACTTGTGAATCCTCGTCCCAAACGGCTGACTTTACACCCTTTGTTGAGTAGGCAGCTTTTTCGATACGTATTTTATCCATACCGCAGTTACCATATACTTTTATTTTTTCTGTTTTTATGCCAATGTTCCTTTCAGACTTATTGCTTTGGGCATTTGCAGCCTGAAATGTTATCATAGCTATTATAGCTATCACTAATATTCTAAAAGTTTTCATCCTAATTAATTTTTTATTTTAAATGATTTGATTTGTGCGTAAGGCACGATATGTATTGTTATACAATTGTAACAATAATAGAAACATGCTTGGGAATGCATGAAGGGAAGAATATCAAATTCTATAAATGCAATACTTTATAAATAAAGGTGTGGCGGAAAGAGTAAGAGGCGGCCCTGTGGAAAGAACATTAAGAGGGCTTTTTTCAATTAAGAAAATATTTGACGAATAAAGGGAGAATAAATTAAGTGGCTGAAATGAAAATGTTGTTGTTTGCTTAGAACCCGTTTCCTGGTCAGCTTTTATTTTTAGCTCAAATTTTTTATTATCGCAGCAACCTTTACTATGTATCGTGGCTGTTGATTTGCAGGCTTTAGTTTGGTTTGAAGAAAAAGAAACTTTATCCAGTTTGCCACAACAATAATGCATGTTAAGTGTCATTCCAAAAGAAGTGACTCCATACACTAACATTAAAAATATTGCAAAAAGCTTTTTCATTAGAAGGTAAAATTAAATAAACTTTGGTTCAATGCAACTATTAGCAACCACAAGTACAATTTTCGCACGTACAAATTTCACAGGTGCAGTTTGGGTTGCCGCAACCCGGATCACTATTGTAATTGACTTTTAATATTGATTTCATGATAATGGCTTAATTAATTTATTTCACAAAAATACGGATTCAATCTGCTATTGGTGTTACAGTATTATGGAAAAAAGTTATAAAATTTTGTGATTCTTTATTCTCAAAATTAAAATAACTTATAAATTTTCAGTAATAAATTCCTGGCTGTATTTTTTAATTATATCTCTTACCTCTCTGAATTGTTGCATAATATGTTCTTCAGTACCTATATCTTTTGCAGGATCATTTAAAGGATGCCTGCATTTAAATTCGCAAATAATTAAACAGGATCGTAGTTATTCCTTGATAACCTTTTGGGAATGTTCAAATATCATAGCCGATAAATTTTTTCAAAGCCAATGATACTCCGTCATCATTATTTGAATTGGTGACATAATCTGCTACTGCTTTTATTTCATCCGGTGCGTTGCCCATAGCTACACCAAGTCCTGCGAATTCAATCATTTCTTTATCGTTAAAATTATCACCTATTGCAATGATTTCTTCACGCTTAATATTGTAACGACCCATTAAAAGTTTGAGCGCATTTTTTTTTGATGCCTGCTTATTCATTATTTCCAGGAAGGTTGGCTTGGAGGTAGCGATATTCAGCTCAACAATAAATTTCCCCCTCAAAATATCCTGTATTTCATTTATTGTTTTTTCTTCTGATATAACCAATATTTTATTCGGGCCGGTATTCATATTTTTCCAAGCTTCCAGTGTCTCCATAAATGGTTGGATAGTCACAAGAACAGAAGTAATTTTTTGTTCATGGTCAGTATCGTAATTTTTGAATTCAGAAAACCAATATTCCTGCTGGTAGTAGATTTCGGTAGCATTATATTTTTTCAAATAACCATGAACGTTATAGGCAACTTCAATATCAATTAGAGAATTAAAAATAATATTTCCTTCACAAGAGATGTAAGCGCCATTGAGGCTGGCACAGGGATAACTAAGTAAGCCAATTTGTTCAGCAATGGGTAATATTCCAGATAGCGGCCTTGCGGACACCAATACTATTAAAATATTTTTTTCTTTTAACTTTTGAATGATATCATAAGTCGCCTCACTTACGCTGTGGTCATTTCTTATCAGTGTGCCATCGACGTCAATAAATACTGCCTTATACAAGGATGGTTATAATTAGTGAGTAAAAATTTACAATTCAGCTTTCAAAAATACCAAAGTATTGTCGTTGCGGGCAAGTACTAAAATATTTTTCCCAGTTGCAGATTTTATCCATTTTGCATCCCTGAATTCACCGGCTTCAGAGGGCAATTCAGAAACGGAATTAAAGCTATCAGCTTTTTTATTGTAACTAAACATCGTAGAATTCATCGCATCATATCTCCCTTCATAAGGAAATACTCCATAAAAATTTCCGGCTGCAATGTATGCAAGAGAATCTTCCCATGGAAATGTAGTAAAAGAAAAAATGGGAGCTAACTGCAGATTCTCTGGCAAATCTTTCCGGGTAAAATTTCCCTGCCCGGCTGCTTTGCCATCATTTATAAAATAAGAAGAACTTAAAGTTTCAGCTTTCAGCTCAGGCTTATCAGTAAACAAATCTCCAAAAAGAAATTGTACAGTTTTACCCGCTACTTCATTGTAAGTAAGGTGCTCCTGTTTTAGTATAGGTAACTCGTATTCTAACTGATCTTTACCGAGAAATGTATATTCCTTATCCTGGATAGTGTAGGTAACTATATCATCTGTTGTGCCATTGTTGTCAAAATCATTTACATACATTTTTAAAGGCCCATCTTTGCCAGCATATAATTTTGAATTGTGACCCCAATTGCCTGCAAGAATATCCGGGTATCCGTCACCATTAATATCGGTTGAATAAAGTGTTTGCCAAAGTCCGCTTGATCCTGCAATATCAGAAACTTTAAAAACACCTTTGATATTTGTAAAAACTTTCAAAGGCATCCATTCACCGGCAATAACAAGATCCATCCAGCCATCCTTGTTGATATCGGCAAATAAACCCGATGTAACCATTCCGGTTTCTTTTAATGAAATAACAGATTCATCAGCAACTTTGAAATTTCCTTTGCCATCATTCAATAATAAATAAGATGATTGGGCATATCCAAACTTTCTTGCTGCTGCAAGGCCCCCTACAAAAATATCATTGTTGCCATCTTTATTTACATCGGCAATAGCTACGCACGACTTGTTGGTTAAAATAGCAGGCAGCGCATTCAGAGATTCTGTAAAATGGCCTGTTCTATCGTTAATATATAAATGATCAGCGAGCGCTGCATTGCCATCATCATATTCATTGCCACCACTTACAACATATAAATCAGGGTAGCCATCATTATTTGCATCAAAAAAAACTGCATCCACTCCTTCACTTCCTGAATTTTTTGAAAAGACTGCCGTATCGCTTTTTATAAATTTTCCATCCTTCGACTGTATCAGAAGGCAACCAGGCTGTCCTTTCGCTCCACATACAAAAATGTCGTCGAGGCCATCTTTATTTACATCACCTACTGCAAGCTTAGGCCCCCTTGTTGATTCCATGTGCGGTATAAGATACTGGGCATTGAAATCAATAAAATTATTTTCTTTATGCTTCCAGTTACAATCTGTTTCAGATGAAATATCGGTTAATAAATCTTTTTTCTTTGGGAAGAACATTTCATAATTAAAATCCTGTATGGCTTCATTTTGTGTTACTAACAACTGTTTGTTAGCCTGTACATTTTTCATTATTTGATATTTTTGATTGGGCCATATTACTAAAATGCTATCAATTACAGAAGTACTGTCCAATCCGAAATGCATCCTTGTTTCTGAAGATGACATGAAACCCCTTGTAAGCATCAGTTGCTGGTATTGAATCAAAGTACTACCAGATTTACTTTTTGAAAAAAGGTACACTTTTGTTCCAATGCCTGAGGTATTCAATCTATCTCCTTTAAAAGATAAAGTGATATAATTTTTTTTCGGGGCATTATTTTTTAAGATCACTGCTGGGGCATTCAAACAATTAATCACCATATCGAGGTTACCGTCATTATTTAAATCCGCGTAAGCGGCACCGTTATAGCAGCCTTTCATTTCAGCAGTTCCCCATACATCACTTACATCTTTAAAAATTATATTTCCATCGCCCTTAAATAAAAACGGATGCGATTCACCTCCCGGCATTTTTTCTAAAAGTGTTTTCTTAACTTCTTCGGGGCTTCCCAGCTCAGCAGGGTTTTTAATATTGGAAAAGAACTTTATGAAATCCAGGTCCAGTGGCCTTTTAACGATACCGCTTGAAATGAAGAGATCTTTTTTTCCGTCATTATCAAAATCAGCAAAGAGAGGGCTCCAGCTCCAGTCTGTTGCGGATATACCGCTCATAAGCCCGATATCACTAAAGCTAATTCCATCTCCATTGTTCCTTTGCAGGCAGTTTTTTGAGTATTGATCCTGGTAACCGTTTTTAGTAATTTTCTGATTATATACATCAAGATGCTCGCCGTTACCGTAGGTTTTTAAATTTTTTTCATCGCCCGGCAGCATATCAACAGTTATAATATCAGGCTGACCGTCATTATTAAAATCGGCGATATCGTTTCCCATGCTGTAGCGGCTGTAATGCCTGAAGTGGCCCGCGCCGCTTTCGGTAAATGTAACCTCACCCCAACCCTTTCCATCAGGAGAGGGAGAAGCACCATTATTAATATAGTAATAATCGTTTTCATGAAAATCATTGCCTACGTATATATCATCCCATCCGTCATTATTTAAATCGGCTACGCCAATACCCAGGCCATATCCTAAACTGCTTTGATAAATACCTGCCTGTGCAGAAACATCTGTAAATTTGATTTCTCCATTTATGTTGTCATTCCTGTATAACCTGTCACCGGAATTGGGATCAAATTTTCTCCTGTTACTTGTATCCACAATATTTTGATTGGGATGTTCTGATTGATTTAGAATAAAGCAATCCAGGTCACCATCATGATCGAAATCAAAGAATACTGCCTGGGTTGATAAGCCAGAAAAATTCAATCCATATTTGGCTGAACTTTCAGTAAAGGTTTCATTGCCATTATTTATAAACAATTCATTGTAACCTTTCAAATTATGAGAACTGGCAATAGCGCATACATATATATCAAGCCATCCATCACCATTTACATCTGCCATAGTAACGCCGGTACACCAGTCTGAAATGCCGGCCACGCCTGCCTTATCGGTGATATCCTCAAACGTAAAATTTCCTTTGTTCAAATACAATTTATTATGCCCCTTACTGTTTGCAGTAAAATAAATATCCGGCAATCCGTCATTGTTTATGTCGCCTGCTGCCACACCGCCACCGTTGTAATAATAGATGTAATTGAAAATTCCAAGGTTCGGATTTTCTTCCAGGTTATTTGCAAAATCAATATGCGTTTTTGAAGCAAGTAAACTCTCAAACATTTTATCACTTTGATGGCATGAGCTCAGCAAGAACAAAGTGATAGAATAGTAAACGAGGTAATTTTTTTTTAAAGGCATTTAATTATTTGAAGTAATAAGCTATGGGAAATTACCAAATTCACACTATCAGTTTACTGTAATACATTGATAATATTTATGAACTACATATTCTGAATTCATAAATTTTGCCCGTTACTATTGGTTCGTCATATCTGTATTACTTACAAATGCAATTTTTTTACTGTCCGGCGACCATGAAGGAACATTAATGGAACCTTGTCCTCCATATACATAAGCTAAAACTTTGGGAGTACCTTTTCCATCTATTGGCAACAAACGCAAATAAACATGTTTATATGGCGGATGAATGCCGGGTTCTACTTCTTCTTTTAAGAAAGAAAGAAAGACCATCCACTTGCCATCGGGTGAAATATGTGCAAACCAATTATTGAATTCATCATTCGTTACCTGCTCCTGCCCGCTTCCATCAGGTTTCATACGCCAGATCTGCATCAGGCCTGACCGGACAGAATTAAAATAAATATATTGTCCGTCCGGCGAATATTCAGGGCCATCATCTAATCCTTTAGTGCTGGTAAGCTTTACTTCTTTGCCGCCTGCTGATGGAATTTTATATACATCATATTCTCCATCCCGCGAACCGCAAAACACAATACTTTTTCCATCGGGTGACCAACCATGAAGATAGGATGGACCTTTGGGTGTTACCTGCTTTGGGGTTCCGCCTGATATAGGCACTGTATAAATGATAGAACCTCCAAGATCTTTAACAGTACTGCTTAGACCAATTTGTTTACCATCAAAAGAAAGCACATGATCATTATTATTATTTGTAACAGTGCCTGTATTAATTTGAACAGGTTTGCCTGAAGCTAAATCAAAATTATAAAGCACGCCTTTATAATCATTGAAGATTAAACTCGTTCCATCCATCGTCCAGTTGGGACCCTGGATAGAATAGGGAACTGTATGAACTATATCCCGTTTGCCTGACGCCACTTCCAGCACTTCAAGGTTACTTCCCAATGTCATTTGGGTTTGTTGATTTGCTTCACCTTTGAAAGGAACTGTTATACGTACATTACTGAAAACACCTGTTTCCATCACATCTGAATTATGCGATCCTACAAAAAGACCTACATATACTTCATCTCCAAGGTCAATATTATTAATCGTATCTGTTTCGAATGGGTCGCCATAAATTGCGCCACGCATAATGTATTGATTGCCTTTTCTCTCCAGTTGCAAAATATTAGCATGTGTCATTTTTAGTTTATGCTCTTCTGTTTGTGCCGCAGTGGTACGCCGGAACTGGAGAGAAGTAAGTCCGTCTCCGTGCACCACAGCGTTTACATGCGCTGAATTTCCATCAAGGCTTTTACGCACCATCAACCCTACCTTACGATGATAGTTTACCCATGTCCCTAAAAATTCCGCACGGATGTAGAGGATAAAATCGCCTTTCATTTTCTTCCACACATATTGAAATTCATCATGGTCTGCCCAAACATTATAGCCTGCACCGGAAATTACATATTGGCCGGTAGCAGGAATAAAAGTTGCAGAACCAGCCTTTACATTGGTGCCAACATCATTATGTCCTTCAAAAATGCCAATATTTTGATTTTGTGAAAATGCAAATTGGGATAGCATTACGATTGAAGAAAGAGCGATTGAACTGAAGATAAAATTGTGTCTCATTTTACAAGCATTTATTTTTTAAAAATCAGTTATGATATTCGAAGAAATTTATTTCACGTTTTTCTTTATTGAATTCACCAACCTGAACACCGATTCAGGATTATCTTCATAGTCTATTAGTTTTCTTTCCGGTGAGTATAAAAGCATAGATGGATATCTTACCGGATTAAATTTTGTGATGAACTGTTGAAGCTTATCCTGCAGCATGGTTACATTTTTCCGCCCTTTTAATTTGCTCCCATAAGTATCCATGAAATGATTTATTTTATTCTGATCAAAAATGGAGATTATAAAAATTGCTGGTTTTTGAAATGACGTGTATTGGTCACTGATAGTTTTTATGGCATGCTGGCAATGATCGCAATCCGGGTCAATAAACATGAAGAGTATCAGTTTATCTTTTGGTAAATCTTTATCAGTAAAAGGTTCATTATTGAGCCTGAAAAATTTAAAATCAGGAATGTTTTGGGCAGGCGGCTTCCCGGCAATTTGAGCTGAAAGACTACATGAAATAAGTAAAAGCAGGGCAAGGGAATTAATCTTAATTCTCATAGTTTAAAAGTATTGTCATTATCATTTATTTACCGGCAGAAAGATATTGATCTTTAAATAAAAATTAAAATTTTTGAAACGCTCGCCGTAATAATCGTCAGTATGTATGACCAACAACTACATGTTTGAAATGAACAAGCGATTCAAAATATTCAATCAAACTTTATTTACCCGGACTTGCTTCATTTTTAATTTTAGATAGATCCCAAATTTTTACATTCTTGATCGAAGATTTTCCACTAACAACAAAGAAGGATAGTCCGTTAGCCTTTTCTCCCGGATAAATATATGTAGATAAAACCTGCTCACCATCATTAACAAAAATTTCCAGGGAAGATTTATCAAATAATATTTCAAGTTTTACTTTCCCTGCATCTCTGTTCAAATCTATTATTTGTCTCGATTTATCTTTTTTTACCGAACCGTTGCCTGAATGGCTTTTATCAACATACACCTGATTTTTTTCTGCATCATATCCTATTTCAGTCTCTTCAATAATATTATTGTTATTGTCTTTCTTTTGTGCAATTTTAAAACCTGAGGTTGCATCATGGTCAACATCTAGTTCTGCCTGGAGCCAATAAGAACTATTTTTAACCATTTGCTGATTTGCAATTTGAATTTCCTGGTTGTTTAATTGCAATTGTTTTATTTCTAAAAAACTGTTTTTAGAAAATTTTGCCAGGTTATTTTTTATAATTGAAGCAGGCCTTTGCACCAGGCGTATCCCATCTTTAGTTTTCATTAAGCTCAGGTCCCGGGGAATAGACATTTGCCCTTTCCAGGGAATGGTTTCTGCTGGTCCTGGTACCATCCAGCCAATAAATGTTTTTTGATGATTGGGCAAATTATTCCAGGGAATTGCTGCATAAAAACAATCACCATAATCAAGGGTCAATTCTGCGTCTGCTGAATTATCATTAGTAAAAGTTTTACCGTCAAAACCTCCAACAAAATATTGTTCATATATTCCTCTATCCTTACCTGCTGCTGACGTAATTAATATCCACTTCTGATTATTCATATTATTATCTACCGGCAACTGAATTAAGAAAGGGCATTCCCAGTTTGCTTTCGTATATCCTTGCGGGCCAAATTCGCTTAACAAGTTCCATTCTTTCAAATTGGAGGAGTTATAGAACCGCACTTTGTATTGTGTTGGCAATGCTACTGTCATTATCCACTGTTTTGTTTTTTCAAACCAAAAAACATTGGGATCGCGGAAGTCTTTAAGATGAAGATCAATAACGGGATTATTTTTATAATCAGTAAATGTCATTCCGCCATCATTACTATAAGAAATGAACTGCGATTCCTTTTTAAGATTAGGCTGGTCTGCCGTGTAGATGGCAACTATACAATTTTTACCTTTGCAAAATCTACTTGTATTACTTTTATCCAAAACAGCAGAGCCTGAAAATCTCCACGTAGTGTCTTTATCAATAGTTTCGGGTATAGCTATTGGAAGATGTTTCCAATGAACAAGGTCAGTACTGGTAGCATGTCCCCAACTCATGTGACCCCATTTATTTTCAAAAGGATTTTGCTGATTGTATAAATGATAAACGCCATTTATATAAATAAGGCCATTGGGGTCGTTTGTCCAGTTCTTTAATGGTGTAAAATGATAAACTGGCCTCCATTGCAAGGTGGGTGTTTGTGTATTTTGTGCAAATAAAACACCCGATATTAAAAAAACAAATAAGCAACTTACAAATCGTTTCATTCTAATAATTAAAACTATTTAAAAAATTATTTCCAGATGCTTTTTAGACTGGTATACTCAAATTTTTTAATTAAGATATTTTCTTTAGATTTTAATGTTATGTGGCTATATGGTTTATTTGGAAAGAAAAGTTCTGTCATAACCGTGAGGCCGTCATCTGCAAATAATTCGATGGAACTCTTATCAATAATCAGGGATAAGTTCATAGAATTAGCATCAGTAATTCTTGGCGCAACATGCTTTGCTGCAAAATCTTTTTGAAAGTCTGTTTTACCTGATTTAGTTCTATCAATAAAATATTGATTTAAATTTTTATCATAACCTATAACAACATCTTCATCTATATCATTTGAAAGAATTAATGAAAAATCTTTCATCTCGTCAGAAGATAAATCTATCCTGCATGGAAAATTTACTTTACCTGTTTTCTTTGCAAGATCGAAGCTTTTGGTAATTTTTAAGTTTGAGGTAACAAAGGACTTTGCCTTAATTTTTGATAATTCCTGTATTGGTTGAGAAGCTACGAAAACATCATTGCCGACATGCTTAATTTTTAATTCCCTTGGTATAGTCATTGCATTTCTCCATTTTTGGGTAGGCACAAGATTCGCATACATCCAGTTGCTCATCCAGCCAATCATAATTTTTCTTGTGCCGGTATTAGACCAGGTAACTCCTGCATAATTATCAGGGCCATAATCTAACCAATGAATTTCTTTTTGAGTTGAAGTAAAAGTAGTACCGTCAAAGTCACCAATAAAGTATTGTGTACCGGAGCCCATGTTGGGAGCTCCGGGATTAAGATTTACAACTAACACCCAACGTTGTTGGCCGTTATCATTCAGCATAAATAAATCAGGACATTCCCATCCTCCTCCATGAGCGCCAAGCCCTTCTCCGAATTCACTTTCTTTCTTCCAGTTTTTTAAATCAGGGGAAGAATAAAAGGTGATATTATTCTTAACAGCAATTGACATGATCCATTTTTTTTGAGGCTCATACCATATTACTTTAGGATCACGAAAATCTCTGAAACCAGGATTCTTTACAACTGGATTTCCGGAATACTTAATCCAGGTTTTTCCATCATTCAAGCTATAAGCTATGCTTTGATTTTGAAAATCGTTTCTACCCGCCTTTTCTCCTTCTGTATTATGATTTGTATAAATTGCAACCATAGCTGCTTTTCCATTATTACCAAAACCAGAGGTATTATTTTTATCTATAACTGCACTTCCTGAAAATATAGTGCCTAGTGAATCTGGATATATGCCAATTGGTTGCTGCTCCCAATGTACAAGATCTTTGCTGGTTGCATGCCCCCAATGCATAGGCCCCCATACTGAACTATAAGGATGATACTGAAAAAACAAATGATAAATTCCATTGTAGTACACCATTCCATTTGGGTCGTTTATCCAATGTTCTTTTGGAGAGAAATGGATTTGAGAACGATACTGTTCATGATATAATTGCTGTGCTGTGGACTTCATTGCAAACACGCTCATGGTTAGAATTGCAGCAATAAAAAAAATCCTATGATTTTTCATGTAATAAGATTTTTAAAAGAAGGGAAAACAAATTGCTTTCCCTTTGTGATTTTAAAACATTTAAGTTTCGTTAATTCGAATATCCCTTATTTTGTTTATAAAGTCCGAAAGTAACATTTATCTGGTCAGTAGGAATGGGGAAGTATTCATGCTGATTTTTTGTAAAGTGCGCACTACTTTGAAAAGGATGCCTTGTTTTCTCGACCTCAAAAAAAGCATTCAGTGTATCTGCTGCGACACCCCAGCGGACAAGGTCAAAGAACCTGGGGCTTTCCATGGCAAACTCCAATCTCCGTTCCCATTGCAATGCTTTAAATGCAGTTGTCTTATCCCATACCGGTATGTTGGTACCAGGTTTATAAATGTCGATTTTATAATTTGATGGGTCGCTTCCATCAGCTTTTTTAGTAAGGCCTGTACTGGTAGAAGCTCTTGTCCTGATCTGGTTGATCAAAGGCAATGCTGCGGCAGCATTCCCTGTTTGAATCTGTGCTTCTGCATTCATCAATAAAACATCATCATACCTTATAACATCCATATTTACTGAAGTCCCATAGAAAGGGCCTAACTTTTTAAAGCAGCCACACGTAGCCAATTGAAGTTCTTTCATGGTTCCAAACCCCCCATAAACTCCAGCTAATCTTTCCCAGCTATGATCATAAGGTATTGCAGCATTGTATTTAAAAGGATGTCCCTGGATACCTATAGTATGATCAATCCTCGGATCAACAAATGCTCCCGTAGTTGTTAAGGAAGCATCGTTGAGAACAACATTGTTATAAGTATCGAATAGTGGCAAGCCTGTTGAGCTGGTTCCGAAAGCATTTATTAAATTCTGTGAAGGAACATGAAATGCACAACAGCCATATTGTGGAGCTCCAGCAAAATAATTAAGACTTGTTGACATCATTAACCTTCCGCCAATTTGAGTTCCATCATTTATAGAATATTGTATTGCAAAAACTGATTCGGGACTGTTATCATGGCCGTCTAAGAAGTTAAATGCAAAATCGGGGTTTAATGCATAGTTTCCCGAATTAATGACGTCATTAGTCAGGGTAATAACTTCCTGCATTTTCGCCATGTCTATACCAGTTACATTATAACTGTCATCCTGGGTGTATGCCTGGTAAAGTCTTGTTTTTGCGAGATAAGCTTTTGCAGAAAGTTGATTAGCCCTTCCAGGTTCGCCAGGTTGAGTTAGAGGTAGATCAGTAATAGCCTCCTGAAAATCACCTGCAACTTTCTCCCACAAAGCATCGTTCGGCATATCATTAGCAATTTTCAGAATATCGTCGTTTGCTGCCGTTTCATCAAACCAGGGTATGTTACGGAACAGTACTTTAAGCAAAAAATACATGTGCCCCCTAAGGAAATGCATTTCCCCAATTCTTATTTTTCTCTTTGGGAACTCTGCATCTGTTAAATTGTTTAATGATCGCAACGCTGTATTAATTCTTCCGATTGCCAGATAGGCCCTGTTCCAAGTACCCGGAAATCCAAAATTACCTGCACCATTGTTTGAGCCGTTCACCAGATAAAACTGTTCATATTTATCCATCTGTTGCTGGTCTCCAATATCACCCCCCCCTTTATATGCATCGCCGCCACGTACACTTCCATACTCCCACATACTGGTTATGGGTGCGTCCCACCAATCATTGGCAATGCTTGCATAAGCAGCAGTTGCAAGGCCGTCAACTGCCGCTGGTGATGCAAGATCAGACGCTCCTAAACCGCCTTTTGGCTTATAATCCAGATATTTTTTACAGCCCAACGTCATGAAAATAAAGGCGGCTAGTATTATTTTGATTTTATTATATTTCATAATCTTTTTTTTAATTTTTTAAAAGGTTACATTTATTCCAACTGTTAATGAAGTGGGAACAGGCCATCTATTTATATCTGTTCTCTCAGGATCCTTTGGAGTAAATTGTTTTGATTTAATCGCAAATAAATTTTGACCTGAAACATATAATCTCAATCCTTCCATACGCATGGCGCCGGTAATATTCTTTGGCAAATTATATCCCAGCATTATATTTCGTAATTTAAA
Source organism: Chitinophagales bacterium (assembly GCA_038239385.1). Lineage (GTDB taxonomy): Bacteria > Bacteroidota > Bacteroidia > Chitinophagales > Chitinophagaceae > Ginsengibacter. The sequence continues at coordinate 142,378 of JBBSEV010000003.1, forward strand.
ATAGTCGGCTTTCACAAAATAATAGTCAGAGTTTCTGTCTTCTCCATTATGATTTAAAATGCTAAGTGCAGGTATTTTTGAACCCGTATTTTTAGGCGACCACGCGTCTAATGCGCCCGGCCCAAAATTGTTCCTTACATTCGCAAAATCATTAAAAAGCTTGGTGGGGTCAAAACTCGTTTTACCGCCTACCCCTGAGCCAAAAATAGTAAGGTCAAAGCCTTTGTAATCTAAATTCAGGCGTATCCCATATTCAACATTAGGTAAAGTTGCGCCCAGCCATGTTTGATCATTAGCATCAATCTTACCATCCGGTCCGGTTAATTTTCCATTTGCATCCACACCTCCAATATCAGCATATTTTATTCGGCCAGCGCCGTGTAATGCCCCGTCCTGTGCCCCGGGTTGAGTAGGTGCTGAAGCAGCTTCTGAAGCACTTTGGAAAAGACCTTCAGTTTTTAAACCAAATATTGAAAACTGAGAGTGCCCGACAATTGAATGATTTGCGTCGCCAGGGTAAAACGCACGGGCATCATCTGATATCTTTGTAATTACATTTGTGAAATGGTCTGCATTGAGTGTAATACTATATCCAAGCCCGCTTTTTGTCCTGTCACGATAAGTTGTTATGACCTCCCATCCTTTGCTATTTACGGTAGGTCCATTAATAAATTTATTTTGCCCTTCACCGAGTACTGCTGGAGGAACAAAAGGAATTATAATACCACTGGTATTTCTATTATACCAATCGAAAGAACCGGAAATTTTTTCATTTAAAAATCCGAAATCGAGTCCGACATTGGTTTCGGTGGCTTCCTCCCATTTAAGATTTGGATTGCCTGTTTGTATCAATGCAAAACCTGAAGGGAGTGTACCAGTATTAACTCCATTAAGATCGTATGCTGTACCTATATTAATCCACAAAGGAAACTGGGAGCTTGCAGTTCCGTAATTTGGAGCATACAAAGTGTATGCTGCCAGGTTAGAACTAATTCCCAGACTTGTCTGGTTACCTACAGTTCCCCTGCCTGCTCTCATTTTAAGATTTGAAATGGAAGCTGATGATGCTATATGTTGGAAAAAATCTTCATTATTTAATCTCCAACCAAGTGTAAATGCAGGGAATACGCCATAAGGGTTATTAATACCAAATTTAGAGGAGCCATCCCTTCTGATAGTAAATGAAGCAAGATACTTATCTGAAAAACCATAAAATAATTTGCCGAATTGAGATAACAAACGATATCCTGTTGAACCACCAAAATTGGTTTGGGCTCCCACGCCAGAACTTAATTGAAGATAATCTTGCGTCTGCAAAGCATAATTTGCAGTGGCTGCTCCAAATTGGGAATAATCGTCCCGTACAGCTTCTGTTCCCGCCAGCACATTAAATCTGCTTTTGCCTAATTCTAAATTATAGTTTAAAGTATTGGTCCAGGTAAAGGTGAACTCTTTAGTTTCAGTAAGGCTTAGGCTATTGTTCCCTCTTATAGGGCCTTCTGTTCCAATTAATGACGCATTTTTAAATAAACCATCAGAATATTCGAATCCAAGGCTGGTATGAAAAACAAGATTTTTTATCACTTCAAGATCCAAAAATACATTGCCAACTGTAAGAAATTGATTGTTAGTATTGAACCTGTTGAGAAATTGCATATCTACAGGATTATTTCTATCAGTATAACCAGATCCTATGGGGCCTCCATACGTGCCATCAGTTTTATACAAGGGGATTGTTGGAGTCAATGTTAAAGCAAGTCCCGGCGTAGGAGCACCACCAACGTCATTGGTCGAATTTATTTGAGAGGTCCGGCTCACCTGCATGTTCTCGCCAATTTTTAGCCTATTATTAAAAGCTGAAGTATGTGAATTGATTCTGGCGTTATATCGCTGGTATTTGGTAAACCGAATTAAGCCATCATTATTATAATAACCAACGTCGAACAGGAAACCGCTTTTACCTGAACCTGCTGAAATAGAAAGGTCATTGGAACTAATAATCGCTGGTTTAAATAATGCATTTTGCCAATTTGTGCTGGCAACGGGTTCAGTCTGGTCGCCTCCAACAAAGGGGGCTATATTTACTTTATTCAAAACAGGATTATTATAATCTCCGTTCCAGTCGTAAGTATAAATCTTTTTTACCAACTCATTCGGGTCGGTACTATCATTTACAGCGGCCTGCCACAAGGCAGTTCCTCTTTGTTCAGAACTCAATACTTTTTCCTGCCAGGGCTTTTCATCTTGTGTTGTTATACTTGAGTTTAATTGAATCCTTACTTTATCGCCGCCAGAGCTACCATCTTTAGTTGTAATAATAATAACACCATTGGAAGCTCTTGAACCATAGATGGATGCAGCAGAAGCATCTTTTAATACTTGTATAGACGCAATGGCCCCAGGGCTCAGGTTGGCAAAATCCTCATAACGCGTTGTAGGTACTCCATCAATAATATATAAGGGATCGGTGTTATTTAGTGTTGTTTTACCCCGAATCAAAATAGTAGGTTGGCCTCCGTTACCACCTGTCGGTGAGCCGTCGGTTTGAACATAAAGGCCTGGAACCTGTCCTTGCAAGGCAAGCATCGGACTGCTACTGGGAACATTTTTTATGTTATCTAATTTAACTACAGCAACAGCGCCAGTCAAATCTACTTTCCTTTCGGATTTGTAACCAGTAACTACAACGGTTTCCAATTCATTAGTGCCTGCTTCCATTTCTATAGGAAACTGTTGGGAGTTCGCAGTGATTTTTACTGACTGAGACTTCATTCCTACTGATGTAAGTGTGAGGGTTTCGCCAACAGATGATTCAATGCTAAAATTTCCTGCATTGTCAGTGACTACTGCTTTGCTTTTCCCCTGAACAGTAACTCCGGCTATGGGAGAATTATCTGCTTTATTGGTAACTGTCCCTGTAATTATTTTCGTCTGCGCAAAGCTGAATAAAGCCATCAATAAAATCGGCAATAAAATTTGTAATTTTTTCATATGCATTGTTTTAGTGATTGAGAAATTTTTAAAGTTTTATGTTGAGATTGATTTTATAAATTTTATGTTACATAGCAACTCCGGGTTTAATCAAATAATGAATCTTTCCGACATCGTAACTCGGGCAGGCGCCTTTTTGTGTTGCAATAAAAGCTCCCAGACCGCTTGCAAATTCAAGCGCGACAGCAGGTGAAGCATTGTCCATAAATTTTGCAATAAGCCCTGCTAAAAATGCATCACCACTTCCGACCGTATCTACCACGTTCACCTTATATCCTTTGTGCAGGTATTCATGACCGTTGTAATATAATATAGCACCGTCACCACCCATAGTAACTACTATATTTTGTATCTTAAACTTATCCGTAATCGAACGTACCCTGTCTTCCACATTTGTATGTTTGGAAAACCAACCGGTTATTAATTCGAGCTCTGCAAGATTTAATTTGAGAAAATCTGCTTTATTTAATAACTCTTCAACTATCCGTCGGTTGAAATGCGGCGCCCTGAGATTAATGTCGAGCACTTTATTTTCAGCAATCTCTAACAATTGCAAAAGCGTTTTTTTAGATTCCTGGTTTCGTGAGGCAAGGCTTCCAAAAATGAAATAGATCGAATTGGCAACTAAAGTTTCGTAATCATCTTCCCGCTTAATGAAATCCCAGGCTACAGGCTTTACAATGTCGTACACTACTTCATTGTGTTGATTAGGTGCTGCAAAAACTTTCCCGGTTTCATGCTCGTAATCAACCTGGAAAAAATCGGTGCAAACTCCGTAATCAGAAAATATTTTAATAAGCTCTTCACCTTTCTTATCCGCCCCAATACTGGTTATTAATGCCGGATTTTTTTGTTGTTTGTGCAAGTGATAAGCAACATTCATTGGTGCACCACCTGGTACTGAACCAGTAGGAAGAATATCCCAAAGAACCTCTCCAAAACAGACCACCTTATGTTCATTATTATTTTCCATAAGAATTTTTTTCAAGCGTTAATTGTTATCCGTTTATAAGCACTTCCTTTGTTAATGGTACCTTAGCTTTTATAAGTTTCGCCTCCAATTCTTCAAGAGATACACCTTTCGTTTCAGGCATTTTAAAAATGACCCATAGCAGTTGCAGCACCATCATGAAAGCGAAAAACAGGAATAAAGGAGCAGCGCCGAATCTCGCAGCCATTATTGGGAAAACAGTTGTGATGATTGATGCTAAAATCCAGTGGGTAGTGCACCCGAGAGATTGGCCATAAGCCCGCACACTATTTGGAAATATTTCTGAAATAAATACCCAGATAACGGCGCCCTGGCCGATAGCATGGGATGCGATAAAAACGAAAAGTAAAATGGGAACGACCATGCCACCAGCTTGACCCGAATAAAATGCATAAGCAACAGATGCGAGCGAAATAATGTAACCAACAGAGCCAATCAACATTAATTTTTTTCTGCCAAGCCTATCTATCAGATACAGGCCAAGCATGGTAAACACGAGATTAACCAAACCAATTCCGGCGCTTTGCAGAAACGCAGCCTGCTTACCAATACCGGCAAGTTCAAAAACCCTTGGGGCAAAATAAATAACTGCATTAATCCCTGACATTTGATTAAAGAACGCAATCAGGATAGCAAGAAAAATTGGCACGCTAAATCTTTTGGATAAAAAAGCGGATAGGCTTTCTTTTTGATTATCCTCCTCAATGGATTTGTGAAGTGCAAGTATGGCTTCATCCACACCTTCGGGATCGCTTACTTCAAGAGTTTTGCGGGCAGTGTCATAATCACCTTTGTGAACCATCAACCATCTTGGACTTTCCGGAACAAAGAAAACAAGGATGCAATATATCAATGCGGGAACGGCAACAATACCTAACATTATGCGCCAGCTATCATTTCCGCCAACTCCCTGCAATAAATAATTGGATAAGTATGCAATCAGAATTCCAAAAACAATATTGAATTGAAAAGTAGCAACCAGTTTTCCACGATTCTTAGCCGGAGCAATCTCTGTAATATACATCGGTGCAACCACAGATGAAGCCCCAATTGCCAGGCCACCTAAAACCCTAAAACACATGAATGAATACACTCCCGGGGCGGCGGCTGAACCAATTGCGGATATTAAATAAAATATCCCAATCCAAAGAAGCGTTTTCTTTCTGCCATATTTCGTTGCAGGAATACCACCGAAGAGAGCGCCTATTACAGTGCCGTAAAGCGCAATGGCAATTGCTATACCATGAAGAACATCACTTAAATTCCAGATTCTTTTTATGTCCTGTTCGGCGCCTGATATTACTGCCGTGTCAAAGCCGAATAAGAATCCTCCGAGGGCAACCACTATACTCCATAAAAGCAATTTTCTGTTCATATACCAAGCAATTTGAAACCGAATATAGTTTCGAGTTGTCCCTTTTATTGTTCAAAATCAGAACTAATGTTTTTAAATTAGTATCATAAAATATATTTTATTTTGAACTCTGATTTACATATGCTTATGAGTATAACTAGTAAACTAATTAAAAATATTTTTTAAAATTGTATCAATAATCTTTAATAATGTTGCATCTCTTTAATAGATTCTATTGTCTTCCTTAAATAATACCAATACTACTTTACACTTGTATAATCTAAATTTCACATTAAGCCGTCAATTCTTATCCCTGGTAATAGTATTTCTTACTGTGTTTCAAAATTTTTCGTGCAATAAAAAAGTGAAGGAGAAACATTTTGTGATTGGATTTTCACAATGTACAACTCATGATGTTTGGAGAAAGTACATGCAAAAAGAAATGGAAAGGGAATTGGCATTTCATCCCGAAATAAAGTTAATTGTAAAAGATGCAGGTTTGAGTTCGGATAAGCAAATTCAACAGATAAAGGAACTGATGGATGAAAAAGTTGACATTCTTATAGCCACTCCTGCAGAAGCAAAGCCAATTACGCCAATTATTGAAGAAGCCTATTCAAAGAGCTTCCCTGTAATTCTTGTAGATAGAAACATACTATCTAAAAATTATTCTGCTTATATCGGTGCCAGTAATTACAAAGTGGGGTTAGACGCAGGGGCTTACGCTAATTCACTTTTAAAAGGCTACGGAAATGTATTGGAAATAGGAGGAATCGATGTTGGATCCTCTGCCGATATTGGACGTCATAATGGTTTTAAAGATTGCCTTAAGCAATATCCCGGAATAAAATATGTTGCCAGGCTTTCTGAGGATTGGGACGCTTCTCCTGCTGAAGCAGAGAAAGACCTTACCAACCAATTAATAAAAAATGATGATATCCATTTGATTTTTACTCAAAACGATCGTATAGGTTTTGGATGTTACAAAGTATGTAAAAAGTTAGGTATTGATAAGAAAATATTTATTATCGGGGTGGACGGGCTACCTGGTCAAGAGGGTGGAATTGATTTGGTAGATAGGGGTATCCTTAAAGCTACTATACTTTACCCTACTGGTGGTAAAGAAGCCATCCGAACGGCTGTTAATATTCTTGAAAATCAACCTTATCAAAAGGAAAATCAATTGTACACAAGTATTATTGATTCTTCCAACGTAAGAATGATGAAGCTTCAAAGTCAAAAAATTTTATCTCAACAAAATGATATAGAAAGACAACAAAATATATTAAATGAACAGATAATAATATATAACAATCAACGAACATTTAATAATATACTTACGATCGCCCTGCTGCTCGTACTTCTTTTAGGCACAGCCGTATTCTTTTCGTGGAGAAAGAACAAAAGGATTACAAAAAAACTACAAACACAAAATGAAGAAATATCCAGGCAAAGCAGCCAGCTTATTGAAATGTCAGCAAAAACAGAGGAAGCACACCAGGCAAGGCTTAATTTTTTTACCAACATATCCCATGAATTCCGCACCCCGCTTACACTCATTTTTGCTCCATTAGGCGAATTGATTGCCAATACAAGAATACAACAAGATACCAGGCAGGCATTACAATTGATTCAAAGAAATGTAATGCGTTTATACAGGCTCGTTAACCAATTAATGGATTTTAGAAAAATAGAATTTAAAAAAATGAAGCCACATGTTTCAGAAACTGATCTGGTTAGTTTTACGAAAGAAATTGTGGATTCATTTAAAGTATTGGCAAAAAATAAAAATATAGATCTTCAGTTTATCACAAGCGAACGCAGCCTGTTTGTTTGGGTTGATACAACGATGATGGATAAAGTAATCTTTAATGTGCTGTCCAATGCTTTTAAATTCACAAACGATCACGGGCTTATCCACGTAACCATTTCAAAGACCAACGACAATGCTTTAATAAGAATAGAAGATGATGGAATTGGAATGACAAAAGAAGTTATAGATCATGCATTCGAACCCTTTTTCCAGGGAGAATATGAAAATTATAAAGGTACAGGCCTCGGCCTCGCATTATCAAAAGAACTGATCGAATTGCATCACGGTTCTATAATAGTTAAAAGTCAAAGAAGGAAAGGTTCCACATTCGAAATCTCTTTGCTACCTGGAAATGCACATTTTGAAAAAAGTGAATTTGAAACCAATTCAAATAAAGAAACCGTTATAAATGAAGATGCTGATATTTATACCACAGATCTGTATAATATCAATAATATTCCTGCACAAAGTTTTGGAGCTGTTCTTCCAAAATATCTTACGCTCCTTATAATTGAAGATAACCAGGAGATGCGGGACTATCTCAATTCACGGCTTGGCACCGATTACAATATAATTGAAGCGGCAGATGGAAACATTGCTTTGCAAAATGCTTTTGATTCAGTTCCGGATTTGATTCTTTGCGATATTGTTATTCCCGGCAAGAATGGTCTTGAGCTAACTAAGATTTTTAAAAGCGATGTACGTACATCTCATATTCCGGTGGTTTTATTAACCGCCAAAGACCAGGAAAATCAAAAAATTGAAGGTATGGAAA
>JBBSEV010000004.1:0-144470 GCA_038239385.1 Chitinophagales bacterium
AACTTTTATTTCACCCCCATGAACTTTTATAATATCATAACTTAACGATAAACCGAGGCCAGTTCCCTGCCCGGTTGGTTTAGTTGTAAAGAATGGTTGAAAAATTTTATCGGTAACATTTTCAGGAATGCCATTCCCGTTATCGGTAACCTTTATTATAATCGTATCGTTTTCTTTTTTTGTGGATACTGAAACCAGCGGTTCGTAGTTATCTCCCAATTGTTTCTTTTTTTCTGTAACTGAGTAAAAAGCATTCGTAAATAAATTTAAAAGTGCTCTCCCAATATCCTGCGGTATAATATTTACGTTTCCCTCAACTGAGGAGAGGGTTGCATCAAAATCTGTTTTTACTGAGGCATTAAAGGATTTGTCTTTAGCCCTGAGGCCATGAAAGCTCAATCGTAAATATTCATCCGCCAAAACATTAATATTTGTTGGCTCTTTTTGGCCGGTACTACTTCTTGAATGTTGCAACATTCCTTTTACTATCGAATCGGCCCGCAAGCTGTGGTGCGTTATTTTTTCAAGATTTTCTCTAAGGCCCGCTGCAATATTTATAGCATTTTCCTGGTTATTGGACTTAAGTTCTTGTTCCATATCATCCACTAATTCCACACTTACTTCAGAAAAGTTTTTAACAAAATTCAATGGGTTTTGTATTTCATGTGCAATACCTGCGGTAAGTTCCCCAAGCGAAGCCATTTTCTCAGATTGTATAAGCTGGGATTGGGTTTTCCTGAGCTGGGCCATGGTACTTTCAATTTCCGACTTTTGAAATTCAAGAATACGGTTTGCCCTTTGCTTATTTCTAAACGCTATCCATGCACCTATTGCCAGAAACAATGCCAGTAGTAATCCCCCAAGCAATAATAATTGCCGCGTCCTTGACTCTGCATTTTTTTTATCCTGAATAGCACCTGCTATGCCCTGCTTTTTTTCGAACTCATAATTCATATTAAGTTCTGTTGCTTTTTGAATATTGTCTTTGCTGGTTACAGAGTCTTTAATGGACGCAGATTTTTTATAAGCCACCAAAGCCTTATTGTAGTTTCCATTTTGTTCATAACACTCCGATAGTTCTTTATACGAGTTACCAATGTCAACATCATAAGCGTCGGTTTTATCCAAGGCTATAAAACCTTTTTCATAAAAAATAATGGCTTCCGGATATTTTTTCTGAAGTTTTAAAATATTCCCCATAGAAGAATAGCCCTGGTAGATGTTCAGGGGCTGTGCTGACGAGTCGGCTATTAGAATGGCTTTTTTGCCCAACTCAGTAGCTTCAGAAAATTTATTGGTGTAAGCCAGGCAAACAGCAGCTTTTGATAAACTTGCAGCCTGGGTACCCTGGTCGCCCATTTTTTCTCCGAGCGAGGCCGCTTTCATTGCAAACTCATAGCCTTCTTTCCATCGCTCCTTATTTATATAAAGACTGGAAAGATTGGTGTACGCATATAATTCAACATCTTTGAGCGTATTTTTTTCTGCCAGCATAATTGATTTCCTGTAAGCCTGCTCTGCCCGTAAAGAGTCACGCAAAAGGGTATATGTAATACCCATATTTACCAGTGTGTATGCCTGCGTAGATTCATCACTATTAGCCTCTGCGAGTTTCAAAGCCTTTTGCTGGTAGAATAAAGCCTGGGTGAAATTGGCGAGCTGTTGGAAACCTATAGCAATATTAGAATAGTTTGAAGCCAATGAATTTTTATCATTATTTCTTTCATAAATTCCATTGGATTTTTCATAAAATTGTATAGATGTATCATACTTACTTTGCATGCCGTACATCATACCGTAGTTCGCATAAAGCCCGGCATAATCTGCAGAGTCTTTTGATGGTTTTATAAAAGTTTCTAAAAATTTTAAATTTTCTTCGGCGCTTTTATAATCACCTTTGAAACAATAGCTTGTAACCAGGTTATTTCTTACATTGATCTCTCCTTTATAGTATCCTATAGTTTCGGCTTCTTTAAGTACTTTTTTAGCAAGCAGTATGGATGAATCAATGTTTTGGTTTCTTACCAGCTTAATTTTTTTTACAAGAAGATTTATGCGGGCTGTATCCGTAATAGCTTTACTGATAAGGTTATCCAGGCTATCTATTTTTTTAGTTTGCGCTTTTCCAAAACTTAAAATTGATAAAAGTAAAAAAGTAAGTACGGTTGTTTTTGTTACCATTATTTTTTATTCTTTAAAATAGCACCCGGAAAAATTTATTTAGAAAGTTAGTAAAAGCATTTGTAAAACGAATAGGAACTCAACAGCTGATTTTATAATGAAGCCAGGAAAACTATTGACGTCTTCCAGTGAATGATTAAAGGCATCAAAACAAAAAAGGCCAACACGGCCTTATGTTAGTAAGATTTGTCCTTATAATTTTTTTATGCAGGAGGAGATGGATTTATAACCTTACCACGAGGTGCAGAACCCCTGCTAAGGCTCATGGAAGGCGGCGAAGCATTTAAATCATCAGTATAAAAAGTATTGCACACAATATAGCTTTCAAATTCGCCTGTACCATGCTCCGGGGATATAACCAGGTACGCATGCTTGCTGTTATCGATGCCTTCTTCCATTGCAGCGCGGGTAAGCTTAAGATTTCCAAAATGGCTTACAACACCATCATCTCCCACTTGCACATTTTTATATAATTGAGAATCACTACGCGTTGCAAAGAAAGCCGGGTCAGTGATTTGTTCCTGTTTTTTCTTAGAAGCAAAATGTTTGTAAGCAATTAATTTAAATGTATGGCTATCCTTCAGAGATTTATTATTTCCCAGTTCCTGGCTTACCTGTAACGTAATGCCATCAAAATCTTTGTCTTCTAATAATTTGTTCAGCTCTTTGGTATTAATTACCATTATCTTAAACTTTAATACTGAATTCTCCTGGTCATCTTCTGAATTTGATTGCATGGTTATCTAATTTAAATGTGTGAAAACGAATTATTTTAAAATAAGATTTCTTTGAATAAAATATGGATAGTAACCGTATGAGTTTTTCAGGTGTGAAACGGATTCCAGGTGTGAAAAAGAGGTATAAAGCAGTAAAAAATAACTGCACCGAATTTAACAACGAAAAAATGAAAGTACAAATATATTTCCGGCAGCTATTAATCTTTCCTATTCTACCGGACTGTTTTCGCCAGGAATAAATTTGCAAATATCTATTCAACCAGGTTACTTTAATTTAAGTTCAAAAGCTTGTGCAAGCAATTCAAAAGAACGTTTACGATTAAGTACACTGTCAGTCATTGTAGCAACAATAATTTCATCAACATCGAATTCTTTAGCCAGTTGAAACAGTTGTTCTTTCACTTGTTGCATGGTACCTGAAACAACCCTGCCACTGTTGTAAGAAATCCTTTCTTTTTCTGCATCAGAAAAAACGTGTCCTCTTATGGATTCATAATTGCCAGGCTTATCAAAATTCCCTTTTTCAAATTGCAGCAAGCGATAGTCCATGAGCTTACGCATTTGCCTGGCTTCTTGTTCTGTTTCACCACATAAAACTGATATAGATAATAAAGCCTTAGGTTCTGGAAATTGTTTAGATGGTTGAAAATATTTACGATAGGTATTCACAATATCAGGAGAAGCCTGCCCATTTATAAACCTGGCAATTGCAAGGCCCATTCCAAATTGAGCAGCTATTTTACTGCTTCCGCCACTACTGCTCAGTATCCATTGCTGTGGTATCGATTCAGCCTGTGGTACTGCAAGAAGCTTTCCATAACTGGTGCCGGCAGTATCATTAAAAAAATGCTGAAGATGCGATAATTGCGCCAGGTAACTATCTTCATTAAAATCATTAGAAGGATTTAATATCGCCGCAGTAATACGATCGCTTCCAGGAGCCCGGCCCATACCTAAATCTATACGTCCAGGGAAAAGTGTTTCCAGCATACGAAAATTTTCAGCGACTTTTAAAGCACTGTGATTGGGCAGCATTATACCACCGGAACCAATCCTGATTTTTTTCGTTACATCTGCAAGCTTAACCATCAGCACCTCTGGTGTTGATCCGGCAATGGAAGGCGCATTATGGTGTTCTGATACCCAAAAACGACTGTAGCCTAATTCTTCGGCTAGCTTTGCTGTTGCGATGGTTTCTTCAATGGCATCTTTTGCAGAACTCCCCTGCCTTACAATGGATTGATCAAGTACTCCAAGTTTTATTTTTTGTTTCATTTATTTTTCTAAGAATAGTAATAGTAACAAAGTGACCATGCAGTAGTTTACTTTGATTTTCAAAAACGATTTTTGTTTATAAAATTAATTTCAAAAAATTTTTATGCAGAAATTAAGTGGACAATAAACAATCCAAATCCCGGCTTTTGTAAATTTGTCATAGAAACAATTATAAGAAATTAGCACGTTCAACTGTTAGTATAATAAATATTTAGTCACTGTAGCACTCGGTATAAAAGTTTAGTTTTACAAGGCTGCGAAACTATGCCCAATCAAAATTTAAATACGGAAAAAGAAATATTGACGCCTGCAGAGAAGGAATTTGAAAACAATATACGCCCGGCAATAATTGAGGAATTTAGTGGCCAAAGCCAGATAATAGAGAATCTCCGCATATTCATCAAAGCGGCGAGGCAACGTGAGGAAGCACTTGATCACATTCTTTTTCATGGTCCTCCCGGCCTTGGCAAAACAACGCTCAGTCGTATTGTTGCAAATGAATTAGGAGTTAATATTAAAGAAACCAGCGGGCCTGTAATTGAAAAACCAGGTGACCTCGCAGGGCTTCTTACTAATCTTGAACCCAATGATGTATTATTCATTGATGAGATACACCGTCTTAGCAATGTTGTTGAAGAATATTTATACGCGGCAATGGAAGATTATCGCATTGATATTATGATTGACACCGGCCCTAATGCCAGGAGTGTTCAAATTAATCTCAATCCTTTTACTTTAATAGGGGCTACTACCCGCAGTGGCCTTTTAACTTCTCCCTTACTTTCAAGATTCGGAATAAAATCAAGGCTTGAATATTATGATTCTGAAACATTGCAAAAAATTATTCTTCGCTCTTCTGCAATTCTCAATACAAAGATCACATCAGATGCCGCAAAAGAAATTGCCGGTAGAAGCCGCGGTACTCCGCGAATTGCGAATGGCCTTTTGCGAAGAGTAAGAGATTTTGCGCAGGTATTATCCAACGGAGTTATTGATCTTGCTATAACAGAGCATGCATTAAAAGCGCTTAATGTAGATGAGTATGGGCTTGATGAAATGGATAACCGCATACTCACTGTAATCATTGAAAAATTCAAAGGAGGCCCGGTTGGCATAACAACGATTGCAACGGCTGTTGGTGAAGAAACGGGTACATTAGAAGAAGTATATGAACCTTTTCTAATCCAGGAAGGGTTTATTATGCGCACTCCACGTGGCAGAGAAGTTACTGCTAAAGCATATGCACATCTTGGGAAAAAGCCTCACAGCAATTCAAAGGGGCCATTGTTGTTTTAAATGGCCTCACCCAACTTCCTCTCCTTTGGAGAAGGGACTATAAATATGTCAACACTATTTACTGAATCAAATTTTTTTGAATATCGAGACGCTTATAATAATCAGGATTATGCCAACAGTAGAAATATAGCAGGTTTTTTATGTAGGTCAATTTTTTCATTCTTCCATTCAGCGATCGTTTTTGTTTTAATAAACTCACGTGGTGAAGTTATTTCTACGGCGATACATAGTTGAGTGACGGGCTTGCAAATTTGTAAAAGTGATTCGACTATCTTATTATTTCTAAAAGGAGTTTCAATAAATATCTGCGTGCTTTTCTTCTCTATCGATTCCTCTTCAAGCTGTTTTATTTTTTTTATTCTTTCGAGGTTGTCGATTGGCAAATAGCCGGAGAAACAAAACTGCTGTCCGTTAAGCCCACTCGCCATCAAAGCAAGTAATATAGAAGATGGCCCAACAAGAGGCCTAACAATTGTATTTAATTTTTGTGCTTCGCTTATTAAAATTTGTCCCGGGTCTGCAATGCCGGGGCAACCTGCTTCGCTTATAATAGCAATATTTTTTCCTTCTTTTATTTTTTGTTTAAATGTATTTATTTGTTCTTTTTCAGCCCTATGAATAGTATGCCATTCATAATCGTCAATTACAATTTCCTTGCAAATGCTTTTTAAAAAACGGCGGGCTGTTCTTTCGTTTTCTGCAAATATTACCTGGCAATCTTTTACAGCATCCAATACATAAGGCGGGATAGTTTCCGTTGAGTCCTCAGATAAAAAAGAGGGAATGATGTATACCATTATATTAGTTTAAGAAAAACGTGGAATAATGATCTGTTGTTGGTTTTCATTTTGCTGTAAACTAAGTGTAGCGGCTACCACTGCATAACCAGGCGCAATTACCCAACCTAAAACAGGAATTATATGCAATACATAAAAAACCATTCCGTTACCTATGGCAAGCCCTTTATGGTGGCCTATAAAATCAATACTTTGCGATGGTGAAAGGCCTTTTCTCTCGCTCGTATAATCAAGCATTGAAAATCCAAAATAATAGCATTCAATAAATAAAGCCAGCACAGGTGTTGCCCATCCTATTAATGGAATAAAGGCAATAATTAAAACTGAAATTGAATAAACTGTTTGCCAGAGAGTATTTCTTAAAGCAATACTTATTCCCCTGATAATGTCTTTTAAAAATTGTCTTATATTAAATGGATATGATTTATTATGAATAATTGATTCTGTTTTTTCGCTAAGCCATGCAAAAACCGGTGAACCTATTATTAAAAACAAATATTTAAACCAGGAGAAATAAAAGAATGTCAGGATTAATTGTAAAATGATTTGTCCGAAAATAAAAAGAAATCTTAGCAGGCTGCCGTGCTCTTTTAACACCCACAGTTTTATCCCGGATTTTGAAAATAAATAATCAACAACATGTACAGAAGATTTCAGAAAAAAATAGAAGCCGGTAAAAAATAGAAGGGCATAAATTAATCCCGGGACTAATATCCATTTCCACAATTTATTTTTAACTATAAATTTGTGTGCTTTAAAGTAAGCCTGTATAGCTATAATAATTTCCTGGAGCAACCGGTTACATTATGTGAGCATTATAAATTGTATCAAACTTAAAAAATATAATCTGGTTTCTTTTGAAAGTTTATGTCTTAACGAATTTTGAAAAACGAATTATAATAATTATATAAAATTTACAAAATCCTAAAAGTAAAACTTAAAATAAGTATAAGCCTAATTTGACAGTTAAAATTCAAGTAGCCAATAACTAATTATCGGGAATCTTTATGGAGAAATTACCAGTGTCTTTTTATAATCGTAAAGATGTAGTACAAATTGCAAAGGAACTGCTTGGAAAAATAATTGTTACCACATTTGACAACCATTTTACTTCAGGCAGGATAACTGAGACTGAGGCATATGTGGGTATTACAGATAAAGCTTCTCATTCTTTTGGCCACAGGCGAACAGCACGTAACGAGCACATGTATGGTAACCCTGGTATTGCCTATGTTTACATATGTTATGGAATGCACCAGATGTTTAACATTGTTACTAACGGTAAAGGTATACCCGATGCCGTTCTGATAAGAGCGGTTGAGCCAGTGGAAGGTATAGATATCATGCTAAAACGGACCGGCAAAAAAGAATTGGATCGTACTCTCACCCGTGGCCCGGGAAATGTGGGCAAAGCGCTTGGAATTTTTAAGCACCACTCAGGGCTTGAACTCAGTAGTAAAGAAATATATTTAATGAAGGATACATTTTCACCCGAAGAAAAAACCATCGGTACAAGCAAAAGAATTGGAGTTGAAAGCGCCGGCGCAGATGGATTGTTGCCATATCGGTTTTATATACGTGGAAATAAATATGTAAGCGGAAGAAATAAATAATACAGAGCCAATAAACAACTGGCAACAGCTACCGTGAAAACTTTATTGTCTATTGCTTATTGTCTATTCCCTAATTAGCCACCTGATATTTTATGACAATGATTTCTTTCACAAAACGTATTTTTGCACTCAATTTTTAAAATAAAATAATAAGTTATGAGCACAACTAAAGTTGCTATTAATGGTTTTGGCAGAATAGGCCGCCTTGTTTTCAGGCAGATTTATGATATGAAAGGAATAGATGTAGTTGCGATAAATGATCTTACAAGTCCTGCGGTGCTTGCGCATTTATTAAAATATGATAGTGCACAAGGCAGGTTTGAGGGTGAGGTAAAGAGTTTGGAAGATTCAATAACTGTTAACGGTGATGAAATAAAAATATACAAGCAAAAAGACCCTGCACAAATTCCATGGGGAGATCATGATGTGGATGTTGTAATTGAAAGCACAGGATTTTTTACCGATAAGGAAAAAGCCGAGGCACATATTAAAGCCGGTGCAAAAAGAGTTATAATTTCCGCACCTGCAACAGGAGATTTGAAAACAATTGTTTTCAATGTAAACCACGACATCCTTGATGGCACTGAAACTATTATATCATGTGCATCATGCACCACTAATTGTCTTGCTCCAATGGCAAAAGTACTCAACGATACGTTTGGCATTAAAGCAGGGTTTATGACAACCATACATGCTTATACCAATGACCAGAATACACTGGATGCGCCCCATGCGAAAGGTGATCTGAGAAGAGCAAGAGCTGCAGCAGCCAATATAGTTCCCAATAGCACCGGGGCTGCTAAAGCAATAGGCCTGGTATTACCAGAACTTAAAGGAATACTTGATGGGGTTGCTCAGAGAGTACCGGTAATAACAGGATCACTTACTGACCTTTCAACCGTATTAAAAAAGAAAACATCAATAGCAGAAGTTAATGCAGCAATGAAGGCAGCTTCTAATGAAAGCTTTGGCTATACTGAAGATGAGATCGTAAGCTCTGATGTAATTGGAATACGTTATGGATCTTTATTTGATGCTACACAAACAAAAGTGTTAACTGTAGGAGACCTTGAGATGGTAAAAACCGTAAGCTGGTATGATAATGAAATGAGCTATGTTTCACAGCTGGTACGTACTGTTCAATATATGGATAGCTTGATAAAAAAGTGAATTACGAATCACTAACCGTAATAGTAAAGAAAGTTCATACATTGTTTTCGCAGGATGATTTCTTAGCGATTCTTTTAAATCGCCAAAGAAAATAAATTAGTCTGGCCCATACTCAAAACAAGAAGTTTCGCTATTTTTTTTTCAACCCTGACAGATAATTTTCCAGGGCAGAAACCATACTGGGCATTTTAGGCTGAGGGGCTACTATATCAGGATTATATCCTGCGGCGGTTACCGCCTTGCGGGTATTATCTCCAAAGGCTCCGATCATCGTGCCGTTCTGTTGAAAATGTGGACAATTTTGAACAAAACTTCTTACACCCAGGGGAGTAAAAAAACAAATAATATCGTAATTATGTTTTGAAAGTATTCCTTTTACATCATTGGAGATGATCTCGTAAAGTACCGGTATCGCATATTCGCATTCGTTCGAAATAAGCCAGTTGGTGATTTCGCTGTCAAACGATTCTGAACATGGGTATAAAAAACTTTCTTGTTCTTTATACTTATTAATTACATCAAACAGGTTTTTATTCGTCCCATCTGCATAAAAAACTTTTCGCTTCCGGTAAAGAATAAATTTTTGGAGATATAATGCAACTGATTCTGTGATACAAAAATATTTTGTGTGCTGTGAGATGGTTATTTTCAACTCCTCACACGTTCTGAAAAAGTGGTCAATTGCATTGCGGCTTGTAAATATTACAGCAGAAAAAGCAGTAATATCAATTTTTTGTTTACGAAACTCTTTTGATGAAATAGGCGCAACCCGTATGAATGGGTGAAAATCAAGGTTTAGCTTGTATTTTTTTGCCATTTCAAAATAAGGAGATTTGTCATTATCCGGTTTGGCCTGTGTAACAAGAATGTTTTGGATTTGCTTAATGGTTTTCGGTTCGGAAAATGCAGTTTTTATATCCATTGTCAATAAACGGGTGTTGTACAAAGCTACGATTTTTTGTCAAAAAAATAATTTATAGAATGTTGTACCTCATTAAGTTACTTTAACACTTGAGTATTTATAATAAATAGTCAATAGCTACTTTATAAAGAATAAGAATTGGAATTATTTCGGTGGCTATAATATAAATTAAGAAATGAAATCCGTTGAGTGGTAACTTATTTTCAAGAAGGCCATATGTTTTAATATATCTTGATAGAAAGAATATGGTCACTATAAATATGGCCACCGTGGTAATGTATTGTATCCACAATGGAAAGGAAAATGCAAGAATTATAAGAAAAGGAACGAGCACAATCCCTGATATTTTATTGACTAAAAAAATTATAAAAATATAACTGTCAACAACCTGCTGCATAGCGCTTATCCATCCTATAAACTTAAGTGTACAGTATTTCACAAAATAAAGAACCCCGATCCCTAAAATACAAAAAGGTAAAAGCAATTTTTTGTTTATTAAATGAGGTGGGCGATAATAAGTAAAAAGTAGCCAAAGAAAAATTCCTGCGCTGATAGTAAAAAAAATATTAAGTATAAGCGAAGGGAGTTTCGCCTGTAGAAGTTGATCAGTAAGCTGAGTCTGCCTGAGCGAAGTATTAAAAAAAACTCTGAATAGGTTATTGAAATAACTTGTATAAAAAGTTTTAAAAATTGCAAGAATTAAAACAACAATGCATAAAATATAAAAAACAAATTCTTTGCCTTTGGATTCCCTTCTTTCTGCAATTAAATAAACCGGCGCATCTTTTACATTAATAAATTTATTTGAAGAAAGTAAATTGGCTATAATGGAATAGTAACTTTTTATTGGAGGTTGTGAAAATTCTAAAGAAGAATCAATTGTAGCAACACTGCTACCAGTAACAGTTTGTAATAATGAATCGGTTTTAATCCCGTTTGAAGAATCACGGGGCAACTGTGAAAAAACGCAAGTAGAATTGAAAAGCAAAGCAATTGCTATCAATTTTATTTGGCAATTTATTTTCAGCCGGGGTTTTTCGTTGCTCATTACCTCAAAAATAATTGATATATCCAAAATGAATTTTAGAAGAATTCCGAATATCAAATTTTATATCATTTCTTTTACCCAGGGCGTAGCTAAGATTTAGTAAACCCAATTTAGTTTCAAAGGCAAGGCCAATACCTCCGCTAATAAAATTGTTAGTATAGTTTGTAATATTAAAATTGGTTTTAGTAAAACCAACATCTGAAAAGCCATACAGGTATGAATTGATACCCACAAGATACCGGTATTCAGCAGTAAAAACTCCATACCTGTTTGCATAAATACTTTCTTCATCAAATCCTCTTAATAGCCTGTAGCCTCCTATTTGAAATAACTCATTCCTGAAAATTTGCGGTGTCTCGAGCCATCCCACATTTAAAGCAATTTTTAAAGCGCTGCTTTTCCCTGCCGGTATATAATGCGCCACTGAAGCCTGCAGGCGTATGCGATAAGATTTTAGTTTTATAGAGTCATATAATGTATTAAAATTGAATGATGGATCACCAGGATCTTTCAGGTTAATGATGTCATTATTTTTTGTAACTTTTTTAATGCCTGCGCCCAAAGTAATTTCAAGCTCATTGCCTCTTCGCGGATTTAACCGGTAATTGGTATTAATAAAATTATAAGTCACACCAAAATTTCCAGAGCTTACATCTATATTAGCAGGTAACAATCTGGTAACTAATATACGGTTAGTATCTACTCCGCCTGAGAGTAAATAACTGCGTTCTTTCTCATAAAAAATTTTCCCCGATTGATTGGCAGATATAATATATTGAAGCCCGAAAATTGCATTCAGCTGAAGATATAAGGAATCTCTTTTAAGGAGATCAAAAGCAAAGTCAATTCCAAATGAAGAATTCAAAATATAAGGATGCTTATACCCTATGTTGAGTCGCGGAGATTGCGGCTGAAGTTGTTGCCAGTTAAGTAAAATGTTTTCACCAGACCCAAGTGTATTTTTAAGATTAAGATGCACATCGCCGGTGAACTGGGCTTTGCCTGTAGCATTATTTGCAGGTAAGTATCCTATTAGTACATCTATCGCACTGCTTCTCTTTTGCTGAAGATAAAGGTTAAGTACTGATCCACTCCCGAGCATTGTAATATCCCAGGGTTGTTGTTCCTGCAGGTAAGGCAATTCTTTTATCCGGTTGCTTATTTGCTTTAGTTTTCCATTATCATATAGAATACCATTGCTAATACCCAAATAATGCTGAAGAAATAAATTTTTAATTTTAGCATTTCCAAAAACTTTTATACTGTCAACGCGATACATGGGCCCTTTATTTATTGAAAGGCTGGATTTAATTTTATCCCCCGAAAAATGAATACTATCCAGTTTTACCTCTGCAAATGGGTAGCCATTGCTTTCATAATAATTTATAATTTTTTCTTCCTGAATTTGCAATCGTGAGAAATCCATTTTATTGCTACTAAGCTGTTTTGCATTCCAGCCCGTTGCTTCAAGAACTTTGGTATCAATACTATCTGTATTAATTTCTACCCATTTAAATTGTTCGCCCAGGTAAAGCTGCACAACAGCAATGGTTGAATCATATTTTACCGAATCAACTGATCCAGCCGGAAACCCTTTGGACAAAAGAATTCCGGGAAGCGAGCCGACATATGTGGAAGCCGTTTCTTCATCATCGAAAATTGTTTTGAGTTCGGGTTTCTGTATTTTATACGAAGTATCTTTACCCTGAACGAGGTATTGAATGGTATATTTTTTTTGACAAAACACATTTGAAAAAAATAAAAAAAGAAAGAGCAGAAAAAGAATGAAGGACCTGGTGAAATATTTTGTTTTTAGTAATGTCATGTTAATCATTCAAATCTAAATGAATTTCTGAAAACCGGCTGATCGCTCAAGCCGAATTAAAACCTAAAACTTTTTGGCCGGTATTTATATTCATATTCCCTTCTGTAAGCAGGCTTGCCATTACTGCAACTTTCATTTCTCAACATCACTTTCATTAAAAGATGAAATGATGGAAGCATTAGAAAGAGAGATTATACTTTCTCATCAATTAAACTCCAACAAGGAACAAATTATCGAAACCATTTATTTTGGCGGAGGAACACCCAGCCTCTTACATAAACGTGATATCGAAGAATTATTATTTACAATAAAAAATAGTTACGCTGTAAATCCTTCAACGGAAATTACGCTCGAAGCAAATCCTGATGATGTAACAGTTGGGAAATTGAATAACTGGAGAGATGCGGGCATAAACAGGCTTAGTATCGGAATACAATCTTTTAAAGAAGCAGACCTCGAATGGATGAACAGGGTTCACACTGCAAGTGAAGCAATGGCTTGCATTCAAATGACGAAAGAGGCTGGCTTCAATAATTTTTCAATTGACCTCATTTATGGAACTCCCGCCTTAAGCGACGATGAATGGCATGAAAATGTAAAAAAAGTTCTAGCGCTTGAGGTGCCACACATTGCGTGTTATGCATTAACTGTTGAACCTGGAACTGCTTTAAAAAAAATGATTGGATTGAATAAAAAAGCAGATGTCGATCCTGATGACCAGGCAAGGCAATTTTTACTGCTAATGAAGTGGATGCGTGATGCAGGCTATGAACACTACGAAATTTCGAATTTTTCGAAACCAGGTTTTAGAAGCAGGCATAATAGCAGTTATTGGAAAGGTGACTTATACATTGGTATTGGGCCATCTGCGCATTCATATAATGGCATAGCAAGGAAATGGAATATCGCAAATAATGCGTTGTATATTCAGTCAATAAAAAATAATGTAATTCCATTCGAAGAAGAAATTCTTACAAAAAGCCGGCAACTAAATGAATACATTATGACGTCGCTGCGAACAATTGAAGGACTTGATTTGAAAATGATAGAAAATAAATTTTCAGAAAGTGAAAAAGGTAGGATCGAAAATGAAACAAAAAAATATTTGGATAAAGATCTGATGATCCGGAAGGAACAAAATCTCATCTTAACTGACGAAGGGAAGTTGTTTGCCGATGGTATTGCTTCGGATCTTTTTACAGGTTTCTGAAAGTTTTTAACTTTTAAACTTTACAATTAAACTAATAAGGTTTAGGAAAGTTTTTGATTTCTGAAAACTTCATTAAAACTTTCCTGATTTAAAAATATTAATTCATGTAATTCTATACAAGCGACTTTTCAATCTCAGCAAATCCTTCTTCAGCAGAAATGTGTTCCCACAAAATTTTATAGATTGTTTCTGCAATAGGCATTTCTGCTTTTACTTTTTTATTAATAATATTAATGCATTTACTGGCATTATAGCCTTCGGCCACCATACTCATTTCCAATTGGGCAGCTTTTACTGCGTATCCTTTACCGATCATATTGCCGAAGGTGCGGTTGCGGCTATACAATGAATAACAGGTTACCAGTAAATCACCAAGATAAACTGACGCGGCATAATTTGTAGTATATTTTCTTTCGACTTCTGTATGATGAATAGTATGTTCAATGGTTCCTACTTCAACATTTTGTATTCCTGATTTTCTTAAAAAACCAGCCATCTCATCGGCGCTGTTTGCAATAAGTACGCTTAAAAAATTATCACCGTATTCGAGGCCATGTGCAATACCTGCACCTATTGCATAAATATTTTTTAATACGGCAGCATATTGTACTCCATAAATATCGGCGTTATTAATTGTATTTAAATAAGGGGTTTTAAAATGAGCCGCAATATCCTTTGTTATTTGTTCGTCAACACCGGAAAAAGTGAGGTAAGATAATTTTTCAGCAGCAACTTCTTCTGCATGGCACGGGCCAAGTAACGTAAAATAATTTTTTACTAATACATCAAACTCATCTTTCAGGTAATCATTTAATAATAAATTCTTCCCTGGCAAAATGCCCTTTATAGCAGAAACGATTTTTTTATCCTTGAAAATATCTTTAGGAAGTTTGCCAAGGACTTCTACTATATAAGCCGATGGCACAACAATTATAAGTATGTCTGCATTATTGATTACTTCTTCTATATCTGATGTAAGATGAAGAATGCTTGTATCAAAATAAACTGAATTTAAATAATGGGGATTATGCCCGCGGTTTTTTAAGTGCCCTATTGTATTACCCGATCTTATCCACCACGAAATTGAATGGTTGTTATCAGTTAATATTTTCGCAAGTGCGGTTCCCCAGCTACCGCTGCCGATAATTCCAAATTTCATCATAGCCCTAATTTTTCTACCGCAATTTGCGCAGCTGCCTGGCTGGCGTCTTTTTTATTAAATGCCTTTGCTTCAGCAATCAATTCGCCATCAATTTTTGCCCCAATGGTAAACAACCGCCGCCCGTTTTCTACTTTTTCTTCCAGGGTTTCAAACTCAAGATTTTTACCATTTTTATTAGCCCAGCCATACAATTTATTTTTTTGATTGATATCGAGATTTTCGAGATCCTGCATAAAAAAATGTGGATTGATGATATGCTGAGTAACCCATCGTTGTGTATTGTTATAGCCCTTATCAAGGTAAACCGCGCCTACGACTGCTTCCAGCGTATTTCCAAAAATCTGGGAAATTTTCAAGGAATTATCGAAGCGATTATAAAAAGTAATTTTTTTGAAACCTATTTTTAAAGCAATATCATTTAACTGGTTCCTGTTTACCATCTTACTACGCATCTCAGTCAAAAAACCCTCATCTTTGTAAGGATATCTCATAAATAGATAATGCGCAACTAATGAACTAAGAACTGCATCGCCCAGGAATTCCAGCCGTTCATTGTTTTCATCAGCACCCTCTCTTATTGACCTATGGCTCAAAGCAGTTTTGTATAAACTTAAATTTCCTGGAGCAAAACCAAGTACATTGCGCAGCTGTCTCCTGAAATCCCTGTCGGATTTAGTAGAATACATATTTTTGAAAAAAAGCACAGTGGTAATTAGATGAATTTTGCCTTAAGTTAACGATTAAATATTCAATTAATCTTCAAAGCAGAAAGAAAAGGAAGTTGACGAATTTGGTTCTACGCAATCGCTTTTAAAAATAAAAAACTTGCCAATTAAATTGGCGCATGTCTTATTTTATAAATTTAAAAATACAAAAAACGGCAACAATAAGGGTGACCCAAAAAACAAATGACCACAATATTAAAGTACCTTCTGCAGCGGAAACCCTTTTGACTAATTTTTTTTCCAAAACTGCGGCATCTTCTTTAGTTGCAAAAACATTCTTCATATCATCCCGCCAAAGGGTAATCTCTTTTTTTGAAGCATCCACTCTTGAAGCAACTTCTTTGTCCACTTCGGTATCAATATAGGTCATTATTTCTGCTGCTTCTTTTTCTCCAAGGCGACGAATAAGAAAATTGTGGATTTCTGAATGAGGGATAATTTCGGTGCTTTCCATATGAGATATTTTAGTGCAAACTAATTTATTTTTTGTACTTCTTTACTATTACAGAAGCATTGTGCCCACCAAATCCAAAAGTATTGCTGAGCGCAGCATTCACTTCTTTTTCCTGCGCCTTATTAAAAGTAAAGTTCAGTTTTGGGTCAAGTTGAGGATCATCAGTAAAATGATTGATAGTGGGAGGCACGATATTTTTGGTAACTGCCAATATGCACGCAAGTGCTTCAATAACCCCGGCCGCACCAAGGCAATGGCCGGTCATTGATTTGGTGGAACTGATATTTAAATCATAAGCTTTGTCGCCAAATACATTCAAGATCGCTTTGGTTTCAGCTATATCTCCCAAAGGAGTTGATGTTCCATGAACATTAATATAATCTATGTCCTCAGGATTCATACCTGCGTCTTTCAAGGCTACATGCATCACGTTTTTTGCGCCCAGTCCTTCGGGGTGTGGAGCAGTGATATGGTAGGCATCGGCGGTAGCTCCTCCACCTGCAATTTCACAATATATTTTTGCGCCCCTGGCAATAGCGTGTTCCAGTTCTTCAAGTATCAGTATACCGGCTGCCTCGCCCATTACAAAACCATCTCTGTCTTTATCAAAAGGCCGTGAAGCTGTTTTTGGGTCATTGTTTCTTTCGCTTAATGCTTTCATTGCATTGAAACCCCCAACGCCTGCTTCACAAATAACAGCTTCGCTGCCACCGGTGAGTATTATATCAGCCTTGCCTAAACGAATATTATCATACGCATCAATAATTGCATTGGTACTGCTGGCACATGCACTTACAACAGCAAAGTTAGGTCCGCGAAAACCATACCGCATGGAGATTTGGCCGGCGCCAATATCTAATATCATTTTGGGAATAAAAAAAGGATTGAAACGTGGAGTACCATCTCCCTTTGCAAACTCCATCACATCATCCTGGAAAGTAGTAATACCTCCAATACCGCTGGCAAAAATTACTCCTACCCGGTCAGGGTCAACATTATCCTTAGTAATGCCAGCATCTTTTACAGCTTCATCGCTTGCGACAATCGCAAATTGCGTAAACCTGTCAAGTTTCCGGGCTTCTTTCCTTTCAAAATAAAGTGAGGGATCAAAATCTTTAACCTCACAGGCAAACCTGGTTTTAAATTTTGTGACATCAAATTGCTGAATAGAATCAGCGCCAGAAACGCCTTTAACTAAACCATCCCAGTATTCCGGAACAGATTTACCTAAAGGCGTTATGGCTCCCAATCCTGTTACAACAACTCTTTTTAATTCCATAAGCTTGCCTGCGATGTTAAATAAGATGATTACTTAGCATGCTCTTCAAGGTATGCTACAGCCTGGCCAACCGTAGTAATGGTTTCGGCCTGCTCATCAGGAATAGAAATATTAAATTCTTTTTCAAATTCCATGATCAATTCAACAGTGTCTAAACTGTCTGCACCTAAATCGTTAGTAAAAGAAGCTTCAGGTGTTACTTCAGCCTCATCAACTCCTAATTTGTCAACAATGATTTTTTTAACTCTTGTTGCAATGTCTTGCATGATTGTAAAATTTAGTTAATACGGCTACAAAAATATACTTTTTGCAATAAAAAAAAATTAATAACTCTTCATCAGTATTTGGTTAGTTTAATACGGTAAAATCAGTTAATACGATCGTTTGAAAGTTGCTTCCTTTTTTGTAAACTTTATCTATTAAACACTAATAAATTTTATTAAACCTGCTTTAGTTATTGATAGTTGATTTGTCAACTTAAAAAAAATTTCATTGGAATTCCTTACTTTAAAAGAAAATACTTGGAACGATATGGGCATTCCCATTAGTTTGAAATAATACTGAAAACTACATGAATTAAAAATTAAGCCTTCCTATTTCATAAGCTCTATGACTTTAAATTAAATATTTGCATCGATGCTTTTTTTGCTGGAAACCAGGATGCAGTAAATGAAATTATAAGTGCCGTTGCTATTGTAATTAAAAAATCAGTAAGTATAAACTTAACTGGAAAATAATCAATAAGAAAAGAGCTACCTGTTAATTTTATTATTTTAAATTTTAGCTGTAAAAAACAAATGATTAACGCCAATATAATACCCGTGATAGCACCAGTAATGGCGAGTAAAATTCCTTCGCTTAAAAATATTTTTTTGATAAGATTTTTATCGGCGCCCAGGGATTGCAAAACACTTATATCTTTACGTTTTTCCAATACGAGCATGGTTAAGGCGCCAATTATATTAAAGGAGGCAATAATGATAATAAGTGTGAGTATTGCATAGCTTGCCCATTTCTCCAGTCGCATCGAATTATAAAGGCTGGTGTTTTGCTGATATTTTGTAAGCACTTTATAATTTGAACCCAGCTTTTTTTGCAGATCTTCAGTAAACCTGCTTGAGCTCCCAGGATTAAATAAAGCAATTTCAAGAGCGCTGTATTCATTGGGTGCATAATTCATTTGTTGCTTTACAAAATCAAGATTGGTAATTACATATTTGTTATCAAAATCCTGCTGAATGGCAAAACTACCGGAAGTATTCGCATTGCCTTCACTTAACGAAGTAAGAGGATTTGAGTTTCCACCAGATGATTTCCTGGGCAGGAAAACTGTAACAGGAAAAAGATTTTTTTCTGATTCCACACCAATTGCATATTCAATACCTGAACCCATAACCAGCTTTGGCTCATCAATAGTTCCCACATCAAAAATTCCGTGAAGCATTTTTTGCGGGACACCGGAAACTTTAGAATAACTATCATCTACGCCCTTTAACAAAACCACGGTTTGTTGTTCACCATTTTGAAGTAGTGCTTTTTCTTCAGCGTCGAGCGATACTCCTTTTACATTATTTAACTTTCCTATTTGTTGAATTTGTGAGGATGATAGTGTTATGGTTTTCCCCTTCGATGCAACAACTTTTACATCAGAATAAAAGTTAGCATACAGTGACTGCACCAGCCCTTCAAAACCATTGAATACACTAAGTACTAAAACCTGGCACATGGTAGAAAAAGCAATTACCCCTGCGGTTACCCACGAAATAATATTTATGGCATTGGTACTTTTTTTCGCCCTAAAATACCTCCATGCAAATTTTAAATACAAGTTTTATTGGTTGATTAGTTATTGGTTAAAAGGTATAAAATACATTCTTCCATACTTAGCCTTCTATATTAATTATCATCTGTGCCTTTTACATTTTCCTTTTTAATATTTTCCAATAACTCTTCAATTTTGAAAACGTAATCCAGTGTATCATCAATATAAAAAGTAAGCTGTGGAATGCTGCGAAGCTGATGGCGCATAATGTTTCCCAAATCTCCCCGTATCTCGTTACTCCTTTCCTTATATTTTTCAAGAACAGCTTCCGGATCTTTTATCTGGAACATGCTTAAGTAAATTCTTGCTTCATACAGATCGGGTGTCAACTTTACGGATGATATAGAAATCATTCCGCCGTCTTGCATATTCAGGCCCATTCTCAGAAATACTCCGTTTAGAACCTTTGATATCTCCACTGCTACTTGCTTTTGTCTTTTTCCCTCAGTCATATATTTAGTTATTGATGCTTGTAAAATTAGTTACTTTGCCATTATTAAAATTATTTGCATTCAACAGGGTGCATTCAAATTGTCGCATAGCCAGGTTTGGTAGCGGGCGGTGGAAACACCGCCCACGGGCGGACCGCCCCGGTTGGTGTTCCCACCAACCGGCGATAATTTGAAAGGCACCCATTCAACAGCTTAGATGAAGAGTTTACGAGTTATTTTCCGTTATGTTTCAAAATACCCTAAGTTAATTTTTACATACTTTACTTTCAATGTTCTTTCAAACCTGTTTTCTGTAATTTCACTAGGCCTTCTTAGCCCTTTTTTGCTGCTAATTTTTAAGAAGAAAAATACACTGGAAGCTGTTACAGAAAATGCTGGCTTTTTTTCAAGGATCAATCCTATCAACTACTTTAAGGTGTGGCTGTATCATTTAATACAAACGCCAGATGGCGAAGTGAAAGCGCTTGGTATCATTTGTATTTTAGTCTTAACCGCTATTATTTTAAAAAACATATTTCTTTACCTCTCTACTTATTTTTTAACTCCTATACGCAACGTGATTATAAATGATATGCGCACCAGTATGTTCAAAAAAATTCTTGCGCTGCCGGTTGGATTTTTTAATGACCAGAAAAAAGGGGATATTATGAGCAGGCTAACTAACGACCTCTCGGATGTAGAAACATCTATAGTTAATTTATTGGAAACTATTTTTCGGGAGCCTGTGACCATATTCCTGTTTTTTATTTACATGGTTATTCTAAGCCCCCAATTAACATTCTTTCTTTTACTTTTTTTACCTTTTTCAGGTTTAATTATTGGAAGAATTGGAAGGTCTCTGAAAAAACAAAGTACCCGTGTACAGGAAAAACTGGGCGCTATTCTCTCAACAATAGATGAAACATTAGGAGGCATTCGCATCATTAAGGGATTTAACGCAGAGAAGAAACAGTTTAAAAAATTTACCACACAAAATGATGAGCTGTTTACTATAAAGAACCGTGCAAACAGGAGGCGGGATCTTGCATCGCCGGTGAGTGAAACGCTTGGTATTGGTGCAGTAGTTTGTGTTCTTTGGTACGGCGGAAGGCTCGTTTTGCAAAATACTTTTCTTGATCCTGGTGATTTCCTGGCATACATTGTTATTTTCTCACAGGTAATACAGCCATTAAAATCATTATCATCCGCTTCTTATAATATTCGAAAAGGCTCCGCAAGTGTTGAGCGTATTGAAAGCTTGCTGCACGAAGAAGAGTCAATTGTTGAAATCAAAAACCCTAAACAGCTATTAAACTTTGAAGATTGTATAGAGTTTAAAAATGTTTCCTTTTTTTATGATGATAAGAAAACGCTGGAAAATATAAATCTAAAAATAGAAAAAGGAAAAACAATTGCATTGGTCGGTTCATCAGGGGCGGGCAAAAGTACACTGGTTGACCTTGTGCCCCGGTTTCACGATGTAGGCTCAGGTGAGTTGCTCATTGATGGAATAAATATCAAAGAATATTCTCTTGAATCTTTAAGGAGCCAGATGGGGATTGTAACCCAGGAGGCCATACTATTCAATGATTCCATTTCTAATAATATTGCGTTGGGCAAGGACAATGCAACTGATAAAGAAATAACAGAAGCTGCAAAAATTGCAAATGCTCATAATTTTATCATAAATAAAGAAGAAGGCTACGAAACGAATATTGGTGAGCGGGGCAATAAATTAAGCGGAGGGGAAAAACAAAGAGCAACCATCGCAAGAGCCGTTTTGAAAAATCCTCCGATATTAATTTTAGATGAAGCTACCTCGTCTTTGGATACCGAAAGTGAACGCCTTGTGCAGGATGCCATTAATAATCTTATGAGTAATCGCACCAGCATTGTAATTGCCCACCGTTTAAGTACGATCAGGCATGCAGATGAGATTATAGTTTTACAAAAAGGAAAAATCGTTGAAAGAGGCACCCATGATGGCCTTATGGCAATTGATGGATTTTATAAAAAACTGGTGACGATGCAGGAGGTGAGGTGATAATTTTTAAGAACCGATATATTAAATTCACAAGTAAATGAGATTTTAATCAGTCTGCTTTCATTTTGAATATAAAAATTTTAGGCAAAAAAAAAGAGAACAAATTAAGTTCTCTTAAAAATATAGTTTAGTTCTTTTATTTTGAGATTCCCATTTTTGCTTCTATCGATAAAGTAGCATGTGGTACTGCCCTGAGGCGGGCTTTATCAATAAGCTTCCCGGTTACCCTGCAAATGCCATACGTCTTATTTTCAATACGCATCATTGCCTTTTCAAGATGATCTATAAAAGTGATCTGGCGGCTTGCCATCTGGCTAAGTTGTTCTCTCTCCATACTGAGGCTGCCATCTTCCATTGTCATATAGCGATTGTCAGTGTCATCACCACCCATTTCATCCTTTCGGGTGATAAGGCCCTGCAAATAGCCCAGTTCTTTCTTTGCTGTTTCTAATTTCCTGGTAATAAGATCTCTGAATTCTGTTAACTCGTTGTCACTATACCTCATGCTGGGACCATTATTTTCTTCAGGCACCTGGTCAAGTACAGATTTTACAAATTGAGGCTCATACTTTCGTGATTTGTCAGTATTGGTTTTCGGCATAACGAAAGGTTTTTGAGGCTTTTTACTCTCGCGGTTTTTTTCAGAAGTTTTAGCTAAAGCAGATTTTAATTTCTGCTGATGCTCAACATTGTTTGAAGCTTCTGGTTTATTCTCTTGCTTTTTTTGTTTGACCATAGTTGCCTCAATTACTTTTTTATTTGGAGGTATTGAAGCCTTCTTATTTTTATCTGTTGCTTTAAGAACAACTTTTTTTGTGTTAGCCAATTTTGTTGGTGCTGCTTTTTTAGCGACGGGCTTAGCAGTTTTTTTAGCCTGCGCAGATTTTATAATAGGTTTAACTGCTTTTTTTGAAGCAGCTTGTTTTTTAGCAGGTACTGCCCTTTTAGCAATGGCTTTCTTTGGCGCAACTTTCTTACTAAGAGGTTTTTTAGAAACCGCTTGTTTAGCCGAACCTTTAGGAGAACCTGGGGAGGCTTTCTTATTGGAAGTAACTACTTTCTTAGTTGTCCCCGATTTCTTAGAAGCCGGTATTGACTTTTTTTTCTGTATAGCCATACTAATTTTCCTTTTTTGTTACTGTAACGATTAAAGAGTTATTATTTACTTCGATTGAAGTGCCATCCGTAATTTCTTTGATAAATTGAAGCTTATCTGCTAAAATTTCGGCGCAAATATAGTTATAAAATTCAGTAATTGCCGCCTTCGCATTACGATCCTCAGCCACATTTACAACAATTTTGTCAGTTAACTCAAAATTCTTTTCCTTCCTTATATTTTGTACCCGGTTTATAAATTCCCTGGCAAAGCCTTCATTTTTTAAACCGTCCGTAAGTTCTATATCAAGTGCTATGGTAAGATTTCCTTTCACAGCAATCTCAAAACCAGGTATTTCATTAGTCGAAACTTCAATATCTTCCTGTGAAATATAAACCGGCTCCTCATTCATGGCTCTATAATCCGGGTTTAATAAAAATCTTCCCTGCTGAATTTTATCTATTGCTGCATCATCCAGTTCCTCTATTTTTTCGGCAGCCCACTTCATTTTTGGTCCCAGCATCTTGCCAAGCGTTTTAAAATTAGCTTTTGCCTTTTTCTTAATAAAATTATTATCAGGCGGTAAAACTTCCACTTCTTTAATGTTCGTTTCAGATTTTATAATGCCTTCAATTTTTTTTATTACCTGTTCTGAAGAAAAATCATTTGCAGGAATGATTACTTTTTGAAGCGGCTGCCTTACTTTAATATTTACTTTCTTGCGGAGCGATAGTATTAATGATGAAATATCCTGCGCCATTTGCATACGTTCTTCCAGCTCTTTGTCTATTAGGTTTTTATCAGGTTTGGGGAAAAAAGCATGGTGCACAGTTTCAAGCCGGGCTTGCTGGGTTACGTTGTTAAGATTTATGAAAAGCCAATCAGCAAAAAAAGGAGAAATTGGAGCAATAAGCCTGCTTATTACCTCCATACACTCATATAAGGTTTGATAGGCGCATATTTTATCTTTTTCATATTCGCCCTTCCAGAACCTACGCCTGCACAGGCGAACATACCAGTTACTTAACTGTGCATCAACAAAATTTTCAACTGCTCTGCCTGCCTGGGTGGGTTCATAATCATCGAGGCTTTTGTTTACGGTTTCTATAAGTGAGTTGAGTGCGGAAATAATCCATTGATCAATTTCCGTCCGTTCATTTACAGGAATAGGTTCTTCTTCAAAAGTAAAGCCATCCACATTTGCGTAAAGTGCAAAAAACTGGTAAGTGTTATATAATGTTCCAAAAAATTTACGCTGTACTTCTCTTATTCCTTCTATATCAAATTTTAAGCTATCCCATGGCGAGGCATTCGTGATAAGATACCATCTGGTTGCGTCAGGACCAAAAATCTCAAGCGTTTCAAAAGGGTCAACAATATTACCCAACCGCTTACTCATTTTGACGCCCGTTTTATCGAGCACCAATCCATTACTCACAACGGTTTTAAAAGCAACACTATCAAATAATAAGGCTGCTAATACATGCAAAGTATAAAACCAACCTCTTGTCTGGTCTACGCCTTCTGCGATAAAATCTGCCGGGAAATTTTTTTCAAATTGTTCTTTATTTTCAAAAGGGAAATGCCATTGGGCATAAGGCATGGCGCCACTGTCGAACCATACGTCAATAAGGTCGGGAACACGTGTCATTGAATTTCCTTTTTGGGAAACTAATATAATATCATCTACAAAGGGTTTATGAAGATCGGCAGTAAGCATTTCTATAAAATCATTTTCACCGGAAATGTTTTTTTTATTCGCCGGAATTTTCATAAACCCTGCAGCAATAGAATTTTTGATTTCATTCTTTAATTCGTCAATTGAACCAATGCATTTTTCCTCATTCCCGTCTTCTGTTCGCCACACTGGCAAAGGTGTTCCCCAAAAGCGGCTACGGCTTAAATTCCAATCAACCATATTTTCCAGCCAGTTTCCAAAACGGCCTGTACCCGTAGAAGCCGGTTTCCAGTTGATAGTGTTGTTCAGTTCTATCATCCTTTCCTTTTTTGCCGTTGTTTTTATGAACCAGGCATCAAGTGGGTAATAGATTATCGGTTTATCGGTACGCCAGCAATGTGGATAGTTGTGTTCATACTTTTCCACTTTAAAAGCCCTGTTTTCTTTTTTTAGTTTAACTGAGATATCTACATTAACATCAATATAATGCGGATCATCTTTGTAATTTTTTACAAAGCGGCCACTAAATTCTCCTACACCTTCCACGAACTTTCCTTCTTTATCAACCAGCGTTAGTATTCCCAGGTTATTTTTCTTGCCTGCTTTAAAGTCATCTGCACCAAAGGCAGGTGCGGTGTGAACGATACCTGTACCATCTTCTGTGGTTACAAAATCGCCGGTAATTACTTTGAATGGTTCGGCAGCAGGAGTTGCTTCCTGAATTTTTTCAATTGTATTTGCGTTGGAAGGTAAAAGTTGCTCATATTGGCAGCCTTCGATTTGGGATCCTTTAAATTCAACCAGCATTTTGTAAGGAAGCTGCTTCTTTTTTATAAGAGCATCAAAATCATTTTTTAAACCACCTGCATTTTCTTCAATAATACTTTTATCAATGCCATTATCCAGCCAGTGTATTATCGCTTCATATAATTCCGTGTTGTTACCTTCTGTCCATTCATCAATATGTTCAGGAAAATATTTATGCAGTAGGTTTTTTGAAAGTATTACAGCACACGGCTTACCACTATAGGGATTAAAAGTGCGAACAAGGCTGTAATCAATATTTGCCCCTACTGTTAATCCTAAATTTGATGGAAGT
Source organism: Chitinophagales bacterium (assembly GCA_038239385.1). Lineage (GTDB taxonomy): Bacteria > Bacteroidota > Bacteroidia > Chitinophagales > Chitinophagaceae > Ginsengibacter. The sequence goes on from JBBSEV010000004.1 coordinate 25,865, forward strand.
GTCCAGGGAGTTGTAGTCCAGGCAAGGAAAAACAATTCATCAGTTTGTGCGGCTTTAAATAAGTTTTGTGATTGATTATTTCTTATAGCTTTAAACATTGCTACTACACTGGTATCTTTTACATCTTTATAAGTTCCGGGTTGGTTTAATTCATGTGAGCTTAAACCAGTGCCGGCTGCCGGAGAGTATGGCTGTATGCTTACATCTTCATATAACAAACCTTTCTTGTATAACTCTTTCAAACACCACCATAATGTTTCAATGTATTTATTTTCAAATGTGATATACGGGTCATTCAGATCAACCCAGTAACCCATTTTTTTGGTTAATTCATCCCATTTATCTTTAAATTTTAGTACTTCCTTTTTGCACGTAGCATTATATTCTTCGACTGAAATTTTTTTTCCAATATCTTCCTTAGTGATACCTAATAATTTTTCCACGCCTAACTCGATGGGCAAACCATGGGTATCCCATCCTCCTTTTCGCTGTACCTGAAAGCCTTGCATCGTTTTATAACGGCACACAAGGTCTTTAAGAGTGCGTGAAATTACATGATGAATTCCGGGCATTCCATTAGCACTTGGAGGGCCTTCATAAAAAACAAAGTGTGGAGAGCCTTCCCGAATTAAAACACTTTTTTTAAACGCATCCGTTTTATTCCATATTCCCAATATTTCCTCGGCTATTTCAGTAAGATTCAACTGCTTATACTCCCTGTATTTTTGCTTCATTTATTAAGCATTGAAATAATTTAAAAAAGGATGCAAAGGTATGCATTAAGCCACTATATAATAATGGCGTATACAAATGTGGAACATGATACACAAATGCAGTAATCTCCGGATAGATTTCCCGGAATTATATGAAATGAAATATCATAAAGTGTTAAATACTATATCATATTATAATAAGATCGCTTTGGCATAGTATTAGGAACACTGAGAGGGATATTTATATTCTTAAAAGGAATATGAAGGCCGTTGCTAACGGAAAAACCCCTGATATTCATTCTTAAAATGCTTACGCTTATTAATCGAACTAAGTATTAGACAGATAATTTATTAATTTTTACTGCGGAATTTTATTAGGGATGGGCGAAGGATTTAATCTTTCGCCCTATTTTTTTAAAAGCATTTAATTGTAGTATTAATTTAATTGAAAACTTTCCAGGGCGGAGCATGTCTTATCTATATCAGAGAAACTTAGAGCATCACTTAGGAACCAACTTTCATATGCAGATGGTGGCAAATAGATACCTTTTTCAAGCATGTGATGGAAGACTTTATTAAACATTGGAATATTAGAATTAGATGCGGATTCAAAATCTATTACATCATGTTCACAAAAATGCAGGCTAATCATGCTTTCAATTTGATTTATGCGATGTGGAATTGATTTTCGATTCAAAATCTTATGCAATTCATCCTTTAAATAGTTGGATTTCTTATTAAGTTCTTTATAAATAGAAGTATCATTTTTTAAACAGGTAAGCGTTGTAAATCCCGCTATCATTGCAATAGGATTACCACTTAATGTGCCCGCCTGATATACATTTCCTAAAGGGGCAATCAGTTGCATAATTTCTTTTTTTCCTCCAAATGCACCTACTGGTAGCCCACCCCCAATTACTTTTCCATAAGTTATGAGGTCTGCTTCTACCTGTAACCTCTCCTGTGCTCCTCCGGCTGCTAACCTAAATCCAGTCATTACTTCGTCGAAAATAAAAACAATTTTTTCATCATTGCAAATTTTCCTAAGCCCTTCCAGAAATCCTGGTTGTGGAATTATACACCCCATATTTCCACCGACAGGCTCAATAATGATTGCGGCAATTTCTCCTTTATTTTCAGCCACTAATTTTTCCACTGCAGGCAGGCTATTATATGGAGCGGTAAGTGTATCAACAGAAACTCCTGCTGTGATACCCGGCACCGTTTGAATATTTAAAGTAGCAACTCCGCTCCCCGCTTTTACTAAAAAAGAATCGGCGTGCCCATGGTAACAACCTTCAAATTTTATAAATTTATTTTTACTTGTATAGCCTCTTGCCAGTCTTAGCGCACTCATGCAGGCTTCCGTTCCACTGTTTACCATTCTTATTAAATCAATGTTTGGAGCCATAGATTTGATAAGCTCTGCTACATCAATTTCTAACTCAGTCGGCGTCCCAAATGAAGTGGAGTAAGTCGCTTTTTCCTGTACGGCTTTTACAACAGGTTCGTAGGCATGGCCAAGAATCATTGGCCCCCAGGAATTAATATAATCTATGTATTGATTTCCATCCTCATCATAAAGGTAAGCGCCCTTTGCAGACTTTATAAATACTGGACTTCCGCCAACACTTTTAAAAGCCCTTACAGGAGAGTTGACGCCGCCCGGGATAGATTGTTGAGCTCTTTCGAAAAGTTGTTGACTGCGATTAATTGTATACTTCATAATAAATTAATGAGAAATGAGAATGTAAAAAAATATAGTGATCGAATAATCACGACAATAGTTTCACTGCATCTTTTGCAAAGTAAGTAGCAATCAAATCTGCTCCAGCCCTTTTAATCGAAGTCAGACTTTCAAGAATTGCTTTGTCCTCATTGATCCAACCCAGTTTAGCTGCTGCTTTTATCATAGCATATTCACCACTCACATGGTATGCGCTCACGGGAATAGATACACTGTTTTTTACTTCTCTTATTATATCAAGATAAGCCATAGCCGGTTTTATCATTACAATATCTGCGCCTTCCTGTTCATCAATTTCTGCTTCCTTTATTGCTTCTATCCGGTTTGCATAATCCATCTGGTATGTTTTTTTATCACCAAAGCCAGGAGCAGAATCCAATGCATCTCTGAAAGGGCCATAAAAGCAGGAGGCATACTTTGCACTGTAAGCCATGATGCCTGTTTTCGTGAAATTATTTTGTTCCAGCGCTTCACGAATTGCACCAATGCGGCCATCCATCATATCGCTTGGCGCTACAAAATCAGCGCCCGCCTTTGCATGGCTCAGGCTCATCTTTACCAGGGCTTCTACCGTTGGATCATTTACAATTTCCCCGTTTTCTACAATACCATCATGCCCAAATGAAGAATATGGATCCAGAGCAACATCCGTCATCACTACTATTTCGGGAACCGCATCTTTAATTGCTTTGATGCTGCGTTGCATTAAGCCTTCGGGATTCCATGCTTCTTTCCCGGTATTATCTTTTACTTCATCAGGTGCCTTTATAAATAATAAAATACTCTTGATGCCCAGGCTCCATAATTCTTTTACTTCCTTCAAAGTACCATCTATTGAACGCCTGTAATATCCCGGCATAGATGGAATTTCAAATGCTACATTTTCACCTTCATCAATAAACAAAGGGGCAATAAAATCATTGGGAGTTAATACAGTTTCTGCCACCATGCTTCTTATTGAAGGTGATTGGCGAAGGATTCTGTTTCTTCTTTGTAAATACATAATTAAAACCTATTGAGGAAATGATCATCGTTTCTGCTATAATGATGTATGGCAAACACGTATAATTCTTCTCCGGATATTTCGTAAATAATTTTAAAAGGAAAAACTTTTAGGGTAAGAGTACGGATTGTTTTTTCTCCGCCAACGAAAGAGTAATAAGTAGGATGATATTTTAATTTTTTATAAAAGATATCTAATTCAACAAGAAAGCGATCCCCCAACCCGGGTTTTTCTTTTTCATAATAACAGTAAGCTTCACTTATATCAGTTTCTGCTTCGATAGAAATAATAATTTTATACTCCATTTTTATAATTTCTACGAACTTTTTCATGTACTTCTTTTGTGGAAGAACCGACTTTGTTATTATCATAAAAAGCTTTTCTGCGATCATTAAAAAAATCTAATTCTTGCTTAGAATATTCATGATCTGCATCATTATATTCTGTAGCTAATGCTATTAATAACCCTGTGAGCTTTTCATCTGCTTCTTCTATAATATGCAAGAGGTCTTGTTTTTTTTCCGCTAAACTCATGATGATTGTTTTTGCAAATTTACTAATCTTCAAGTTTTTCAAAGTTCTGTTTTATTCGCTTAGGAAAGTTTTATTAATCAACCAATGCCCATTCTACAGGATGAAGACAAGCCTGCAAAACCTTATCTTCATCGCTTCCGGCTTCCGGCTTATAATTATATTCAAACCTTACGGTTGGTGGCAGGCTCATTAAAATACTCTCTGTTCTGCCATTGGTTTTTAAGCCAAACAAAGTGCCTCGATCATGTACAAGATTAAATTCGGTATAACGACCCCTTCTTATTTCCTGCCAATGCTTTTGTTCGGTATTGAAGTTTGCATTTTTTCTTTTTTCAACAATAGGAATGTAAGATGTAATAAAAGCTTCACCACATTTTTTCCCAAAGCTCATCCAAAAGTTTACATCCTGTTTTTCATTTGGCCTTTGATAGTCATAAAAAATTCCACCAATGCCACGGCGCTCTTCATTTCTATGCCAGTTTACAAAATAATTATCACAATCTTTTTTAAATTTTGAATAGAAATAAGGATCAAATTCATCACAAACATTTTTATAAACCTGATGAAAATATTTTGCATCTTCTTCAAATAAATAATAAGGAGTCATATCTGTTCCGCCACCAAACCACCTGTCGATTACTTGTTCATTTTCATTATACAATTCAAACATCCGGTAATTACAATGCACTGTAGGCACAAAGGGATTATGAGGATGCATCACGATACTTATGCCACATGCAAACCATTTTGATCCATCAATTTTTAATTGTGTTCTCAAAGCTTCAGTTACCTCACCGAATACTATAGAAGTATTCACACCGCCTTTTTCAAAAACATTACCATTGGAAATAACTCTTGTTCTGCCACCGCCACCTTCTTCTCTTTCCCATTTATCTTCGATAAACTTTCCTGCGCCATCAGTTTCTTCTAATGCATGGCAGATTTTATTTTGCAATTCTTCTATAAATAATATCCAATCTTCTTTAAGGTTCATTTCAAATTATTTCAGATACTTCAAGGTTCTTTGTTCCCCTCCTCTGGAGGGCTAGAGGTGGCCATATTCCTTTACTGCATCTACAAAGGCTTTCGCATTTTCAACCGGAACATTAGGAGTAATACCATGGCCGAGATTAGCAATGTAATTCTGTACACCAAAATCGTCTATCATTTCTTTTACTGCTTTTTTTATTACAGGAATAGGTGCTAATAATTTTGCAGGATCAAAATTTCCCTGCAATGTTATTTTATTACCCGTTAATTCTCTTGCATATTTTGGTGTAACACACCAATCGAGACCAAGGCCTGCAGCATTGCTTTCACTAAGATCTTTTAATGCATACCAGCTGCCTTTCGGAAATAAAATTAAAGGTGCTATACCTTTTAAAGCATTCGCAATTTGCACAAGATAAGGCTGAGCAATAATTTTAAAATCTGAAGGACCTAGTGCGCCACTCCAGCTATCGAAAACCTGCAATACGTCAGCACCTGCTTTGGCCTGTGCTTTTAAATATAAGATAGTGATGTTTGTTATTTTTTGTAATAAATTATGAGCCATTTCCGGCTCAGTAAAACAAAACTGTTTAGCCTTATCCCATGTTTTACTTCCTTTACCTTCTATCATGTAACATAAAATGGTGAAAGGTGCTCCTGCAAAGCCGATTAAAGGAACACGTCCATTCAATTCCTGTTTTGTAAGAGACAAGGCACTTGTTACGTAACTTAATTTTTCTTCAACGTTATTGGTAATCAACGCATCAATATCTTTTTGTGTTTTTATTACATTGGGCAAAGAAGGCCCTTTGCCTTCTTCCATCAAAACTTCCATACCCATTGCCTGCGGAATAACGAGGATATCAGAAAAAATAATTGCTGCGTCTACATCTATTTGTTGTACAGGTTGTAAAGTTATTTCTGTAGCAAGCTCCGGTGTTTGAACCCGTGTAAAAAAATCGTACTTATTCCTCAATTTGATATAATCGGGTAAGTACCTGCCTGCTTGTCTCATCATCCACACAGGAGGCCTTTCTACTTTTTCCCGTCTTAATGCCCTTAATAATAAATCGTTCTTTAATATATTCATTCGTAGCAATTAATATTTTGGAAGTAAAATTTTACAGAGGCTACCATTGTTTCCTGACTTGGTGTTTCAACTATAATGATTTTATTATCTGCAAAATCGATTATAGTATTGGCAGTAGTTTGACCTATGGCAAAGCAAACACATTTACTATTAAGCTTATTAATAGTAAAAAAGCTAGCAACTGTGCTGGGACTAAAAAAAAGAATTGCATCGATATCCTTCGTAGCTACGGCAGGTATCTCAATTGTTTCATATACCACAACTTCATGAACTATTATGCCCGCATCTTTCAGGATATTTGGTAAATCATCTCTTCTTTTGTTACCGCAAAAAAAAATAATTTCTTTTACTCCGTGTTCAATAATTTTCTGTGATAAAACTTTTGCGTTTTCTGCAGTGGAAATAATGTTTTTTTCGGGAAGTAAGGAGTTAAGTACAGCCTCCTTTGTTTTCCCTGCCAAGCAAAATATTTTCCAGCCAACAACAAAATAGGTATCATGTTGATGCAAATACTCATAAAAAGGTGTAACAGCATTTGCACTTGTAAAGGCAACATATTCTTTTCCGGACTTAGCTAAATCCAGTACTTCTTTACACTTCTCTTTTGTTATGATGGGTTGAACAGAAATAAATTCCTGTTCTATAATTTGGATGCTATTTTGTTTCGATTCCTCTATGAGCAGTGGAGATAGTTTTTTTGTACTCAGGACTTTATATTTTGCCATAAGTCTATTTCTTTTTGCGAATTGTTTCCATAATTGCTTGTCCATCGTTAACCAAAATTTCCCGTGCAGCGATTATGCCTAAATCAATTGCTTTAGCAATAGCTACCTGCTTTTCTATTTCAATTATTTGTCTGCCATCAATGCTGCAGATATTCCCTTTAAAAATAATTGTATCATTTTGTTGTAAAGCCAAAGCGCTTATTGGTGTTGAACATCCACCAGCCAGTGCTCTTAAAAAATCTCTTTCGATCTTTGTACACAAGGCAGTGTTTTCATCATTAAATTTACTACATATAGTAAAGAGCTCTTTATCATCTTCCCTGCAAACAATTATAATTGCTCCCTGTGCTGGCGATGGTAACATCCAATCAAGATCAACAGAAGCTTTAGGGCGAAGATCTATCCGCTCAAGGCCTGCCGCTGCAAAGATGGCTCCGTTCCAGTTATGTTCACTTACTTTTCTTAACCGCGTGTTTACATTTCCTCTTAAGTTTTCTATAGAATGATTGGGATAACGGTGTAGCCATTGTGCGGTACGCCGAATACTGCTGGTGGCAATAGTTGCAATACTATTTTTATCTTCTAAAAAAGAAGCATCATTTTTATAAACTATAATATCTTTAAAGGAAGCTCTTTCTAAAACCGCAGCCTGGTTAATGCCTTCCGCTAATTTCGTTGGGACATCTTTCATAGAATGAACTACAATGTCTACATGGTGATTTAACAAGGCTATATCGAGCGCTTTTGTAAAAATTCCCTGTACGCCTAATTCGTATAGTGGTGTGATGGTGTCAACGTCGCCTTCGCTCTTTATATAAACAAGTTCTGATGCGACACCATTTTTCTGAAGTAGATTTTGTACAAGCCTGGCTTGCCATACAGCCAATTGACTTTCACGGGTTCCTATCTTAATTACCTGTTTCAATTCATGCGAAGGTAACTGCTTAAAGCACTAATATACTGGCAACCCTTGTTATTTTGATTATGTAATTGTACGGCAAGTGAAGATACAGTCTTATGGATTTTTTCTTCACTGTACTTATCGTTAAGATGGCTTTCGTTCAATTTATAAAGCTGCTCTTTTATCTTACGTAGAAGAGGACTGTTTGAATGCCTGCGATACCATTCCATAGTGTCCTGCATAGTTGATTCAATAATTGCTACGGCTTTGGGGATCTCGGCCTGCCTTAATGAAATTGTTTTATCAAGAATTACAGAAATTTCATCCACGTTTAATAATTCGATTTCCGACAAATTTTTTACAGCAGGATCAACGTTTTGAGGAACAGAAAGATCGAGAATTAAGCGGGCTTTTTTATTAGTAAAAAAAGCCGGATGAACCGTATAATTATCCGCTGTTGAACTTACAATAATTATATCCGCATCATTAATAGCTTCCGCCAGATCTTTATAAGAAACAAATATTGCATTGCATTGCCTCGAAAGTTCCAAAGCTTTTTTGTCAGTACGATTGGTAAAAAATAGTTTAGACTGCGGCAAATAATTTTGAAGATTTTTCCCAATATGATGCCCAAACTTTCCGGTGCCTACCAGGAGAATTTTTTTACCGGTAATATTTTCTATTTTTTCTTTTATTATTTCAATAGCTGCATAGGAAACTGATACTGTGCCGGAGCTTAATCTGGTTTTAGTTTTTATCTCTTTTGATGCCCGAAGCGCATAATTAATCATCCGCTCCATAAAATTATTCATGCAATTATTTGCTTTGGAAATCTTCGCAGCCTGTTTTAATTGAGATAAAATTTCATAGTCTCCGATTATTTGTGAATCCAGTCCAGCCGCTACTTTAAACAAATGTTCAATGGCAGGAGAACCCTGAAATATATAGCCATGCTCAATAAAATCGTGCATATTACCGTGAGTATGGATACACAGCATTTCTATCAGGTCGTGTGGGTGATCGCAAATCCCATAAATTTCTGTGCGGTTACATGTTGATAATACTATACACGAAGGAAATTTTTTACTAACAGCCTGCTGTAATAATAAAAGTGTTTGCTCAGGCAAAAGAGAAAATTTACCCCGGATACTAATATCACTTTTCCGGTAATTGATGCCGGCAATACAAAAATTGTTTAAAAAATTATGTGTTGTTTCTATCGTAAACATTGGCTCCCTGCAAAAATATTTTTATTATTCCTTAAAAAGTCACTAAAATGTCATAAAAATGTAATCTTACTTTGAATTTGTTTATCAGCCCTAAGGTAAACAAGTTGTTGTTTATTTTTTTTCCATACATACATTTGCAAAAATAATTAAATGGGGGAAGCGGTAAAGAAAGGAATTTTATTAATGAATCTTGGTTCTCCCGACTCAACTGAAGTAGGGGATGTAAAAAAATACCTTGACCAGTTTTTAATGGATGAAAGGGTAATTGATAAATCATGGCTAATGCGTGCATTGCTGGTAAAAGGAATCATCGTTCCTTTCAGAGCGCCAAAATCTGCTGAGGCTTATAAAACTATCTGGACCAAAGAAGGTTCGCCGTTGGTTGTGTTGACAAAGCAGTTAAAAGAGGCCTTACAAAATAAAATTGAAGAACCGGTTGAAATTGCCATGCGCTATGGAAATCCTGATCCCACAACTGCTTTTAATAGCTTATTAAAACGGGCGCCCAATATTGAAGAAGTAATAGCCATGCCTCTTTACCCGCATTATGCGATGTCGAGTTATGAAACTGCTGTTGAGTATGCCAGGGAAATTCATAAAAAAAATAAATACTCTTTCAAATTAAGTTTCATAAAACCATTTTACAATGAAACAAATTATATAAATGCTCTTTCAGAAGTTTTCAAGTCTTTTTTAGGCAAAGAATATGACCATCTTCTTTTCAGCTATCACGGTGTACCCGCCCGGCACATTCATAAAAGTGATATTACCGGTGGCCATTGTCTTCATGTGGAAAATTGCTGTGAGGTAGCCTCACCTGCCCATGCACATTGTTACCGGCACCAGGTTTTTACCACAACACGATTGGTTACTCAAAAATTAAATATCCAGAAGGAAAAATATAGTGTTTCCTTTCAATCAAGATTGGGAAAAGGATGGCTCACTCCGTTTACAGATATCAGGTTACAGGAAATGCCGGCTGAAGGAATAAAAAAATTATTGATCGTATGCCCTGCTTTTGTAAGTGATTGCCTGGAAACATTGGAGGAAATAAAAATACGGGGCAAAGAAATATTTATGACGGCTGGTGGCGAATCTTTTGAAATGATTCCTTGTCTTAATACCAATCCCCTTTGGGTAGATGCAGTCTCCGGTTATGTTTCGAACCAGGAGAATTAATTAGCATTGGAATGCAAAGATTATGAATTTGTATGTTTTCAAATCTCCAATTTATTTTTGAAATAACTTCATTAAATGTATTTCTACATTAAGGCTTTCCATATCATTTTTGTAGTCACATGGTTTAGTGGGCTTTTTTACATTGTACGGCTTTTCATATATAGTGCAGAAGCGAATATAAAAACTGAGCCGGAAAGAACCATATTGTTGAAACAGTTCGGAATTATGCAAAACAGGTTATGGTATATTATTACCTGGCCCTCTGCGATACTAACCTTGATTTTTGGGGTATGGATCGGCATTCTTTATGACAGCTTACCTCTATGGCTTTTAGTAAAACTTTTTTTTGTAGCAGGCCTTTTTATATATCATTTAATTCTTCATTCAATTTTTAAACAGCAGGAGAAAGGAACTTTTCGCTGGACATCAGAAAGGTTAAGGATGTGGAATGAATTGGCCACACTTTTTTTAATTGCAATCGTAATGCTTGCTACAGTTAAACAACTGCTAAATGCAGTTTGGGGAGTATTGGGGCTTATTGTATTTGGAATTGTATTAATGATCGCAATTAAAATATATAAAAAATATAGAAAAGATTAAACTACTACAAAAATCAAAATTGGAAAATTTTTAATGAAAAAGCAATTCACAAGGCTTAAGCCCGGTATGCTTTTTAAACGCAGTAGAAAAATGTGATATGGAAGAATATCCAAGAAGAGCAGAAACATCGGTAACGCTTAATTCCTTTTCATACAACAGGTACTTAGCATGCTCCATGCGCTGGCTTTGAAAAAAATCAAATATAGTAGTACCATACATTTCTTTGAATCCTTTTTTCAAATAGCATTCATTAATCGCGGCCTTCCTGCTCAATTCCCTTATTGTTAAAGGTTCACTTATATGTTGTAAAAGGATTTCACGTGCCAAAGCAATTTTCTCCCGATCTGCTTCGTTGGCTAAAAATTTACAAGTGAAAGAATCTTCGCTGTCCCCAGCCATACATTCCATGCTGTATAATAGCAACATTTGTGTCTGGGCATTTATGAAAATATTTTCAAGGCTGTCGGAATAAGAATGATTTAATAATGCATCAAGCACTGTTCTTGTTCTGCTACAGAGAGGGAGTGTTTTAGTAAATGAAGAAGTATGCCTGAAGTGTAAAATATCTTCAGAGAATGTTGATGTTTTTACACCATTTAAAAACTGGGAAAGATGGTCAGTATTAAAACGAAAGCTGGCAACATCCACTGTTTCTACTATTTCTTCACAATTATGAGAAAGCGAATGCTTACAAAAACTACATTCAGCATCTTTTTGCTTACAGTACCGGTTACCGGATATACAGAATGTAAGTTCCAGGTTGGGTTCCTTATTTTCTTCGCCCTTATAATTATATGCCAACATGCCTGTGTTTTCAAATGCCATTTGAGGATGTTTGCGATATCTTTTTATAACATACTGAACAGTGCCCGGAATCAATTGAGATTTATGCTGAACAAGTTCCAGGTCTTCCTGCATTACAGGATGATTTAATGCCAGAGATAATATATTTTGAGAAGTCTCCATTTTTTAAGATAGATGCAAAGATAATGCTATCGGCTAATCATTACAACCCTTTTATCAGGTAATTGGAAAGCTACTTAAAAGCTCATTTATAAACACCAAAAATGAATACAAATCTTATGATTTTTGCCCCTTATTATTTGTACCTTTGCACCACTATATTTTTTTTATATAAATAGTGATTATCCTCTTATTATGACAGCAGAAACGGCCGAAATTATTCCACAGAAATTAGATGGTTATGGAGCAGACAGTATACAGGTTCTTGAAGGACTGGAAGCTGTAAGGAAAAGGCCAGCAATGTATATCGGTGATGTAGGTAACAAAGGGCTTCATCATCTTGTATATGAAGTAGTTGACAATTCCATTGATGAAGCGCTCGCAGGTTACTGCAGTAACATTGTAGTTACAATTAATGAAGACAATTCCATTACTGTAATTGATGATGGCCGTGGAATTCCTACCGGAATAATGAAAAAGGAAAATCGAAGTGCTCTTGAAGTGGTAATGACAGTGCTGCACGCAGGAGGAAAATTTGATAAAAATACTTATAAAGTAAGTGGAGGACTTCATGGAGTAGGCGTAAGTTGCGTTAATGCTTTAAGCACTAAATTTCATGTAACTGTAAACCGGGATGGTAAAATATTTGAACAGGAATATTCAAAAGGAGTTCCTCAATATAAAGTTCGTGAAATAGGAGATAGTAACTCAACAGGTACAGCCATACAATTTTGGCCTGATACCTCAATTTTTATAGTATCAGAATACAATAAGGAAATTCTTGAAGGAAGATTACGGGAATTAGCTTTCCTGAACAAAAAGATTTGCATTATACTGAACGATCTTCGGGAAAAAGATGATAATGGAAAAACTTATACCAAAACATTTTATAGTGAAGGAGGGATTGTAGAATTTGTTGAGTTGATTGACAAGAATGGAAGCCGTCAGCCCTTACTTCCTACTGTTATTTATTGCGATGGCCTTGATGCTGTCAGCAATGTGGCCGTAGAAGTTGCCATGATCTACAACACCGGCTACCAGGAACATTTATTCAGTTATGTAAACAATATAAACACGATCGAAGGTGGTACACATGTTTCCGGTTTCAGGCGCTCCATTACAAGGGTATTTAAAAGTTATGGAGAAAAAGAAGGCATGTTTGAAAAAGCAAAAGTAGAGATTGAAGGTGATGATTTTCGGGAAGGACTTAGTGCTGTTATATCTATAAAAGTTCCGGAGCCACAGTTTGAAGGACAAACCAAAACCAAACTTGGTAATAGCGAAGTAATGGGTGTTGTTGACTCCACACTTAGCCGTGTTTTGATCGCTTATCTTGAAGAAAATCCCAGGGATGCAAAAACGATAATTCAAAAGGTTATTTTGGCTGCCCAGGCAAGAGCCGCTGCTAAGAAAGCACGTGAAATGGTTCAGCGTAAAAGTGTTCTTACCGGTGGTGGGCTTCCAGGTAAACTTGCCGATTGCAGTGATAAGGACCCTTTCAATTGTGAAATATTCCTGGTAGAAGGAGACTCGGCGGGTGGAACTGCCAAGCAAGGCCGGGATAGAAGTTACCAGGCAATTCTTCCTTTACGCGGAAAAATTCTTAACGTTGAAAAGGCTATGGAGCATCGGATATATGATAACGAGGAGATACGCAACATGTTTACCGCACTTGGGGTAAAAATTGGAACCCTTGACGATCCAAAGGCTTTGGATATAAGCAAGCTTCGTTATCACAAGCTCATCATTATGACAGATGCCGATGTAGATGGAAGCCATATTGCAACGCTGATACTTACATTTGTATTCCGGTACATGAAGGAATTAGTGGAGCAAGGGTATGTTTATATTGCTCAACCACCTTTATATTTATTAAAAAAAGGAAAGGAGCAGATGTACGCCTGGAATGATGAAGAAAGAAAAGCTTGGACACTGCAGGTTGCGGAGGGAAAAGAGGATACAGTTCATGTACAACGTTATAAAGGACTCGGTGAAATGAATTCAGAACAGCTTTGGGAAACAACTATGAATCCTGCTACACGAACGCTGAAGCAGGTAACTATAGATAGTGCCGCAGAGGCTGATAGGGTATTTAGTATGCTTATGGGTGACGAAGTGCCTCCACGCAGGGAGTTTATTGAGACACATGCAAAATATGCACGATTGGATGTATAATATTTTATCCTGGAAATCTCGCCGTTAAAATTCGATACTATGAAGTTTGCTGCCAGGAGTTTTATATCCTTTATTTTCATCCTTTTATCTTTTGGAGCATTTGCCCAAATTGATTACCCCGTATTTAAAAAAAAGGCCGAAATAAACCCGGCTGATAGCCAAAAACTTTCTTTAGATATTTATAATCTCAGTTACATTTATAATACCGAGTATTTTACAAATATTCCTCTTAGCGGAACTTTATTTGGTTACCAACTTATTCCTGAAATTAAATACCAGCCCAACTCCAGGTTTGTAATAAAAGCAGGAATATATCTTCAAAAGGAATTTGGAAGAAAACAATATACTTCTGTGCTTCCTACCTTTTCAGTAAAATACAAAGCCAAAAATTCTTCTTACATACTTGGTACGCTTGAAGGAAATACTAACCATGGTTATATTGAGCCCATTTACGATTATAAACTTCTAATAAACGAAAGGCTTGAAAACGGGTTCCAGTTTTTTGTAAACAGCAAAATTTACGATCATGATTTTTACATAAACTGGAGAAGGGCGATACATCTTGGTGACCCTTTTAAAGAAGAATTTGATATTGGCTATATCGCTAACTTCAACTTATTAACCAATAATCATATTGAGATAAAGCTTCCTATACAGCTTTTATATTCACACAAAGGCGGTCAAATTGATTCAAATTCTACTCCTTTAACTTCAATTGTTAATGATGCTTTAGGTCTGTCTTTTACTTATAATGCTGGCCATCACTTTTTACAGAAAATTGTTTTTGATAATTATTACGTGAACTATAAGGATATATCAGGAACTAAGGTTCAGCCTTTTAATGAAGGGAATGCCTGTTTGTCCCACCTTGTTTTAAAATTCAAATTTTTTGACCTTGATCTCAGGTATTGGAACAGTAAAGGATTTATTAACCCGCGAGGTAATTCACTATTTAGTTCGGTTTCAGAAAAATACATCGGGCTCACTGAAGAACATCGCCATTTGCTTCTTGCAAGTCTTATTTATGATAAAGAACTTTTTAGAAATGGAAACTTTGATTTCAGATTCAGCCCTTATTATGATTTTGTTGAAAAAAAATTGGAATATTCCTACGAAATGTATTTTTCTTATAACCTTAGCCTTCTACTTACAAAAATTAAAAATACAATAGTCAATTGACCTATAGGCTTTGTTGCAAATATTATAGGGTAAATAACTATAAATAGCTAAATTTGAAAAATCCACTGTCAATTGACTATGGCCTAAATCAAAATTAGTAACTATAAACCCGATTAAAATGTCAAAAATGATAACAGCGTATTGCATGAAAACGAAAGAAAAAAATGTACCTATGCAGGATGCCGTAATAACCAAAACTTCGAGGGGTGGTTATATGGCACAAGGCAACGATGGTAAAGGAAATAAAATGACTACAATGCTGAGCGAGGCAAATGCTGAGCAGGCAGTTAAAGACGGGGTTGCAAAAAAGGGGTGGTAAGGCTTATAAAATAGTTCGTCAAAAGCGATATGGAATCCTTTCTGTATCGCTTTTTTGGTATAGTAATAGTTATAAACTATAAACAATATTTACTAGATTTAACGTTATCCTTACCTAAAGCGAGAAGATTGACACTGAATTTATTTGTATATAAAAACATTCATCTCTTCTTCTGTCTGTTTTTAGTATGTCTGTCTTCTCTAATTAATTCAAAAACATTTGCCCAATATACCATAAATGGCAGCGCTACGAAAGATAATTGCCATTGTTATACTCTCACTACAGAAGATTATTATAAATCAGCATCCGTATGGAACAATACAAAAATTGATTTAAGACAATCCTTTACTTTTACTTTCGATGTTTACTTAGGCTGCCTCGATCAGGATGGGGCCGATGGGCTGGTATTTGCCTTGCAACAAGTAAGCAACAAAGTCATAGGAGCTAATGGTAATGGCCTCGGGTTCCAGGGAATTTTTCCATCAGTCGGCGTAACCTTAGATACTTATAGAAATCTTAGTGATAGTGATCCCATCTATGATCATTTATCGATACAGGTAAATGGCGATGTTGATCATAAAACCGCAAACACTATTGCAGGTCCTATACCAATATCTGCTGTAAGTGATAATGTGGAAGACTGTAACTGGCATTCCCTGACAATAAGTTGGAATGCAACTATAAAAAAATATGACATTTCATTTGATGGCGCTTCGAGATTGAGTATCATTAAAGACCTGGTGACTGATATTTTTAATGGTAACCCTATTGTGTATTGGGGAATTACAAGCGGTACCGGTGGGTTTATTAATGTTCAAAAATTTTGCCTGCCTCTTTCGGCATATTTTAAGTTACCGCCCCAAAGAAGGTGTATAGGCGATGTCATTCAATTTTTAGATTCATCCCGCTCCGGAAGTACCATTAAAAGATATTGGAATTTTGGAGATGGAAGTAATATTGATTCTACCACTATTAATCCCGTTCATACTTATTTGGCAGGGGGAGATTACCAGGTTACTCTTAACGTAAAAGGTTTTGATGAATGCACGGAGCTGTATGCTCAAACCATTCGAATCGGAAATAAACCAGTAGCAAATTTTAATGTAAAAAACTCATGCCAGCAAAGCACCGTTCTTTTAGATTCTTCTTACGCAAATTTTGGGACGCTTAATAATTGGTATTGGACCTTTGGGAATGGCACTATTTCAACTGTGCAAAATCCTGTTACAACCTATTTAACACCTGGGATTAAAACAATTTCTCTTGCAGTAAAATCTTTGGAAGGCTGTACTTCCGATACTACTTATAAAAACATAATTGTTGATCCGCAACCTTTTCCATTAATGTCTTTTGCCGATGCATGTAAGAATACAATTGTAGATTTTACCGCAACAGATACGACGGTTAATACAGGATTATCCTGGTTTTGGAATTACGGAGATGGGTTAACAGGTTCAGGAAATCCGACTCAGCACATTTATTCCGCAGCAGGCAGTTATAACGTAGCACTTTACGCTGTTACAAAAAATGGCTGTGTATCAAGTACAATTCAGAAGATCATTAATATTTACGGTACCGATGCGAATGCCGGAAGCGATATCAATGCTGCAGAATTTCAACCTGTACAACTCCATGGAACCGGAGGAATATCTTATCAGTGGTCGCCTCCTTTTGGGCTTAATAATCCAGGCATTGCGGATCCAATTGCAATTTTATCGAAGGATCAAACGTACTATCTTACTGCATTTACACCGCAGGGTTGTTCAAGTGTTGATACTATTACCATCAAAGTGTACAAGGGGCCCGAGATTTATGTACCCAATGCTTTTTCTCCAAATAACGATGATTTGAACGACGTGTTTAAGGTTATCGCCGTGGGAATTATTGAATTTAAATATTTTAGAATTTACAACAGGTGGGGGCAAGAGGTTTTTGAAACTTCTGATTCCAATCGCGGTTGGGATGGAACATTTAATGGAAGAAAGCAACCTCCTGATGTATATGTATGGACAACTTCGGCACGTGACTTTTTGGGCAATCTTATTTTCAGGAAAGGTTTTGTTATGCTTGTGCGTTAATAACGACAAGACTTTTTTCTATACGGTATAAGAAGTCATACATCGCACTCATACTATCAATATCTTTTACAATTAGAATCCCGTTTCTTCCTACCTGCTTAAGCTTAGCTTTATTTGTTTGGGTTTGAATAAAATCTAAAATCTTTTCAAACGTTTTACTGCTGAAAAATGCAGAATCCGGGTTGGCTACAAAAAAGCACTTGAGTGTATTGTCTTTTAAAATCATCTTTTCAAAGCCCAACTCTACCGAAATCTTACGGCAACGCACTGTCGTAAAAAGATCTTCAACCTGTGGTGGCAATTCACCGAAACGATCTTCCATTTCTGATTTAAAATGGGCAAGGTCTTTTTCAGTCTCGCAGTTGTCAAGCCGTGAATAAAGGCTAAGCCTTTCCGTTATACTTTCTACATATTCATCTGGTATTAAAATTTCCAGATCTGTATCAATCGTACAATCGGAAACGAAATCATCCTGCTTTTGAATTTCATCTTTAAACAATTCTTTGAAGTCTTTGCGCTTTAATTCACGGATGGCTTCATCCAGAATTTTCTGATACATTTCAAACCCAATTTCTGCAATAAAGCCGCTTTGTTCACCACCGAGCATATTTCCTGCCCCACGTATGTCAAGGTCACGCATAGCAATTTGGAAGCCGCTCCCAAGATCACTATACTGCTCCAGAGTTGTGAGGCGCTTGCGGCTATCTGCAGGCAAAGTACTCATTGGCGGAGCTAATAAATAGCAGAACGCTTTTTTATTACTTCGTCCTACCCGGCCTCTTAACTGGTGCAGGTCGCTCAATCCAAACTGGTGAGCATTATTTACGATAATCGTATTCACATTCGGAATGTCCACCCCGCTTTCTATGATATTTGTGCAAAGTAGCACATCATATTTTTGATCCATAAAATCAAGTATCGTTTCCTCCAGCTTATCACCTTCCATTTGGCCATGTGCATATGCAATGCTCAGGTCGGGACACAATCCTTGAATCAATGCCCGCATTTCAGCCAACCCATGTACACGATTATGAATAAAAAAAACCTGTCCGCCTCTTTCTGTTTCGTAATAAATGGCGTCCCTGATAAACTCCTGGTTAAAAACATGCACTTCAGTTTGAATGGGTTGCCTGTTTGGCGGCGGTGTATTAATTATGCTCAGATCCCTGGCACCCATTAAGCTAAACTGAAGCGTTCGTGGGATAGGTGTTGCCGTTAGTGTAAGTGAATCTACTGTTGTTCGTATCAGTTTTAATTTTTCTTTTGCGGCTACGCCAAATTTTTGCTCTTCATCAATTATCATAATCCCCAGGTCTTTGAATTTTACATCTTTACCAAGCAAGGCATGGGTGCCGATAATTATATCAATTTTTCCTTCCTGTAATTTTTGTAAGGTTTCCTTTTTTTCTTTGGAAGTTTTAAACCGGTTTATATAGTCAACTGTAACCGGAAAATCACTCAATCTATCACTAAAAGTTTTATAATGCTGGTAAGCTAAAATTGTTGTAGGAACCAATACAGCAGCTTGTTTACCATCCAGGCATGTTTTAAAAGCTGCCCGTATGGCTACTTCTGTTTTACCAAAACCAACATCTCCGCACACAAGCCTATCCATAGGAGACTCCTTTTCCATATCATTCTTCACATCTGTTACTGCCTTGCTTTGGTCAGGGGTATCTTCATAAACAAATGAAGCTTCAAGTTCAGTCTGCATATAATTATCCGGAGAATGCGCAAAGCCTTTCTGGCTTTTGCGTTGAGCATATAATTTTATAAGATCAGTGGCGATATCTTTTACCTGCTTCTTGGTTTTTTCTTTGAGCTTATTCCATACATCGCTTCCCAATTTATTCATTTTCGGTACGGTACCTTCCTTGCCACTATACTTACTTATTTTATGAAGTGAAGAAATATTTACATACAAAAGGTCTTTGTCTTTATAAACAATCCGTACGGCTTCCTGCAATCTTCCATTAGCTTCTATTTTTTCAAGGCCACTAAATACACCAACTCCATGATCAATATGTATTACAAAATCTCCCGGTTGCAATTCACGAAGTGTTTTTAACGTGAGTGCTTTGTTTTTACTGAATGCCTGCTTCACTTTGTATTTGTGGTACCGCTGGAAAATCTGGTGGTCAGTATAACAAACCAGTTTCAGGTTGCTATCTATAAAACCTTCATGAATTGATGTAGGTACAGGTGTAAAATTTATTTCAGCATTAAGATCGCTGAAAATACTATGAAGCCTTTCTAATTGTTTGGGGTTTTCAGCAAAAATGAATAAGCTGTATTTCTGTGATTCAAATTTATTAAGGTTTTCGATCAGCAGTTTGAATTGCCGGTTAAAAGCAGGTTGTGGCTGAATTGAAAAATTTAAATGATGCCGATTAGCTTTTGATTCGTTATTTTTTGTGAAATAAGATTTATTCCCAAACTCAACAATATGACGTTCTGATAATTCTTGTTCCAAAACATTCCCGACAACAAAATCATTTTGAGAAACGGTTTCCTTTTCATTCAAGTCATCATCATTAGCCGCCGGTTGCCTGTTACCTGCCGGTGTATTATATGCTAAAAATAATTCCAGGTCTTCCTGCTGTTGCTCAATTTTTTCCTTTATAAATTCCCAGTCTTCGGTCCAGATAATTGTATTATCTGGCAAATAATTTAATAGCGAAACTTTTTCTCCGCTGGTAAACTGTGTTTCAACATTAGGTATAATATTTACCTGCAAAATCTTTCGTTCACTCAATTGTGTTTCGGGGTCAAATATGCGAATGCTGTCAATATCATTGCCAAATAATTCAATGCGATATGGCTTCTCATTGCCAAAGGAATAGATATCCAGAATACCACCTCTAACTGCAAACTGGCCGGGCTCGTAAACAAAATCAGTCCGGGTAAAACCATGATCTACGAAACGGGAAAGCAAAACATCAACATTTATATTTTCTCCTTGCTTGAAAG
This sequence comes from Chitinophagales bacterium, assembly GCA_038239385.1. Classification (GTDB taxonomy): domain Bacteria; phylum Bacteroidota; class Bacteroidia; order Chitinophagales; family Chitinophagaceae; genus Ginsengibacter. The sequence goes on from JBBSEV010000004.1 coordinate 46,260, forward strand.
AAATTATATTTTCCCTGAGTATTTTAGATAAAACTACTTTTTCAAAAATAGCTTCCGGGTAAGTCACTATTATTTTCCTGTTGCCACCAGTACTTAGCTTTGTAAGCGCTTCAGTTCGCAGCATTACATGGCTGCTGTTAAGCAAGGAATAATTTTTTTTATTTTTAAACGAAGAGGGGAAATAAAAAACATCCAGCGCTTTCGTAATATTTTCAACTGTGTTGTGAAAATAAGCTGCTTCTTCAGCATCCCTCAAAATAACGAGATGATTAAGCTGAGAGGTAATTGAATGATTAAAAACTGCAGAAATAATAAACTGGGAAGAGCTTCCATTAAGGCCTGAAAGATGGATGTGCTGGGGTTTGGACAATACCATCTTATCCGCAATTGAAAAAATGCGGGGATCCTTTGCATAAATATTCATCAACAACTCAAGATTCATTCATCAGCTTTTCTTCAGCGTGCAAAGGTAGTATTTGATTTTAAAAATTGATGAGTTGCTGTTCAGCTTGTACGTTAAAATGTTTAATCTTTATACTTTAAATTTTTCATTCAACATTACATTTGTATTTTACTCAAAATTTACCTGCATGGCATTAGAACCCTGGCGTACGGGAACGGTTATTCGCATTGAAGATGAAACGTATAACACCAAGCGTTTTTTTATTAAAGTAAATGAACTTGAAACTTTTGACTTTAAACCTGGTCAATTCGTAACCCTGGATCTTCCGATACATGAACAGAAAAATAAAAGATGGCGCAGCTATTCTATTGCAAGCTGGCCTGACGGCACTAACGTCTATGAATTACTGATTGTATTGCTTGATGGTGGCGCTGGAACAACCTATCTGTTTAATGATGTAAAAGTCGGCAGTGAGCTCACTTTTCGTGGAGCACAAGGTGTATTCACTTTACCTCCTGTTATTGAAAAAGATTTATTCTTTATTTGCACAGGTACTGGCATTGCACCTTTTCGGAGCATGCTTCATTATATGAAACTGCATAATGTTGCCCACGAAAATTTATACCTCATTTTCGGCGTGCGTACACAGAAAGATCTGTTGTATCATCAAGAGATGAAAACACTCGAAAGTGAAATTGAAAAATTTACCTACATGCCTACTCTTAGCCGTGAAGGTTGGGAAGGACATAAAGGATATGTTCACAGTCTTTATGAAGAAATTTGCAAAAAAAATAACGATGCCTGTGAGGACATACACAGTTTAAAACCTGCTTCCTTTTATTTATGTGGATGGAAAGCAATGATTGATGATGCCCGAAAAAGGATAACCGAATTAGGCTATGATAGGAAATCGGTTCATTTGGAATTGTATGGATAGATCCAATGTAAAATTATTTCACCATAATCCTAACTCCTCATAAAAAGAAGCCATGAGAAATAAAAACCCTTACTTAAGAGCGATGGCTATTTCAGCTTTTGTGTTAGTCATGACAATTTTTAATTTTACAAGACTTACAAATAGTGATTGCATAAGAGCTATACATGTAGTTACTCTTTTAGTATGTGGAATGGCAATAGGGGTATTTCTCACAAACCTGTTTGGATTCTTCAAGAACAAATAATCACTGTATGCCTGAAAAAATAAAGCTATTGGGAATGGTTTTTGTCCAAAGGACTCTTATAGAGAATAAAAAATAAAAGACTTCTAATGGAAAATACAAATATAGATGCTACACACAATCGTCCTGAAGGCGACAGGAAAATAGATTACCCCGTTTTATTAATTGACCTTCCTTCTTATATAAAACAAATAAAAGATGAAAAAGCATGGGGAAAGAATGACAGGAATGCAATAACAATTTTCAAAACAGATAATATGCGGATTGTTTTAGTTGCATTGCACAAAGACGCAGAGATGCAGACCGATCATCCGGACAATGTTTTGAGTATACAGGTATTAAAAGGAAAATTAAATGTAGCAACCAATCTTTCTTCCACAGAAGTGGGAAAAGAAAATATGCTGGCATTGCATGAGAAAGTTCCTTATACAATTACCGCTTTAAAAAAATCAATATTTCTGTTAACCATTGTAGAGTGATAGAAACGGGTTAAAATATTAAAGAATATCCTTTCCCCTTATTTATCCCGGGGTTTTCAATCACATTATATTTTTCAATTTCAAGGCTCAGATATTTTTCATATTGGCTATACATAAATTTTCTGAAAATAGTAATGTCTTCCTCTTTACGGGTTTGTATAAGCGATTCAAAATATGCTGCTTTATCTTCTTTAAAAACAATACCCATTGGCAATTGAAAATATAGCTGCAAATAATTCATTAAAAGCCTGCTGGTTCTTCCATTACCATCATAGAACGGATGAATAGTTACCAGATCAAAATGCGCATCAAAAGAAATGTTTATCTGTTCGGTTACCGAAGTCTCATTTAATTTTTCATTGATCTTAACGCATAACTTTTTTACCAATGCTTCCACTTTATTATAGCTAACAAAATAGCTATTTCCTGCACTCACATTTCCTTTTCTAAATACACCTTTAGAGCTATCCATCTCTCCGAAAACTGTATTATAAATATTTCCTGTTTGCTTCATCACAGCCGCATTTATCTGCTGTATAAATTCCGGAGTAGTAAGCCTTTGTTCTTTTGCCAGATCAATTATGAATAATAATGCCTTGTAGTGATCCTGCACCATTAGACTGTGCAGCAGTGGCTTCCCTTTAGGAGTAATTTCTTCATCTAATAGAAGCTGCGTCTCAATTTCAGTAAGTGCACTTCCTTCAATGGTAGTGGAATGGTGTGTAATAGCGTAGTGATTAAATTTATCAAAATCAATATTTTTATATAATTGAAGTGATTTAAATTTTTCTATTAACGATATGATATTTGTTTCATCCACTTCATAAAGATTTTATAAACAAAATTACCCCTGTTTTTAAAAAAATAGTAATTAATCTATATTCAATAATCTTATATTTTATCAGAAATTATTTTTTTTACCTCAGATAAAGAAATTCTTTCCTGAAGCATATTATCCCTGTAACGTATAGTAACTGTATTATCTTCTTTTGTTTGGTGGTCAATAGTTACACAAAATGGTGTTCCTATTGCATCCATTCGCCTGTAACGTTTTCCAATACTGTTTTTCTCTTCATAAAAAGTATGAAAGCTTTGTTTGCATTCATCCATCAATTTTTTTGCGATTTCAGGCAGGCCATCTTTTTTAATAAGGGGAAGTATAGCTAATTTGTATGGAGCAATCTTTTCAGGAATTCTTAAAACAACCCGGCTGTCTTCTGTGCCATCTTCCTTTATCCATTTCTCATTGGCATAAGCAACGCTTATAACTGTTAAGAATAAACGATCAAGGCCAACTGATGTTTCCACAACAAAAGGAATATAGTTACCATAAGGCTTGCCATCTTCCTTTAAGTCATTATCAAAATACTGTAGTTTCTTTTTGCTTAATTCCTGGTGTTGTTTTAAATCGAAATCTGTTCTTGAGTGAATACCTTCCAGCTCTTTAAAACCAAAGGGAAATTCAAACTCAATATCCACAGCAGCATTTGCATAATGTGCCAGTTTCACGTGGTCGTGATAACGAAGCTTTTCTTCCGGGATACCCAGGCTTTCATGCCATTTCATTCTTTCTGTTTTCCAGTATTTGTACCATTCCATTTCGGTGCCGGGCCTTACAAAGAATTGCATTTCCATCTGTTCAAATTCCCGCATGCGAAAAATAAACTGCCTTGCTACAATTTCATTGCGAAAGGCTTTTCCCGTTTGTGCAATACCGAAAGGAATTTTCATTCTGCCTGTTTTCTGAACATTTAAAAAATTTACGAAAATCCCTTGTGCAGTTTCGGGGCGCAGATAAATAGTATCTGCATCACTTGCTACACTCCCAAGTTGTGTAGAAAACATTAAATTGAATTGACGAACATCAGTCCAATTGCTGGTTCCGCTAACCTCGCATTTGATTTTATTATCTTCTATTAATTTTTTTAAACCGCTAAAATCATCTTTAGATAATAACATTTCCATTGATGCTATCAATTCGTCTGCCTTCTCTTTATCTCCTTTATCCTTTAGCTCGTCACTATATCCTTCAATCAAATGATCAACCCGATATCTTTTTTTGCTGTCTTTATTATCAATCATCGGATCGCTGAAATTATCGATGTGCCCGCTGGCTTTCCATGTGAGTGGATGCATAAAAATAGCGGCGTCAATTCCAACAATATTTTCATGGAGCTGTGTCATGCTTTTCCACCAGTAGTCACGAATATTTTTTTTCAATTGTGCACCATTCTGTCCGTAATCGTAGACTGCGCTTAAGCCATCATAAATTTCGCTCGAAGGAAAAATGTAACCGTATTCTTTGCAATGCGCAATTATCTCACTAAAGTTATTTGATTCTTTTGCCATAAGGCGGCAAAGATAAAGAGGAGTTAGTACTAAGGATTATATAAAGAACTTTTTAAGTTAAACTTTATTTTAGGATATATGCGATGTAACAGTTTAGCAAGGTTTAAATTTTTGTAATAACTAATTCCGTCCGTAAATTTTCCAAAAAAATCAAAGCAATATTTAAGTGAACGAGTATTAGATGTGTATTTAATTACACCTCTTACATCTATCCCGTTGAAATTAGTAGTGATAAATTCGCCGAATGTTTTTTTGAAACTTTTTAGATTGTCCTTATTTTTAATGAATCGGATTTTGTATTCATTTTTGGAAAAGGCATTTTCGAAATGACTGCAGGGAATCGAGAAAAGAGTTTCTATATAAGAATCTACAAAAGTTATTTTAATTAATTCAGTTTTTAATTTTTGGGAATAACAAGGATTCACAAAAGCCAAAATAGCAACAATATTTATTATAAAAAACTTCATTTAATTATCTTAATGTATAACATGGTTCATTTCAACTTTTCATTTCCTTTATGTCTCTCTCCATCCCGTAAACTTTTCTTTTCAAAATTCTTTTGTAAGGCATCTGTAAGATCAACACCAGTTTGATTGGCAAGGCAAATTAAAACCCATAATACATCAGCCATTTCATCGCTAAGCTTTTTATTTTTTTCATTATCCTTGAAAGATTGTTCGCCATAAATTCTTACCATTATTCTTGATAATTCGCCCACTTCTTCCATCAATATGCCAAGGTTAGTAAGCTCACTAAAATATTTTACCCCTACTGTTTTTACCCATGTGTCAACTTTGGATTGGGCTTCTTTAATTGTTATGTCCATTTTGTATTACACGAATTTTATCGAATTACACGAATTTCAAAAAACTATTCTCTTCCATGTAAGAGTTTTTTCACCATAGTTAATAACCATTCCTAATTTTTGTTTAGAAACAGATAAATAACTCAAAGCCTGGTATACATGATTATCAATAATAGCCGCTATGGATTTTACTTCTAAAATAATGGAATCATATACAAGAAAATCTGCAACATACGGATTACGTAATATTCTCTCTTTATATTTTACAGAAAATCTTTTTTCTCCTTCATAAGGAATATTGTTCTCTATAAATTCTATTTCCATCGCATCTTTGTAATTAATTTCTTTTAATCCCATTCCAAGTGTTTTATGAATCTCCATACATATTCCTATAATTTTAAAGGATTCTTCTTTAAATAGTAACTCTGCCATAACAAATTTAATTCGTGTAATTCGATATAATTCGTGTAATAAATTATTCTTTATTCTTCGAGTCAATCCAAATTGTTACCGGCCCGTCATTAGTTAATTCCACTTTCATATCAGCACCAAAAGTACCCGTTGAAATTTTCTTGCCCAGATCACTTTCAAGCTGCGCAATCATTTTTTCATAAATGGGAACAGCAACATTTGGTTTACTTGCTTTAATATACGAAGGCCTGTTTCCTTTTTTGGTTTCGGCATGTAAAGTAAATTGGCTCACTAATAGTATTTCACCATCTATATCCTTCACGCTGATATTGGGAACATTCTTTTCATCGTTAAAAATTCTGAGGTTTACAATTTTGTTGCTTAACCACCTTGCGTCTTCATCTGTATCAGCATCCTCAATTCCAACAAAAACAAGTAAGCCATTTTTTATAACTCCTGTCACTTTGCCTTCTACCGCTACAGATGCCTTTATAACTCTTTGAATTATTATTCTCATTCGCCGGGATAAATGTTTTGTATTGGAAATTATTTGATTCTGCCAAAAATTATTTGATTCAAAATGTGCAAAAATTACTAAATGCCCTACCCGTATGCCTTACCTATTTATACACACTTCTTTTCCACAGACTGTGCAAAATTTACCTTATGTTTTGTACATGAGAAAAAATATTTTCGTTCTCCCACGCTCCAAAAATAATTATTAACCTAAATATAATATTAGCCCAAATGCCAAATAAAACCGCCGACTCAACTGGCCTGCACTTTTCCAGGCAATTTACCAAAGATGGTCTTTCTCCCTTTGATATGTTTGAATTTGATTACCGCACTTCGGTAATAAAAAATACGACTGGTGAAATTGTATTTCAAATGGATAACGTAGAAGTACCGAGACAGTGGAGCCAGATTGCAACAGATATTCTTGCACAAAAATATTTTCGCAAAGCTGGTGTGCCTCAACCTGACGGGTCAACTGGAAGAGAAGTGTCTGTAAAACAGGTTGCACATCGTTTAGCTCATTGCTGGAGAGTATGGGGCGAGCGTTATAATTATTTTGGTTCTGCTGAAGATGCACAAATCTTCTATGAAGAGTTGGTATACGGAATTTTAAATCAATCATGTGTGCCCAATTCTCCTCAATGGTTTAATACCGGCCTGCATGAAGTGTATGGTATTACAGGTAAACCGCAAGGGCATTATTATGTAGATGCAATTGATGGTGTATTAAAGAAGTCAACATCAGCTTATGAAAGGCCACAGCCACATGCCTGCTTTATATTAAGCGTAAATGATGACCTGGTAAATGATGGGGGTATTATGGATCTGTGGGTGCGTGAAGCAAGAATATTTAAATACGGAAGCGGGGTAGGAACAAATTTTTCAAGCATTCGTGGTGAAGGTGAAAAGCTGAGTGGCGGTGGAACTTCCAGCGGATTGATGAGCTTCTTAAAGATTGGTGACCGTGCTGCAGGCGCTATAAAAAGTGGTGGCACTACAAGACGTGCTGCGAAAATGGTTTGCCTTGATTTGGATCATCCTGAAATTGAAACCTTTGTAAACTGGAAAGTAGAAGAAGAAAAGAAAGTGGCTGCACTAATTGATGCAGGCTATGCCAGCGATTATGAAGGCGAAGCTTATAAAACCGTAAGCGGGCAAAACAGCAATAACTCTGTAAGAATTCCTAACGAATTTTTTCATGCGCTTGAAGCAGACACCGATTGGGAATTGAAAGCGAGAAGCGATGGCCGCACCATGAAAAAAATAAAAGCAAAGAAATTATGGAATGATATTAATTATGCAGCATGGCGTTGTGCAGATCCCGGAACTCAATATAATACTACCATCAATGAATGGCACACCTGCCCCGAAGGCGGCTCTATAAGAGCGAGTAACCCTTGCAGTGAGTATATGTTTTTAGATAATACTGCCTGCAATCTTGCTTCGGTAAATCTTAGAAGGTTTTTTAATGAAGCTGATAATTCCTTTGACATACCAGGCTTTGAGTATACGGTAAGGTTATGGACAACTGTATTGGAAATTTCTGTACTAATGGCGCAATTTCCCAGTAAAGAAGTAGCACAACTTAGCTATGATTACAGAACCCTGGGTTTAGGATTTGCCAATCTTGGAAGCATGCTTATGGTAAGTGGAATTGCTTATGATAGTGAGAAAGCGCGGGGAATAGCCGGGGCCATCACAGCAATCATGACTGGTGTTTCCTATAAAACATCTGCAGAACTTGCCTCACATTTAGGAGCCTTTAGTAAGTATGAAGAAAATAAAAATCACATGCTTCGTGTAATGCGCAATCACAGGGCTGCAGCCTATGATGCTATGGACGCGTATGAAGGAATTGAAATAAAGCCACAGGGTATCAATGCAAAATATTGCCCTGATTACTTACTGAAGGCTGCAACCAAAGCATGGGATGATGCGGTAATGATGGGTGAAAAATATGGATATAGAAATGCTCAAACAACAGTAATAGCGCCAACCGGTACTATTGGGCTTGTGATGGATTGTGATACTACGGGTGTAGAGCCTGATTTTGCTTTAGTTAAATTTAAGAAACTAAGTGGCGGTGGTTATTTTAAAATAATAAATCAAAGTGTACCACAGGCATTGCGCAATTTAAAATATAGTGAAAAGGAAATTGAAGAAATAATAAATTATGCGAAAGGGCATGCTTCATTAAACGGTGCTCCTTATATAAACCCAGCATCGCTTGCGCAAAAGGGGTTTACAGGAACCGATATACAAAAGCTGGAAGCAGCTATGGCTTCAGCATTTGAAATAGGATTTGTTTTCAATGTATTTAACCTCGGCGAAGATTGCCTTAAGCGCTTAGGTTTTTCCCCTGATCAATATAATAATTTTGAATGGAGCCTTCTTGAATCATTAGGCTTTTCTGACGAGCAAATTGAAGAGGCCAATATCTATATCTGTGGAACGGGAACTGTTGAAGGAGCTCCTTATTTAAAAGATGAGCATTTATCGGTTTTTGATTGTGCCAATAAATGCGGGAGTATTGGCAAAAGGTATATTCACCACACGGGCCACATTCGCATGATGGCTGCCACGCAACCATTTATTAGTGGCGCCATTTCTAAAACCATTAATCTACCCAACGAAGGAACTTTAGAAGAAATTGCTGAAGCATATAAGCTTAGCTGGCAACTAGGATTAAAAGCATGTGCACTTTACCGTGATGGCTCTAAATTATCACAGCCGCTTAGTAACAAAAGTGACAAGAAGAAGAAGGTTGACAGCAGGCAATCCACAACCGATGACCAAATAGCTAACACTGAACCGCGGATAGTTGACATGAGCCAGCTTACGGTTGAAGACCTGCTTGAAGAAATGAACAAGCGGGTGCAAAGCAGTGCTGATACTGCATTGAAGCGCCAGCTTGCTATGATAGTTGAAAGAAGAGCTTTACCGGCTAAGCGTAGAGGCTTTACTCAGAAAGCAAAAATAAATGGCCAGGCTCTATTCCTGAGAACCGGGGAATATAATGATGGTACCCTTGGAGAAATTTTTATTGATATGGCAAAAGAAGGTGCCACTATGCGTAGCATGCTTAACTGTTTTGCCATATCTATTTCAATAGGTTTGCAATATGGAGTACCATTAGAAGAATTCGTAGAAAAATTTGTGTTTACCAGGTTTGAACCTTCAGGGATGGTAGATCATCCTAATATAAAAACAACTACTTCTATCATTGATTTCATGTTCCGCTCTTTGGCTTATGAATATTTAGGAAGAAATGATTTGGTACATGTACTTGATAAACCTGAAGTAGAAAATTTGGGAAATGAACCATGGGATGAAAATACGCCCACGATTGGAAATCGTATTCCGGAATTGAGTGAAGTGAGGGTAATTGGCTCTGTTAATGGCAAAGATCAATCGCCAAAAATGCACCGTACAGAACACACTAAAAAAGCAGCTAATGTTTTTGATGCTGTAAACTCTGCAGCAAAAAATATGCAAAGTGACGCCCCTGCATGTAATACCTGCGGGCACATAACCATTCGCAGCGGCACTTGTTATAAATGCCTTAACTGTGGTAACAGTATGGGGTGTAGTTAATTTTTTTAAAAAAAAGGTTAACAAGAATAATTAAAGCCACTGAAAAGTGGCTTTTTTAGCAACTTCATCATATTAAAACGTTTGGAAAAATAATATGATGAGTGCAACTATTTTAAAAAAGATTAGATCATATTGAGTAAAAAATTATTCTTGTAATTTGGCATTCTATTTTCTTCGTTATTGAATAGCCACCAAGGCAAGGTTATACTTATTTAAAATATAAAATCTATTTTCACTAAAAATTATTTCAATGAAAAAATTCTTATTATCAATTATTGCAGTAACAGCAGTCTCTTTTGTATTTGCCCAGGAGCAAACGGCTGACCAAATAGTAAGCAAATATGTAGAGGCTATTGGAGGAGCAGAAGCATGGAATAAGGTTAACTCCATTGTTATGACAGGCAGCATGAAAGTACAGGGAACAGATATTGGGATGGTTTCTACTGTACTTAATAAAAAAGGGATGAGACAGGATATTACAGCAATGGGAATGAATGGGTATCAAATAGTCACTCCTACTACCGGATGGAACTTTATGCCTTTCCAGGGGCAAAAAGAGCCAGAACCTATAACAGCAGATGACTTAAAAGAATCGCAGGAACAGTTGGATGCACAAGGCAACCTTATTGGCTATAAAGAAAAGGGCCACACAATTGAGTTAGTTGGCAAAGATGATGTAGATGGCGTGGACGCTTTTAAACTAAAAGAAACTCTGAAAAGCGGAAAAGTTGAGACCATTTATATTGATCCGTCAACTTATTATGTAATAAGAGTAGTAGCAAAACAAAAAGCAAATGGCCAGGAGCAGGAGGTTACAACTGACCTAAGCAATTACCAAAAAACACCCGAAGGGTTATCAGTTCCTATGTCAATAAAGCTTCCCTTTGGTGAAATGACTATCACTAAAATTGAAGTAAATAAAGATGTTGACGAAAAAATGTTTGCACCATCTAAATAAAAAATTTTAAAAACAAAAAACCCCGGTTAATACCGGGTTTTTTGTTTCAACAATAACCAAAACTATCAAATGCAAAAGCTATTTATTTTAATCCTGTTTTTTACTGCAGCAATTTCAGCAAAAGCCCAAGTATCTTCCGCCACAATTGGAACCATGGAAGCACGTTGGCTGGGGCCTGGCACCATGAGTGGCCGCATCACGGCGATAGATGGCAGTAATGCCGATGGAAAAACACTTTATGTAGGAACTGCCGGCGGTGGTGTTTGGAAAACAACAAATGCAGGTGCTTCTTTCAAACCAATGTTTGATAAATATTGCCAGTCCATCGGCGCTGTCGCAATAGATCAAAAAAATCCAAATACAGTATTTGTGGGAACCGGGGAAAGTAATATGCGAAATACCGTTTCGATTGGCAATGGCTTATATATGACGACTGATGCCGGAGACAATTGGAAAAAAGTAGGATTAGACAGTACAGAGCATATTGCAAAAATTGTGGTTGATCCAAAAAACTCCAATAATATTTATGTTGCAGCGCCAGGGCCATTATGGAGCGATAGCAAAAACAGGGGATTATATAAATCAGAAGATGGAGGTAAGACGTGGAATAACATTTTATACGTAAATGAGAGATCTGGTTGTGCAGATGTAGCAGTTGACCCGGAAAATCCAAATATCGTCTATACTTCCATGTGGGAATTCAGGCGGTATCCCTATGCTTTCAATTCCGGTGGTGCAGGAAGTGGTATGTGGAAAAGCATGGATGGTGGTAAAACCTGGAAAGAATTAAAGAATGGTTTACCTGCAAAGCCTTTCGGAAGAATAGCTTTTGCACTTGCACCCACTTCGCCTAAAAATTTATTAGCAATTGTTGAAACTGCAGCAACCGGCCTGTATATTTCTGATGATGGTGGAGAAAACTGGAAAAAACAAAGCGCTACTTCTAATGTTGAAGCAAGGCCTTTTTACTTTAGTGTAATCAAAATTGATCCTAAAGATCCTAAACGGGTTTACCGCCCTGCTTATAATTTTTCCTATTCTTCTGATGGCGGTTACTCATTTGCCGATGCAAGTGGTGAGGGTGCTGTTCTTCATGCTGACATGCACGCTCTTTGGATAAATCCTAATAATACAAACCAAATGTATGTTGGCACAGACGGCGGAGTTTATGTGAGCCTGGATAAGGGTGTCACCTGGATGTTTCTTCCCAACTTACCCGTGGGACAGTTTTATCATGTTGCTTATGACAATGAAACGCCTTATAATGTAATGGGTGGGCTCCAGGATAATGGAAGCTGGTTGGCGCCATCAGCTACTGCCGGTGGCATTACAAATGCAAACTGGCTGAACTTATATGGGGGTGATGGATTTTGGGTACAGCCGGACCCAACTGATCCCGATGTAGTTTATGCAGAAGCCCAGGGTGGCAGTGTTTCCAGGATCAGTAGAAAAACAAATAAAACTATAGACATTCAGCCAAAGCAAAATGAAGGGGAAGAGAAGTTAAGATACAACTGGAATACGCCGATAGTAACGGGAGCTTCCAATAAAAAGAATTTATATATCGCTTCTCAATATTTATATAAATCAACCAACCAGGGGAAAAATTGGCAACGGATTTCTGCTGACCTGACCACTAATGATAAGAACAAGCAAAAGCAGGAAGAAAGTGGTGGATTAAGTTCAGATAATACTTCGGCAGAAAATCATTGCACCATATTTACTATTGCTGAATCTCCTAATGATGAAAAAACAATTTGGGCAGGTACTGATGATGGTAATCTTCAATATACAATTGATGGCGGAAAGAACTGGACAAATGTTTCTAAAAATTATGCAGCTGCAGGTATTCCTTCACAAACATGGATCAGCAGTATTGAAATATCAAAATTTGATAAGAATATATTGTATGTGACTTTTGATAACCACATGTATGGAGATCATAAAACTTACCTGGCTAAATCAATGGATATGGGTAAAACGTGGCAAAGAATAAACAGCAATGAATTTACCGGGTTTGCTCATAAAATAAAAGAAGATATTGTAAATAAAGATTTGCTTTTCCTGGGAACTGAGATGGGTTTATTTGCAACTGTAAATGGAGGCGAAAGTTGGTTCAGGATGAAGAATCATATACCTGAATATGCAATGGTTAGGGATATACAAATTAACCCGAAAACTAATGACCTGATATTAGCAACACATGGCAGAGGAATAATGATAGTAGATAATATTACTCCTATAAGAAGCCTTACAAAAGATATAATTGATAAGGATGTAACCGTTTTTGAAAACAAACCTATTGTACTTACTAACGGTACCTTTGGCGGCGGTGGATATGAAGTACAAGGTGGTTGGGATGCTTCCAATCCCGCATCGGTTCCTCCTATTCAATATTATTTAAAAGATAAATTAAGCTCAAGTGATGTCACCGTAACCATTTACGATGCTGATAATAAAATGATACAAACCTTACCGGGTACGAGCAGAAAAGGAATCAATAAAGTTTATTGGAACTTACGGATGACACCGCCTAAAACCGCTACCGGCGGCACAAAAATGGATTATGGTGGTTTTATTGCACCCATGGTTTTACCCGGAACGTATACCATGAAACTTAAAATTGGTGATAAAGAATATTCTTCACCGCTTACTCTTATTCACAATAGCGCTGATAAAAGTTTTACCATTGATGATAGAAAACTTCAATTCAAAACTGCTATGGAATTATACAATCTCCATGAAGAACTTGCAACGTTAGTAGATACTATAAATCGTAAGCAAAAAGTGTTAAAAGAACAATTATCAGTAATAAACGACAGTAAGGCAAAAACTATTTTAACAGGCTACAACTCACAGCTTGAAACGTTGAGAGCATCACTTTTGTCAACAACACAAACTTCAGTTTTTTCAGATGAAGAAAGATTGAGAGAAAAAATTACCAATGTATATGGGGCTGTTAGTATGCAGGAAGCTGCCCCTTCTAATTCACAAATTGCGAACGTTTCGTTTCTGAAAAAAGAAGTAAAATCTGCAGAGCAGAAAAATAAAAGCATTGACGAAAAGTATATGGCTAAAGCAAAAGAGTTGCAGGAAAAAAATGAAATGAAAATTAAACCCAAATCAAAAGTTACAACACAAGATATCAATAAGTAAAAAAACAAATTGTCTACAGCAATTAGTTATATGAGCTACGGAATTAACTTTAGTTGGTACTTTGCTATTTGTGGGGTGATTGGGTGGAATACACAAAATAAAAAGTTTTTTTTTCCGTTGCTATTTGAACTAAACATAGCGTAAGTCATAAGTAATGCAATAATTTAGTTGCTTCATTGATGAATACAAATCCCCATATGAAAAAGTTTCTTCTCTCTTTTACAGCATTCTTTTTATCCATTTCAATTTATTCGCAAAGTACAACCACATTAAATCTTCCTAAAGATGCGAAAGTGGAAGGAAGTGTGGTAGACATGAGAACAAGACAGCCAAAAAATAATGAACTGGTTATTTTCAGAAGCCAGAAAAATAGTAATGAATACCAGGGGATAAGCGATGAGAATGGAAAATTTTCAACACGAGTTCCCGCAGATGATAAGTATGATATTTATATAATGGGCTTTAAAGATTCCATTATTCAAAATGTTTTAGTGGTACCCGCACTTAGACCTAATTCTTATTATAAAAATGCATTTACAGTAAATCTGGAATTTGAACCGACTAAACACTTTGACCTCGCGGACGTAAATTTCGAATTTGGCAAGGCTTCTTTGCTACCTGAGTCATATCCGATACTAGATGATCTTGTTGATTATTTAAATCGAAAATCTAATGAGCGTATTGAAGTCGGAGGGTTTACAGATAATATAGGAAGCGATGCTAAAAATTTGATTCTTAGTCTTGAGAGATCAAAAGCTATAGTTAATTATTTAACAGCAAAAGGCATTGCCAGTGAAAGGCTTGTTGCCAAAGGTTATGGTGCAGAAGATCCTATGGCTGATAATGATACCGAAGAAGGAAGAAAGCAAAATAGGCGAACCCAGATCAAAATATTAGATGAAGTCCAATGAACTATATAGTTCTTACAACAAGCAATTACTTATTCATTATTTTCAAACTTTTCTGTAGCAATTTGTCGATTGCTAATCGATAAATTCCTTCTATAATTTTTACAAAAATATTTTGCTCTTTATATTTACGAACGAACTACACTTATCCATCTTATTTGCACAAATAAGCCAGTATTAGGTTCTGTTCATTGTGATATTTTTTCGAACTCATAGATATTTACAGCTTCCTGCTGCTTCATCAATAATCAGCCGGGAAAGAGAAGCCTGCTTTTGTTCGAAAGTGTTGCCGGAAATAAAATATAAAATAATAGTAAGGAGATAAGTTTTGTGTGTTTCATTTTAATTATTTTTATTGAAATTAATTAAAGAGTTTCTGGTTTCATTTAGGCTTTTTAGTTAATATACTTTCCGGTAATTGTTCCGCTTTCATAATACCTGTTACAATTGTTTTGTATGACATCTTCTTATTTTACTTACAATAAATCAAAAGTTTTACAAGCCTTACGTTACCATTTTATTTCAAGAAAAGAAATTAAAATCATGGTTATATTGGTAAATGTTTTTGCCATTGTTGCTGCGGCACTTTTCTTTTTCAAAAAAGTATCTGCCTACGAATTTTTAGGAAGCTCTTTTTTATGGTTCATTCTTATGATATCATTTTGGTTTATATTACCCAACATAATCTACCGGAAAGCGGCAACTTTCAAAGACCGGTTCAAAGTAAGCTTTGAAGACCAGCATATGTTTCTTGAAAATGAACGGGGCAGCAGAAGCTGGCCCTGGACTGCCTTTAGCACCGTAATTGAAAGCCCTCATTTTTTCCATTTATACTTCGATAGCCGCTCTTTTTTTATTATTCCAAAGGAAGCATTTGAAGGAGAGAGCCTGTATGAAGCAAGGCAAATACTAAAGGATAAAATAAAAAAATAAACGAAAATGTGATCATATTCGGGGTGTAATTAATTCCTGAAACTTCCCATGATTAAAATCATGAGTTATATTATGGATTTACAAAGTTTAAACTAGCCCGGAATGGCTCTACGGAGCAATAGGTATAAGACTAAATTCAGTTGAATAGTCAGTACAATACGGCTAATTATTGTCAACTCTTTTGCCGGAATTATTTTCTCCACCTGTATCATCCTGTGTAGCAAGTGCATCCTCAGAAGGATTATCCTGGGATTTTGAAGGGGCCGGATTTTTTTTAGGAAACTGTTTAATAGTTATTTCATTTTGCTCGTTGTAGCCGGCTTCAGATACCGATCCTTTTTTTGAGCCACTTTGTTCTTTTCTTTTTTGATGATATTTCTTTGACCTTGATTTCATGAGGTTTTTTTTGATTCTTCCGTTTCCTGCATATCTTTTTCTTTTTCAGCCTTGTCGGCCTCCGCAGGAGTTACATTTTTAATTGAAAGCTGAAATTTAGTATTGAGGCTTACTTCGTAATTATTATCCAGTAATATTTGTTTGGCAGCATCGTCCTCAAGTATTACTGATGCGAGATGCATTGCTAATGTGGAACCGCTTATCACATTTCCTACTTTACCATCAGTAAATTCAATAGTGAATTTATAACCTGCTTTACGACCTGTTCCTGCTCGCTCAAAATCAACCCTGTTTAGGTCCAGAACCTGATCTCCAGCTGCAGATTTTTTCATTAAAATTTTGATGATAGGTAAATATTTTTTCCAAATGTGATTATACATGAAAGGATTATATTTTAATATTGTCTTGTTAGAAGAAGCATCCGGAAAAGAAAATACCGGTACCTGGTGTAAAAAATAGATTACCCTCCGTATTATAAAATTACTGCAAAATTTTTCACTAATATAAATTTATTAGCAATTCGCACAAAAAGTAAATTTTAACTTCTAATAATTAGAAAGGTTTTTTTGAAAAGATTGCTTTTTTATTTTAATATTCTTGTTCTTTTCCTGAAAAAAAGTGGTTGATAAAAAGGTGTTTTCTAATTTTTGCATTATAATTACATTACCAAAATTGAGGAATTCCTGTTTTATTAATTCTTATGGACTCACCTGTTTAATGTTACAAAATCTCCACCCTATACAAAATATAACTTACCTGGCGTGATGGATAGATTATATTAACATCTTAACTACAGCCATTTATAAATTAATGATACAGCTACATTAAGTATTCATTAAATTTGTCGTGGTTATAAACTCTCTAATTGAATGCCATTTGAATTAAAACTTCCTGATTCTCTTTCAAGGTTATTAAATCTTCCTGCAAGTTCGCCCCGGCGGCAGCAATTAAAAGTATTAAAGCGTCTTCTAAAAAAATCAAGATTTACTGAGTTTGGTCAAAAATTTCTTTTTGATAAGATTTTAATGAGCAGGCATCCCGCTAAAACATTTCAAAAAGTAGTACCAACCTATAATTACAGTAAAATTTTTCATGAATGGTGGCATAGGGCTCTTGATGGCAAACCCGATGTTTGCTGGCCTGGAATTATAAAATTTTTCGCCTTAAGCAGCGGAACCAGTGAATCTTCAAGTAAATACATTCCTATTACGAAAGAACTTATAAGAGCAAATACTATTACAAGTATCCGGCAGCTTCTTAGCCTTGCTTCCTATACAAAGGTTCCCAAATCTTCTGTTGGTAAAGGATGGCTCATGCTGGGAGGCAGTACCCATTTGCAAAAAACAGCTACCTATTATGCCGGGGACCTAAGTGGTATACAGGCAAAGAATATCCCATTTTGGTTCCAGGGTATGTATAAGCCGGGGAAAAAGATCGCAAAGCAAAGAGACTGGGCTAAAAAACTGGATGAGATAGTAGAGAAAGCTCCTGATTGGGATATCGCCTTTTTAGTTGGAGTACCTGCATGGGTGCAACTATGTATGGAAAAGGTGATTGAGAGGTATGATCTTAAAAATATTCATGAAATATGGCCCAATTTAGCATTTTACGTACATGGGGGAGTGGCTCTGGAGCCCTATAAAAAGGGTTTTAACCGGTTACTTGGTAAGCCAATTACTTTTATTGAGACTTATCTTGCCAGTGAAGGCTTTCTCGCCTATCAAAACAGGCAGGACGCCAAGGGAATGAGGCTCGTATTAAATAATAATATTTTTTTTGAGTTTGTACCTTTTGATTATAAAAATTTCGACAGTGACGGAAATATGATTGACAATCCCGAAGCATTAATGATACATGAAGTTGAGTTAAATAAAAACTATGCGTTATTAATAAGCACTAATGCAGGAACCTGGCGTTATCTTATCGGAGATACGATACAGTTTGTAGATATTGAAAAATGTGAGATTGTTATAACAGGTCGTACCCGGCATTTCCTTAGCCTTGTTGGCGAACACCTTAGTGTAGATAATATGAATAAAGCAATAAATCTTGTAAGCGAAGAACTTAATATTTCAATAGGTGAGTTTACCGTTGCGGGAGTTCCTCATGGCAGCTTTTTTGCCCATCATTGGTTTATTGCTACAGATGATAAAGTCAATTCTGAAACTTTGAAGATAATGATTGATGAAAAGCTCAAAGAGCTAAATGATGATTATGAAGTAGAAAGGAAACATGCCTTAAAAGAAATATTTGTTGACGTGCTTAGTGAAGATACTTTTATGAATTTTATGAAAGCAAAAGGTAAAGTAGGAGGCCAACATAAATTTCCCCGGGTCCTTAAAGGAAAAACCCTGGAAGACTGGCAAAAATATTTAAAAGGAGCAAAGGTTTAATTTATTATTATCATATACCTGCTTTTTAAAGTACTTCTTAATTTGTAGTTTTAACCACCTTCTTGTTCACTTAAATTATTTTCCTCTAACATGGTAGAAGTTCTTGAAGCAATACTCAAAGGCTTTGCAATGGGCTTGCTGCTGGTAATTTCTGTTGGCCCCGTAATTTTTACGATAATAAAACACAGTATAAATAATGGAAAAGAAGGAGGGTTTAGCTTTATTATTGGTGTATGGGTCAGCGACTTTTTATTGGTTGTATTAAGTAATGTATTCTCAGAATTAATTTCCCAGCTTATGGATTTTAAAAAACCGATTGGTATTGCTGGTAGCTTTTTCTTAATAGGCATGGGTGTTTACTATCTCTTTTTTAAAAAAGTAACCCTTCATCCTGAAGATGTTTCCTTACCCCCGTTAAAAGCCAGTGATCATGCTAAAATCGCTTTACAGGGATTTTTATTAAATACGCTTAATCCTGCAGTAATGGCTTTTTGGCTCACAGCAGCAACGGCAATTGCTGTTACACATACGGTGAGAGAACGCATTATTATTTTTGCAACTGCACTTCTTTTAAACATGACTGCAGATGTTGCCAAAGTTACCCTGGCAGGTAAATTAAGATCAAAATTAACTATTAGAAATATAAGGCTTATTAACAAAGCCTCTGGCCTTATCTTACTTATTTTTGGGACGATATTACTGGCCGGTGCTTTATTTTTAATAAAAAAATATCGTGCCTAATGAAGCGCCTTTTTATTTTCTTACTTTTTATTTTCTTCAATTTTTTATGTGAAGCACAGTCTTCAGATATACTTAGTTTAAAAAAAAATGATAGAATTATCAAAACATTTTTTCCTGGTAATGAAATAAATTTTACGACTCCATCTGGATTTTACAACGGATTTATTACCACTATCCATCACGACTCAGTTTTTCTTATTCAATATGATATAAGACAAAGGCCTTCAAATTTAGGTGTTTACTTTCTGGATACTGTTGCAACATATCGTTACGGAATTAATTATAACCAGATAACTGCTTTGAATAAAAGCAACGATAAGAAATTCAATTGGTCCGGTTCCGGCGGGGCTCTATTTGGTGGAGGAATACTTTTGACAACGGTTGGCTTAGGCACCTGGATTTTTGCAAAGCCTAATACAAGATATTATGCAAGCCCTTATCTTATTGGGAGTGCTGCATTGCTCGCTGGCATTGGCTATCTTTTAATTAAGTCAGGAAATAAAGGCTTACAAATAGGGAAAAAATATTCACTGCAATACGTGCATGTAAATTAAAAATATTTACTCTTGGGCAAAAGCAAGAAAGTAGAAAAAAGAAGCACCGCTTCAAGAATTGCCAGAATTATAATTAAGGTTTTTCTTTATGCCTTCCTGTTTTCACTCTTATATATTCTGTTTTGTAAATGGATCAATCCCCCTATAACAATCACTCAATTGAGCAGCCTTCTCCATGGTAATGGGTTACGTAGGGATTATATTAATAAAAGTGAAATGAATTCTAATATTAAGCTGGCGGTACTCTCGGGAGAAGATCAGCTTTTTCCTGATCATAACGGCTTTGATTTTAAGAGCATTCAAAAAGCCATGAAGCATAATCAAAAAAGTAAATCTTTAAGAGGAGCCAGTACTATAAGTCAGCAAGTTGCCAAAAATGTTTTTCTATGGCAACACGGCGGTTATTTCCGAAAAGCCCTTGAGGTCTATTTTACTTTTATGATTGAAAATGTTTGGGGGAAAAGAAGGATTCTTGAAATGTATCTTAATGTGGCAGAAACAGGCAAAGGTATTTTTGGAGTTGAGGCAGCAGCACAATATTATTTTCATAAACCAGCAAAATATCTATCTCGCAAAGAGGCAGCTCTTATTGCTTCCTGCCTGCCTAACCCAAAAGCTTATACAATACAACCTTTATCCAAACGTGTAGCATATCGTTATCCATGGATTCTTCAGCAAATGAATAACCTCGAAAAAGATCCGGATATTCAGGCTTTATTAAAATAAATGGGATGCGAAAAAATGATTAAATATTAGTATCAATAAACCTTATGGCTTTTTCAAACCTTTCACTGTAATTACCGTTGATATCGACCCAGGAAACAGGTTGATTTATCATAAGATCTTTATAAAAACAATATAATTTTTCCCGTGTAGTTTTATCAGGATATTCTCTTAAAGAATCAGGAACCCAATCAAGATCAGGATTACAGAGAAGATACCCATCATAATGCCTTTCTGCAATACGGTTCAATATCCAGTTATGACATTTATTAAAAACATATTCACACCATACTTTCATTACGTACATATTGGTGTCAATGAAAAGAAGGCTGCCAGAATGTGTGATGTACGATGTGTGATGTACGATGTTTGTCGCTTCTGGTTTTTTGCTGATACCTGATACACCATTGCCTACAGCTTCTTCCAATTCAATTTGCCCTTTTGCAATTGTAAGCAAATCTTCATAAGAATAGCCAGTTCCATTTTTTAATAAATATTCCCGGGCGTACTCTGGAACCCAGAAAGTATTATAATGTTCTGCAAGCTGGTTGCATAAAGTGCTTTTGCCTGTTGATTCGGGGCCGATAACTACAAATTTTTTTACTGCTTCCATTCAGGTACAGGTTCTTTTTCAACTATATATTTATTGGCTCTTTGCATCCATTCGTATAATCCCCAAAATGCCATTATTAAAAGAATAAAATAATAAACACTGGTAATTACATAATGCTTTATAAAGTAAAGAGGGATGGAAGTAATATTAGTCGCTATCCACCAATACCAGCTCTCTACTTTTTTACGAGCCATAAGCCACATAGCTGTAAATGCTGTTGCACTGGCAAATGCATCAGCCCATGGAATAGCTCCTGGAGCAAAATCTTTTTTTAGATAAGAAAGTGCGCAGAAAATAGCCATATAAAAAGTCGTAAAAAAACCGATTTGCTGCATCCATTCTTTGTTATTTGACCTTTTTATCAATACAATATGTTCTTTTTGTTGATTTTTTTTTGCCCATAAAATCCAGCCATAAATACTCATGATTGTATAATACAGGTTAACTGAAGCTTCGCCGTAAAGGCTCCCTTTAATACTAATATATACATAGGGAATTGTATTTGCTAAGCCTATAGGATAAACAAGAATATTTTCTTTCCGGCTATACCATACACTTGCGATTCCAAAAATCACCGCAAGATATTCCAGAAAAGAAGTCCGTTGAATATCCAGTATAAACTGCTCGTAGATTTGTGTTATGCTCAAACAGTAATATTATTCTCAAATGTAATTACAAAAGTGCAATGGTATTGAACCAGCATAAAGCTTTCTTTTTTGAGCAAAAAAAAGAAAGCTATATGGCTTTCTTTTAAAATATTATAATCAATAAACTTTATTCTGCTTCCGCTACTACTTCCTTTACTTCCGGAATCATACGCTTCATCATCCCTTCTATACCGGCTTTCAAAGTAATCATGGAAGAAGGACATCCACTACAGCTTCCCTGCAGCATTAAATTTACTTTGCCGTCTTCATAGCTTCTGAATTGTATTGCTCCGCCATCCATTTCTACAGCAGGCTTTACGTAATTCTCAAGCAGTTCTTTAATGCGTTTTACCACGTCATCATCATCAGCACTTACCACGTTGCTGCTCTCAGATTTCATGGCAGCTATTTCTTCTTCATTCACTATAGGCTTTCCATCTTCCATATATTCCTTTAAAAATTGCTTTATTGAAGGAATAACGTCCTGCCAATCTTCTGTATCACTTGTTTTAGTAAGTGTTACAAAATTGCTGGCTATAAAAATTGATTTAATAAAAGGAAAGGTAAACAGTTCCATTGCAAGGGGTGATACAGATGCACTTTTTTCGTCCTGGAAATCTATACTTTTCCCTGGATATAAAAGTTTGTTGGCAACAAATTTCATCGTCTCCGGGTTTGGGGTCATTTCAGTATAAATGCTTATTACCGGGTTACCTGTTTTAATCATATAAAAAAATTAAGAGTACAAATTTACTAAGAATAAATTTTATAGTGCTTTACATTCTGTTAAGCTGTCAAGGGACTTTTAGCATTTTTTCTTTTTTCGTAAACATCAAAATTTGGTTGCGTATTTAAAATCTTATGACAAGGACCTCTATTAAAGATGTTTACTCTACAATTCTCAATTTCGCATAATTGAGCATAATTTTTTTCTCACCATTGTACTCAAAATTTACGGTAGCAACCGGATTATGAGCTGCGCCTTCCATTTTTACAACTTCTCCGAAGCCAAATTTTTGGTGTTCAACTTTCTGGCCCGCCGTTAAGTTGCTTGTATTGCTCGGTGCAAACCCAGGCGAAGGAACATGTTCCTTTACTTTCATAATAGGGTTTGAAATAATATAAGAAGGCTTATCGGCTATAGTGGAGGTTCTTTGGTTAGATATATCTCTTTTTCCATTATTATATCCGTTTCCCTGCTGCCTGTCAAAAGGATTCCAAAGATTGGTTTGATTGTTACGCATGTTACCTCCTGCATAAGCCCTGTCCAACCGTTCTTCAGGAAGTTCATCAATAAACCTGCTCGGCTCATTTTGTGTAAGATTACCAAAGCGATAGCGTGTATTGGCATAAGTAAGCCAAAGCATTTGTTTCGCCCTGGTTATTGCCACGTAAAAAAGGCGGCGTTCTTCTTCCAGTTCTTCACGGGTGTTGATCGACATCGAATTTGGGAAAAGCGTTTCTTCAAGGCCTGCTACAAATACGACGGGAAATTCAAGCCCTTTGGCAGCATGTATAGTCATCAGCTTAACTACATCGCTCTCCCCTTTATCGTCATCTGCATCTGTAAGTAACGTAATCTGTTGAAGATAACTTCCCAGGCTTTTATCTAAAAGCTCACCATCTTCTGTCGGGGTTTCAGTAAATTCTTTTATTGAGTTGAGCAATTCCTGGATATTTTCGTACCTCGCAAGGCCTTCGGTAGTTTTATCGTTGAATAATTCTTTAACGATGCCTGTATGTTTCCCTACCAGTATTGAAAGGTCGTATGCATTCTTTTTTTGTAACTCACTTTGAAACATTTTAATCGTAATTACGAAGTTGTTCAGTGCTTCGAGTGTATTAGCCCGGTACCCAAATTCTGCGGCACGTTCAATTACATTCCACATCGAAATGTTATGTTGATTTGCATACAGAACTGCTTTTTCAATGGTTGTTTTACCAATTCCTCTTGGAGGAAAATTAATAATTCTCTTTAGTGCCTCTTCATCTCCGGGATTTAAAATAACCCGTAAGTAACTTAAAAAATCTTTAATTTCTTTTCTTTGATAAAAACTGATACCACCGTAAATACGATATGCGATATTCATTCGCCGGAGACTTTCTTCAAAACTCCGGCTTTGTGCATTGGTACGATATAAAATAGCAATGTCATTGTTTAGAAAATGATTTCTCAGCTTTTGCTCTTGTATGGCGTCAGCGACATATTTACCTTCATCATTATCAGTTGCCGTGCGAACGAGTTTTACTTTTTCTCCTTCAACATTGCTGGTCCATAATTTTTTTGGTAACTGGCTTTTGTTATTAGCTATCACATTATTAGCAACATGAAGTATGCTTTGAGAGCTGCGATAATTTTGCTCCAGCATTACAATTTTTACTTCGTCATAATCTTTTTGAAATTGTAAAATGTTTTCAATGGTAGCCCCACGAAAGCTATATATACTTTGAGCATCATCGCCTACTACTGCTACATTTTCATGCATTGCGCCAAGCAGCTTTATTATCTGGTATTGTGATGTGTTAGTATCCTGGTATTCATCAATCATTATATATTTAAATTTCCGCTGGTACTTACTTAGGCTTTCAGGATGTGTGCTGAGCAATAAATAAAATTTTAGCAGCAAGTCATCAAAATCCATAGCGCCGTTTTTAAAACAGCGCTTGCAATAGGCATCATAAATTTGCCCTGTCATTGGCCGGTTGGCACGCATATCTTCCTGTTGTAATCCATAATCACTTATATATTCTTCAGGAGTAATTAAAGCATTTTTTGCGGCGGATATCCTGTTATAGATTGTACCTGGCTTGTAATGTTTATCATCAAGCCCTAATTCATTTATTACAGTTTTTACAACACTTTTAGCATCATCAGTATCATATATTGTAAAGTTGCGTGGGTATCCAAGTTTATCTGCTTCGGCTCTTAATATTCTTGCGAAAACTGAATGGAATGTACCAATGTATAAATTTCTCGCTTCATTATTTCCTAAAATCTTCTCAACCCTTTCTTTCATTTCCGCAGCAGCCTTATTAGTAAAGGTGAGCGCCAGGATATTAAAGGCATCTACACCTGTAGCCAAAAGATGAGCAATTCTTGTAGTGAGTACCTTTGTTTTTCCACTTCCGGCTCCTGCTACTATCATTATTGGGCCGTCACGATGTAATACTGCTTCTCTCTGAGGTTCATTCAATCCTTGTAAATAATTCTGCATGTTGCGAAGTTACAGAAAGCCAAAACGTGTTTAACAGGTTAAGTTGTAAATAGGAATACGATTTTATATTCATTGTATAATTTTAAATAAATTATTAAAGTTTATTGAAATCAGCTGGTTTTTAGAATAGTCATTTGGCCATTCATCCCGTTTTTTTCAGAGAAACAATCCCAGGTTTCATTTGATTAAAGAGGCTTTTAGTCTTTGATAATATTACTTCAGAATGTTATTATAATGATTCAGCTATCCAGTTAACTTAACCTTAACGAAACCCTTACCAACACTGTATTACCTCCGGTAACAATCCGCTATTTACCTCTCTTTGTTACGCCTAATTTTATCTCATATTACGTAACCATCAAAATAAAAAAAACATGAAAAAGATTCTTTTTATCTGCCTTGTGGCAATCTTTACAACAATCGCCGCTTCTGCTGCTCCTGTAAATGAAAAAGTTTTAAAAGTTTTTGCGACTTCATTTCCTGAAGTACTTGAAACAACCTGGTATAATTATGATACTTACTATTCAGTATATTTTAAAAATACCGATAATACTAAATGCAGAGTTGACTATGATCCTGAAGGAAATATAATGTCTACAACCCGCTATTATTCTGCTGAAGACCTGCCTCCTTTTATAAGAGGAAAAGTAAGTGAAAAATTTCCTGGCAAAAAAATATTCGGAGTTACAGAAGTTTCCTCTGCTGATGAGCTGGCTTATCATATTGTTTTAGAAGACAAGAAAAGCTGGTATAATATTAAGTCAGATGCAATAGGCTCTATCAGTGTCGAAAAAAAAATGGTCAAGTCTGAAAATTGATAATAACTTATTTATTGGCTATTGCAATTTGTAAAAAAAACTTTTTACAAATTGCTTTTTTTTTTGAACAACCTCCTGAGTGATATGCTACCGAAAAATTTACTGGTTTTAATGCTTATTACAATAATTTTTAATCCGCCGTCGTTATATTTTTTCAACATCCTTTTTTATGAAAACAAATAAAAATGCTTCGCCAATCTGGCTAAATAATTTTGTCAGGCACTTCTTTTCAAAACTCACACAAAATCCGGAATTTTATAATATCAGGTATTATACGAAATGCAGAGGTAGAAATCGCCGGCATCAAAGTACCTGGTGACATGAAACAATTACGATAGCTAAGTATGTGATAATTCGGAATTTACGGAAACTTAAAAGAGTGATAATGCTATTGTAAAATCAAAGAAACTGTTTTTTCTTTAATCTCTCAATAACTTTAAAATCCATTTTTTATGAAAACTCAAGCTTCCCCCAGAAAAACCTTTTTTTCCCTTTTATTTAGTAATTTTTCTAAAAACTTCTTTTCCCTTTTTGAATCCGGAAATAAAAAGGACTTTCAACGATTAAAAGATTTTATAACAACTGAATCTTTTAACTAAAGAGATATTCCACATCTTCTTTACTCAGGCTTTTAACGAAAGTTTGGTCGTCAGCAATTAATTCTTTGGCAAGGATACGTTTTCGTTCCTGGAGCTGCAAAATTTTATCTTCGATTGTATCCTTACATATCATTCTGTACGCAAATATATTCTTCGTTTGCCCTATACGGTGAGTACGATCGATCGCTTGTTGCTCAACAGCAGGATTCCACCAGGGGTCAACAATATAGACATAATCTGCAGCCGTTAAATTAAGCCCGACACCACCAGCTTTTAATGAGATGAGAAAAACCCTGCAGTCATCATTGTTCTGGAAATTTTGAATAGCTTTTTCTCTTTCCTGCGGTGGCGTGCTACCATCAAAATATTCGTAGATTATATTATTTTCTACCAGCTTTTCCTTTATCAATGCGAGCATTCCCAGGAATTGTGAGAATATTAGTGCTTTATGCTCTCCTATATTCTCAGTTATTTCCCTCGTAAGTTCATCAAGTTTTATTGAATGATTGGGATATTTATCTTCTTCATTTAATATAGCTGGGCTATCGCAAATTTGCCTAAGCTTCATAAGCCCCTGCAATATGGTAAGCTGAGATTTATTTATTCCCTGCCCTTCGATTGCCCCCAGGATTTTATCACGATAGGCACCCCGGTAAGCCTCGTAAACCTTACGCTGTTCTTCTTCCATTTCACAAAAAAGAATTGTTTCCGTTTTATCAGGAAGGTCTTTTGCCACCTGTTCCTTCGTTCTTCTTAATATAAAAGGATACAAAAGTTTTCGCAAATGATCTTTTTGTTCTGGCTCGCCAAATTTATCGATAGGTGTCGAAAATTCATTTCTGAAAAACTCAACAGACCCTAAAAGTCCCGGATTTAAAAAATTCATTTGGGCGTACACATCAAAAGTATTGTTTTGCAAAGGAGTACCACTCATACACAGCCTGTTTTTTGAAGTAAGCAAACACGCAGCCTTTGTGACCTTTGAACCAGGATTTTTTATAGCCTGAGATTCATCGAGAACAACATAGTCGAACAATATTTTCATCATTAATTGTATATCGCTTCTCAGCGTTCCATAAGTAGTTATAGTGATGTTGTGATTTTCAAAATCTTTGTGATCTCTTGTACGCATACTTCCGTGATGAATATGCCAGGTAAGCGATGGAGTAAATTTTTTGATCTCATTCTCCCAGTTGTATATTAGAGTTGTGGGGCATACAACCAAGGCTTTTAAAAATCCTTCCTGCTTTTCATAATGGCTCATCATACTGAGAGCCTGAACGGTTTTACCTAATCCCATATCATCAGCTAAAATGCCTCCCCAGCCAACATCATTTAAATAATTAAGCCAATGATAACCAGAAACCTGGTAAGGCCGCAAACGATTTTGCAATTCTTCCGGTACTGCAACCTCAGGAATATTTTTATAATTTCTTAAACGTTCATATTTTTCATCCAGTTCAAAAGATAATTCTGTTTCATCACGCTTTTCATAAAGATCATCAATTACGCTTAAGTGAAACCTGGAGAGGCGCAGCTTATTTTCTCTTCCATCACCTACTTTAAAAAGTAAAGAATATTTGTTTATCCATTCATCCGGAAGAATTCCTAATGATCCATCGTTTAGTTGTACAAAAGATTGTTTATTAGCCAGAGCTTTTTTAATTTCTGAAATGCCAATGCGTTGTTCACCAAAAGTGAGCTCAACTTTTGCATCGAACCAATCGAGGCCACTGCTAAGATGTATTTTAGTTGCTGGCTTAGATGTATTAAACCTGAAATTTTTTAATGCTTCAAAACCAAAAACCGGAATCTTCATTTCCTTCATCACATCGACAAATAAAAAGAACCAGTTGTTTTTTAAAACATCTCCTCCTTTTAAAACAAGATTGCTACCCTCGTGTGTAACAAATTGGGAGTGGAGCCCGCAAAGCTTATTAATAAAATTTTGTTCTGCTTCCTTGTTCCGGATAACTTTCAATATTTTATCTCCGTCTGAAACAATAATAGTTTCCTTTGACCCGGGCTTTACCACAAAGTTCTTGTAACTAAAAGTTGGCTGAAACATAAGATAATCCCCTTTTTCAACGAGCATAACCGTAATATCCGGATCACCTTCTTTTGTTTCTCTAATCAGGGTTTTATCAAAAGAAACCTCAAAGTTTTGCGTTAACGGCATTACTACATTGCTTAGAAATTGAGGCCATTCTTTGCCGGTAACCTGAAGAGGGTTTCTAAATTTTTCAACAATTAAGCTTTCTTCTGCATTATTGAAAAGAAAAAATTCTTTATCGTATAAAAAGAGCAAAGAACCGTTCCACTTATTATCTGAAGCCTTTAAAACTTCATTGTCAATTATTAAAATACATTCCAGCTTATAAGCGTCATCATGTACTGATACCTTAAACTGGATAACAGGTTTTACCGTGCTTATGTAAACCAGATCAAGTTTTTCAGTAGTAAATCTTTTTCCTTTAGAAAGATATAAATAACGCCTTGTTTCGCCTGATTCAAATATCTTTTTAATCTTAGGATGAAGAAACTCTGTTATTAACATTTTAGTCTCTTCCGGTAGCTCTTCATTTTCCTGGTGAATAATATTTTCCCAAAAACCACTAAAAGGCGAATTCCTGTTTAAGTATTTGTTTATTTCTGCCTGTTGCAGTTTTCTTGCCTGTTGTATAAGATATTTATCAAAATCTGAAAATGAATCTGTGTTAATAAACTTGGTAAGGTCAAGTTTTTCAGCCCTCCCGATAAGCTTTTCTTTATCCTCATCAAATTCAGCCTGTATGACATCCACATTAAAAAATGGATAAGCAGTTTCATTAGCATTAAACACAATAGCAAATTGTTTTTGTAGTGGTGCTACAGCTATTTCTACGTCTGTTATTTCCTTTTGCGGTATTTGTAGTTTAGCACTTAAAGGAGAAATTACCCGTTTGATTGTTTGGTCTAAGACTTTCAGATATGGCTTACCATCTTTATAAATAAATTCGAATTTTCCCGATAGATCTTCATTTAAGCTATAGCCATATCCTTCTAATAACTTGTTTTTTTCTTTATCCCAATTCCGGATTGAATCAAAATAATTAGGACCATGTGTATGCAATAATTGTAGGAAAAGAACTCCCTTATGTTTACAAATTAAATGTTGGATTTCATTACATACACAGGAAGTATCAAAATTCCGTTCTTCATTTTTTTGGATTATCAGTTTGTAATCCTTGCTATCTAACTCTAAAACGGCTTCTACTTTTTCATTTGATGCCTGTATAATATTTGCTTTATTTATCCTGAATATTTCCTCAGCTTCATCATACAATTCCTGGCCCATAAGCATCCTTATGAACTTGAGATCTATAGACTTCATTTTAACCACTGTGTGCTTTTGGTTATATGAAACTGTTTGATCTGCTGCAAGCACATTCCTATCAAGAAGATCCTGTAATTGAAAAAGTGCTGCTGCTTCATGCCTGCATATATCTCCTAGATTGTAAGGGCATGTACACCTTATTAAAACTGTTTTCAGATCAGCATATTTCTGAACATTTACTTTGTAATAGGTGAAATAACTATCATCTTTCACACGAAAGTTAACAGACGGCATAAGGTCGTCATGATCTATAAGCTCTACATAACCAAAAGCATGGATTTTTTTTCCACGCCGAATTACTTCATCAGTGCCGGCATTGTAGATGTATTTAATAAGATGCGGTAAGGCCAAAGAGTTTTCGTTTTTCTAATTTTGCTTTCCGGGTATTTACTGTGCTTCTATTGAAAAAAAGGCAATTTGTAAAAGTAAAGAAAAATTGAGTGTATAGGGTAATTTATAAGATGGCTTTTTATAGAATTAATACATTTTATCCTTTAATTAACCTCCCGCCATCGTAGATGCATAAAACATTTGCATTGTCCTCTGTTAGGCAAAACCTGATATCTTCTTCAAGGCCAAAACCCATTAGCCTATGATAATGGCTGGCATCTTTTTCTTTCATAAAATTATACAGATCACCTCTCGCAAGCAGGTACAATGATTCGGAAATTTGACAAGAATCGCAATTCTGATAAAATTTATACCTAACACGGTTTATAATTGCTCCTGCAAGTAAAGTATCTTCAATATTGAGACGATCTTTCCACCCTGCACAGGCCAGTATTACATTTTTATCTTGCTTTATTAAATAATCGCATACGGACGAAATATTACAAAAAGAAGCAGTGATAATACCAAAAGCTCCTTCCGTAAGAGCCATGTGCAAAAGCTTTGTTCCATTAGTAGTGGTAAGTACTAATGTTTTTCCTTTAATAAAATCCGGTGCATACTCTAAAGGAGAGTTACCATGCTTTAATCCTTCTGCAATTTTACCATCCCTTTCACCAGCAGTTATTACCTCCATTTGTTTCCCGAATTTAATACAATCAGCAACACTATCTACAGGTATTATGCTTTTAGCGCCATTGTATAAAGCAGCCGCAATTGTTGACGTCGCTCTTAAAACATCTATTATAACTACGATACTACTGCTTACCTCGTATAATTGTAATAAAGAAGGGGAAAGTGAGGTTGTTATTGTGGGCTGGCTGTTCTTTTTTGTCATTATCAACTCTTTAAAATCGCTAATTCAAGTTTATTCAAAGGGCATTTTAACTACTCTTGCCGTAAGCAATTTATCTCTCACCTTAATGTATACTTCAGTATCAATTTTAGAATAATTTGTTGAAACATATCCTATAGCAATTGCTTTATTTAACGTAGGAGATTGTGTACCACTTGTAACCCGTCCTATATTTTCTCCATTGGCATTTTTTATTTCATAATCATGCCTAGGGATTCCCCTTTCTATCATTTCCAAACCAACCAATTTTTTTGAAACACCCTTTATTTTTTGCTCTTCAAAAATATTTTTTGCTATGAAATCCTTTGAGAATTTAGTTATCCATCCAAGGCCAGCTTCCAGTGGCGATGTGCTGTCATCAATATCATTTCCGTACAAGCAATATCCCATTTCAAGCCGTAATGTGTCTCTGGCTGCAAGGCCTATTGGCTTGAGCCCCTTGGATTGGCCTTCTTCAAATATCTTGTTCCAGATTATGCTGGCAGCATCATTTTCGTTTTCAAAATAAATTTCCACACCACCTGACCCAGTATATCCTGTAGCGCTTATTAAAACATTATTAATACCTGCAAATGTTCCTTTTACAAACGTATAATACTTCAGGTTCATAATATCTATTTCCGTAAGTGGCTGTAGAATTTTAGTAGCATTAGGGCCTTGGATAGCAAGCAAGCATGTCTTTTCAGAAATATTATGTATTTCAACTTCTTGCTTATTATGTTTCTTTATCCACTCCCAATCTTTTTCAATGTTTGAGGCATTAACCACCAACATATACACTTCGTTTACTTTAATGCAGTAAACTATTAAGTCATCGACAATACCTCCATTTTCATTTGTAAAACAACTGTATTGGGCTTTTCCCGTTTCGAGTTTTGAAGCATCGTTACTTGTAATGTTTTGTATAAGGGAAAGAGCCTTTTCTCCTTTTAAAATAAATTCGCCCATGTGGCTCACATCGAAAATGCCCGCATTTTTTCTAACCGCCGCATGCTCGTCATTAATTCCTGAATAACTTATAGGCATATTGTAGCCAGCAAATTCAGCCATCTTCGCTCCAAGAGCAATATGCTTGTCGGTAAATGGAGTACTTTTCATATTTGTTTTAAAGTTGGTAAATTTAGACGAAATAGATTTATAGAATCTTAGATTTTACTCATCCTTATAATTATTAAAATTTTGATTCTTGAAAATGATACTACAATCAAAAATGAAATCTTTTTAAGCAATAATAAGTAACTGAAAAAATTCAAATTTACTTTAATGAAAAAGGCCCCATGCATATGCATGAAGCCTTCATATTCAACTTCAACCGAAAAATGCTTGCTTAAATGTGCATCACAAAACTATAATCCTGGTTACCATTTCTTATGTAAGCCTCGCCGGGAGTATTGGTATTATCCAGCTTTTCAATCTTTTGTTCCAACTTTTCTTTGGCTTCCCTTAATGAATCCTTTATCTTATTTATTTGTTTTTCTTTTAGATCTCTCAGAGAATCTACAGAACTTTGAATTTTTTGAATTTCCTTCTCCTTTATCATTCTTAGTGAGTCAACTTTGTTATGTTGGTCGTACCTGTAATTTTCCTTGTCACCATCAGATTGATAATCATTTCTTCGATTATCCTGCTCCGAACGCCAGTCATTATTTTTATTATAATCATTAGCGGGAATTCCGTTTAATGTATATAATCCATTTTCCTGCATTACATATTCTACGCCGTATTGAAAATCGTAATCGTCATCTTCCCAATTATACCAGTTATCGTCATTAAACATGGCTCCGTGTATCCTTATATTCCTGTTATAGTCAAGATTTTTATTTATTTTAATATGCTTTCCGACAGGGACATAAATAATAACCATTACACTTTGATTCCTGAATTTATCGGTTGTATTAATAGCAATTGCTTTATCCATCATTAATAAAGAATCCTTTTGAAAAACACTATAATTAATAAGAGAGGCTAACGTATCTGCATTTCTCCTTGTGTTGCCATTACACATTTTAATTATTCCAACCTGGAAACTGTCTATAGGAGACTTTTCAATTCTTATTCTCACGTTGCCAATGTATGCAGTGTCATCATCAAAAGTAGCAAACGGCTCAAGCCTGAACCATGTATTTGATCTGTTATACCGGTTATTAGTTAAAGAATTTACTTCCAGGCTTTGGGCACTTGGGTTTCCTAAAACTACTTTATCTTCATTTGCAGAACTGGTTCTTCTGAAGTCCTGCCCTACTGAAATAAGTAATGATATAAAGCATATAATGCCTAAAAACCAAAGAGCTAAAAAAGAATACCGAATTATACGGTTGTGGGTTTTTATCCTTGCAATTCTTCTTATTATAAAAGTAATAATGCCAATAACCGGAACTCCAATAAAAAATATAAGGGTTCCCCAAGCTAGCACACTTTGCCATCCTTCGTTAAGCACAAAGTTCTTTAAGGGAAATAAGCCAATAGAAACTACAGCCAAAGAGAAAAGAGCAATTATTAACGATAAAGCTATACAACCCAATACGAAGTAGGCAAATATTTTAAATATTGTAATTATTATATTTCCCAGAGCTCCACTTGTTCTCTTTGCTGCATAATGCACTTCTTTTCCTAAGTCACTTCCTCTTTCTCTTGTCATAGAGCCTACCTGCATGCCCACTTTATTCATTCGTTCCTGAACTCCTTTCATTTCTTCTACTACAGAATTTTTAATAGAATTTAAATCAACTTTCTCTCCTTTCATTTCCAGCTTTTCTGAAGTAGTAAACGCCTCGGGTATAACCAGCCACAAAATAATATACACGATGAAAGTGCCGGGGCTAAAAGAAAAACTTAAAAAATTAGGAAATGTAAGTGGCCCGATATGTCCCCACCTAAAAAAGAGAGAGATAAATGGAATCAGGAAAAAAGCTCTTGGAATCCAGGCATTCACATTGAAATAACTTCCTATTCCACTGCAAACTCCTCCTATTATTTTATTATCGGGATTTCTATAAAGCCTTTTGCGAACTCCATTTACAAGTGCATTACTACCGGGAACAAATATCCAAAGCAATATATAGGCAAGAAAACCTATCCCCGAAACGATAAATAAAACCCTTACAATTACCGGGTCAATACCGAGGTATGAAGCTATTCCACTACAAACGCCCCCTAATATTTTATGATTTTCGTCCCGGTATAATCTCTTGCCTTTTTCACCGAATCTTGTGAATTGAAATTTTTCCCTATGCGGTTCTTTTCCGTTTTTCGATGATTTTTCGCCACCCTCCGCTTCTTCAAAGTCTTCAGGCCGGCCAATGTTTTTAAATATAATATTTACATCATCGTCCGTTATGCAGGTAGAGCCACCCTTGAGTTTATCCTGAAAAAGTTCGCTTATACGACTCTCAATGTCATTTATTATTTCATCGCGTCCTTCTTCATCGGCAAAATAATTACGAAGACTATCTATATACTGCTTGAGCAATTCATAAGATGTTTCCTCTATGGGAACTACGCTACCCTGGAAATTTATATTAATTACTTTTTTCATGACTAATTCAATTTATTATTGTTGAAGTTGATTTATGGGTTTAGTTTTTTTTGCCAGTTATTGCCTCTACAGCATTAGCAAGTTCAAGCCAGGTGGTTTCAAGTTCGTGGTAAAAATCTGCCCCCTTGTCAGTAAGCGAAAAGTATTTTCTTGGGGGGCCGCTGTTACTTTCTACCCACCTGTAAGTAAGAAATTCTGCATTCTTTAACCTCGTCAATAATGGATAAAGAGTTCCTTCCAGAATATTAAGATTGGCGGATTTCATTTTATCAATGATATCACTCGGGTAAGCCTCGCCTAATTTTATTATGGACAAAATGCAAAATTCCAAAACTCCTTTTCGCATCTGGCTTGCTGTATTATC
This sequence comes from Chitinophagales bacterium, assembly GCA_038239385.1. Classification (GTDB taxonomy): domain Bacteria; phylum Bacteroidota; class Bacteroidia; order Chitinophagales; family Chitinophagaceae; genus Ginsengibacter. Next base: position 81,167 of record JBBSEV010000004.1, read on the forward strand.
AATGTTCATATTTGATTTTTTTTTCTGTAGAAAATTTCATCTTATTGATTTCTGAAACAAAGATATGAATAATTATAATACTGTGCAATACATAATACCTGTTTTTTTAAGGTAGCTGCTTATAAAAGAGACTATAAATTCTTAGATCACTTATAAACAATTACTTACAAGTAAAAAGTATTTAATAATTTATATGAAAGGTTATTTTGTTGGAAGAGCGGTATCGATAATTATAAACCTATTGTAATTGCTAAACTAAAAACTAGCTTAGTTTAAAAAGTATCTTGGTACACCAAAGAATGGAAAAAGCAATTTTATTTTTTAAAAGATTTGGTTTATATTGTAAACTTCATGTGGAAATTACTATTTTTTCGAGTAAAAATACTCTGTACGATTTTTTGTTATTACATTTACAACTACCCTAATATATAAGCGAGCCATTTTCTAACAATAAAAAATCGTAAAACAATGCAAGAAAGTTTTAAAGTTCGGGATAGTGTACAATTACTTAATGGTAATACTCCTATTATGACTATTTCAGAGATTAATGACGTACTCAAAGAGGCTCTATGTGTTTGGTTTGAAACAGAAACTCACAAAATGCATAAGGAATGGTTACCCCTTAACGTTTTAAAGCTTACTCCTGTTAAACCGCACAATTGAATTGCACAAATTTTAAAAATCTTTTATTCCTGATACGACTATTTCTTCTCTCCAACTAGTATAGATTAAATTAAAACCTTTCCAAAACATAAACTATTCAGTGAATGATGCTGGCTTTGCGTACTTATCTCGTCCCAGCTATCTTTATCATTTCAGTTCTTCTTTATTTAAGAAAACGTAATTTCTTCACGTATTTTGTCACTTTTAATTATTATCATTTCAAATTTCTTGTTTATTAACGATCTTTTAATCTTTACCAATTTAATTAAAGCTTCTAATTAATATCTACAATAATAAACAAAACACAATGAAAAAGAATCTATATGGATTTATCCTGTTGCTTTTTTTATTTACATCTTGTAGTACTAGCAGAAATTCAATTGCAAATACGCAAGAGGATATTGCCTTAATAACTGAAATAAAAAAGATAGATATAAATCCTTCAGATACAATCCTTCAAAACAATCTTAATGGTCTTTATGAAAATGCGGCTAAAATTCACCTGGATAATATTGATAATTATAGTACCCTCGCTGGGCCGGAAAAATGGTGGAAGATCATTAAAGAATACCAGGCTTTACAACATTTGTCTATTGTAATCAATAGCTCAGCTAATGCAAAAAAGTTTTTAAGAACGAATACATACGATGCAAAAATTGACGTAATAAAAGAAAATGCTGCCGCAGATTATTATAATATAGGGATGAACTATTCAAAAAATAATGACAAAGAATCTTCCCGGGATGCTTATTATGCTTTTAAAAAATCACAGGAGTTTATTCCAAGATTCAAAGATGCTGAAAAGCGAATGAATAGCGCTTACGAAAATAGTGTTCTTAATGTGATTGTAAATCCCATAACTGATAATTCTTATTATTATGATAATGCCGGATGGGATAATTACGGAAATAGTTTTAATAATGATTATTTGCAAAGAAATCTTGTAAGAGACCTTGGCGGGGACTACTCTAAAAACGCTACCGCCCGGTTTTATACAGATTGGGAAGCCCAAAGAGCTAATGTAAATCCTGATCTGTTTGTTGATCTTGTGTGGGTAAACCTCGATGTGCCTCAGCCTTATACTTCACAATATTCAAGAAATGTTAGCAAACAAATAGAAATAGGAAAGGATACTTCAGGACATGTACGTTATGAAACCGTTTCTGCTACTCTGTATATTACTAAAAAATATTTTACTGCAACCGGAGATCTAGTAAGTCGAATAACTGACGCAGCTACCCGCAATATTACCGGCACCAGAAGATATAATTCTCAGTTTAACTGGCAGCATGAATATGCAACTTATCAGGGAGATTCGAGAGTGTTAAGTGGAAATGATTTCGCAATGCTTAATAACAGGAATTTTCAAATACCAACAAAAGAGGATATTCTTAATGAGCTTTATCAAAGAATATATTCACAGGTAAAAAATGAAATTTATAGTTCGGTAAAGTGGTAATCTGATCTTGCACTCAACTAAAAATATTATACACTATTAAACTCATAAAATAAGCAAGCCCTGTCATGTATAGGAGTTGGATAGTTGGCCATTTCCAGCTCCTGGTTTCACGTTTTACAATGGCCAATGTACTCATACATTGCATGGCCAATACATAAAATATTAATAGCGATAAACCGGTGGCAAGATTGTAAACTTTAGATCCATCAGCCCTTGTGGCAGCATTCATTTTTTGACGGAGAGTTGAATTGTCTTTGTCTCTGTCTTCTCCTACACTATAAAGTGTAGCCATTGTTCCAACAAAAACTTCGCGGGCAGCAAATGATGTTATTAAGGCAATGCCAATCTTCCAATCATATCCCAGTGGCCTGATAACAGGCTCAATAATTTTTCCTAACATTCCTGCATACGAGTTTTCTAGTAGCGTCGTCTTTTTTATTTTATTAAGTTCTTTGCTCTGAGCAGGATTCTTCTCCGCTAAAAGCTCATACCTGGTAATAACATCCTTCATTTTTTGCGGTGGGCCATATGAGCTTAATACCCAAAGGAGCAGGCTTATCAACATTATTACTTTTCCTGCATCATAAACAAAAACTTTCGCTTTTTCAACCATCGTATAAAACATATTTTTCCAACGTGGACCCCTGTAAACAGGCAATTCCAATATAAAAAAACTTTTCTCTTTACTTTTAATAAACCACTTCATTACATAAGCTGATATTAGGGCCATTACTGTCCCTAACAGGTACATCATCATCATAACTATACCTTGCAAGCTTATAAAACCTAACAGTAATTTGTTAGGCACTACCAAAGCGATAAGTATAGTATATACAGGTAATCGTGCACTGCAGCTCATAAGAGGAGTACACATAATTGTGAGTAGTCTTTCTTTTTTGTTTTCAATATTCCTTGCACTCATTATAGCCGGCACAGCACAGGCAAGGCCACTTATCATCGGCATTACACTTTTGCCATTAAGTCCTGCCTTTCGCATGATCTTATCCGTAAGAAAACTGATGCGTGCCATATATCCGGTGTCTTCGAGAAGCGTTATTAAGCCAAATAATATCATTATCTGTGGAACAAAAACAAGAATTCCACTTAAGCCGGCAAGCACACCATTTATCAACAGGTTACTAAACCACCCTTCTTGCAAAATCTGCCCAAGCCACCCACCCAATCCTGCAAATAGCCATTCAATGGCATTCATGGGATATTGAGCAATAAAAAAAATACTTTGAAAAAGTAAAAACAATACTCCACACAAAATCACATATCCCCATATCCTATGCAACAAAATATCATCAAGCTTCTGAGTAAATAATGCTTTTTGAAGCGGATCCGCTTCTATTACCGTTTGCTGCATTATGGCCTTTATTTTTCCATACCGCTGTAATATTTCTTCTGCCTGTGTTTTCGACGGATTGAATTTGGTTTGTAATTCTATATTTTCAATAGCTTCCTGCATTGAGCTATCCAGTGAAAAATTCTCATGGTTTATTAAATAATGTATGGCACAGTAATCACTTATACCCGGAAATAACTTTTGCACATAGCTTATTGCTTCCGGTGCTAATAATTTACTTCTTAAAAAATCACGCTCGGGAATGCGCTGAAGGTTTGCAGATGTAACTTCAAGGGCTTTATTTAATTGTAAGATCCCTTTATTTTTTCGAGGATTTACAGGTATTACAAGAACACCTAACTCTCTCTCTAGTCCTGCTACATCTACCTGGATATTTTTATTTCTTGCTATATCCATCATGGTTAATGCAACCACTACCGGTCTTTTAAGGTCAATGATTTGTGAACAAAAAAGAAGATTTCGTTTTAAATTAGAAGCATCAGCCACTATTATAATTACATCGACTTTAGTATTAGCATCTTCATCAATCAGCACTTTGTAAGAAACCCATTCATCTCCCCTTTTCGGATATAGGCTATACATACCTGGCAGATCAATAATCTTCGCAATAATATCTTCTGATATTTTACTTGCGCCTGTTTTTTTATCTACTGTTACTCCGGGAAAATTTCCAACTTTTTGATTGAGGCCGGTGAGAGAGTTAAATAGAGAGCTCTTCCCACTATTGGGATTTCCCACAAGAGCTATGTTTAATTGTTTTTTCAATGTGTATTTAAGATTTGTAAATTTAGACCGATCAAAGAGTTTGCCTTTACGATTTACGAAAACACCCTGCTACAATATGTTCTAAGTTTTTGCAACTTCCTTTTTATTTAGTCACTAAAAAAAGTGAAAGCAAATGTGTTTCTTAAAAGATTTTTGTTATTAGATTAATATCTAAATTTCGCGGTGATTTATTCATGTAGATTTGCAAAAATTCATCTTAATGAAGAATGTTTTATTATTCGTTTTATTATATTGCCAGCTTGCATCATCTCAAAAATTAAAAAAGTCTGATAGAGTAATTATCGAAAATCTTAAATCAGAAATTGGCTTTCTTGCAAGTGACCGGTTGGAAGGCAGAAGAACCGGAACTGCTGGGGAAAAACTGGCTTATGAATATTTAGCTGAGCAATTTAGAAATGTTAATCTCGCACCAAAAGGAGATAATAATAGCTATTTACAGTCTTTTGAAATAAACGAAGGGAAAGAGGTGCTGCCTTCAACTCATTTTATCATAAATGGAACTCCGCTTTCTCTTAATGAAGAATATTTTCCTTTCATTTTTAGTGCGGTTGGGTCTTTAAAGGCAAATGCCTCCCCGGCTCTTCTTGAAAAAGGAAGTCCCTGGTTTTTAGATATTAAAGAAACCGTAGAAAAAAATACAAATAATCCACATTTCGATCTTGAAGATGCCATTCAAAAAAAGGTAGTTGAGTTTGCAAAAAAAGGTGCTACAGCAGTTATCGTTTATAATAGTGCTGAAAAGGATGATCAATTAAAGTTTGAGGCAAAAGAAAAAGCTAAGACTTTAAATATCCCTGTATTATTTGTTACAAGAGAGGCGGCAAAAAAATATTTAAATGACGCCACCGGAAACATTGATATTAATCTCAGCGTTGCCATGGGAGATAAGAAAAAGGAGGGCCATAATGTTATTGGTTACTTTGATAACGGTTCAGCAAACACGATAGTCATAGGTGCACATTATGATCATTTGGGCTATGGGGAAGACCATAATTCATTGTGGACAGGCGCACCTGCAATTCACAATGGTGCAGATGATAATGCCAGTGGAACTGCTTCAGTTATTGAACTTGCCAAAATGCTACAGAAATCAAAGCTTAAAAAAAATAATTACCTCTTTATATGTTTTTCCGGGGAAGAGCTTGGCCTGTATGGATCAAAATATTTTACTGAACATCCGACCATTGATCTAAGTACAGTAAATTATATGATAAATTCTGATATGATAGGAAGATTAAACGATACCACACACGCTCTCACAATTGGGGGATTTGGCACATCTCCTGCATGGGCCAAAATATTTGGAGAAAAATCAAAATATTTTAAAATAAATCTGGATTCAAGTGGAATCGGCCCAAGCGATCACACTTCTTTTTACCTCAAAAATATTCCTGTATTATTTTTTTTTACCGGCACTCATAAAGATTATCATAAACCTTCCGACGATGTTGAAAAAATAAATTTCAATGGTGAGCTGCAGGTTTTAAAATATGTGTACCAAGCTATTGAAGAAGCCAATAATCTTGGCAAAATTGCTTTCGCCAAAACAAGAGATGCAAAAATGGGAAGCTCCAGGTTTACAGTAAGCCTTGGTATAATGCCTGACTATACTTTTAATGGAAAAGGCGTAAGAGCTGATGGAATTATTGAAGGAAAAATTGCACAAGAAGCAGGAATACAAACAGGTGATGTTATTATAAAACTCGGCGATTATTCTTTTTCAGATATTTATTCTTATATGGATGTTTTGAGCAAATTTAAAAAAGGAGATACAACGAAGGTTACTGTGTTAAGAGGAAGTAATCAGATGACATTTGATATTGTTTTTTAATTGAATTGTATCTTGCGATTATGAAGCTACGGATTGATAATAATGTAATGGTAGATGAGTTTTTTGCAAATACCCGATTGCTGGGGATTGTAGCGCCAATTGAACATTACCGCTTTTGCTGGCATCTTAATCAAATGTTGAATTTTAATTTTCGCATTAATAATAATATTGAAATTCAGCTTAACAAAAAGGCAAGGAAATATTTTTTCCCCATTTATGAATATGGAGAACACTCCGGAACAATAAAACATTATTTATACAATAACGAAGATGATGGTGAGTATTTGCTTCCTGAATTTAAGCACCTCGATTTTTTATGGCTTATTAAAGATGATGTCATGCATGATAGTGAAATCCATGTTCTTGTAAGCTCAATAAAAACGATACCCGTAGTGCAATTAATTACTGAAATGACCAATGAAAAAATAAAAAACAAACAGCATCTTATTTTTTAATTTTTAAATGAATACTAATGTGGCAAGAAAAAAATAATACACTTCATAAAAAATTTGAATTTAAAGATTTTTCAGAAGCCTTTGCTTTTATGTCAAGAGTAGCTCTTGCTGCGGAGAAAATGAATCACCATCCTAAATGGACCAATGAATACAACAAGGTTGAAATATGGTTGTCAACGCATGACGCAGGAGATGTTGTTACAGAAAAAGACCACAAACTTGCCGAAAAGATTGACAAGTTTTAATCACTTATTGAATACTGTGTATCTTTTTCAACTTATAGTTTTGCCACATTCCATAAACTGATGCAAGCATCCATGCAAATTCAAGAATAATGAATGGAGTGTATTGTATAAGATACGATGCCACTGTTGCAAGCCCACTTCCTATAAAATTCATTACCAGGTAAACCATTCCGTTTTTAGAAATTCTATTTAAAAGGATTAAAACAAACGCAAATAATAAAAGGGCTACCCCAATACTTCCAATCCAATCACTGATATTCATTCTACTTAATTTTGCTTATTACTTTTTCTTCTTTTTCAATCAATACACCTATAGGCTTTGTGAACTTAGTTAACCCGTTTTGAATCATTAAATCTTTAACTTCTGAAACACTTCCTGGATCTACAGCAATTAGTAAACCTCCGCTGGTTTGTGGATCAGATAATATTGTCTTTTTAAATTCTGTAATCGATTCGATTTTTTTACCGTAGCTCTCCCAATTTCTATTTGTTCCACCTGGCACACAACCTTTATCTACATAACTTTTTATATTGTTTATCATAATGGGAATATTATCAAAATAAACCTGTGCACTTAATTCACTTCCTTCAGCCATCTCTACCAGGTGACCGAGAAAACCAAAGCCAGTGACATCTGTCATTGCATGCACGCCTTTAATTTTGCCTAGTGCTTCACCAATTTTATTTAGTTGCATCATTTGTTTTGCTGCGATCCCCTGATGTTCTCTTTGCAGCATTCCCTTTTTTTCTGCAGTAGCCAAAATACCAACTCCAAGTGGTTTGGTTAAAAAAAGAAGGTCACCTTCTTTGGCGGTATTATTTTGCTTAATATTTTTAATAGGTACAAATCCATTAACTGCAAGTCCAAAGATTGGTTCTGGGCTGTCGATACTATGCCCGCCTGCCAGAGATATTCCTGCTTCCATGCAAATGCTTCTGCTGCCTTCAATAACTTTTTGCGCAACTTCCGGAGGGATATCATTTACAGGCCATCCTAAAATCGCTATCGCAAGAACAGGCTTTCCTCCCATTGCATAGACATCACTTATAGCATTTGCTGAAGCAATGCACCCAAAATCAAATGGGTCATCCACAATAGGCATAAAAAAATCGGTAGTAGAAATTAGCGCTGTACCATTCCCAATATCATATACAGCAGCATCATCTTTGGAATGGTTGCCTACAATTAATTTTTTATTATCAGGAACAGCAAGATTGCTCCGCAGTATCTTATCTAAAACCTGTGGCGAGATTTTACAACCACAACCAGCACCGTGAGAATATTGAGTGAGCTTGATTTCTAAATCCTTATTTTCTTTTTTTGATATAACAGCCACGTTTAACCTTTTCTAAAAAATTATTGTTTCCTTTTTCGTTTTAAAATGATTGCAGCATTCTTTTGAAGGTCTCCTGCAAACCGAATCTCAAAGATATTTTCTCCATCATGAATTACCAGTAACCCGGAATTAGGAGGGAGGCTGCCCAGATTTTCAGCATACATAATCAATACGATTGAATCTCCCATTTCAGGTGTAAGATAAATTGTTTTGTTTATTGCTTTTGCCATCAATCCCTGGCGTGGCATAATTACTTTTCCATTTAATAAAACGCTAACAGTATCTCCATCAATTTCGCCATTATCAAAAAGACTAAGAACAAGACTATCCTGTGCTATTTCAAAACTTTTTATTGTTTCAATTTTTCTCGTAGCAATATTAGCCGCAGCCTGTGGAATAATCGTTTTTATTGCATTTAATTTTTGAACCTCTTCTTTTTTAAAAAGACTTTCTTTGTTTTTAGATCCAATGTTTAAAGTAGCCGCAGAATCTTTTATAATTTTTTTCTGCAAGTCATCATCTTCCTTAGCAGATACTACAGCTATAGCCTTGGTTTCTCCTGGCTTTTCAAACTGAGTTTTTTTGGGTATTGAAGATGTTACATCCGTTACTTTAATTTTCGAAGTATCTTTTATTATTTGAGGCGTACTTCCTTTTAATGAAGTTTTACTTGTTAGATTATCGTCAGCATTTTCCTTTCTGCCAGGTTGATTAATTTCTAGAGTTTTGTTATTACCCGAAGATGAGATACTCTCTGTTTTATTATCTATAACCTGATTTCTATTTTTTGTGGAAGTCAAAACAGGCGTATTTGAAAGAGCAAATTCATTTGTAGCAGATAAGGGTTGAGTGAATGAAAGAGATTTTGCAAGCCCTAAGTTTTCTAGTTTTAGAATTATTAAGGTCTTATCAACTTTTTTTTTCTTTTGAAGGAAAATATTCCCTGTAAGCTTTTTATATACCTTAGTTTGGTTTGTATTCCAAGGCCCACTTAAAACTAAGGTACTATCATTTTCCTTCAACACTAACTCGCTATATGTTTTTACGCCTTTTGCAGGGGGAGCGGTATAATTGTTATAAATAAGTTTATCATCTTCTAAAAGAAAGTCCTCCCCTGATTTTTTTATTTTAATGGATTTCACGCCTATATTTTCAGTACTGTCAATCATAAAAATAGTGTGTGAATACCCGCTAAGCTTTCCATTATATTCACTTACGGCAAGCTCATATTTAATAAACTGCTTCGTGGTATCATTATACAAAGTACCCGTCCAAACACCGGTTATATCTTGAGCAAGTAACTGTAAGGGAAGTAAAAAAAAGAGCAATATTAATTTCATTGATAAAGGATTTTACCTTCCTGCTTAGCTGTTCTTTAGATTAAGCATTCCGGCATTCCTTACATCAACGGTTTTACAGGGTATTTTATTTAGAACAGCCTCAACATTTTCCCTCTTAAATAAAGCATTGGCATAAAGCTTATCGTAGTAATGAAGCAAAATTGAAAAACATTCTTTCATGTTATTTTCCAATAAAAAATTAATTGCATTTTTGGTTTCAAGCCCTCCTAATCTTTTTTGAATTTTCATTATGGAGCTTACCAATTCTTTCTTATCAAATGTTCCGTAAGTGGAAATAATATAATTAAGCCTTTCATCAAAAGGAATATCCAAAAAATATAAAGGATTTGTACGCATATTATTCCAGAGTGTGTTGGGAATACCAACTGTGCCTATATGCCGACTTTCATCTTCAAGCCATATTTTCGGTATAGAATCCTTATTTTCAAAGCTACCTTTTTTCACAAGGGAGGCTTTAAACAACTCCAGGGCAAGTATATTTTCAAACATTTCCTGACCGGGTTGTGGTTTCTCTCCTATACTTCCAAAAGCTGACCCCTTATGATTAGCCAGTTTCTCCAAATCGATAACTATTTCTCCTTTTCTTTGCATTTCGCTTAATACCTCTGTTTTTCCGGAACCCGTATAGCCACCAAGTATATTCAATTTATATTCTTTTTCAAACTGGCTGAGCACCCAGTTTCTAAAAGACTTATAACCTCCCTTTAATGTAAAAACTTTAAACCCATAGAGATCAAGTAGCCAAGCAACCGACCTGCTTCGCATGCCTCCACGCCAGCAATGAACCAGAACCCTATTGTCTTTTAAACTATTGCCTCTATTACTTTTAATAATCTCTTCCGCTTCATTGAGCATGATTTTCATCCTTTCAGAAAAAAACTCTATCCCTTTTTTAACAGCAACCTGGCGGCTCTGCTGTTTATAAGCTGTACCAATAATTTTTCTTTGTTCATCTGTAAACAACGGTAAAGCAAATGCTCCTGGGATGTGTGCATGTAAAAATTCACTGGGGCTTCGAACATCAAATACTGGCCTTTCTTCTGAAAGTTTTAGAAATTCTTCTATATCAATTTGTTCAATTGCCATTTTTAGCAAATAGCTTTTTGTATTTAAAAAAGCCACCGTTTTTATAACAGTGGCTTCAGGAATTATTTATGTGTGTTACTGTACTTTATCCGTTCATTGAGGTAAGAAATTCCATATTATCCTTGGTTCCTTTCATATTTTTCATCAAAATATTAATGGCTTCCTCAGGGTTCATATCTGCCATGTGATTTCTAAGTACCCACATACGCTGTAATACTTCTTTATCCAGTAACAGATCATCCCGCCTTGTTGATGATGCGACAATATCAATTGCAGGAAAAATTCTGCGGTTTGATAATCGACGATCCAGTTGAAGTTCCATGTTACCGGTTCCTTTAAATTCTTCAAAAATTACCTCATCCATTTTACTTCCCGTATCAACCAAAGCAGTTGCGATTATTGTAAGTGATCCTCCAAATTCAATTTTTCTTGCAGCCCCGAAAAACTGCTTCGGCTTTTGCATTGCGTTTGCTTCGACTCCACCTGATAAAACTTTTCCGCTTGCCGGAGCAACTGTATTATGTGCTCTTGCAAGACGCGTAATACTATCTAATAATATTACGACATCATGGCCACACTCCACAAGTCGCTTGGCTTTTTGCAAAGCCATAGTACTTACTTTCACATGTTTTTCTGCAGGCTCATCAAAAGTTGAAGCGATCACTTCGGCTTTTACGCTACGCTCCATATCAGTGACCTCTTCAGGCCTTTCATCTACTAAAACAATCATTAAATAGCATTCCGGATGATTAGCAGCGATTGCATTGGCAATTTCTTTTAATAACATCGTTTTACCCGTCTTGGGTTGGGCAACTATTAGTCCTCTTTGTCCTTTTCCTATTGGTGTAAATAGGTCTATTATTCTTGTAGAGAGATTATTGGGAGTTAAAAATAAATTGAGCTTTTCAAATGGAAATAAGGGAGTGAGATAATCGAAAGGTACGCGGTCACGTACTTCATCCGGTCCTTTACCATTAATTGTTTCCACTTTCAAAAGAGCAAAATACTTCTCACCTTCTTTAGGAGGCCTAACAGAACCATAAACAGTATCACCTGTTTTGAGACCAAATAGCTTAATCTGTGAAGGGGAAACATAAATATCATCAGGGGAAGAAAGGTAATTATAATCACTACTACGTAAAAAACCATAACCATCGGGCATCATTTCCAAAACACCTTCTGCTAAAATAACCCCATCAAATTCAATGTTAAAAGCAGGCTCCTTCTTATGTTGATAAGTCTTTTGCTGATTTTGATACCCATTGTTAGTTACAGGCTCGGATACCTCATCATCCTCTTCGTCGTCTTCGTTATCTTCATCATTTAATAAATCAACTAGTCCCGGCGCAATAGATTTTGGGTCAGAAGGTAGATTTTCAACGATAGATTTTTTTTCTTTCTCAACAATATCTTCCTCTTTATTCTTTTTTACAGGCTTTTTTTTATCATCGGCTTTTTTAGGCTTAATTTCTTTCTGCACTGTTTCTGTTCCTTCTGTTTCAGGAGCAATGTCTTCAGATGTTTTGGTTATTCGCTTGCGCTTTCTTTTCTCAATATCTGTTTCTTTTTTTTCTGTACTCATCGAGGTTTGTTTATCAAGAATCTGATAAATTAATTCTTGTTTTTCTAATTTTTTGGCATTTGAAATATCCTGCTGCTCCGCTATATCGAGCAACTCCGGAACGAGCATATCGTTCAGTTGTAAAATGTCATACATAAAATACGTGTAGATTAATAGTCAAAACAATCTTGAAATCGTGAAATCTAAATTTTTGATGATTTATATGGAATGGATTCTAGTAAAAAAGAGAGACTTTAGAAAAGGAGAACCTGTCAGCTTTCTACTGCAATGATACATCAATTTTATAATACATGAAAATTTTTCTTGATTTCCTTTCCTTTTTTTTATACTCTCGTCTTTTTCTTTTGAAAACGGAAACTTAGAATTATTATTATTGACTATGAGTCTACTTTATATTTGCAAGTAATAGATTAGATCATAAGATATGTTTAATGATAGAATAAAAATTAAGGAAGTGTTGAAAGGAAACCTGCTCAACCGCAAAATTACGGTAATGGGCTGGGTAAGAACATTTAGAAATAATCAGTTTATAGCTATAAATGATGGAAGCACAAACAATAATTTACAAATAGTCGCTGCATTAAACCGTTTTGATGAAGCTCTTTTAAAAAGAATAACTACCGGTGCTTCGATAAAAGTAAAAGGTGAAATTATTGCCTCCCTGGGAAAAGGCCAGAACTTAGAATTAAAAGCAGATTCAATAGAAATACTTGGGGATAGCGATGCAGAAAAATTTCCCTTACAACCCAAAAAACATAGTCTTGAATTTTTAAGGGAAATTGCTTACATGCGTTTTCGGACTAACACATTCGGGTCAGTTTTTCGCATACGACATTCTATGGCTTATGCTGTTCATAAGTTCTTTAATGAAAAAGCTTTTGTTTACCTACATACTCCTATAATTACAGCGTCCGATGCGGAAGGGGCCGGTGAAACTTTTCATGTTACAAATTTTAAGCTCGAAAATCCCTCAAAAAATGAAGATGGCTCTATTAATTATAAAGATGATTTCTTTGGACGGGCAACTAATCTTACCGTAAGCGGGCAACTTGAAGCGGAGCTTGGAGCAATGGCGCTAAGTGATGTATATACCTTTGGCCCCACATTTAGAGCAGAAAATTCCAATACTGCCAGACATCTTGCAGAATTTTGGATGATTGAACCGGAGATGGCCTTTTCGGATCTTGAGGATAATATGAACCTGGCGGAAGAATTTATTAAATACCTTATTAAATATGCCTTAAGTAATAATAAAGATGATCTTGATTTCCTTGCCGGCCGCCTGATAGAAGAAGAAAAACAAAAACCCCAAAGTGAACGCAGTGAAATGGGATTAATGGAAAAACTTGAGTTTGTGGTTAATAATAAATTTGAAAGGCTTACTTATACAGAAGCTATTGAGATTTTAAAAGAAAGCAATCATAATAAGAAAAAGAAGTTTCAATATTTAATTGATAAATGGGGAGTTGACCTGCAAAGTGAACATGAACGTTACCTGGTTGAAAAACATTTTAAAAAGCCTGTGATTTTAATAAATTATCCTAAGGAAATAAAGGCATTTTATATGAGGCAAAATGATGATGGTAAAACCGTAGCTGCGATGGATATACTTGCACCGGGGATAGGAGAAATTGTTGGGGGATCTCAAAGAGAAGAACGACTTGATAAGTTGGAGCAACGTATGCAGGAAATGAATATTCCTTCCGACGAATTATATTGGTACCTTGATACACGAAGGTTTGGAACCTGTCCCCATGCTGGTTTTGGGCTTGGCTTTGAAAGGCTCATACAGTTTGTAACGGGTATGACTAATATAAGAGACGTTATTCCTTTTCCACGTTTTCCTAAAAAAGCTGATTTCTAACCGAATACTGCCGAACTACTTTTTTTACTAAAATTTCAACACTATTTTGTTGCATCTTTTTTTAAAAAAGATTTAATTCTGGTGCCTGTGTTCTCTCTTATGTTTATATAAAAAAGATTGTAATCGGCTATATGATAATTTTTTGTTTTGAGAAAAATATTTCCAAAAAACTGAGGCTTATTTACCCATAATACATTTCCATGAATTTTTGCATGCACAACCCCTGGAATTACTTTGCTAAAATTTCTAAGAATTCCTCCTTTATTTAATTCTTTGGGAGCAACAGTGCTATCCATAGTCCAAGTGAGGGGATTTATTACAATTACTTTTTGCTTTTCTTTTAAAACAAAAGGAGCATTATAATCCTCTTTAAAAGTTCTCCACCCTATAATACAACCAGTAGCAGTTGAATCTTCACAAGGCTTCAATGTTGAAAAATAGCCGGACAAAACAGGCAGCCCTATAATGTAAGCGCAAACCAATTGTTTTTGTAATGGCTTTCCATCGAATAATTCCTTGAGCAATCGCTGCGCATGTAACGTACCCTGGCTGTGAGAGGCGATTATAATTGGTCTTCCATTATTTAAATTTTTGAGGTAATATTCAAATGCAGCCTTCACATCTTTGTACGCAAAATCAAAAGCTTTTCTTGCAGAATCTGAATCTCCATCAAAAAACGCCTTTAGATTAGCCTGGCGGTATCTTGGAGCAAATACCCTGCAATATTTATTGAAAACACTGGCCTGATATAGAATAGTAGACTTATCGGTTTTGTTGTTTAAAGCAACATCATTAATATCCGCATTCCACCCCATGGGCAAATTCATATCAGTATAAGTTGTGGGATGAATAAAAAAAACATCTGCAATCGAATCCTTAATTTCCATTTTTAAGTCTCCGGGAATATTATCTGATGGATCTTTTTTGAAAGGATGTGCAGCCCAATAATCCAAGTTATTATAATTGGGTTCGTTAGTATTGCTTTTAAAAGAATAATTAATTGAAATAATATGTTTTTGAGATGAGCATGAAAAAATAATAATATTTAAGGAAAGCAAAAAAGCGATAAGCAAACACCTGAATAAAAAATTACTTTTGTAATTTGACATTCTCAAAACTACATTCACATTTTCATAATGAAAAATATTGTAAGATGACAATACCAGTAGTTGATTTAGCAGATTTTACCTCAGGTGATCAAAATCTAAAAAAATATTTTGTTGAGAAATTGGGAAAAGCCTTTGAAGAAGTAGGATTTGTTGCCGTAAAAAATCATGGAATTTCGGCTGATCTTATAGAAACCTTATATAAAAATGTTCAACAATTTTTTTCTCTACCCTCAGATAAGAAGAAAAACTTTGAACTTCCTGAACTCTCCGGGCAGCGGGGTTACACCTCTTTTGGGAAGGAGCATGCAAAAGGTAGTGACTCGCCTGATTTAAAAGAATTCTTTCAATATGGCCAGGTTGTACCTTATGATCATAATTTAAAATCAGAATATCCAGATAATGTGAAAGTTGAAAATATTTCCGGATTTGACGAAACTTTTTTTAAGGCGTACCGGGCTTTTGAAAAATCTGGAAAATTTCTTTTGCAGGCTATCGCTCTATATTTACGCCTTGATGAAACTTATTTTGATGATTTTGTTGAAGAAGGCAATTCAATTGTAAGAGCAATACATTATCCACCTATTACAAATGAACCAAAAAGTGCTATACGTGCTGAACAACATGAAGATATTAATCTCATAACTTTATTAGTGGGTGCCTCTGCAGATGGATTACAAATTCTTACAAAAGATAATCAATGGGTTGGAGTTACTTCGTTGCCAGATCAGATAGTTGTAAATGTTGGTGATATGCTTCAGCGCTTAACTAATAATAAATTGAAAAGTACAACGCACAGGGTTGTAAATCCTCCAAGGGAATTATGGCATACGTCCAGGTTTTCAATTCCTTTTTTCCTTCATCCAAAATCTGCCATGAATCTTGCGGCACTTGATAGTTGTATAGATGAAGATCATAAAAAAGTTTATCAAGATATTACTGCAGGAGGTTATCTCGATGAAAGGCTGAGAGAAATAGGATTAAAAAATAAATAGGTAAGTAATACGGGTTTTACATTAAATGATTTATAAGGTTTACTTATGTTTGGTTATTTACTTGTTTATAATTATGATTATTGACTCATTTTAATAATGCTTCAATACAATAACAATAACAGAGCTAGAATCCTAAAAAAGAAATGAGTTATTTCATCAAATTAATCGATCAATAGCTATTTATTTTAAAATGGCATTTAGAAGGCATATACCTTATTTAAAGTCTGTTTTTTTTTATACTATCTCTGCTTTCGGCGGGCCTCAGGGTCATTTTGGAATGATGATTAAGACATTTGTTGAAAGGAGAAAAGATATTAGTAAAGAGGAATTGGTTGAATATCTTTCTTTCTGTCAATTATTACCGGGAGCTACCTCAACCCAAATGATCACCTTAATTGGATATAAAAGAGGTGGAATTCCCTTGGCAATTCTTACGCTTATTATATGGATATTACCAGCAAGCTTCTTAATGGGTTCATTTTCTTTCTTGGTGCATTACATAAACACATATCATGTAAGCCTGCATATTTTCAAATTTGTACAGCCTATGGCAGTTGGCTTTATTGCTTTTGCAGCTTATAAAATGTATAAAATTTCAATAAATAATACTATCACATTTATAATTATGCTAGTTGGAATATTTGCCACTTATCTTCTTTTTAAGACACCCTGGGTTTTCCCTATATTAATTATTCTTGGAGGAGTTGTTACTAATTTTAGTGATAAACGTATTCCTGAGAAAAACTCAATGCAGCCGAAACAAATAAAATGGACCAATATCTGGCTTTTTTTATTAATATTTTTAATAGTTGGTTTTCTAAGTGAGACTGCGAGAAAACAAAATTGGAAAAATAGAAGAGTATTTAACCTTACTGAAAATGTTTACAGATTTGGAAGTCTTGTTTTTGGCGGCGGAGATGTACTTATGCCTATGATGTATGAACAATACGTAGTTAGAGAAAAAACTAAATCAATGACAAAAGAGCAATATCTAACTGGATGGGGATTGGTAAGAGCTATTCCGGGACCAGTTTTCTCGGTAGCTTCTTATACAGGTGGAATGGTTTTAAAAAGTAAAGGTAAAAAAATGCAATTGTTAGGGTGTATAATTGGCTGCATAGGTATTTTTTTACCTAGTGCATTACTGGTTTTATTTTTTTACCCGGTTTGGCACAATTTAAAAAAGTATGTAATTATTTTCCGTGCCCTGGAAGGTATTAATGCTGTTGTGGTAGGTATTATGTGGGCGGCTTTTCTTTATTTGCTTAAAGATATTTCCATAACAGAGTTTGATACCGTAAGTATCTTAAATTTTTCTGTAATCCTCCTGACATTTTTTGTTTTATCCTTCACAAAATTAAAGTCTCCAATTATTGTTTTTTTCTGTTTATCTCTAGGCATTTTTTTTTAATTTTCACGTATAATATTGCTTGTTTTCAATCTCTTCCTTGGCAATATCGGGTATCAGAAACCGAATAGATTTATTTTCTTTTAACATCTCACGTATATGCGTACTCGAAATATTTAATAATGGTGCATTTAGATATGTTATATTTTGAGAGGTAGTTTTCTCCTTAGGGAATCCATATCGTTCATATATATATATATTATAGTTTCTTAAAAGCAATTCATAGTTTTTCCATTTTTTTATATTAGTAAAACTATCACTTCCCATAATTATTGAAAAGAGATTTTTAGGAAATTTCTCGGATAAATAAGTCATTGTATCAATCGTGTACGAAGGTTTAGGAAGTTTAAATTCAACATTGGATGTTCGCAATTTTTTCTCTCCTTCAATACAAAGATCAATCAGATGCTTTCGACATTGCTCATGTATAAGCGACTTTGAATTTTTTAAGGGATTTTGAGGAGAAATTACAAACCATACTTGTTGATGGTCTGTATAATTTGCAATGTAATTAGCTATTATAAGATGGCCATTGTGAATAGGGTTGAAGGATCCAAAATATAAACCAATCTTCACTTGTGATTAATTTAAAATTTTATAAAATTTCAACATTTATTTTTTCTGCTTCATCCATTCTTAGGCTTAGGGAATATCCCGCAACTATTATATATATAGGATCTCCCCAGGGAGCTTTTTTCCAAACAATGATTTCTTCCCCTGGAAGACATCCCATTTCCATTAGTCTTAAAATAATCTCATCATTTTCAAATGACTTAATTTTTACTTTTGTTCCAGGTTTTACATCCGATAATTTCATTTATATTTTGTCAGTAGGGTAAATATATTCTTCATCTTAAATAATGAATTCCGAATTTAGAAATTCTAAGGGTGCCGTTACATTTACAAATATGGACGTGACACTAAAACTGAAGAATAAGATCAAATTGAAAAAGATTTTTTCAGATATTTTTCAATCAGAAGGAATTGAGTTTGGAAAAATATCTTACATCTTCACAACTGACAATTTTTTGTTAACCTTAAATAAAAATTTTCTAAAACATAATTATTATACGGATATTCTGACATTCGTAATGTCCGGTGATGGGGCACCAATTTGTTCAGAAATTTATATAAGCATAGAGAGAATTAAAGAAAACGCTTTTAAATTTGAAGTCCCTTTTATTAAGGAATTATATAGAGTGATGATTCATGGAATTCTTCATTTATGTGGATATACCGACAGTACGGTAATTCTCAAAACTCAAATGCAAAAGAAAGAAAATTTTTATCTTAATATATATTTCACATAAATGTTCCACGTGAAACATATATTCAACTAACTATCTAGATATATCTGATGTTTAAAAAATATGACGTTATTGTTGTAGGAGCCGGGCATGCTGGCTGTGAGGCAGCGGCAGCTGCTGCTAATTTGGGAGGTAAAGTACTCTTGGTTACCATGAATATGCAAAATATGGCTCAAATGAGTTGTAATCCTGCCATGGGAGGCATCGCAAAAGGCCAGATTATACGTGAAATCGACGCCTTAGGTGGCTATTCAGGTATTGTTGCAGATGAATCTATGATTCAATTTAGAATGCTGAATAAGAGTAAGGGGCCCGCAATGTGGAGCCCAAGATCACAAAATGACAGGCAGCTATTTTCCATAAAATGGAGAGAAATTTTAGAAAGTCTTCCAAATTTGGATTTTTATCAGGATTCAGTTGTTGGCTTGGTGAAAGCCAATAATCGCATTAATGGAATAAAAACTTCATTGGGTCATGTAATAGAGTCTAAATCAGTAATACTTACCAATGGAACATTTTTAAATGGTATTATCCATATTGGAGAAATAAATGCTAACGGTGGGAGAATTTCAGAAAAGGCATCTTTTGGTTTAACGGAACAATTGGTAAGTTGGGGATTTGAGAGCAATCGACTGAAAACAGGAACCCCCCCAAGAATTGACGGGAGATCTTTAGACTATTCTAAAATGGAAGAACAAAAAGGGGATGAAACAATAACCGGATTTTCATTTCTCAATACTAAAAAGCCTTTAACACAATTAAGCTGTTGGATTACATATACAAATACAGAAGTTCACAACTTGTTAAGATCTGGTTTTAATGAAAGCCCAATGTTTCAGGGAAGAATTCAAGGCACCGGTCCCAGATATTGTCCTAGTATCGAAGACAAAATAGTACGATTCTCGGAACGAGACAGACATCAGCTTTTTGTGGAACCTGAGGGAAAAAATACTATTGAAGTATATATAAACGGATTTTCATCGTCTTTATCAGAAAAGGTTCAATTCAAAGCTCTTTCTAAGGTTCCGGGTTTTGAGAATTGTAAAATGTTTAGGCCTGGATATGCTATTGAATATGATTATTTCCCGCCTACCCAATTAAAACCAAGTTTAGAAACCAAGTTGATAAAAAATCTTTTTTTTGCCGGTCAGATTAATGGTACTACTGGTTATGAAGAGGCAGCATGTCAGGGTTTAATTGCTGGCATTAATGCATATATGACAGTGAAAAACGAAGAGCCGTTTACCTTGAAAAGAAATGAAGCATATATAGGCGTATTGATAGATGACCTTATAAATAAAGGCACTGAGGAACCTTACCGAATGTTTACCAGTAGGGCAGAATATAGAACTTTATTAAGACAGGATAATGCTGATCTGCGACTGACTGAAAAAAGTTATCGAATTGCACTTGCATCACAAGACCGGATGGATGCCTTAATAGCAAAAAAGAAGGAAATTGCTCAAATTCTTAAGCTTTTAACAGAAACAAAGCTAACTGGAGATCAAATAAATGCTTATTTAAATAAAAAATCACTTTCTATTTTATCACAACCCCTTAGGATTTCCCAATTACTTGTAAGACCTGAAATTAACTTATCAGATATGATTGAACAAATTGATTGTTTAAAAATGAATTTTGGAAGTTTTTCAATATCGGCATTAGAACAAGCTGAAATTGAAATTAAGTATGAAGTGTATTTAAAAAAAGAGGAAGAAATGGTTAAAAAAATGAGCGCACTAGAAGATCAAATAATTCCTGAAAATTTTAACTATGCAAAAATTTCTTCATTGTCAAATGAATCCCGACAAAAGTTTAATAAAATAAAACCTCAAACTTTAGGACAAGCTAGCCGTATAAGTGGGGTAAATCCCAGCGATGTACAAATTTTGATGGTTTACATGGGAAGATAGCTCATGTAGGTACTTAATAATTAATTGTCAGAATTCAAAAGCGTTTATACATAGCTGTTAGTTTATTTAATTTTAATCAGACCTCCTTTTAAAAATTAAGAAATCAGAATATTATAAGGCTTTGATTTTCGGGGTGCGCTTATTTCAAGGTAAATATTTAAGCAATAATTACTTAATGGTGGATTATTCGAAGTTTCTACAATCGTTAGTTTACAAATTAAAGCCCTGTCATGGGCCTTGTGGTGTGGGGCGGGATCGAACCGCCGACACAAGGATTTTCAGTCCTTTGCTCTACCGACTGAGCTACCGCACCATCGGGCGGCAAAAATAGAATTATTCAAACAAATTAAAAACTCAAATTTTATTTATCTTTTTAAACGAATCAATTGCCATATTCGCATAAGAACTTAATACGCATAATTTTTAATTGCTCAAGCGTATAATTTCCGTCAGAAAGTTCTTCTCGGGCGATATCAAGACTGGATGTTTCGCACCCTTTAAAATAGTCAATGATTTCTTCTCTTTCATATTCTTCAACCAAATCCTCTATCGCATAATCAAGATTGAGTTTTGTTCCGCTGGCAACAATAGTTTCCATTTCCTCAAGTAATTCCTCAAGCTTCAATGTTTTATGCTTTGCAATAGTTTCTAGCGGCATTTTTTTGTCAACATTTTGAATAATAAAAATCTTATTACTGTTTTTGTTCACTATACTTTTCATCACGAAATCATCTGGCTTTTCAATTACATTTTCCTCAACAAATTTTGCAATTGTATCTACAAAGGGGGCACCAAATTTCAATGCTTTCCCTACACTCACACCCTGACATTTTTCCAACTCCTTTAATGTGGTTGGATATAACGTTGCCATGTCCTGTAAACTATTTTCAAGAAAAATAACAAAGGGGGGAAGACTTCTTTTTTTTGCTTCCTGTTGTCTAACATTTTTTAATAATTCGAAAAGCTCATTGTCAGCCGTTACAGCTTCAGCACTTTCCGGATTTTCATCATCATCATCAACATTTTCTTCGAAAATGTGATTTAAAGCAATTTTAAAAGTAACGGGCTTCTTTAGGAATACTTCACCCTTTTTTGTGATTTTTAGAACTCCATAATCCTCGATATCTTTTGTAATTAAATTTTCAAGAAGCATTTGTCTTAATAATGAATTCCAGAAATGTTCTTCCTTGTCTATGCCGGTGCCAAACACAGCGCTTTCATCATGGCGGTACATTTTTATTTGAGGATTAGCTCTTCCTAGAATTACTGCAATCATATAACCAATCGTGAATCGTTCTCCCAGCTCCATTATAGCTTTTAATGCGATTTGCGTTTCAGCTTTTGCTTCCAGTAATTCTTTAGGGTTTTTACAATTATCGCATTTGCCTCCGCAATTGTCAATAGTATATTCTTCCCCAAAATAATTTAGCAGCATTTTCCTCCGGCATACAGCACTTTCTGAATAAGCAACTGTTTCATTTATTAATTGCCCACCTACTTCTCTTTCACTCAAAGATTTATCTCGCATTAAGTGTTCAAGTTTTGCAACGTCCTTATGTGAATAATAAAGAATACACTTCCCCTCTAGTCCGTCCCGGCCGGCTCTACCGGTTTCCTGGTAATAGTTCTCAATTGATTTGGGAATATTATAATGTATGACGAATCGAACGTCCGGTTTATCAATACCCATCCCAAAAGCAATGGTAGCAACAATTACCTCTACATCTTCGCCCAAAAATTCGTCTTGCCGTTTTGCTCTCAATTTAGCATCGAGGCCTGCATGATAGGCTACAGCTCTTATACCATTTGCCATGAGCATTTGCGCAAGCTCTTCTGTGGTTTTGCGATTAAGGGTATAGATAATTCCACTTTTACCTTTGTTTTGAGAAATAAATTTTATTATATTTTTTGCAACTTGTTCTTTCTTTAATTTGGGCTGTACTTCATAATAAAGATTTGAGCGATTGAAAGAGGAAATAAATACTTTAGGGTCGCGCAACCCTAGATTTTTAATAATATCACTTTGTACTTTAGGAGTTGCTGTTGCTGTTAAAGCTATGACAGGAATTTTTTTATCTATAATATCCATTATTTCTCTTAATCTCCTGTATTCCGGCCTGAAATCATGTCCCCATTCACTTATACAATGCGCCTCATCTACGGCAAAAAATGAAATGTTTAATTCTCTAAAAAATTCAACATTTTCTTCTTTAGTAAGTGTCTCCGGGGCAACATACAGCATTTTTGTTTTTCCTGAAACAAGATCATCTTTTACTATTTTTTGTTGCCCCTTATTTAATGTGCTATTTAAAAAATGGGCAATGTGATCAGTACTACTATAACCTCGCACAAGGTCTACCTGGTTTTTCATCAAGGCAATAAGAGGAGAGACTATAATAGCGCAACCATCACTTATCAATGCTGGTAATTGATAACAAAGGCTTTTACCGCCTCCAGTCGGCATTATTACAAAGGTGTCTTTACCCTCAAGTAAATTGTTTATTATTTCTTCCTGCGGTTCCTTAAAAGTAGTAAATCCAAAATGGTGCTGTAAGTGATTTAAAAGAAAAGTTGAATTACTTTTTTTTATAGAACCCTTAGGAGATGAGTTAAGTCGTTGAGTTTTGGTTTTTACTTTTGTTGTAGGCATGGCTTTATTTTCTGTTCCACATTTTTTAAGGGCTTCAAAGTTAACACAAATGAGTTCCTGAAATTATCTGGTAAAATTTGTTTAACATAAATAACCTTTCTTTATAAAAAAAATTTGTGATTAAGGTACGAAGTTTAAATTATAACCAAGAGAGCTTTTTTATAATCATATATCATCACTTAACTAGGTTTGCATTTATTAACGCCTTTATATAATTACATTTTTATTCTTTAAATGGATACTTATAACATTATTGCTTCTGCCAAAAAAACTATTGAGATTGAAGCCCGTTCAATAAATCAACTGTCTGATTTAATTAATGAAGATTTTAAAAAAGCCGTTCTTACAATAAACGAATGTAAAGGAAGGTTAGTTGTAAGTGGTATTGGTAAGAGCGCAATTGTAGCTCAAAAAATTGTAGCAACCCTGAATAGCACCGGCACTCCCTCTTTGTTTTTACATGCAGCTGATGCCATTCATGGAGATATTGGGATGGTACAGCAAAATGATGTGGTAATGATAATTAGTAAAAGCGGGGATAGCCCGGAAATAAAGGTTTTAATACCGCTTATTAAAAATTTCAAAAATATTATTATTGCCATGACAGGTAACATTCAAAGTTATCTTGCAAAGTGTGCAAATGTGATTTTAAATTCTACTGTGTCTGAAGAAGCTTGTCCTAATAACCTGGCTCCAACAAGTAGCACTACAGCACAAATAGTTTTAGGAGATGCTATTGCAATTTGCCTTATGGAAATGAAAGGTTTTGGAACAAAAGATTTTGCTAAATTTCATCCAGGCGGCACTCTTGGCAAAAAATTATATTTGAGGGTTGGTGATCTTTTTATTAACAATGAAAAGCCTTCCGTGAAAGTTAATTATTTACTTAAGGATGTAATAATAGAAATGACTAAAAAGCGTTTAGGCGCAACAGTTGTTCTTGATGAAAAAGAGAAATTAACAGGAATAATAACCGATGGTGATTTAAGAAGGATGCTTGAGAAAGATATTGTATTGGGTGAGATAAGAGCAAAGGATATTATGACATTAAAACCAAAAACCATAAGCACTGAGGAACTTGCAATAACAGCTCTTGATGTAATGAGAAAAAAAAATATAACGCAACTTGTTGTAACCAGTAAAGCTGGTTATGAAGGGATTTTACATTTACACGATCTTGTGCGTGAAGGCATCATTTAATTTATTGACATGAATAAAAACAATTACGTAGCAATTATGGCAGGTGGTATTGGCAGCAGGTTCTGGCCTGTAAGCCGTATGAATTACCCAAAGCAATTTTTAGATATTCTTAATCTGGGTAAAACTTTAATACAATCAACCTACGATAGGTTCTCCCAGTATATCCCTAATGAAAATATCTATGTTGTCACCTCTGTTCAATATAAAAATATCGTTGCTGAACAATTACCTTTTTTAAAACCTGAAAATATTTTATGCGAACCTTCGAGAAAAAATACGGCCCCCTGCATAGCTTATGTTGCATATAAACTGCATCAACTAAATCCTGATAGCAATTTAATTTGTGCGCCAGCCGATCATCTTATAATGGATGATATTGCTTTTATAAAAGTTAGCCTGGATGCTTTGGAATTTACTGAAAAAAACAATGCCCTCATTACCCTTGGGATAAAACCTTTATCTCCTAATACGGGATATGGATATATTCAACATGAACTACATACTGTAACTGACAATATTTATAAAGTAAAAACTTTTACAGAAAAACCTGATATAGAGCTTGCTAAAAATTTTATTATAAGTGGTGATTTTTTATGGAATGCGGGCATATTTGTTTGGCGCACAAAAAGTATTATTGCCGCTTTTGAAAAATATCTCCCTGAAATTCATGAAGTTTTTGATGGTGCAAAAAAAGCACTTGTGACCTCTGATGAACAGGAAGTAATAAACTTAATTTACCCTCTCTGTGTGAATATTTCGATTGATTATGGTATCCTGGAAAAGGCTGATAATGTTTATGTAATCCCTTCGTCTTTTGGGTGGAGTGATCTGGGTACATGGGGCAGCGCTTATGAAAATCTTGAAAAGGATTATCAGGACAATGCTGTTGCAGGAACTAACACCATTTTTTTTGATTCCACAAAAAATATAGTTCATGCTGATAATAAAAAACTGATTGTTTTACAGGGGCTTGATGATTTTATTGTAGTCGATACAGAAGATGTATTATTAGTATGCAAAAAAGATAAAGAGCAATATATTAAAGAATATGTATCAGAAGTAAAAAGAAATAAGGGGGAAAAATATTTGTAACCACTTTTTTCAGAATTCAATTTCTTTTGATATTAGTTTGTTTCCGATCTTTTTATTAAAGAGGCGTCATGTAATGAGCTTTAAAAATCTTATGCTACACATTCGAAAGCAAAATTTTGAATACTCCATTTCTAATAAGTAAACTTCCTAAAACCGGCGAAACAATATTCACCGTAATAAATTCACTCGCAAAAGAATATAATGCAATAAATCTGGGGCAAGGTTTTCCTGATTTTGAAATGAACAGTAAACTTATTGATTTGGTTTATGAGGCAATGAAAAACGGCCATAATCAATATGCACATATGAATGGAGTGCCTGCTTTAAGAAAAGCTCTTGCCGAAAAAGTATATGAGTTATATGATAATGAAATCAATCCCGAGAAAGAAATTACCATAACTCCAGGAGGAACTTATGCAATTTACACTGCTCTTACCTCTGTTTTAAAACCTGGAGATGAAGTAATAGTATTTGAGCCCGCTTTTGATAGCTATATTCCAAATATAGAAATCAATGGGGCCAATCCTGTTTTAATCCCTCTCACTTTTCCTGAATACAAAATTGACTGGGATCTTTTAAAAGAAAATATAACCCCAGCCACCAGGTGTATTATAATAAATTCCCCTCACAACCCTACTGGAAGTTTGCTTGATAAAAATGACATAGAGCAGTTAAGAAAAGTTACTTCAGGTACAAACATTTTTATTTTAAGTGATGAGGTTTACGAACATATAATATTTGATGGCTTAGAGCATGAAAGCATATTAAAATATCCTGATCTTTTTGAAAGAAGTTTTGTTTGCTTTTCTTTAGGAAAAGTATATAGTTGTACCGGTTGGAAAATTGGATATTGTATTGCGCCTGAAAAATTAATGAAAGAGTTTAGGAAAGTACACCAGTTTAATTGTTTTTCATGCAATGCCCCAATACAATATGCAATTGCTAATTTTCTATCACAAAAAAACGAATATGAAAAACTTGCCTGCTTTTTTCAAAACAAAAGAGACATTTTTCAAAAAGCTATGGAAAAAACAAGGTTCATCCCTTTGCCCTCCCATGGAAGTTATTTCCAGCTATACAGCTATGATAGAATAAGTAAAGAAACCGAAAATGACTTTGCTATCAGGCTTTGTAAAGAGGCTGGGGTTGCCTGTATTCCTGTTTCAGCTTTTTACAGAGATACAATTGAAAACAAAGTTGTTCGTTTCTGTTTTGCCAAAAAAGAAGACACAATAAACGAAGCAATTACCAGATTGTATAATTTTGAGCAGCGTTCTTAACAGCTTTTTTAAATTTTCTATTACAAAAAAATTGTTTCGATAAAGGTAGTCGTCTTCGTATCACACAACTATATACTTTCGCAATATATACAAGGGTTAAATTTATTGTTGTAAAAAATTCTCAATTAGGTAATTTAATCAACAATTAAATTCCCCAAAACGTAATCAATCAAACTTACTAATCCTATGGAATAGGTTTTGTATAGGGTTTTAAGTTCTTACAAAACTTAATCAATCTAATTTAATCAAATGAAAAAGTTAAGTAAAATATTTTTTTTATTTTCTGTTATTTGCATTTTTGCAGCATGTAACGGAAATGACACTAACACAAAAACCAGCACTTTAGATTCCACAATGGCTACTACAACTGATAGTATGAGCAGTACTTCGGATTCTATAAAAAATATTTCTGCAACTGCAATGGTTGATGATAAGGCAAGAAATTTTGTAACGGAAGCTGTAGCCGGAGGAATGATGGAAGTAGAGCTTGGAAAAATGGCAGAAAATAATGGCAAGAGTCAGCAGGTAAAAGATTTTGGAATAATGATGGTAGGCGACCATTCTGCAGTTAATGAGAATTTGAAAAGTATTGCTACTAAAAAGAATATTGATTTCCCCGCATCTTTAACTGATGATCAAAAAAAAGATATCGATAAGTTAAGCAAAAAGAAGGGAGCTGATTTTGACAGGGCTTATGTAAGTATGATGATAGATGATCATAAAAAGGATATAGATGTTTTTAAGAAAGCTTCTGGTAATCTCAATGACAATGATTTGAAAAATTTTGCTACAAACACTTTACCTACTTTGCAAAAACATCTTGATGCAATACAAGGTATAAAAAACAAAATGTAAAAAAAATTTTTTTCGGTTGAAAGAGGGATGCTGAGGGGCATCTCTTTTTTTTTGCAGTTTTTTTAACCCTTCGTTTTATTTCAAAAATTTTTTATTAATAATAATTTTAATTTCGTTTGTATTAGTATATTTTGTGTATCAATTAAACCAAAACTAACAATTATGAAAAAAGTATTTTTTCTTTTGGCAGCCATTACTGTATTTGCTACCTCTTTCGCCACTTCCGGATTTTCAAACTTACCTAAAAAAGCTTCTGAGGTGTATTTGCCTATCGGATCTACCGGCAAAACAATTTCACTACTTGATCTTTCAAAAATAGATGTAAATGAATTTGAAAATATTTCAGGCAGGCATTTGAAATTTTTTGACAGGCTCGGTTTTAAACTTGCTCAGAAAAAACTTAGGAACAACATCAATGCTGATGGAACTATTGATAGTAAAAAACTTAATAAATTCCTGGACCAGGGAGATCATTCTACAGGATTTCATCTTGGCGGTTTTGCTTTAGGTTTTTTTGTAGGATTAATAGGTGTATTAATTGCTTACCTTATTAACGATGATAATAAAAGAAACCGCGTTAAATGGGCCTGGATAGGTTTTGGAATAGGCGTGGTAATATCCGTAATCTTAATTGCTGCTTTCCTTAAAAGTAATGGCTTATAATAAAATTAAATTTAGTTTATCCGCAATAGTCATGTAAGCTTTTTAAGTATAAATGGAGGGTTGATAATATCAACCCTCTTTTTTATCTAAAAAATAAATTTCATAAACCATATCTGTGGCTGATTTCAAGCATTCGTAGAATAGGTTTTTTTGAAGCAACCAACAATTGCTCATTCATTATTATTTGCGGCTCTTCATACTCCATACAGAGGTATAATTTTTCAAGTGTATTCAATTTCATATATGGACAGTCATTACAAGCACACATATTATCAGGTGGTGCCGGAATAAAAGTTTTGTCCGGGGATTGTTTTTGCATCTGGTGAAGTATACCTGTTTCGGTAACTACTATAAATTCGGTAGCATCATTTTCAGTGGTATATTTTAAAAGAGAAGTTGTGCTACCAATGTAATCGGCAATGCGTAATATCGGGTCCTCGCATTCAGGATGCGCAATAACTTTTGCCTTCGGGTGTCTTATCTTAAGTTTGGTAATTTTCTCAAGGCTAAAAATTTCATGTACAATACAGGCACCATTCCAAAGAACCATATCTCTTCCCGTTTTCTTTTTTAAATAAGCGCCAAGGTTTTTATCAGGAGCAAAAATTATTTTTTGATCTATAGGCAAACTCTCAATTATTGCTTGTGCGTTAGAAGATGTACAAATAATATCGCTTAAGGCTTTCATTCCAGCGGAGCAATTTATGTAAGTTATCACAATGTGGTCTGGATATTTGTCTTTGAATTTTCTAAACAATGCGGGTGGTGCTGAATCACTTAATGAACATCCTGCTTTCAAATCCGGCAGAAGAATTTTTTTATTTGGATTGAGTATTTTGGCTGTTTCCGCCATGAAATGTACTCCTGCAAAAACGATTATAGCAGCATCTGTGGATTGTGCTTTTTGGGCAAGGCCAAGGCTATCTCCAATAAAATCTGCAACGTCCTGTATATCCGGTTCCTGGTAATAGTGAGCAAGTACAATGGCATTTTTTTCTTTTTTTAATCTTTCAATTTCTGCGAAGAGGTCTAAGTTAACGTCAATATCAATATCCAAAAAACCTTTTTTTTCCAAAGTGTTGTGTGCAGTTGCAATGTTGATATCTGCCATAGTATTTAATATTAATACATTATTTATTTAATAGCTTATTACTATTATGTATGTGAATTGGTGGAAACAATTAATTTCTATATTGATGCAAATTTAAAACTTAAGTATTATCCACTGTATTCCACAAATATTTAACACCTATATAGAACATGTGGTGACTAATTAACAATGTTTATGAACATGAGTTGATAAAAAAGTATGTGGAAAAATTAATCATGCACAATAAAATAAAAATTGTGAATGAGCAAAGCAGAAAATGTTTCTTTCTTAATTGAAATAAATAAAATGACTATAAAGCCTTTATTTTTTAAAATCTTATGAAGAAAATGTTTTCCAAAAAAGTTGCTTATCAACACCATAAGTAAAATTCCCACATAACTAATGTGGACAAAAAATTATTATAATATGATTAAAATTATTACAAAGATTTTAAAATCCCTGTATGGCCTGTCAATGCTATTGTTTATGAGTTTTCCACAGTTTGTTCCTATGTTAATTTACACTATTTTTGCCGTCCTTATTTTTTAAACTAAGTAGAAAAATCAACTATGTCAATCATACAGAATATACGTGAGAAAGGGGCTGTTATTGTAATTGCCATTATAGCATTGAGCCTGATAGGATTTATATTAATGGATTCCAGGAGCGGGGCAGGAAAATTATTTGGAGGAGGAAATACCACAACTCTAGGAAGTGTTAATGGTGATAAGATTGAGTACGATGAATTCAATGCCAAAGTAAAGGAAATGGAGCAACAATACCCTAATAGTGGCGCAGATCAGAGAAATCAAATAATGCAATCAGTTTGGGATCAAATGGTAGCCGAAAAAATAGTTACTGAACAGTTTAATGACCTCGGCTTAACATTTACTCCAAAGGAAATGAGTTCCATCATGTTTAGTGAAGAGGCGCCACAGCAGCTTAAGCAAGCCTTCACTAATAAAGAAACTGGTCAATATGATATTGAACAAGCTAAGCAATGGTGGGCACAAACAAAGAAATCAAAAAATGCAGAACAAAGAAATGCAATAAGCACACAGGTTATTGATCCTATGCGCTTAAATAGTTTATATACCAAATATACTTCTCTTATTTCCGGAAGTATTTATACTCCTACCTGGCTTTCCAAAGAAACGGACCAACAAAAAAATAATTTTGCCTCAATCTCTTATGTAGCTGTTCCTTATACAATAATAGCTGATAGTACTGTAAAGGTTTCAGATAACGACATTAAAGAATATTTAGACAAGAATAACAAAAGATTTAAGCAGGAAGCAGGACGCATGATTTCTTATGTTTCTTTCAATGCTGCCGCTAATCATGGAGATAGTGCCCGGATTAGAGAATCTCTTGAACAACTAAAGCCACAGTTTGCTTCTGATTCAAATGCGAAGGCTTTCCTTGGCAAAAACTCTTCTGCGATTACCTACTCTGATGTTTATACGGCGAAAACAAAATTGCAGGGCCAAGAAAAAGATACTATTATTTCATTGCAGGAAGGTGGTGTTTTTGGGCCATACCTTGACGGCAAAAATTATGTAATAACTAAGAAAATATCAACTAGAATTTTACCTGATAGTATTAAGTGCCGGCACATTCTGCTTGGTACAAATGATCCGCAATCGGGGCAGGCACTAATGCCTGATAGCATAGCCCATAGAATCGCTGACAGCGTGGAAACCGCAGTTAAAAATGGTGGTGATTTTGAAATGCTTGAAGCCAAATACTCTACGGACAAGGTTGCTCACAATGACAAAGGAGTAATGTCATTTGACCTTGCAACTGTTCAGGGAGAAAATTTTGCAAAAGAATTTGGAGATTTTTTACTCAATGAAAAAGGGGAAACAAAAAAGGTCATAAAAACTCAGTTTGGATGGCATTATATTGAAATTCTAGAGAAAAAAAATCTACAGCCTGCATACAAAATTGCTTATATGGCAAGAGAAATTGCACCAAGTGATGAAACAATAAATATGGCAAATGCAGCCGCTACTAAACTTTCAGGGCAAGCAAGAGATAAGCAGTCTTTTAATAAATACATTTCTCAAAATGGCCTCAATAAAATTGCCTTTCCTACAGCATTAAAAGAAAATGATTTTCAACTGGGAGGTTTACAGGACGCAAGGCAAATCATCAAATGGGCATTTGATGTAAAAGAAGGAGATGTTTCAGAACCATTTTCTATAAAGGATCAATTTGTGGTTGCAATGGTTGAAGCAAAGGTGAATGAAGGTAGTCCCGATGTAAATACTGCACGGTCCCAGGTAGAGTCAACAATAAGAAATATAAAAAAAGCAGAAGAAATAATGAAGAAATTGAACAACCCTGCTTCTCTTGAAGCAGCCGCGAAAACTTATGGACTACAAGTATTAAATACAGGCACAGATTCTACACTGACTTTTGATGCCCAGATTATTAATGGGGTAGGTAGCGAACCAAAAGTCGCAGGAGCGGTTTTTAATAAAACATATCAATCAAAAGTTTCCCCACCTATTGCAGGGAACACGGGTGTATTTATAATTAAAGTAAATGGCATTTCAGCAAAGCCATCTCCAACAACTGAAGTGCTAAGCCAGCAAAGGAGTAATGAACATTCAAGGATTATGCAGGCAGCTTTGGGACAGTCTTTTAACTCGTTAAAAAAGATGGCAACTATAAAAGATAGCAGAAGCAAATTCTTCTAAAAATGATTTTATAAAAACATAAGGGCTGCCTGTAAAGACGGCCCTTTTAATTTTGTTAACCATTTATGCCTAAAAAAATGTATTTGTAACTTTACAGCAACATTAATTATATGGAAGAAGCAATTATAAATAAAGTCGCACAAAGCGCTCTTACAACTATTGATCTTGAGAAGTTTTATCCCGAAGGCGACATAGCAATATTTGATCTTAAAGATTATTTATTCATGGAACTTATTTTGAAAGAAAAAGATTATAGAGAAAGTCTGAAAAATATGGACTTTTCCTTTTATAAGAATAAGAATGTGGGAATTACCTGTAGTGCAGATGCGGTAATCCCTATGTGGGCTTATATGTTGGCGGCATCTTATCTTGAGCCATTTACCAAGGATGTCGTTTTTGGTAATGAAGCGGTTTTACAAGAAGTGCTTTTTTTAAAAAATTTATGGAAACTTGATGTAAAAGAATTCGTTGATAAAAGAATTGTGGTGAAAGGTTGCGGTGAAAAAAAGATACCTGAAACAGCTTACGTAGAAATTACTAAAATGCTAAGGCCGGTTGCTAAAAGTATCATGTATGGAGAGCCCTGCAGCACTGTTCCAATTTATAAGCAAGCAAAAACATCATCAGTTTAACAGGAAACAAATTTTAAAACCATCCTTTCTTCTTAAACAAAAAAATCATATAAATTGGAATTACAAGCATAAGGCCTACCGCAATAAAAAAGCCGTGGGTATTATGAAGCCAGGGGATTCTTGTAAAATTCATTCCGAAAATACCACCGATAACAGTGGCAGGAGCAAGAAGGCAGGTCACAATTGCCATCACTTTCATCACTTCGTTCATTTTTAGATTCACATTACTCAGGTAAAGATCCTGCAGGTTAATCATCATATCACGATAGCTTTCAGCAAGGTCATTCGCCTGTACAATATGATCATAAACATCTTTAAAATATTTTTCTGTCTTCTCATCAATCAATTCACTTTCGCTCCGGAGAATTCCATTTACAAGTTCCCTAACAGGCCCTACACTTCGTTTCAAAAGAATCATCTCTTTTCTGAGGATATTAATCTTTGCCAATGCACGGGTATCACTTCTGCGGATAATATCCTCTTCAAGCATTTCTATATTTTCTCCCAGTTTTTCCATTACTAAATAATAATTATCAACTATCATATCAATTAATGAATAGAAAAGAAAATCAGGCCCGTTTTGCCTTATTTTAGTTGCACGGACTTTTAGTTTTTCCCTCAATGGATTAAAAACGTCTTTTGAAGCATCTTCCTGGAAGCTTAATACAAAATTGCTTCCCAGCACTATACTTATTTGTTCGGTTTCTACTGTTTTTTCAAAATCATTATAAAAAAGCATATTGAGCAAACAATATAGCACGCCATCTATTTCGTCCATTTTAGGCCTTTGATCCTGGCTTAAAATATCTTCAGCAATCAAAGGGTGCACCTGGAAATGACCGCAGATACTCTCAACATCTTTCTTACGTAGCCCGTCTATGTTTATCCAGCTTACATCCCTGGTGTCTATGTAGCCAAAGCTTTCCTCAGGAGTTTTAAGCTCCGTTACGTTAATCTTCTCTTTATTATAATCATAAACAAAAATCCTGGTTATTTCTGCATCCCTTCTGAGGGTTTCTACGGTTGGATTTACCTGGAGCACTTTTTTAGTGCGCACAAGCTCAAAGGGATTAATTAGCGAAAGATAATCTTTAGGACGTCTCATAATGTAAGAAATGCAATTACTAAAAATCAGGTTTAATTAAATAATTTAAAAAAGAATATTATTAACTAAAACGAAAATATTATACAAATAGCATTTATGCCTGATGTTTTTTATTATAGATTTTGATAAGAAACTACGGGGACTTCTGATTCAAGTTATAAAAAGTTTTTAGCTTTTTCCAGATCTTCCCTTGTGTCAATAGATACGGGAGAATCTTTTGTAAGTATCATTTTTATTTTAATACCGTTCTCAAGATATCTTAGACATTCAATTTTTTCCGCAACTTCGAGAGGAGTCATCTGCCATTGAGTAAAGTTCATTAAGGCATTTTTTCTAAAGGCGTAAATACCTATATGCTTATAATATTTGGTACCCGCACTTACATCACGGGGGTATGGTATTATACTACGGCTGAACATAAGCGCATTCATATTTTTGTCAACAACAACTTTTACGACATTAGGATCCTTGATCATTGCCTCATCAACAATTTCATGCATGGGTGTTGCTACCTGCACGGTATGGCGAGGGTCATTTTTGAAGGTATTAACCAGGTTTTCCAGAATTTCTTTTTTTACAAAAGGTTCATCGCCCTGAACATTTATGACAACTTCTACTTCAATATTCGCAACAGCTTCTGCTATGCGATCGCTTCCGCTTTCGTGTTCCTGCCTGCTCATAATCGCATAACCACCGTTCCTTACTATTTCATTAAAGATTATTTCACTATCTGTTACTACAATTACTTCATCAAATAGGAGTGTTGCCATCGTATTTTCATAAGTATGTCTTATCACTGTTTTGTCACCAAGCATTTGCATAAGTTTTGCGGGGAAGCGAGTTGCTGCATAGCGGGCTGGTATAAGAGCAATTGTTTTCATCTTATATTATTGATTTGAATAAAGAATAATTATTCAAAAAAACAAATTAGTTTAAATCTTTTGATTGATAGATCGTAATATTATTTTGAAAGGGTTCTGGTAACGTGTTGCTTTCGAAACCACATGCACCACACTGATATACGTTCTCTGCAGAAACGGCATAGTCAGAAAATATCCAGCTTAAAATGGCTGTGATCATATTGGCAGGTGATCGTTTTGGAACAAGCTCTATATCATGTGAACCGCATTTGGGGCACACGGCATTGCGCCTGTATTGCTCATCAAAATGTTTTATGAGAGTTATAACTTCATCTTCATCTTCTTTATTTATTACAAGTTTAATACCGCCAACAGCATTCGTTAAAAGTGGATCCATTGTTACTGTATGTTCATCTTTTAAATAACATTGTATACCCGCATCTCTAAGCTTTGTCAATAGTATATTGGCTGAAAAATAATTATTAAAAGTTCTTACAACTACTAGTTCCATTCTTTAATTATTCACGAAGGAGTTTCATTTATTTACTATCAATAATCACCGGAGTGTTTCCTTTTCCCATCATAACAATTTTAGCATTCTGGCTTAAAGCCAGTTCTTTTATTGCTTTTATTTGCTCATATTGTAATTGGTTATCAGTTAGGCCGGTATTTATGATTCGTTGATAATCTGCGATACCTTGTGCTTCTACCCTTTTTCTTTCAGCTTCCTGCCTTTCTTTTTGTAAGACGAATTCCATTTTCTTTGCATCCTGCTCAGCATTTATTTTTGATTCTATAGATGCCTTAACGGAGTTAGGTAAAGTAATATTCCGTACCAATAATTGCTCTAGTAACAAGCCTCGCTGTTTGAAATTTTCTTCTATACTTTTATAAATACGCTGTTGAAATTCATCTCTCCTGCTGCTAAATAATTCAATAGCCTGGTAATAAACGGCATTGTCCCTGATCTTTGTACGGGTCAAAGGCCTTACTATTTTATCTTTATAATCATTACCCGTTTCATTCAATAATTTAGGCGCCTCGCTTGCAACAACACGATACAATACGGTAAGATCAATGGTTACTTCAAGCCCATCACTGGCCAGTACTTTAATAGCATCATCGCCACGTTTGTCGCCCTCATCATTTACCCCGCTCATTGTGTAATTCTGTGTTTTAATATCTACCCGTTCAATGTTAAGCAGCGGGTTTACCAGATGCAAACCGCTGCCCAGAATATCTTTTTGAACTTTACCAAATAAAACTTTTACTCCGGCTTCGCCAACATTTATTTGAATAATACAGGCAACCAATATTCCAAGCACAACAAATAAAAAACCTATAAGCCTGCCAACATTTTTATACCTATAAAGTGCAGGATTGTTTTTAATAATAACACCGGTGAATCCAAAAATGAGAACACCCAAAATGATCCATAGCATGTTTATAGTTTTGGTAATACAATAATTAAAAATACAGAAATAGTTTTTAGCGAAAACCTATTGAAAGGGAAGAAGTTAATTTCTGGAAGGTTTACTTTACAGAATTAAATTATACACGGACACAAGGACTATAAAAAATTAAAATTTTAGCTGTTGAGCATAAGTGGCATAACGAGCATTAACAGTTCTTCATTCTCTTCTTTCTCGGTTGGTTTTATGATCCCGGCTTTTGTAGGAGTGCTAAGCTCTATGGTTACCTCTTCAGTATCAGCAGCATTAAGCATTTCTATTAAAAACTTTGCATTGAAGGCAATCTGGAGATCTTCCCCATCGTACTGGCAAGTCATGCGCTCGTTTCCTTCAAAGCTAAAATCAACATCCTGGGCAGCTAACTGTAATTCACTCCCGGTAATAGTAAGCGCTACCTGGTTGGTGCTTTTGTTACTAAACACACTTATCCTTCTTAAGGCGCTTTGAAAATCATTTTTATTCACCGTAAGCTTGTAGGGATTATCAGTTGGTATCACTACCTTATAATCGGGAAATCTTGCATCTATAAGACGACAAACTAATTCAGTCCCGTTATGTTTTACAAACAAATGATTGCTGTTATATGAAACCTCCAGCTCATCACTGTTAGAAGGCAAAACGCTTTTTAATAAATTAAGCGGTTTTTTAGGAACAATAAAAGTATCCTTTTTAGGACAAGAAACATCCAGCCTTGAAAATCTTACAAGACGATGGGCATCTGTAGCAACACAGGTAATTGATTTTTCTGAAAGTTCAAAAAACACGCCTGTCATGGCGGGTCTCAGGTCATCATTACTTACAGCAAAAAGGCATTTATTAATTGCGGTTGATAAAGCGGAAGATGGTATGGTAAAAGATGTTGCAGAATCTGCTATGGGCTCTTTCGGGAAATTATCAGGATTTTCACCCATTACTTTATACTTGCCATTGTCGCTTGTAATTTCAACGCCAAAGTTTTTATCAATATTAAAAGTGAGTGGTTGTTCAGGAATATTTTTTAGGGAATCTAATAATATTTTAGCAGGGATACACACTTTGCCGCTGTCTTTTGCTTCAATATCCATATGAATTTTCATTACCGTTTCCAGGTCCGTTGCTACAACTGTAAGCTTACTCTTTTCAATTTCAAATAAAAAGTCTTCAAGAATCGGCAACACAGTGTTGGCGTTTATTACGCCACTTATTTGCTGAAGGTGTTTTAATAATTGAGTAGAGGAAACGATAAATTTCATAAAATTTTTTTGATAGTTGCCAAAGATAAAAGATTCGAAGTAATAAAAGCTTCCTCTCTTGTGGTGAAAAAACTAAGCCATATTTGTAATCTACCAATAGTTGAACCTTTAATCATAATTTTGCCGTAATAAAAAAATATGGATTTAAAAAATCAGCGGATTGCATTGCTTGTTGATGGTGATAATGCGCAGTCAAAAATAATGGAGCTTATTCTCGAAGAAGCTTCTAAATATGGAAAAGTAACTATCCGCAGAGTATATGGGGACTGGACAACCCAACACATGAACCATTGGAAAAGCCAGCTCAATGAAATGGCCTTTAACCCTATTCAAAAATTCTCATATACAACGGGAAAAAATTCTACTGATAGTGCCCTTATAATTGATGCAATGGATATTCTACATGCAGACCTTGTTGATGGTTTTTGTATTGTATCGAGCGATAGCGATTATACAGGTTTGGCTAAACGAATAAGAGAAAGCGGCATTTTTGTTATGGGAATTGGTGAACAAAAGACGCCTAATGCATTTGTAAAATCCTGCGAAATATTTACTTACGTAGAGAATCTTGAACCCAAGATTGAGAAACCGGAAAAAAAAGAAGCCTTAAAAAAAATAAACCCCAAGACCCAGGTAAATGCAAAGCTTATTAATAAGGCATACGATATGAGCATTAATGAAAGCAATGAAGCTTATATATCTAATCTCGGCATTAATTTGCGCAAACTTGATCCCAGCTTTGATGTACGTACGTACGGATGTAAAACCCTAACCCAGTTCTTCTCGAAACTTCCCGACTTTATTGTTGTAGATAATATGGTGAATGGAACGAACAATCCGTTGATAAGAAAGAAATAAAATTACGCATCTTTCCAGCCCCATAAATACCTGCAGGCATATGTGCGGTATGGAGACCATTTGAGTGAAATCTTTTGAATTTTTTCTCTTAATAATTTAGGGTTTGTTTCTTTAATATTGTACAGTTTAATAACGCTTTGTTTTAATCCAAGATCATCAATAGCAAAGACGTCCTCTCGCCCGAGCGTAAACATCAATATCATTTCAACAGTCCATTTTCCAACACCTTTTATTTGTGTGAGCAGATCCAACACCTCTTCATTACTCTTTTTATATAAAGAGGCATCGGTTATTTTATTTTCTACAAAAAAACGAGCAACGTTATGTACATAAGAAGCTTTGGCACTTGAAAAACCGATATTTCTAAAAGCTGTTGCCGGCGTATCCAATATTTGTTTTGGTGTAGGCTCTTTTCCTCCAAAGAGATTAAGAAATCTCTGGTACAAAACTTTTGCAACTTTAGTGCTTAGTTGCTGGCTTAGAATAGAAGAGCACAATCTTAGGTAAACTTTTTTTCTCATTTCGAGAATGTATGGCTCCTGTAGCTCTATAATCTTACTGAGCCTTTTATCTTTTGATAAATGAAGAAGATGTTCCATGAAAAAATAATAAAGAGATTTTTTTAAAAGCTATTGTTGATTGTTATTTACCTGCCCAGCTTATGGATCCGTCTTTTTCATCTTTCATATTAATACCAAGCTCTGTAAGTTGCATTCTTATTTTATCTGAGGTTGCAAAATCTTTTTTCGACTTTGCTTCTTTCCTTATGTCAATTAATAAGTTCATAACACCGCTAAATGTATCATTGTATTCCGAATAATTTTTTAAGCCAAAAACCTCTTCAAGATAAATGGTAAAAGACTCTTTCATACGGATATGTGTAGCCGTGGAAATAGAATTTATATCAACCAACCCATCTTTAATGGAATTAATAATAGGAACCATCTCAAACATATTTGCCAGCACTTTCGCGGTATTAAAATCATCGTTCATGAATTCGTCAAATTCATCAATGAATTTATTTATTTTTTTATCAAGCTCTACGTCATTTGCTAATCGATCACTGCCTGTTAGAAAAGTTTTTAAAACAGAAAACGCTTCCCACAATCTTTTTAAACCTTTTTCTGCTGCTACAAGGGCTTCGCTGCTAAAATCAAGCGTACTGCGGTAATGCGTTTGTAAAATAAAAAATCGTATTGCCATGGGATGGAAAGCCTGGGTAAGTAGTGGGTGATTACCGCTAAACATTTCCGTGAGGCGTATTTGATTGTTGTAGCTTTTGCCCATTTTTTTCCCATTCACTGTAATCATATTATTATGCATCCAATACTTTGCAGGCTGCACATGGTTGCAAATGGTACTTTGGGCAATCTCACTTTCATGATGTGGAAACAGTAAGTCCATTCCACCGCCATGTATGTCAAACCGGGCGCCAAGATATTTAGTGGCCATAGCAGAGCATTCAATATGCCACCCTGGAAAACCTTCACCCCATGGGCTTTTCCATCTCATAATATGCTGCGGCGGCGCTGATTTCCATAAAGCAAAATCTGCTTTATCTTTTTTCTCATCCTGCCCTTCCAGCGCCCTTGTAGTTTCTAAAAGGTCGTCAATTATACGGCCACTGAGCTTTCCATACTCGTAAGTAGCAGCATATTTTTTTACGTCAAAATAAACGGATCCGTTTATTTCATACGCATATCCCGCTTTTAGTAATTGTTCTATCATGCTTATCTGCTCTACAATATGGCCTGTCGCTGTTGGTTCTATGCTTGGCTCCAGGTTATTCAATTGCTTCATAGCCCAATGAAAAAGATTGGTGTATTTCTGCACCAGTTCCATAGGTTCTACTTTTTCAAGTAAAGCTTTTTTTGAAATCTTGTCTTCAGCTTCACGGCCTTCTTCTTCAAAATGCCCTGCATCGGTTATATTTCTTACATACCGCACTTTATACCCAAGATATAGCAGGTAGCGGTAAACGATGTCGAATGTGGTAAAACCCCTTGCATGACCAAGATGGCTCTCGCCGCTAACGGTAGGGCCGCATACATACATGCCAACGTGTTTCGGTGTGATAGTAATAAATTCTTCTTTTAGCCTTGTAAGAGAATTATATATTTTTAGTGGCATAAAAATCTTTATTAAAAATCGAAAAGGATTAGACTGTAAAATACTTTAAGCCTGCAAATGTATTAATGAATGCCGGGAAGGCAACAATGTAAAGGGAAGAAGGGAATGAAGAATTTTGATTTCATTTATTCAAAGATAAAAATTATTTTATTGTTCGGGATGATTTTAGATCTGCAATAATGGGAAAATGATCGCTCAATAATTTTTTCACACGCACAAATTGAGTAACTGTAAATACCGGATCCGCAAAAATATTGTCAATACGCAATGTTGGTGATATAGAGCTAAAAGTTCTGGAAATTCCTAAGCCTTTTTTTACAAAGGCGTCCTGCAAACCCTCACCTATTGTTTGATAAGCATAAGAATTGGGAACATCGTTAAAATCCCCGCAAACAACTACAGGATATGGGCTCTGTTCTATTTCTCCTTTTATAAAATCAGCCTGGATGGATCTTTTTATAAAACCAGTTTTCATTTTTGCAATAATATTTTTGGATTCTGTAATGTTGCTATCACTTTCAAGGCCGGCTTTATCCAGGTAACTTAAGTTATCTTTTGAAAACTTAAGCGATTGAAGATGAATATTAAAAATCCGTACAGTATCAGAGGCAGCTATTATATCAACATATTGAAAGGTGGAATTGTAATCATTGGGATAATTTACAAATGTCTGTCTTGATACGATTGGGAATTTAGAAAAAATAATAATCCCAAAATGATGGTAGCTGTCAAAATCATCCTTGATAGCGTATGAATAAAAATAATCACTGAACTTAAGCTTCTTAGTTATGTCGGGTAAATAGTTAATACTCTTTTTCTTTTCTCCTAAAACAACTTCCTGGAAGCAGGCGATATCGGGGTCATATTGATTTATAAGATCGAGCATTTGTTGTTTAATCCAGGGTTTATCTTTATAATGTTGAATATTTAACTGCTCTATATTCCAGCTCATAACCCTAATGCTGTGCGAATCTTTTGGGATATGAAAATTTGAAGAAAAATTTACTGCAATAATATTTTTTATAGCTGGTATTCCGGCAAGTATTGCAAGGATTGATATTCCTGCCCATAGAGGTTTGGCAAATAACCAAAAGACAATAAAAAAAGCAAGGCACAATAAAAAAAAGGGGAGCCCAAAAGTTAAAAAGCCGATAAACCACCAACTGGAAGGGTTAAAAAATTTTACACTGGCACCAGCTATGAAGAGTAGCGCAACAATAATATTGAAAGCAATACAAATTTTTTTAGTGAATGTGCGCAATGGCTTAGCCATTAAGGATACTAGTTTTGGTAATAGTTGTAAAAAATAAAATTATCAAAAGTCAGTTTCGCCTGCTCTTTTCAAAATATTTTTCTCTTCTTCTGAAAGTAATGAATACCCTTTTTGATTTATTTTATCGAGAATTTCATCTATCCTTTGTTGGGTAACTATTGATCGTTTTACAAAGGGTTTTTGATTACCTGTTTTATAAAACATTTTTTCCTTTGTAGCCTGAACGGTCACTACTTTTTTGTCCGGGTTGAAAAGATTCATGAACCACGAATAGAAAGTGTTCATCCATGCAGACAAATCGTGCCCTTTGCGAAGCAGAACAATAAAAATAAAACCAGCCGCGCCTCCGGCAAGATGTGCCAGGTGATAGGCTGCTCCTCCGCTACCTATTCCGGCAAAATCTATAACAATATAAAGAAGGGTAAGAACCCAGATGGGTATACCGCCATTCAACATTCTAAAAAAACGATAATCGGGTGCAAGAGCAGTTGTAGCAATAGCAATGGCCATTATGGATGCATTAGCCCCCTGTAAGGTGGCAAAATTAATTGACCCTCTTAACTGGGGTATGGCATAATTTGATGCAATAAAGAAAATTGCCCCTGCAAGTCCGCCATATATATAAATCGGTATTACTTTATCATTACCCGCTAAATCCTGGAGTATTGATCCGAAAGCCCACAACCACAGCATATTTGTAAAAGTGAGTATAATACCCGTGTGAAAAAACATACTTATTAAAAAAGTCCAGGGAACTTTTGCCAGTAACGAAAGTTTTGCTGGCATTATAAACCAGGGAAGAATATCGCCGGCGAAAGAATTTACAGGCGACTGAATCATATAGTAAATTACCTGGATAAGGCCAAGTATAAGGAAGCCTATGCCATTGATGCTTATGAGTGCCACCAGAGCATTATTATCCGCACCAAGATTAATTTTTTTGAAACGGCGGTCTATATATCTTTCAGATTCACCCATAACCTTACGAAATTTTTAAAGGAAACAGTGATTAAAATTACCAAATTCTATGCAGGAATAATTCTTTAAAAAAAATTTTAATAAAAGGTTTTCTTATCTGTTTTATTCCAAATGATCACCAGTATGAACCCCATAATTAATCCGCCAAGGTGAGCGAAGTGCGCAACACCATCGCCGTTTCCTGGTTGAAATCCCCCAAACAAATCAATAGCCGCATAAATGGCTGCCATATACTTTGCTTTTATAGGAAAAGGAATAGGTATAATAAAAAATTCCGTGTTAGGAAATGTGTAAGCAAATGCAGCTAATAATCCCATCACTGCACCGGAAGCACCAATGGCTGCCCCATTACTTACTAAAAACATTTGAGCTATACCTGCAGCGAGACCACAAACCAGGTAAAAAATTAAAAACTTTTTTGGCCCCCAAACTCTTTCCAAAACACTCCCAAACATCCACAAGGCATACATATTAAAAAGTATATGAATGAAGCCACCATGTGCAAACATGTGTGTTACCAGTTGATAAGGTTTAAAAGCGCCACTATTATATGAGTAAAGAGCAAGCTTGTCTGTTAGCCCCCAGGTTTTATCAAAAACTATTTGAGCAATAAACACAATAGCATTAATTATGATAAGATTTAAAACTACCGGTGTTGTTCTTTGAGACGGTCTGTAATTATTATAAGCCATTCATTAATTTATTTTGAACGCAAATTTCGGAAATACTTATGGATATAAGCTATTTATAGTTTCTCCTTAACAGTTAAATGGAAAAATGATTATTTTCTAAATTGCAATAATCAGTATGGAGATTTTCAGGAAAGCAATCTATAATTAGACCATATTAGCCTTAGATCTTTTGTGTAATGAAATCCTTTTGCATAACCAATATCGGCAGCCCGGAGATTTTTTTGGGATAACGTGTTTAAGGAGGCAGGCAGCCCGGTACTTGTAAGAATTCCCATTTTCAATGCTGGTAAATCTTTTTCTTCCATGGTATATCCTATCCATGTTTTCCGGTGAAATAAAACAGCGAAAACATTTTTAAAGAAAAGTAAGGGATGTTTTTTTAAAATAAAATGAAAAGGAAAGGTTATAAGAAAGAAAATAGCCAGGACAGTATCAATTAAATTTTTATTTCGCTTGTGCAAGGGATGATTTAGCCGATAATTCTGTTCGCCGGAAAGAAACTTGCCTGGTTGCATTTTACTTTCACTGCCTATTAAAGAATTGGAATATGGAGTAAAAATTTTAACCCGCATACCCCGGGGAAGTAACGAGATGGTATCAATTATTTTTTTAAACGAAAGCGACCCTTCACAAAAAATAAATTCTTTTACAGGATAACGTTTTATTAAGTTAGCGAGTTCATCTAATTTTCCGATTATTTTTTCTTCTCCGCCATTCCCGGTTTCTATTCTTCCTAAAATCCTCTTCTGCATGGCCTCTTTTTCAAATAAGGCAAGTACTTCATCAAATTCTTTTTCAGTGCCTGCAATAATCGTTTCATTCCCCTCATCTTTTTCAAGAGCATTCTCAATTATATTCCATTTTAAAAGTAAGACCCGTATAAGGCTCATAAAAATAAATGCAAGTAAAGAACCGAAAAATAATATCCCTCTCGAAAAACGAAGGCTTTCCGGTAAGAGGGAATACACGGAAAGAATAACAAGTATCGCCGTTAAAGTTGATTTATTTAATCTTGATTGTTTATAACCATTATCATATAAGCCTGCGAAATAAGAGGCTGTTAAAAAAAGCACGGTAAACACAGGGAAAGCAATTATGAGCATGTTGGGTGAATAGTTCACTTCACGTTTTACAAACGTGCTCCACAGATATTTTACAAGCCAGAAGCTCATTAAAATTATTGCTGCATCTATAACCTTAAGCCCAAGCCATTTTAAGAATTGAGAGATTGCGGCTAATCCTGCCCGTAAGTAAATAGCAATCTGTATTAAAGCGTTAAAGAAGCCCGCTTTGGTACCGCCGTAATGTTTCTTTGCAAAAACACTCATGGCTTTGTAAAACATCCTTACGTAATTAAGAGTACCTTTTTTTGTGCTCTCTCC
This sequence comes from Chitinophagales bacterium, assembly GCA_038239385.1. GTDB lineage: Bacteria > Bacteroidota > Bacteroidia > Chitinophagales > Chitinophagaceae > Ginsengibacter. The sequence continues at coordinate 126,083 of JBBSEV010000004.1, forward strand.
TTTGAAATGGATTATGCTGCTTTCAGAATAGTAAAAATTTTTGTAACCCGCCTTTTGAATGCGATAGCTTAAATCAATGTCTTCACCATACATAAAAAAACTTTCATCAAACGAACCGACATGTTCAATTATCTTTTTTGGCATCATCATAAATGCACCGGCTAATACATCCACTTCGTGAGTTTCATTTTTGTCCAGGTATCCGAGGTGGTATTTTGAAAAAATTTTTGAATTTGGAAAAAACTTAGATAAACCCGAAAGCTTATATAATGAAGTAAATGGTGAAGGAAAAGCCCTTTTGCTTTCTTTTAAAAATTTACCGGAACCATCAAGCATTTTTAGACCAACTGCGATTGAATCGTTTTTAGATTGAATAAAGGAAATACATTTTTCAAAACAATCTTCAGGAACAATCGTATCAGGATTTAAAAAAAGAATATATTTTCCCGAGACGGCTTCCAGAGCCTTGTTGTTCGCTTTTGCAAAACCTTCGTTTTCATGATTCCATATAAATTTTACTTCGTTGAATTTGTTTAAAAAAAACTCCCGGCTTCCATCAGAAGAATTGTTATCAATTACAATTATTTCTCCCTCTATATTTTTTATTGCCTTTGTTACAGAATACAGGCATTGTTCAAGAAAATATTTAACGTTGAAGTTTACTATAATTACGGAGAGAAGCAAAAGTTGAGATATAAGAGTTAAATGATGAATTCTATTTTATCACTTTTTAAATGCTGCAAAATAAACAGGGCATTTGCATTAACAATAAAAAAAATTAATAAAAGAGGTAATTAATTTTTTTAAATATTTATCTAAATAAATAAATAAACATTTATAACCTTTGCGCATGCATAAACAAATACTCTTAAGCGCTACGGAAGCCGGCGCTAAAGAATTGAAGCGATTCTTTAACGGTAAATTTAAAATTAGTAACAAGGAAGGCATTAATAACCTTGTTACAGAAGCTGACCACGCTGCTGATAAAGCAATTCTTAAAATAATACACAAAGAATTTCCGGCACATGGAATAGTAAGCGAAGAAAGTGTTGAGAAAGTAACAGAGAGTGAATATAAATGGATTATTGATCCCATTGACGGCACTGTGAATTTTGCAAATGGTATCCCAATTTGTTGCGTAAGTATTGGCCTGGAACATAACGGTAAGATGCTTATGGGTGCAGTTTACAACCCGATAATGAATGAATTTTATTTTGCAGAAAAGGGCAAAGGAGCCACGTTAAACGATAAAAAAATTTCAGTCGGGAATAAGACTGAAGTATTAAAAAGCTGCCTGGTAACCGGCTTTCCCTATACTTACCTGGATCAGGCTAATGGCCCAATACAGGTTTTCGAAAGATTGATTAGAAGAGGAGTTCCGGTTCGCAGGCTTGGAAGTGCAGCGACTGATCTTTGCTGGGTGGCTGCAGGCAGGTTTGATGGATTTTATGAACACCAGCTCAACGCATGGGACAGCGCTGCGGGTTTTTTAATTGTAGAAGAAGCAGGAGGAAAAGTGACAGATTTAAAAGGAAGTACATATTCACCCTATCAGCCTGGTATTATTGCCACGAATGGGCTTATTCATGATGAATTAGTAGAATGGGTGCAGGGAAACCTGAGTTAGAAAGAGAACCTTTCAAAGAACATAATACATTATAATGGCAGAAGCACGAACAGAAATATCAACGCTTGGTGAATTTGGTTTGATAGATCATCTTACAAAAAATAATGAAATTAGAAATGCTTCCACCATCTTAAGCGTGGGTGATGATGCCGCTGTACTGGATCATTTTGGTAAGCAAATAATAGTGACAACTGACATGCTTGTGGAAGGAATTCATTTTGATTTAATGTACACACCATTGAAGCATTTAGGTTATAAAAGTGTGGTCGTAAACGTGAGTGATGTATATGCTATGAATGCTACCCCTGCACAAATAACCATGAGCATAGCATTTAGCAACCGATTTAGCCTGGAGGCTCTTGATGAATTTTATGAGGGTGTGTATACCGCATGCGAAAAATATAATGTTGACCTGGTAGGTGGCGATACTACTTCTTCACAGAAAGGTTTTATTATTAGTGTAACTGCAATTGGTGAAGTGGCACCGGATAAATTTGTAAAAAGGAATGGTGCAAAAAAGGGGAATCTTATTTGTGTAAGTGGCGACCTCGGTGGAGCTTTTTTAGGATTGACTTTGCTGGAAAGAGAAAAGAAAATTTTTATCGAAACCAAAGGTGTTCAGCCAGATCTTGAAAACCAGGATTATATTATTGGAAGAATTTTAAAGCCGGAAGCAAGAAAAGATATCATTGACTTTTTTGCGGCAAATAAGATTTTGCCAACATCAATGATAGATATAAGCGATGGACTTAGCAGTGAGCTTCTGCATATTTGTAAACAAAGCGATGCAGGCTGCATTTTATATGAAGAAAAAATTCCTGTCAACGATATTGCCCGGCAGTTCGCGTATAAACTGGAGCTAGACCCAACTGCCTGCGCACTTAGTGGTGGTGAAGATTATGAACTTCTTTTTACAATTACCCAGGATGATCTTAATAAAATCAAAACTAACGAACAGATAAGTGTTGTTGGCTACATAAATGAGCCGGATGAGGGCTGCAAAATAATTACAAGGGGAGGTAATGAACACAAGCTTACAGCCCAGGGATGGAATGCATTCTAACATTTATATGTATCATACTTTTTTCAAAATTAAATTTTACACTTCCGTTATAGATTTTATATAGACTTTTGTAAACCATGAGGCGCTTCTTATTCCTGCTTACTTTCCCACTTCTTTTTTCATGCTCGGTTTCAAAAAACTATGATCCCAATAAAAAATATTCTAAAGAAACGCTTAGGGAGGATTATACTTTTTTAAGAAACGTGCTGCAGGAAAAACATCCATCTCTTTATTGGTACACAAGTAAAGACAGTATGGACTATTTTTTTAATGAAGGATACCACTCAATTACTGATTCTATGACTGAGCTGCAATTTGGCTGGAAAATAATAGCACCTCTTACTGCAACCATTCATTGTGGTCACACCAGTTTTAGTATGAGTAATGGCTGGAATAAGTTTGTAAAAAATAAACGCATACCTTCTTTTCCACTTTATTTAAAGATATGGAGAGATACAATGGTCGTTTTAAATAACCTTAACCTTAAAGATTCCATTATTAAAAGAGGAACAATTATTACTTCTATAAATGGCGTGAAAAGTAATAATGTTATTAGCAGGATGTTTGATTTTATGGTGAAAGACGGGTATGCTGATAATGTTAATTACATTCGCCTCAGCGCAAGCTTTCCATATTTTCACCGAAATATCTTTGGATTATACAAAACTTACAATGTAGGGTATAAAGACAGCACCGGAATTGAAAAACATACAGTACTTCCTTTTTTTATCCCACCTGCTGACAGCCTTGGCAAACAAAAAAAAATTACTTCCGGGATAAAAGAAAAAAAACTCAGCCGAAAACAAAAACTTGAAAATATCCGCTCATTGCAAATTGATACTTCTACTGCTACTATGACAATAAATACTTTTTCAAAAGCACATTTGCATCATTTTTTTAAAAGTTCATTCAGGCACCTTGCGAAAAATAAAATACAAAATTTAATTGTTGACATAAGAGCAAATGGAGGGGGTGATATAGATAATTATGTGTTGCTCACAAAATTTTTACGAAAAACTTCATTCAAAGTAGCTGATACTGCTTATGCTATAAGTAAAAGCTTCAAACCTTACACGCATCATATAACTTCCGGTTTTTTTAATAACATCGGGTTGCTGTTTGTAACGCATAAGGAGTCGGATGGAAAGTATCATTTTGGATATTGGGAGAGGCATACGTTCAGGCCTAAACGTATTAATCATTTTGATGGTAATATTTACGTCCTTACTAATGGATTAACTTTTTCAGCATCATCCCTTTTTTGCAATGCTATTAAAGGACAGGAAAATGTAACTCTTGTAGGAGAAGAAACCGGTGGCGGCTGGTATGGTAATTCAGGAATTATGATCCCGGACATCATTTTACCTAAAACAAAATTGCATGTAAGAATTCCTTTTTTCAGGCTGGTACAATACCAACATATTGCAGTTAAAGGCACAGGAGTTATTCCGGATGTTTATGTAAGGCCTAATGTAAAGGATGTGATAGACCAGGTAGATACTAAAAGAGTAATTGTCAGGGAAATGATAAAGGCAAAAAAGAATAATTAAATTTTATGAAATCCTGTAGGACTCAAGACACAAAGAAAAGTTTCAGAGCCATTTTTTATTTTGCATTCCTTATTCCCGGTTTTCAAATAAGGCCTTCATAGCAAATCAGGTGCAATCCAAAACTTCCATTTTTTCATTTAGTAATACAAGATTACTGTTAAATCCTTTTTCAATTTTTCCAATCTTGTTATCAACGCCAAGCACTTTTGCAGGATACAGACTTGCCATTTTTAGTGCTTCACCGAAAGGAATATCGCATTTTTCAATGCAATTTTTTACTCCTGCAGCCATCGTCAATGCAGATCCACTCAGAATACCGTTCGATTCGTATTTATCAATATTAAGCTTATGTTGGTAAGGGCCTTCTGTGGTTTCAGTTACTGCATCTGTTATTATAAATAACCTTTCACCCATTAATTTTTTTGCCAGTTTTATCATTGTAAAATCTACATGTATTCCATCGGGAACTATGCTTGCCATTACTGTTGGGTGCATCATAATGGCAGCTGCAAATCCTGGCTCACGGTGATGCAGAGCCGTCATTGCATTAAACAGATGAGTGGCAACATTTATTCCATTATCAAATGCTTTCATTGATTCCTGGTATGTTGCATTACTATGCCCTGCTGAAATAATGACATCATTACTTTTTATAAAATTAATTACCTCTTCGCTACAAACTTCAGGAGCCAGCGTAATTATTTTAATAACACCTTTTCCATATTCTAGCAAAGATTTCAATTCGTCAACAGAAGGTTCATGAATGAGATACTCCAAATGAGCGCCTCGTTTTATTTTATTGATCCAGGGGCCTTCAATATGTAAGCCCGAAACACCGCTTCCTCCATTATCCCAATATTCTTTTATTGCGTCAATTCCTTTTTTGAACACATCTTTTGTGTTAGTTGCAATAGTTGGTGAAAAATAGGCAGAGCCACCACTCCTGCAATGCTTATACATTTTATGGAGCGTACCTGGTGTAGGATGTATAGAAAACAATTGTGAAGAGGCGCCATATATCTGTATATCTATAAATGCGGGTGCAATAATTGGGCACTTTTTTACCACCTCTAATTCTACGGGTAAATTTTCGATTTTTATTACATCTTTTATTAATCCATTGTCACAAATTATAGCAATATCCACAAGCCATTCTGTTCCGGAAAAAACTTTGTCGGCACAATAAGTTGAAATCATTCATCAGGAATTATAATAAAAGAATCGGAGTCTTTCATAAAAGGAAATTTTTCTCTCACACTATCCAGCTTTTCTTTTTCTAAAGAGTAGGTAAAAATATCTTCAATATTTGTTTTTTGATATAAGATTTCTCCGAGTGGGTCAATGATCATACTATCGCCGGCATAATTGATGCTGTTTCCATCCTGGCCTGTTCTGTTAACGCCAATTACATAACATTGATTTTCTATTGCTCTTGCCTGCAACAAAGTTTTCCAGGCCAAGCTTCTTTTCTCAGGCCAGTTAGCTACAATAATTAAAACATCATATTCGGCTACTGGCCTCATCGTCTTGGCCCCTCCAAAGAAGATGGGGGCTTGCCTGCACCAAACCGGGAACCTAAGATCGTAACAAATCTGCAAATTTATTTTCCATCCTTTCACCGAAGCAATTAATCTTTTGCTGCCTGCCGTATAATGCGAGTGCTCGTCACCGTAAGCAAATAAATGCCGTTTATCATAAGTGCCATATTCTCCATTTGGAAGCATCCATATAAGGCGATTATAAAATCCTTTATCCTGAGTATTTATTGGGTCTTCAATTATAATGCTACCTGTAAGAATAATTTTTTTTTCAGCGGAAATTTTTTTCATCCAGGCAATAGTTTCACCATCCATTTTCTCTGCAAGTATTTCAGGCCTCATACTAAATCCTGTGCTGAACATTTCGGGAAGAATAGCTACCTCAGTTTTTTCTTGTATGCCTTCAATTTTTTTTGAAAGCATATCAAGGTTTGTTTTTTTATCTTCCCAATGGAGATTGGTTTGAATAAGTGAAACTGTGAGAGAGGACATCGTGTAAAGTTATTGGATTGATTTTTAAAAAACAGTTGCTTGCTGTCAGCTTATTTGGCAAGAATAGGTTAATTAATTAGTTTTAATAGTTGCAATTTAAAAGTTGTACACAAGGGGATATGGCATCTTAAAATTTAATAACTAACATGTATTATTGTATAAAATAACATGGCAGACAAAGCCTACATAACACCCAAAATTTTAAAATGGGCAAGAGAATCGGCTAGAATGTCTTTAGAGACTGCTGCCTCGAAAGTTTCTGTAAATACTGATAAACTTAACAACTGGGAAGAAGGAATAAGCCATCCAACAATCAAACAAGCTCAAACATTAGCCAAAACTTATAGAAGACCTTTTGCAATTTTTTTTCTTCCTGACATACCGCGTGATTTTCAACCGCTACAAGATTTTCGTAGACAAACGGCAAGAAAACTTGGAACAGCCTCCATTTTTATTATACGTGAAATACAGCAAAAACAAGCTTGGATTAGTGAGTTATATTCAGAAAATGAAGAATCACCTTTATCATTCGTAGGCAAATACTCGATTAACTCAAAACCTTTAGACGTAGCTAAAGATATACTTTCAATACTTAAGGTGAATCCCATTCATTACTCTACTGAAAACCCTATTAGGGAATGGATTACCAAAGCTGAAACGAATGGAATTTTTATTTCAAGGACAAGTTTTATTCACACCAGATTAAAATTAGAAAGCGACGAACTACAAGGGTTTACAATCGCTGATAAATTCGCTCCTTTTATATTTATAAATTCTGAAGACTGGAATGCTCCGCAACTTTTTACATTAGTACATGAATTAGCTCATATTTGGATTGCTGCTTCTGGCATATCTAACGAAATTGAGCCTGAATTAAAATATAAAGACAAATTACATCCAATTGAATTATTCTGCAATGAAGTAGCAGCAAACGCCCTGCTTCCAAGCGAAATAATGAAAAGTTTTGATCCTTCTATTTTTAATTCTTCAAAAAATATATTTAGCTTATCAAAAAAGTTAGGCGTAAGTTCATTTGCTTTTATTTATAGAGCATTTTCACTTGAACTAATATCTTTAGATAAATATAAAAAACTAAAGAAACAGGCTGATACCGATTTTCAAGAATATTTAATACGAGAAGAGGAAAAAGCGAAAAAGGTAAAAGAAAAGAAAAAGGGCGGACCTGATTATTTTATGCTACTTGCAAATAAGAATAGTCATCTATTCACCAAAGTTGTTATGGACGCTTTTCGAGGAGGATATATTCAACCTACGCAAGCAAGCAACTTGCTAAACACTCAAATAAATAATTTCCCAAAACTTGAAGCTTTTCTTTATAAATGAGTACTTCGCATCAAAAATATTGTTTGGATGCTAATGTACTGATTCAAGCCTGGCAAAAATATTATTCTCCCAAATTTTGTCCTGCCTATTGGACTTTACTAAATGATTTTGGGGAAAAGAAAATAATCTTTCTTCCTCAAAGTGTTTTTGATGAAATAACTCGAACGGAAGATGATTTAGCAGAATGGTTAAAAAATAGTAAAATTCCAATTTATAAGGTTGATGAAGATGTTGCAAAATGCTTAAGAAATATTTATGCGGCTAATCCAATTCATCAATATCTTGTTGACAATACAAAACAGCGTTCCTTAGCTGATCCATGGGTAATTGCTCATGCATTAAAAGAGAATGCTTGTGTAGTTACTAAAGAAGAAAAAGTGACTGTTCCCAAAACAACAAGAATAAAGATTCCTAACGTTTGTGATAATATGGGTATTAGATGGATTAATGACTTTCAATTTGTAGAGGAATTAAATATAAAATTCTCATGTTCTTTAAAATAGAGAAAATCTAATCCCAAAACTTTTCTTTGAGAATGTATATTGTTTCTTTCATTTCTTTCCAATTTTCGTAACTTCTTCACTAATCATATTATCTTCAAATCCTTTCTGTAATAAATAATCCTGCAACTTTCTTTTCTTTATAAAAATATTTTTTTCACTTTTAAGGGCTTTCAATTTTTGTTCTGTAAGCTTTTGAAAAGTTTTTTGATACTGTGCTTCATCAATTTCTTTCAATGCTTTTTTAATGCAATAATCACTTATCTGTTTCAATTTAAGAGCCTGCTTTATTTTTATCTTTCCCCACTGATTCATCCGGAATTTGCCGCCTGCATACATTATTGAAAAGCGCTCTTCGTTTAAATAATTTTCATTAATAAGTAAAGAAATAATGGGTTCAACTTCTTTCTTATATAATCCATAAGAGTACAGCTTATCACGAACTTCAGCATGGCATCTTTCTTGGTAAGTACAGTAATGTTTTATTTTTGGAATTGCCTGGTCAGGGGTAAAGTTTTGAAAAGCCATTATCCAAAAATATAATTTTGAAAAGTGTTGTATAAATTTTTATTAAAAAATTGAGCGCAGTACTTCTTCAGATAGAGAAAATGAGGTAAGGCCAAAAAAGCGCTATCCTTTACAGGTAACGCTTTAAAAACTGTGAAACATAGTGTAAATGCAATAAATAATTTTTTAATTTCCTAAATAATTTTGTTAGAAAATAGGTGTTCAAAATTAGAAGGGAGAGAGGCGTGAGGTTATGACGAAAAAAATTAAAGAAGAAGTTCCCTATAATAATTATTTATCTGTATCAATAATCAATAACCTGCTCTTCCATCACCTCGGGGATATTTCTAAATTCATATTGTTGATTGCGCAATTGCGGCTCAAAGCCAGCCTCACATATAGCCTCCTGAATTCCTTTACTGGTAAAGCGATGAGGAGCACCCGCTGCACTCACTACATTTTCTTCAATCATAATACTTCCAAAATCATTTGCGCCGGCGTGTAAGCAAATTTGTGCAACCTGTTTACCAACTGTTAGCCAGCTTGCCTGTATGTTCTTAATATTAGGAAGCATAATCCGGCTCATGGCGATCATTCTGATATATTCTTCAGGTGTCGTAAGGTTGTGTACGCCTCTTATTTTGGCAAGTAACGTATCAACATCCTGGAAGGTCCAGGGAATAAATGCGATGAAGCCTTTTGCTCCCAAAGGTTTTTTTGCCTGCACTTCCCTTATTTTAGCTAGGTGTTCAAATCTTTCCTGTATCGTTTCCACATGGCCAAACATCATTGTTGCAGATGTTGTAATATTAAGTTTATGTGCTTCCGTCATTACATCCAGCCATTCCTGGGTACCGCATTTTCCTTTGCTAATTAAGCGCCTAACCCTATCTGTTAGTATCTCTGCTCCTGGGCCGGGTAAAGAATCCATCCCCGCCTCTTTGAGTGCAATAAGAACTTTTCTATGAGTAGACTTTTCAAGTTTGGTTATGTGTGCAACTTCCGGTGGGCCGAGAGCATGCAGTTTCAATGAAGGGTATAACTTTTTTAATTCTTTAAACAGATCAACATAATAAGAAAGCCCAAGACCAGGATGGTGCCCACCCTGTAGAAGTAATTGCTCACCACCATATCGAAAAGTTTCATCAATTTTTCTTTTGTATGTTTCGATATCTGTAATGTAACCTTCCGGATGACCGGGAATTCTATAAAAATTACAAAATTTACAATTGGCAATACAGATGTTAGTTGTGTTTACATTTCTATCAATTATCCATGTTACCTTATTATAGGGTACCTGCTTTTTACGCAATTCATCTGCTACCAACATTAATTCAGCTAAAGCAGCATTATCAAATAAAAACATGCCTTCTTCAACTGAAAGGAATTCCATTCGAAGCGCCTTAATAAAAAGCTGCGAAATATTCATAATTAAGATTCTGGTTTACTTTCAAAAAACATTTGCCGTTTGTAAAATCCTGTACAAAAATACAGTCATATAACTTAAATTTCAGGATTGTATATGATTCGATGTTTATTTTACATAATATTCACGGTTACTTACATGGCTTCCTATGGGCAGGAAAGATATATTGAAAAACATGCTAAGTTAATTACCAGGTTTTCTTACAAGCAACTAAGTGGTGGCGTAATTTTAGTAAAGGCAAAGCTTAATAAAATCCCCGACTCTCTTAATTTTATTCTGGATACCGGTAGCGGCGCTATTTCACTTGATTCCGCTACAACAAAAGAATTTAATATACCGCACGTTCCTTCCGGAAAAACCATCAATGGAATTGCTGGAGTAAGAGAAGTAGATGTTTCCAAAAATAACAAGCTTATTCTGCCTGGCCTTGAACTGGATAGCCTTGATTTTTACATAAATGATTATGAAATATTAAGTAGTGTTTACGGTGAGAAAATTGACGGAATTATAGGTTATAGTTTTTTTAGCAGGTTCATTGTAAAGATGAATTTTGACAGCCTCCGGATTGAAGTGTATGAACCCGGCAGAATTAATTATCCTAAGGGAGGTACTTTGTTGCACCCGCTTTTTACGGCCCTTCCTATACAACCATTAACGATAAAAGATGAAAAAAAAGTAAACGCAAATTTTTATATTGATACCGGCGCCGGCCTTTGTTTCCTTATGAGTAAGCAATTTGAAAACGACAGTTCTGTGTTAAAAAAAAGAAGACGGCCAATTTCTGTACAGGTGCAGGGGCTTGGTGGAAAAAAAGAAATGCTGCTTACAATCGTTAAGCAGGTGCAGATTGGCCCATATAGATTTAGAAAAGTTCCTACTAATATTCTGGATGATGAATTCAATGCAACCTCGTACCCTTTTCTTGGAGGCCTTATCGGAGACGATATATTGCGCCGTTTTAATATAATCTTTAACTATCCAAAGAGAGAAATTCACATAATACCAAACAGACATTTTAATGATGAATTCGATTACTCTTATACCGGCATGAATATGTACTATGTCGACGGTCAAATTATAGCAGATGATGTAATTGATGGCTCTCCTGCTGAAAAGTGTGGGCTTAAAAAAGGCGATGTTATAATGGCCGTAAATTCTAATTTCACTAATAACATAAATGCATATAGAAACCTTATGCAGGGAGTAGGCGATAAGATTACGCTTCTTATTACCAGGGATACTGTGCCCCTCATTCTTTCCTTCAGAGTTGGGCGGATATTTTAAAATACTTTGTAATTCTTTTTTGGGAAATGAATTGCTTTACCTCAAATTTGCTCCCGATGACTAAATTTGAAAGATTTGTTTTGGCTAATGGCCTTCGTGTAATTGTACACATTGATAAGAGTACGCCCATGGCAGTGCTTGATGTGATGTATGATGTAGGTGCAAGGGATGAGAACCCTGAGATGACCGGATTCGCCCATCTCTTTGAACACTTAATGTTTGGGGGGAGTATCAATATCCCATCTTATGATGAGCAGTTGCAAATAGCGGGCGGTGATAATAATGCATACACCACTAATGATCTTACCAACTATTATATTCAGCTTCCTGCAGAAAACCTTGAGACTGCTTTCTGGTTGGAAAGTGACCGTATGCTCTCCCTGGCTTTTGATGAAAATTCTCTTGAAGTGCAGCGAAAGGTTGTTTGCGAAGAATTTAAAGAGCATTACATCAATAAGCCGTATGGTGAGGCATGGCATAAAATGCGGGAACTGGCTTACAAAGTACATCCATATAAATGGATGACGATTGGCAGGCAGTTGAGTCATGTGGAAAATGCAAGGTTAGAGGATGTAAAAAATTTCTTTTTCAAACATTATACGCCGGCGAATGCTATTCTAACTGTAGCTGGTAACGTGTCGGTAGAACAGGTAAAAAGCCTTGCCGAAAAATGGTTCGGCGATATCCCGGCAGGAGAAAAATATGTGAGAAACATTCCCTTAGAACCGAAGCAGGCAGAGCCAAGACGGCAGGAAATAAAAGCACCTGTACCATTGGATGCCTTATACAAAACGTGGCACATGGCGCCAAGGCTTGATAAGAGATATTATACTACTGATCTTCTTTCTGAAATTATAGGGAATGGAGCATCTTCAAGATTGTTTCAAAGCCTTGTAAAAGAACAGCAGCTTTTCAGCAGTATCGTATGTTCACACTTTGGTAGCGTTGATAATGGGTTGCTTTATATTGATGGGAAACTTGTAAAAGGAACGGATATGTTTGTAGCAGAAAAAGCAATAGAAATAGAGCTTGATAAAATGAAAACTGAATTGGTAAAGCAAACTGAATTGGAAAAAGTAAAAAATAAAACAGAGAGCATGATTGCTTTTGAAGATATAAGTGTAATGAACAGGGCCAATAGCCTGGCAACTTATGAGTTACTTGGCGATGCCAATCTTATGAATACGGAATTAGAGAAATATCAATCAGTAACGTCAGAAGAAATACAGGAAGAGTGTAGAAATATTTTTGAAGAAAACAATAGCAATACACTTTATTACCGATCAGAAAATTAAAGAGTTATCGGGGCCAAAATTTACACCTAACAATTACTAAATTTCAAGTCATTATTTTTAAAATGCCAGACAGAACCATAGCCCCTCCTATAAAAGATGCCATAGAATTTAATCTTGTACTCAAGCCTTATGAAAAATTTGAACTTAAGAATGGCGCTCCGGTATATTATATAAATGATGGCACAGAGGAAGTAGTAATGATAGAATTTGTTTTTTCCGCAGGCAATTCATTTGAAAATAAAAACCTTGTTGCTGCAGCTACTAACCATCTTATTAAAAACGGAACTTCGAAAAAAAATGCTTTGGAGATTAATGAGCATTTTGAGTACTATGGAGCATACCTTACCCGCAGTTGCCAACATGAAACGTCAACTATAACCCTTCATTGCCTTTCAAAACATCTCAAACAAGTTTTGCCGGTAATAAGAACGATCATTACCGATTCTGTTTTTCCTCAACAGGAGATAGAGATTTTTCAACAAAACAGCATACAACGGCTGGCGGTAAATCTGCAAAAATGCGATTTCGTTGCAAACAGAATAATTGATCAGTATTTATATGGAACCCAACATCCTTACGGAAGAGTTTCCAGTGTTACAGATATACAAGCTATAGAAGGTAAAGACCTAAAGAATTTCTTCAACAACTTCTATATAAATGCAAAGTGCATAATTTTTGCCGCAGGGAAACTGCCAGCAGATTTCCAATTACAGCTTAATCAACATTTCGGAGATCTTAACTTGAATGAAATTATACCAGATGTTACGCATAAAACAGAAATCGCATCTGATAAGAAAACTAAAGTAATTAATGACCCAAAGGGAGTTCAGGGTGCTATTCGTTTAGCACGATCATTCCCTTCCAGGCACCATCCTGATTTTAAAAAAACCATGGTCCTGAACGTTATTTTCGGTGGCTATTTTGGCTCAAGGCTAATGAGTAATATACGGGAAGAAAAAGGGTATACCTACGGGATACATAGTTTTATTGAAAATCATGTTAAGCAAAGCGCCTGGGTAATAAGTACTGAAGCCGGCAAAGATGTTTGCGAGGCAACGGTTGATGAAGTATATAAAGAAATGAAAATATTGAGGGAAGAATCAATTGATGATGAAGAATTATTATTAGTAAAGAATTATATGATGGGAATCAATCTTGGAGATATCGATGGCCCCTTCCAGGTAATCGCAAGATGGAAAAGCCTTATTATAAACGGGCTTGATGAAAACTATTTTTACGAATATATCAACACGATAAAAAATATTTCCGTGGATGAGATTACGGAGCTTTCCAACAAATATTTATTGCCTGAAGAATTTTTTGAGTTGGTAGTAATTTAAAGTAGCTTTCCACAAAGTTCTTATATGAAATTTATCGTACGCCTTCTTATAACCGCCGCGGTAGCTTACGGCCTTTCAATGATCTTAACGCCGCATGTGCGTATTAATTCATTTGTGACTGCATTGATCTTTGCTCTTGTACTTGCCATATTGAATGCTATAGTAAAGCCAATACTGGTAATACTCACATTGCCCATAACTATACTCACTCTTGGGATTTTTCTCCTGGTGATAAATGTTTTAATGATCTTGCTTGCTGGTAAATTTGTATCCGGTATACATATTGAAGGATTTTTGTGGGCTTTTATTTTCGGTTTATTATTATCTATTATTTCTTCTGCTCTCGTGAGCGCCGAAAAAAAATTTAAGTGACCATAACATCTCTTCTTCTTTTTTATTTACAAATGAAAAGTTGAAATTTGCAGGATGCAATTCAACAGAAACGATTTACCCGAAGAAACATTAATTGAGTTATACAAAAAGCTACTTTTTCCAAGGATGATCGAAGAAAAAATGCTGCTTTTGTTACGCCAGGGAAAAATCTCTAAATGGTTCAGCGGTATCGGCCAGGAGGCAATTTCTGTAGGAGCAACCTATGCTTTGGGACCAGATGAGTGGATAATGCCACTGCATAGGAATCTCGGCGTTTTTACCTCTCGAAATATGCCATTACAAAAATTAATGAAGCAATGGCAGGGTGATGAAGACGGCTACAGCAAAGGCAGGGAAAGGAGTTTTCATTTTGGCAGTAAGGAACATTTTATCTGTGGAATGATTTCACACCTTGGGCCACAACTTGCCATCGCGGATGGTGTATCACTTGCATATAAATTAAAAAAGGAGCAGAAAGTATCCCTCGCTTTTACAGGCGAAGGAGGCACCAGTGAAGGAGATTTTCATGAAGCTTTAAATGTGGCTGCAGTATGGAACCTGCCTGTAATATTCATCATAGAAAATAATGGATATGGCCTCAGCACTCCGGTAAGTGAACAATACCGTTGTAAAAATCTGGTGGATAAAGCATCGGGCTATGGTATGGAAGGTATTCAGATTGATGGAAACAATATTTTATCGGTTTATGAAACTATAACAGGGGTAAGGGAATATTGTATAAAAAATCAGAAACCCTATCTGGTTGAATGTATGACCTTTCGCATGCGTGGGCATGAAGAAGCAAGTGGCACTAAATATGTTCCTAAAGAAATGTTTGAGCAATGGCTACAAAAAGACCCTATAAAAAATTACGAACGGTTCCTTATGGAAGAAAAAATTTTGACTAATCTAACTATAGCGGATATACGAAATGAATTCCGGGAACTGATCAACCTCATAAACCCTGTTTTAGAACAGCCCAAACAAAACCTTTCTGTAAACCGGAGTGAAATTTCAAGTAGAGAATTGAATGATGTTTATGCAAAACAAAAACAGGAACTGAATGCAAATTCACATTCAAAAAAGAGCATTCTAAGTTCCCTTTCCGGCGAAACAGAGCCAGAGTTGCGGTTCATAGATGCTATTTCACAGGGCCTTTGGCAGTCGATGGAGAAGCATCCAAATCTTGTGCTAATGGGTCAGGATATCGCAGAGTATGGTGGCGCCTTTAAGATAACAGAAGGCTTTGTAAAAGATTTCGGAAAAGAAAGAGTACGTAATACTCCATTGTGTGAAAGTGCTATTGTTGGGACCGCTTTAGGCTTAAGCCTTGAAGGCTTTAAAAGCGTAATGGAAATGCAGTTTGCCGATTTTGTAACAGTTGGTTTTAACCAAATCATAAATAACCTTGCAAAAATTCATTATCGTTGGGAACAGAACGCGGATATTGTAATCCGGATGCCAACAGGTGCCGGGGTAGGTGCGGGACCTTTTCATAGTCAAAGCAATGAGGCATGGTTTGTTCATACTCCTGGTTTAAAAGTTGTGTATCCATCTAATCCACATGATGCAAAAGGATTATTGATCGCTGCAATCAATGACCCAAACCCCGTGATGTATTTTGAGCATAAGGTTTTGTATAGAAGTATAAGCGGCCCAGTACCTGAGGAATATTATGAAGTAGAAATTGGCAAAGCCCGAATTGTGCGGGCAGGCCACGACGTTAGTATTATCACTTACGGCATGGGAGTGGTTTGGGCGACGGAATATGCAGATGCTCATCCTGAAATTTCAATAAATATTCTTGACCTGAGAACGTTACTTCCGCTCGATTATAAAGCAATCAGAACTGCAGTAAATAACACGGGCAAAGTCCTCGTGTTTCATGAAGATACGCTTACGGGAGGCATTGGCGGAGAAGTTGCTGCCTGGATCGCACAAAATTGCTTTGAATTTCTGGATGCGCCTGTCATGCGGTGTGGATCACTTGATACTCCTGTTCCTTTTAATATAGAGTTGGAAAAAAACTTTTTAGCAAAATCAAGACTTAATGAAATGATACAGAAATTAATTAATTATTAGTTTCCGCAGGAATAAACTTCATTGATATTGAATTAACACAATGCCTTGTATTTTTGGAAGTTAATCTTTCACCGGTAAAAACATGGCCGAGGTGTGCGCCGCAATTATTGCAAACTATTTCTGTTCTTCTCCCATCCGCATCAGGAACCTGTTTAACCGCTCCAGGTATTTCATCATCAAAGCTTGGCCATCCGCAATGCGAATCAAATTTATCTTTGGATTCATATAATGAAGCATTGCAACGGCGACAGACGTAAGTGCCTGTTGCTTTATTGTTATCATATTCGCCGGTAAATGGCATTTCTGTTCCTTTGTGAAGTATTACTCTTTCTTCTTCCTTTGTAAGTTTATTATATTCCATTGATCTGTATTTTGAGTATTATTTTGCAAAATTAAGAAAACACATTGATGTCAAAAGAAACTACTGCAAGGTTATAATTGCCGCTTTCACACTTAATTAATTTTTACTAAAAAGTGAAAGTGTCCTGGATATTATAAAATGGAGAATGTTGTTTCCCCTTGATTGAATTAATACCATTTTTCAACCCAAACAGAAACGGAACCTGCCGGCGCAAAAAACTCAGCCCAGCCATTTTCATCAATGACTATCTCAGCCTGATGATTCTCCATAAGATCCAGGAAAGTTTTGCCGGCATATGATTTGCCTATTTCCATTGTTTTAAAACTATCACCACCATTGGATGCTACAACAGCACATCCTCTATGGGAGCTATCACCTTCCCTCGTCCACCCTATACAGTTAGCATGGTCGAAATAATTTCTTTGAAAACCGTAAGCATGATCTTTACGCGCCTGCATTAGCTTTTCGATTTTAGGAACACCCGGCATCCAAATTTCATATTCATTTCCATCTTTTCCATAGTCTTTATAATTAGCGCCAAAAAGATCCGGATAAAAAACGCAGGGATATCCTTCGTCCCGCAAGAGTATTAAGGCATAGGCAATTGGCTTAAACCAGGGATCCACAGGAGCTTCCAAAGCCTGTAGTGGTTGGGTATCATGATTACTTACAACCGTAACTGCTTTTTCCGGCATCACTTTCACTAGAGTTTCATCAAAAATCGTAGTTAAGTCATAATCATTTCCTGACTTTGATGCGTGATGCAGATTGTGATGAAGAGATGAATCAAATAAACTCATATTACCTCCTGTTGCTTCAATATATTTTAAAAGAAGATTCAATTTGCCGGGAGCCCAATACTCGCCTACGGCAAATATTTCTTTACTGGTATTAATGCGAAGTCGGTGAAGCCATTCTACATAGAAAAAAGGAGAAATGTGTTTTACAGCATCAAGCCGTACTCCGTCAAAATTTGCCTGCTCCCAATACCATTTGCCCCAGTTATTTAATTCTTCTCTTACGAAATCATTTCTAAAATCAATATCGTTATACATCAGGTAATCGTAGTTCCCTTTTTCATCATCAATCATTTCCTGCCAACTGCTGGTATTATCTTTTAAAATTCTGAAAATCGCATCTTCATTAAGGTCATGCGCATAGTCAATTCCTGTAAAACAGCTATGATTCCATTCAAATGCTGAATATTTTTTTTGCCTGCCAGGGAAAGTAAATTTGGTATAAGCATCAATATCGAAAGGTTCCGAAATATCTTCATTTCGATTTTCAGGGTTAACTTTTACAACTTTTATCCTTTCAATTTCATCGCCTCCCGCTTTATGGTTAAGAACAATATCAACCATTACCTGCATTCCGGCGTCCCTTATTGCTTTTAATGCTTCAAGATATTCCTGGCGTGTTCCGTATTTGGTTCGCACCGTACCTTTTTGATCAAACTCTCCAAGGTCGTAAAGATCATAAACATCGTACCCTGTACTGTAACCTCCATTCGCTGCTTTGAAAGCAGGCGGCAGCCAAATAGCAGTAAAGCCGAGTTTAGCAAGCCTTTGCGCATCTTCTTTTATTTGCTTCCATAAGTTTCCATCTCC